>NZ_JAODOO010000001.1 GCF_025398335.1 Clostridium sp. CX1
AGCTTCACAGTGCCGATGGTACTGCTCGGGAGACTGAGTGGAAGAGTAGGTCGCTGCCAGGTAAGTAAAAAATCGCTAAGCAATTTAGTTGCTTAGCGATTTTTATTTTTTGCATTGATTCAATAAAAATAATCCATTAATATTTTACTAACATTTTTTATAAGGCTATATATATTAAAGGTATAGGCGTATAATTCATATATAGACATAGAAAAGAGTCTATAGGTGGAATATTAAATAATAAAAATAATTTAGGGAGGAATTAAATTATGAAATTTTGCTGGAGTACATTAATGGTTAAAAATTTAGAGGAATCTCTAAGGTTTTACAGGGACATAGTTGGACTAAATGTGGACAGAAGATTCAATGCAGGCCCAGGAATAGAAATTGTATTTTTAGGGGATGGTGAAACAAAGATTGAACTTATATGCAATGAGGCTTTGAAAGATGTAAACTATGGACACGATATTTCTCTTGGCTTTGAAGTGAATTCAGTAGATGAAATGATGGCTTATATTAAAGAAAAAGGCATGGACATTTATAGTGGACCCTTCCAGCCAAATCCACATACTAGGTTTTTCTATGTATTAGATCCAAATGGATTAAAAATTCAATTTGTAGAAAATATTTAACAATAAAGCTCACTTTTTTCGCTGTGCTCTGTGGTATTAGCAAGTAAGGTGAGCTTGTTAGTAAATATAAAATTAACTTATAAAGAGGGATGTGAAATTATTGAATTCAAGAATAAGGTCTGTAGATGTACTTAGAGGATTTGCAGTAGCTATGATGGTTTTATGCAATAATCCTGGAAATACAGATAGAAATTATATTCAATTAAGGCATATGCCTTGGGGAGGATTAACCTTTGCTGATTTTGCTTTTCCGTTTTTTATAATAGTAATGGGAATTACTATTCCAGTTGTAATAGAAAAGAGATTAGCATTAAAGGTAGGAATGGCAGCTATAATTTCAAAGGTTTTTATAAGAAGTATAATATTAATACTCTTAGGATTATTTTTAAATGGATTTCCAATTTTTGATTTTCATTCTATGAGAATACCTAGCGTTTTAGCAAGGCTGGGAATAGTATATTTATTTGCATCTATAGTATTTCTAATTGTTAAAAAGAGCTTTAAGGATGATAGATATGTTACAGGTTCGTTAATAATAATTTCTTTTATAATAATTTTAGGATACTACTTTTTGATAAAGCCTTATGGATTCAATATTGAAGGAAATTTGGAACAAAAAATAGATTCCTATTATTTAAGTGGGCATCTAGCTTATATAACTTGGGATCCAGAGGGAATAATTAGTACTATACCGTCAATAGCCACAGGATTATTAGGCTGCATAATGGGATGTTTATTAAACTATAAAAATATAAATGACTACTATAAAGTAGCAGGTATGATAGCTTTATCCATAGTGGGATTTATAGGAGCTTCATTATTTAGTAGGGTTATTCCGTATAATAAAATGATATGGACCAGTTCCTTTGTACTTATAACTGGGGCTGTGGCAGCTTTAAGTTTAGCCTTGTTGTATTTGGTTTGTGATATTTATAAGAAAGAAGGCTTATTAAAGCCATTTATATTTTTAGGAAGTAGTCCAATTTTTGTTTACTTAGTTTCTGAACTTATAAGGAAAACTATTTGGAGAATTCCTATCTACGATGCTCAATTCAAGGAACCCTTGCTTTTTTGTAGGTGGGTAACATTAAGGTTTGTAACTCCTTGGGCAGGCCAGTGGTTAGATTCCTTATATTTTTCAATTTTATATGTTATGCTTTGGATGTGGATTTCAAGTAAGTTATATGCTAAAGATAAGATTATAAAGATATAATTCGTTATAAATACATAATAGTTAATCTAGTAGAAAGAAGAGAGTGTGAAAAAATGGACATTAATGAAATTAAAAAAGTACTTAAGGAAAAGTCAGTAGACCCATTATTAATAGTAGCAGCAAATAAGGGGTATAAGTGGGTTGTAGATAACAATTTTAACGAAGAAGATGCTTCTAGCTTCGAACAATACATATTGAATAGCACTACAGCTGAGGAACTTAAAGAACTTAGAAACAAAAGAAAATCTTTAAAGGATTTTATTATGTGGAAATATATAAAGCATCTAGAGCTATCAGAAAATAATTAATTTAAAAATGCTTAAAATTAATTAAACCAAGAATCTGGCGGGGTTGAAACCCTACTGGATTCTTGGTTTAGTTTCATAAGCTTCATTAATGGGGTATACTAAATACTTCTGTAGGCTTTGTCTTTTGAATATTTAAGAAAGCCATCTTCCATATTTAATTCTATGGCCCCAGTTTCATTTAAATATTCCACATAGGATCGTAACATTCTTTCTACTACCGCATATTTATATATGCTTTTTACTGGAATATTAAAGTTTTTAATAACGGACTTCATAATATCCTGCATTGTCATGGTACCATCTATAATGTCATATATTCTTGCAGCCCTGTTTTTATAAAAATGTATGTTATCAGCTATAAGTTTTGTAATATCATTGTACATACCTTTATGTGCTACTATATATTTACTGCATTTTAAATTATAAAGTTTTTCTTTACTTTTTAAATCCTCCCGTAATATATAAGCATAAGGCATTTTAGCACCCTCCATTACTTCATAACTTATGAGGGCATCTCCTAAATAGGCAACATCATCAGGGGTAATAATGCATATATGTGCAGGACTATGACCTGGTGTATGAATAATTTTAAATTTAATACCACACACATATATTTTATCATGATCGTCTGAAATCATAATGTCTGTTTCACAAACCATATGTCCAAAATGCTTTGTAACATCAGATAAGGTTTGATTACTATAATAAACCTTTAAGTTTACTGTGGAGCTGCAGAAGAGAGCCTCATAGGCTGACATAGCAATAATACAGTTATACTTTCTCTTCAAATATGCAGCATTTCCTATATGATCTATGTGTGCATGGCTGCATACTATAGCAGACACTTTAAAATTATTGGTATCTAAAAGCCTATCGATTTGCTCTCTTTCTCCCTGCGCCCATCCTGAATCCAACATAATAATTTCTTCATCATTAATCTTATAAAAAGGTATGTAGGTCATTCCAGTATCAATGCAAAATGTATTTCCTTTTACTTGTATTATCTTCATTAAGTTTCCTCCTTGGGGCAATAAATTCTGCTGCATTTATTTCTGATTTAACTATAAATATATAATGTTTAGCTCAGGAAGCTCTTTCACAGCAACATAAATTTAAAACTATTTAGTTTGAAATTTACCCAAGACATAGCTTACAGTGAAACGAATTTAATGTCAAATTATAAGCTGCTTTTTTAAAATTTTACTCTCAGGGCAAGACTTTGTTTATAAGGGTATAAACATTTAAATAGAATAAAAAAGTATCTGCCTTTTTGTATTATGCTACCTCATAACTAAATTTTAATTATTATTTAACACATATCGTATATTACATATTGCACAATTATATGATATAGTATATACTATATCATATATAATACATAATATATAATAAATATACATCAAAATGTTTATATAGAGGGGCGTGCGATTTAATGGAAAATAAAAAATACGTATATCTTTTTAATGAAGGAAATGCAAAGATGAAGAATTTACTTGGGGGAAAAGGAGCTAATCTTGCTGAGATGATGAATCTAGGCATACCTGTTCCAGAAGGCTTCACATTGTCTACAGAAGCTTGCACAAAATACTATGAGGATGATAAGCAGTTATCTGAAGAGGTTGTAGGTCAAATTTATAGTGCATTAGCTAGCATTGAAGAAACCACTGGAAAAAAGTTTGGTAGCGTAAATAATCCACTACTTGTTTCAGTAAGGTCAGGAGCAAGAGTTTCAATGCCGGGAATGATGGATACAATATTAAACTTAGGTTTAAATGATGAAACAGTAGAAGGTTTAAGCGGACTAACTAATAATGAAAGATTCGCTTATGATTCATATAGAAGATTTATTCAAATGTTTTCTGATGTTGTTATGGGAATTGAGAAGAGAAAATTTGAAGACATTCTTGATGAAGTAAAGGATGCAAAGGGAATAAAATTTGATACAGATTTAACTTCATCAGACTTAAAAGAAGTTGTTAAGAAATATAAAGCTTTATATATAAAAGAAATGGGAAAAGATTTTCCGCAGGACCCAAAAGAGCAGTTATTAGAAGCTGTAACAGCTGTATTTAGATCTTGGGACAATCCAAGAGCAGTAGTTTACAGAAGATTAAATGACATTCCAAGGGAATGGGGAACAGCAGTTAACGTTCAATCAATGGTATTTGGTAACATGGGAGAAACATCTGGAACAGGAGTTGCATTTACTAGAAATCCTGCTACAGGAGAAAAGCTTATATTTGGTGAGTATTTAATAAATGCTCAAGGAGAAGATGTTGTTGCTGGTATAAGAACTCCGCTTCCAATATCAAGACTAGAAGAAGACTTACCAGAGTGCTATAAACAGTTTATGGAAATAGCAGAAAGATTAGAAAAACACTATAAAGATATGCAAGACATGGAGTTTACTATTGAACAAGGAAAGTTATATTTTCTTCAAACAAGAAATGGTAAGAGAACTTCTCAGGCTGCATTAAAGATTGCTGTTGATTTAGTAGAAGAAGGTCTTATTACAAAAGAAGAAGCAATATTAAAGGTTGATGCTAAACAATTAGACTCACTTTTGCACCCAAACTTTGATTCTAAGGAATTAGAAAATACAGAAATTATAGCAAAAGGTCTTCCAGCTTCACCTGGTGCTGCTTGCGGTAAGGTTTATTTTACAGCAGAAACAGCAAAAGAACACCATGAAAAAGGTGAAAAGGTAGTATTAGTAAGAATTGAAACATCTCCAGAGGACATAGAAGGAATGGTAGCAGCGGAAGGTATACTTACTGCAAGAGGAGGAATGACTTCCCATGCTGCAGTTGTTGCTAGAGGAATGGGTACTTGTTGTGTAGCTGGATGTGGTGACTTAAAAATAGATGAAGAAGCTAAGACTTTTGAATTAGGCGGAAAGGTATATCATGAAGGAGATTATATATCTCTAGACGGTAGTACAGGAAACATATACGGACAAGCTATAAAAACTATTGAGAATGAAATAGGTGGACATTTTGGAACACTTATGGCTTGGGCTGATGGAATAAGAAAATTAAAGGTTAGAACTAATGCAGATACAGCTAGAGATGCTGAGCAGGCTATTAAGTTCGGAGCTGAAGGTATAGGGCTTTGTAGAACTGAACATATGTTTTTTGATGAAGAGAGAATACCGGCAGTTAGAGAAATGATAGTTTCAAAAACTGAGGAGCAAAGAAGAAAGGCATTAGATAAATTACTTCCAATGCAGAGAGAAGATTTTATTAAAATCTATGAAGCTATGGAAGATAGACCAGTAAATATAAGATTATTAGACCCACCACTACATGAATTTTTACCACAACTTGATGAAGATATAAGAGATTTAGCTAAAGAAATGGGATTAAGTTTCGAAGATTTAAAACAAACTGTTGAATCCTTACATGAATTTAACCCAATGATGGGACACAGAGGATGTCGTCTTCCAGTATCCTATCCAGAAATGGCTGAAATGCAAACTAGAGCTATTATAGAAGCTGCTATAGATGTTAAGAAAAGAAAAGGCTATAAGATAGTTCCAGAAATAATGATACCACTAGTTGGAGAAGTAAAAGAGTTAAAGTATGTTAAGGATATAGTTGTTAGAACTGCTAACGAAGTAATTAATAAAGAAGGAATAGATTTAAAATATTTAGTAGGTACTATGATAGAAATACCAAGAGCAGCTCTTACTGCTGATGAAATAGCCGAGGAAGCTGAATTCTTCTCCTTTGGAACAAATGACTTAACTCAAATGACCTTTGGTTTTTCAAGAGATGATGCTGGTAAGTTCTTAAAGGATTATTATGAGAAAAAGATATATGAATTCGATCCGTTCCAAAAGTTGGATCAAAGAGGAGTAGGAAAGCTTGTTAAGATGGCAGCAGAGCTTGGAAAAAAGACAAGACCTGATATTCATCTTGGAATATGTGGAGAACATGGAGGAGATCCATCCTCTGTTGAATTCTGTCATGCTGTTGGATTAAATTATGTATCCTGTTCACCATTTAGGGTACCAGCAGCAAGACTTGCAGCAGCTCAG
Source organism: Clostridium sp. CX1 (assembly GCF_025398335.1). Taxonomy (GTDB): domain Bacteria; phylum Bacillota; class Clostridia; order Clostridiales; family Clostridiaceae; genus Clostridium_AM; species Clostridium_AM tanneri. The sequence goes on from NZ_JAODOO010000001.1 coordinate 6,193, forward strand.
GCACAGGTGAAACAACCACGACCAAGCAAATAATAGAACAAAATAGCATAAACATAGAATAAAAAGCTTTATACATCAGGTATTCTTGAATATACATGCTATAAAAAACATGAGGTATTGTTACTTAGAATCAAAAAATGATTTTAGGTACAATACCTCATTTTTTATATAAAATTTGTATTTAGGAACAATTTTTTATATAAAAATAAGCTATTGTGGAACATTTTTTTATTTTAATTATGGAACACTTTCGAATTAGAAGCTTGGTAAAAAACTGAAAATAGATAAGACATTGACATAAATGTTATAAAACGATTTAATATATACTATATAGGTTCTGGAGGTGATTTCTTACGAAGATTGGATATATACGGGGTAAAGAAAATAGCCATAGTTATAAGACTCAAATGAAATACTTAAATAATATAAATGTAGACAAGATATTTACAGAAATACATAGTGGAAATATAGAACTCAATGAATTAATTAAATACGTAAGGGCTGGTGATATTGTATTTATATATAGTATTGAGAACATTAGTAAAAATGTAAAGTCTATAATAAGGTTTATTATGCAGACCCAAGAGAAGGGTGTACAACTTTTTATTAAAACTGAAAATTTAGATACTTCTAACCAATTTGGTAAATATATATTAAATATAATAGCAGCTTTAGACAAAGTTAGTGGACAATCAGATAAAATGGAACGTTCTGAGACACCAAATGAAAGAGGTAGGATTCCAAGAGAGCTTGCTGAATTAAGAACATATATGAAGCTAGTTGAAAGAAATGAGATAAGTGTAAAGGAAGCCTGCCAGAAGCTAAATATAGGAAGAACTACTTACTATAGAAGAATTAAACAGTTAGAAAATACAATATATGAAGGAATTGAGGGGAAAGACAATGAGATTATTTAAATTTTTAGTAATATCTAATGAAGTAATTAATAAATCGAAAATGATTAAACCTGTAGTTCGTGTTAAAATACAGAATAAAAATAACGGTTTAAATAATGTTAAATTATTATCAACTAAGAGTGACTTCTATTTTCTATGTGAGGATTTAGAGAAAATTCAAGAAAATATTTTAAGTCAGTACAACATATTAGATAGTAAAAAAGGTATAGTTTTAATGAGTATAGACTATCCAAATGAAGGTATTAATTTTTGTGAGGAAAATAGAGCATATGTTGTTATTGATGCTAATGATGTTGATAAGGTAATGGACTTGATATCTCCTTCAAAAAATACTAATACTGATACTAAATTTCAAGGAGACTATTTAAATGACCACGCTAATTGTACAGCATGTTCAAAGTTATGTTATAAAAATAACTTGTGTATAAGTCTTGACAATAAACATGTTAGGGGAACTACTTGGAGCTTTACAAATGATACTGCAGGAACAAGAAATAAAGAATTTTATGAGGAAATAGATGGAGTAACTTTTAAAAGAAGACTTGAACCTAAAACTGGTGGTATAGTATATACCAGTCTACAATGGGAGTCTGGTAAAAGACCCGCAAATTTAGATGAAAAAACTATTCATGTTCCATTGCATCATTGGGTTAAGTGTCAGTCAATACCAAAAGAGGCGAAGTCAATTACTGATTATTCTTTTTATCACATAGGACATACATTTGATTATAGAAATAGTTTTATAGGATTAGCAACACTAAATGACCAAGAGGACCTACGTAAAAAACAAGAGCCTGATAATAACATAAGAAGAGGCGCGAGAGTATTAGCAGGTCATAAATTTTTATCTAATGATTTGGAATGTAAACAAGGATGTTTAAATGTAAACAATTCTGAATGTAAAAATTGTGAGGGAGTTCTATATATTAATACAACGGAAGGACTAGTTAATTTATATAATCAACTTATGTCAGAAGAATATGCTAAATTAAGTGAAGGTAAAATTATATAAACATAAAATAATATTTAAAGACTTAATTATATTTTGTAATTGAGTCTTTTTTTATTTTTTGCAAAAACCTCTGAATGGATAAAAGTACATTGAACTATAAGCAGTGAAAAAAATTAGTGATAATAAAAGAACATAGTAATGACCTCTGCGTGGATAAAAGACAGTTTAACACTTGGTAATGTAAAAAGGATATTTATATAAGTAAATTAGTTTGTAAAAAGAGTAGATTATGGAGATGATTCTATTATAGAAGCTGTTGATGAACTTGAATATTCAGAACCTACAGTAGAAGATTATAATATGCGAAAAATTATTTGGCATAAAGATGAAAAGGCGAAAACATATCATATTTTTGATTAAGTCAAGTTCATAAACAATATGACTTTAATGAGGAAAACTTTACAGATTCTATAAATGTGATGAACTTACTTTAGGAATGACACAGGAAGGCATGTATGAACGACTTGAAAAAATAGCAGATACGTTTAATAAAAACCAGAACTAAGAGTAGTAAGATAAATAAATACATTGATAGTGGACAACTAGAGTTTACCAGAATATAGAGTTTAAAATTAAAGTAAGGCAAACGTAAAAAATTAGAAACAAATAAGGTCAAGAGCTCGACCTTAAATAATAAAATCTATATACGTATATAGACCAATTTTAAAAGGAAAGAGGTCTAGATAAAAATGAAAACAATAAATAAAGCTAATGTAAATAGCAGTGCAATAACTGTACCATCAATAGCAGGAGATAAATTTGGAGTAGAAATGAGGTTGTTTGTTAGAAAAGATTTAAACACCCTGAAGGAAACAGTTGTTTTATCTCTTCTATTCAAAGATAAAAAAGGAGACATTGAACAGAGTGAGGACATTATTGTAACAAACGGAAAAGTTCTAAATTTGGATGATTATAGTCCTTTGCTTAAAAAGAGTGTGCCAATAGTAAATATATCAGGACAAAGGACATCTACCAATTGCATCAAAGAATTAAAGAAATTTTTAAGGGAGTACAGTGATAAAATACCAGTTCGTTATTACTATGATAAGGGTCATGGATGGAGTATAGACAGTGCAACAAAAAAACTAAGGTTTGATGGTTCATCAGTAATACCATTTAAAGGTACACTAGATGATAATCAGCACCACCTTGTGAAAAGGGGAGCTATGAAAAAGACAATAGACATTTGTAATGAAGTAATGGATGGTAGACTGATATCTCAGTTTCTTATAGCCATGTCATTGGCAGCACCTATATATGGAGCATTAGGTTTAAAGAGTTTAATAGCAAACATTTGTGGATTAAGTTCTCAAGGAAAAACAATACTTTTAAAACTATGCATGAGTTTATGGGACAATCCAGAAGGTGAAAGGCTTTCTAACACTTGGAACAATACAGAAAATGCAATAAGTGCCTTATTAAATAATTTGGAGGGTGTGCCATTTCTCCTTGATGATACCAGCCAGGGCAAAATAAAAAATTTCACCGACATCTTATATAATATTGAAGACGGAAAAAGCAAAGGAAGATTAAATAAGGAATATTCAGTGGACAGCAGATGTTCCTGGCATACCTGCATATTTAGTGCATCTGAAAACTCAGTATATGAGAAAACAGATAGTGATAAGATGGGAATTTTACGAAGATTAGTTGAAATAGAAGTTGAACAAGGAGACCTACTTAAAGATGCAGCACAAGCAGCTAAAGTTAAGAAAACTTGCAAAGAGAACTATGGGCATGTAGGCATGTACTTTGTGAATGAGTTATTTAAGCACAAAATGACAGAAAATGACTTTAAGAAATTAAAGGAGAGTTTACATGAAGAAGAAAAGGAAATTAGCATGGATGGAAACGGAATATCAAAAGGAATAACAGAGAAACTAGTGGTAGTTTTACTCGCGGCAAAGTTAGGAGAACAGTATCTAGGATTAAAATTTGATTTGGATGGTTTAACTGAATACATACAAACATTAATTGCAGAGACAGTTGTAAAAGTTGAACAGGTAATAAAAGTAAAAGTAAAACAGGATTTTGATACATGCTACAGAGAATTATGCACCTTTGCAGAAACAAAGCTTTCAAGTGGATATATAAGAGATTTTGTATACTATATACCAAGTCCACTATTTAATGTACTTGAGAGTAAACTTGGATACAACTATAGAGAGTTAAGAGAATTGTTAATGGAAAAAAGATTTATAGCAGAATCTGATGATGAAGCTTTAGACAAAACTATAAGAAGACCTGATAAAAAACAAGGAGAGACTGCTACTTTGAAAGTGATAGCAATAACAAAAATGATTTAATGGAGGAAAAGCAAGATGAATAAAAAATATTTAACTAATTTCGCATACTTCGGAAGTAAGAGTAAGCTATCAGCTCAATTAAATGAATTTATTGAGGATGGAGCAAGTGGATGCACTACATTCATAGATGGCTATGCTGGTTCTGGAGCTGTAACTATTAATGTAGATAAAGATATGTTTGAACGAAGGATTATGAATGACCTTAACCCAAGGTTGTTTTTAATACACAAGATGCTTAGTAATCCGTTTACAGCTTACCAAGTGTTGGACCTAATAGCAGATACTGAACTTTCAGAAGAGTGCTTTCTAGCAGCAAAGAAGATTTGGGAACCATATAAATCAGCAGTTAAAAAATTTGAGAAAAGAATGTTGAGTTTAACAGATCCTGAAACCTTTGATATTCAGAAGGAAATATGGAAAGAATACATTCCAGAGGAAAAATCAGTAGAACTTGCAGCAGCAGCCTTAGTAATGTTCAAACAATCATTTAACGGACTTGGTAAACAACCTAAACCTGATTTTACAGGAAATGAGGACATTGCATACGATACATGGTTGAATGATACACTTGATAAAGTAATTGAGCAGATGGAGGGAGTAGAGGTTTATTGTGTAAATACCCTTACATTAATAAACAAATTCAAGAATGACACTAGCACCTTTATGTATCTTGATAGTCCCTACGAATTAAAGACTAGAAAAAATAGAAAAGTCTATGAAATTGATATGACAGACAGAGGACAGGGCAAATATATGGATACCGTAGAAGATGCAAAATCACCAATTATGATGTCTGGATACAAGTACAATGGAATGAGCTTATATGATAGGCTTGTAGCATCTGGTAAATGGAGATGTGAAATACTTGCAGAGGATATTTCTAAATCATCAGCAAACTCAAGTGGTGGAAATGAAAAACCAAGAGACGATGAGTGGATATGGTTAAACTATTAATTACCGTTGATAAAATATAGGACAAGCAGTTACCTGTTACCCGTTACCTGAAAAAAATAATTAGGATAAAATAGGATTAAAGTTTATATGATTAAAAACAAGGATTAATTATTTGAAGGGTTTACATCAAATGATATATTCTATAGAATAATCACACTGAACATCTTTGCAAAATTACCACTACTACAAAACGGACTGATGTTGCAATAGACAATATCAGTCCATTAAGTATGAGTAAGTTTAACTAGGTTTAATTAAATTTAATGGACTTCTAATAAGAAAATAGTAATTGATAAGACGAGGATATAAAATATTTAATACCTGCTAGCAATTTTTATTTGCTAGTAGGTATTTTTATGTTGATTATTTCATTAGAGCATCAGTTTTTATTGAAGTATTTTAAATTTAAAATGTATTACTTATAACTCAATATTGCCCTATAGATCAAATAGGGATATAATAAAATAGTGTAATATATGGAAAATACGGTTTATTTCTTGATAGGCTGTATTTTTGTAAAGGGATGAAGGGGGCAAATATGAGGAAAAGATTATTAAGTATTATATTTACTGTAACCTTATCTTGTGCAATGTTCTTTACATCAAATGTTGTAAATGCAGCAACATTACAAGATAGGTTATGGGGGACTGATAGGTACCAAACTAATTCGAAAATTGTAGATTCAGGATGGACATCATCGGAGTATGCTGTAATAGCAAGTGGAGAAGGTTTTGCAGATGCATTATGTGCTTCGCCTTTGGCTGAGCAATATAAAGCACCTATACTTCTAACTGGTAAGGACGCCTTAAGCACAGAAACCAGAAACCAATTATCAAGACTGAAAGTAAAAAAAGTATTTATTGTTGGTGGAAGAGGCGTTGTATCTGATAACGTAAAATCTGAAATAGAGGACATGGGTATTGAAACTACCAGAATATATGGACAAGATAGGTTTGAAACATCTGTAGAAGTGGCTAAAAATTTAAAAAACGTATGTGGAGTGGTAATAACTAATGGTTATGGATTTGCAGATGCTTTATCTATAACTTCAATTGCATCAAAAAAGAGCATGCCAATACTACTTACCGACAAAGAAGATTTACCTGAAGCAACTAAAGATTTTTTAGCAAATAAAAAACTAGCTGAAAATTATATACTTGGTGGAATTGGAGTTGTAAGCACTAAGATAGATTCCTATTTAAGTAATCCAATAAGACTTGGGGGAAACAGCAGATATGAAACAAACGCCGCAGTATTAAATCATTTTGCTGATAAGTTTAGTTATAATAAAGTTTATGTTGCATCAGGTGAAGGATATGCTGATGCGTTATCAGGCAGTGTATTGGCTGCTTCAAGTAACTCACCTTTAATTTTAGTAGGAAGTTCAGTTGATTATTCAGTAATGGCTTCAATAAGAGCTCAACGTGATAAATATAATAATATTATAGTTTTAGGTGGAACAGGTGTTGTATCTGATAATACAGTAAATATTATTATAAATAGCGATTATGTAAAAAATCTAAAATATACATTAGGGAATATTGATGGTACTTATACTGGATGCGTTGTAAATAATGCTCCAAATGGGTATGGGAGTTTTTATGCACAAGGAAATAAGTCGTCATTTAAAGAGCAACAAGAAGAAACGGATAAAATTTTTACCATCTCTGGTAGTTGGTCTGATGGGCATATAAATAGTAAAGAAATTATGACTTTTTCAGTTGGTAATAAATCTGATAACACAGAAAGCATTACTGTAAATAGTGATTATGTTGAAAATTTAAACTATACATTAGGATCTCAAAATGGTACTTATACTGGATGTGTCGTAAATAATCTTCCAAATGGATTTGGAAGTTTTTCTGCGCAAGAACCTAAGGCAATATTTGTTGGACAAACAGGAAACGGTGCGAAATATACCATTTCTGGAATTTGGGCTAATGGGCATATAAATAGTAAAGGAACTATAATTAGGTCAGATTATAACGCATATATGGGGGATTTTAAAAATGACAAAGCGGAAGGCCAAGGAACTTATATTTGGCTTGATGGATCTAAATATATTGGTGAGTTTAAAAATGGCAAAATGGAAGGTCAAGGAACTATGACTTGGATGAGTGGTGTTAAATATATAGGTCCGTTCAAAAATGGTGCAATGGAAGGTGAAGGAACTGTAATTTCACCAAATGGTGAACAATATATAGGGGTGTTTGAAGAAGGACATCTTGTAAGTAAAAAAGGTCAATAGTAACAATATAAATATGTGTTTAGTAACAGATGTTAAAATTATAATAGTTAAATTACATGAAAGAAGGGGAATTGTTTAATATGTTTAAAAGAACAAAGATATTCTTAATGACGTTAGGAGTAGCAACACTTTTATCAAGTTCAGTATCGGCATATGAAGTTTCGACTAAATATTCACAATCTACAAAAAGTGTAGAATTGGCTGTAGCTATAAACAGTGACTTCACTATTGAAAATGGAACATTGGTAAAATATAACGGTTCAGGAGGTGATATAGTAATACCAGATGGGGTAACTAGCATCGGTGATTATGCATTTGTAGACCCTAGCAATAAAAATCATGATGATGATTATGAAGGCAAGATAAAGAGTAGTATTACAAGTATAACCTTACCAAGCACCTTAACAAGCATTGGGAGAGGTGCATTCCTAAACTGTAATAGCATAAAAAGTATAGTTATACCAGATGGCGTTAAGAGTATTGGCGGAGGTGCATTTGCATACTGTCTTAATTTAACTAATGTGACAATTCCCAGTACTGTAACCAATATAGGCGGTGGAGCATTTGCAGCAACACCATGGCTTAAAAGTCAAAGTGATAATTTTGTGGTTGTAGGGGACAGTATTTTAATTAAATACAATGGAAAGGAATCTAATGTTGTAATACCGGATAACATTAAGAGAATAGGCGAATGTGCATTTTGGTATGCTAAAGTAACAAGTATAACAATTCCAAATAGTGTTACTAGTATTGGTAATAATGCATTTGGAAATACGGATATATCTAGTATCGTTATACCAAATGGTGTAACAAGTATAGGCAAAGAAGCGTTTTTTCAGTGTAATAAATTAACCAGTGTAACAATACCGAATAGCGTAAAAACCATTGATGAGTCTGCCTTTGAGTTTTGTCGTAGCTTAACTAGTATAACTATACCAGATGGTGTAACAAGAATAGGGCTTAGGGCATTTGCGGACTGCTATAATTTGACTGACATAAACATACCAAAGAGTGTAACAAATATAGGCGGTGCAGCATTTGAGCAAACACCATGGCTTGATAATAATAAAAATAAATTTATAATGGCTGGGGACAATATATTGGTTAAATATAATGGAAAGGAATCTAATGTTGTAATACCAAAAGATACAACAAGTATTGCACAGGGGGCATTTTCGAATAATGAAACCTTAGTAAGTGTAACAATTCCAAATAGTTTAACAAACATAGGTGGAGGAGCATTTCAATCTTGCAGTAATTTGACCAATGTAAATATTCCAGATAGTGTTAAAAGCATAGATAGAGGTGCATTTGGGTTTACTAAGATAACAAAAATAACTATACCAAGTAGTGTAATAAGTATAGGTGAAGACGTATTTAAAGGTTGTACAGGACTTACTATAACTGGAAAAACTAATTCTTACGCTGAAATTTATGCTAAGAATAATAATATAGCATTTGTTAGCAATGGTGTAGTTAGTGAAATTAGCGAGACAAACAGTCAGACTACGAGCACTATAAGTAAAGTAAGGCTTGGTGGTGCAGATAGATATGGAACAGCTGTAGCTATAAGCAAGAGTGGTTGGAAGCAATCAAATGATGTAATACTTGCTAGCGGAGAGAGTTATAATGATGCATTAGTAGGTTCAAGCTTTGCATATTTAAAGAATGCACCTGTACTAATAACTTATTCTGATAAGCTTAATAGTAGTGTTAGCGCAGAAATAGAAAGGCTTCAGGCAAAAAATGTGTACATACTTGGAAGTGAAGCAACTATATCAGAAAATATATATAACGAATTAAAACAAAAGTACAATGTTGTAAGAATAGGTGGAACAGGTTTATATGATACAGCAGTAAATGTTGGAGATGAAATTAGAAAGGTAAAACAATTTGATACTGTAGTAATAGCACCTGAAGGGGATTTTCCAGATGCTTTAGCAATAGCACCATTCTCAGCAATGAATACTATGCCAATATTATTTTCCAATAGAGATAGTCTAAGAACTGACACAATGACTGCTATACAGAAGTGGGACATTAAAAATGCAGTAATTGTAGGAGGCACTGGAGTAGTTTCAGATACAATTGATAGTCAATTAAAGAGCCTAGGTATCAACGTTACACGATTAGCAGGTCAGGACCGATATGATACGTCACTTGAAATTATTAAACATTTTGAACCAAGTCAAGGCTATAAAAGCATAGCAGTAGCAAGTGGAGAATCATATCCAGATGCTCTGACAGGAGCAGAATTAGCAGCAAAGAATAATATACCTTTAGTTCTGGTAGGTAAAGATAGCGTTAAAGCTAATGTATCAGAGTATATAGGTAATCATCTAATTGATAGTGTTTATATATTTGGTGGAAATGCGGTTGTACCTGATAAAGTATTAGATAAATAAAAATGATATCAACTACTGAAGAAAAGGAGATCATTAGAGAATGAAAAAGAAATTAAAAATAATACTAATTCCAGTCTTGATAATAGTAATAGTGGCTCTTGTCATAGTAGGTATCAGTCTGAATAATAGAAATAAGGAAAAAAAGCGTATTGAGAATATGAATCAGAGCTTTAGGGCTGAGAATTTACGTGGGCTTTGGAATGTTGAAGGTGAGAATTTCACCCTCTTATTTTACCAAGATAGTCAATTAAAAATGCATATACGTTCATCTTATAGATTTGATCCTAAAGTAGCTAATCCAATAATTGATTCAATAGTTGATGATGATAATTTATCCGGCAAAGGAGTAATTAGTGCTTTTGATAGTCCTAATAGCAATGTAGGAATTTCATTATATGCTAAAGATGAGTCAAATAATTCTTATACTATATTACTTGATTTTTGTGACTTAAATCAAAATGCTAAAACTATTTATACAAAAGAGGTAAAAATAAGTAAATCACCAATGAATTTTAGTAGTAGTGGTAAAGAAGATATACTTAAAATGACTACAGACCTTCTTATGGAGAAATTTAAGAACTATAATGGCGAAAAATGGGTGCCAATGAATATTACTCTTGATGAAATCAATAATGCAGATGGACTTATTGATGGCGGTGAAATATCAGGTAAAGCACTTATGGTTAAATCAGGTCTTAACGGGACAGATGGATTACAGATTTCTTTTAGTATTGAAGTAACAACCAAACCATTTCAATTTAGAGAGCTGAACGTAAATGGAAATAACATCATTCATCATTATAAAACAGAATAACTTATTTATTATTGTGATACCATTTAAATTTATTGTCACAATGAAAACTATTATAAGAACCTCATGTAAAAGATGGGGTTCTGTTTTTGTTCAAATTATCTGATATTATTTAATTTTATAACACTGGTTTCGAGATTTACAACTTTTATTGAATCTATATAGCAATGTTGATTTGTGTATTCGTTAAAATTATAGATCGGCATTGATACAATGATTCAAAGAGGTGAGTACATGATAAATTATGAAATTATTGGTATGAGAATTCGGGAAAAACGTTTAGAAAAGCAACTAACACAAGAAAGATTGGCTGAATGCTTAAGTATATCTGGCGAATACATGAGTAAAATTGAAAATGGTCGTGTTAAGGTAAATTTAACACGCTTAGCTGAATTGAGCGTAATTTTAGGCTGTCCTATAGAATATTTCATATCTGGGTCAGTAGTGGAGGCACCTGATTATAAATCAAATGAGTTTATTCAGTTATTAGAAGGTTTGTCATCTAAAGAAAAAGACGTTATCTATAAGGTTACAGAACTAATCACTTCACTAAAAAAATAGAAGCATCCTCTTAAAGAATGGATGCTTCTTTTATATTTTCAATAAATTAAATGTTATCTAAAAATGCATGTAAAACAGCATTTTTTTTATAAAAATAAGAGCTGGCTAAATTATAGGTTTATGTATTGAAATTATAAATAATTATAGTACAATGCCCCTAATATTTTAGGGATTGAGGTGTTATTTATGAAGTCAACTAATAATAAAGAGTTTATTGAGGACGATCTAGATTTAATAGTAGATAAGGCTATAGAGAGTGGAGGAAGCTTGCATTGGATCTATGATATAAAAAATAAATATAAAAATAATAAGTCAGTTGGAAAAGGAGGAAGATTATTGTTGTATGGCATGGATAATACAATCTACGAATTGACTAAAGACAATCTTCTAACTGGATTAATGCAAGCTCTGCCATATATTGATGGAAATATAGAAGATATTGATTCGGATTCAGCAGATTTTATTATCCAATTATCATTATTTAATACAGTACTCTTTGATTGATAGATATGTTTCCAGATTTCCAATTTTATATTTTAATGAGAACAGAGCTAAATATTTTAACAAACAAGTTAAGAATAAAGCATATAACTAATTTCTATAACTTGTAGTGAATAGAATATTATATCATAAAAAATTTAAAATAACAGAGTTATCATTATCTATTCAGATCTAATTTATGAAATACAAGATGTGTATATGAGGTAAGCAAAATTGATATAAATATAATCACTATAGTGAGATTAAAATATCAACTTATGCTTAATGGTTAACTTTTGTATTTTCAACTAGGAACAGCTATTTGAAATTCTTAAACTTTTGATGTTTTCAGATGTAGGCAGCTATATGAGAGTTCAATGCATTTAGAAGTTTCAAGTATAAACGGCAATTTGAAACTCCGATACATCTATAATATAAGAAACTACAATTGAGTTAATTTTAATAAGTTTACATAGTAAAATTATATAGAAACAGGCTTAGAGTTATAAAATTTATACTTTAGGTCTGTTTTTCTATTCTGGCATAGTTTCAAGAGAACAGCAGCTATTTGAAATAAATGCTACTTTTCAATCATTAATTTATATATAAAATATAAATTGAAATTTAAAGGAGATGTGAATTCAATGGATACAGTTAACTTGGAAGCTATACTTAATATCTATAAGAGAATACTTGGTGCTAAAGGGGTAAGAGATATTAACCAAGATAATATATCGATGTTAGAAAGAGTGACAGGAGCAATAAATTTTACAAAGCATATAGGATTCTTACTAAATATAATTTGCTACATTGAAAATAGAAAAAATACGATAGAAGAAGATATGGAAAATAATTTGTATAAGCAAAGATGTGATGAAGTTAAATCTGAGAATGATAGACTTATATCACTTAATAATGAATTAGAAGAAAAGTTAAAATCAAGGGATAGCTTAATAGAAACTTACAACAAATGTTATGTACAACAAGCAAAATTAAAGAACGGTGAAAAAATAGCTCGTAGGAATGATGTTACAGCTGAAGATGTTATTAAGTTTAAACAAGAAGGCTTAACGATTGGACAGATAGCCAAAAAGCTTGGTGTTAGTAAATCAACAATAAATCGTAGGTCAAAAGAGGGTGAAAATAAAATGGATAAGCAAATATAAGACAGTAATACTTTATTTGATAATGTTATAGATGAATCTTGGGATAGCCGGAAAAATAAAAATGATTAGTTAGTAAGGAGTTAAGAAGATGAATATATTACATAATAAGATTAAGTTGAAATACTGGAGAAGTCTGGAGGATTGCTTAGATTGTTGGTTTTGCTGGAAAAACATAAATGATAATAATGAGTTATGGCAAATAATTATGTACAATAAAAATCGTGAAACGGTCAATCATATGAAAATTACTGAGACACGCAGAGTTAACATTGATACTTCGAGACTTTTTGATGTCAGTTATTTGAGTGATTTTAGATTTTATGCACCTGAAACTAATATATATGAACATAAAATTTTGTGGATTGACGATATTATGTGGTTTACATGCTATGATTATAAAGATAAATTACAGCTATATATTAGTATTAATAGTAAAACACTTGAATGCAATGTTTATACTGAAGTTGATCCAATATTGAACATGATATTAGGGGAATAATTAGTTCAGTATTAAAGAGCACATAGATAAAAGCTAAGCGTTGGTGAATTTTGTATATCGTCGACTTAAGGATGCTATTTAGTTGATTCTTAAAGTATAAAGAGTTTATTAAACTTATTAAAAAGCTCTTTTATTTTTTTATAATTACAAAATCAAATGTTTGTAGGAACATTACATTGCCAGCATTTAAATAGAATTAAGGCTGATTTTTAATAAATGTTGAAAAGGTATAAATTTGTATGTGACTGTATGAAAAATCAATAGATACAATGAGTAAATTTAAAGGATACAGAGGTATGTAAAAAATTAAAATTTGAGAAAGTAAAGTTCTAAAACTTAGCTTATACATGGTTTTAATGTTATAACAGGAGGATACTTTAAGGACTTCAAAATAAAATTATAGCTATTATGTAAATTTATAAGCTAACAATATTTATACCTTACTGATATTATTGTAATTGAATTATACAAATCAGTGAGTTATTAACTTATTCTGGTAAAATATAATATGTGATGTAATTAATTGGGGCAATATGGGAAAATGATATGAATAAACTTATATTAATCATGTTATGAATCTTTAGGGTGAATTTTCATGTCAAAACATATTGAACAAAGGGATAACAACTGAAGCTTTTTCAGCGGTCATTAATTTTGTCTTTAAAGAAGTAGGATTTGCACGTATAACTGGACGACATCATGTTGATAATGTAGCCTCTGGACAAGTTATGGAAAAGTGCGGTTTGAAATATGAGGGTACTTTAAGAAAGATACACAAAATTAATACTGGTTTACTAGTAGATTGTAAATATTATTCAATGTTGAAGGAAGAATATGAAAATATATGAATTAATATATAAATCTAAATGTATAGATGCTCTTTGCTACGAAAATAGATTTAAGGTCTATTTTAATTGGCGGCTGTGAATTAACTCATGGAACGTTGAAAATTGAATAATGTGGTGTTTAATTATAATTTTATTTCTATTCATTTTAATTAGTCTTAATAAATTAGTTAAAAAACATAACGTAATTGCCAATAAGTAATTCAGAATCGTAATATAAAATGACTTATCAATAATTAATTTGAGTGGGGATAAACTTGAAAATTCAATATGTGGATTATTGGGCGAATTGAAAATATATTAATATTGTTTATTTTAATATAAATATATTTTATAATATTAACAAGAGGTGATATTATGCAAAAATGAAAAAAAGAAGAAGTTTTAATACTTCTCTTGATGAAGAATTGCACATTGAGTTAAGAATATTAGCTCTAAGAAAAAAGTTAAAATCATACATTAATAAAAGAAGTGAAGTAATGAAGTATGTTATAAATAAATATAAAAATAGCATGGAGACAGGTGATTAAAATGATAATAACTGATTTGCCAATTAATAAAATTAAAATTGATGTAAGGTTATGGGAAGTTGACCAGGAACACATAACACCTATAGTAGATTCAATAAAGCAGGTAGGCTTAATAAATCCAATTACTGTATTGCAAGATAATGGAGAATATACCCTTATATCCGGTGAACACAGATTGAGAGCATACATGGAATTGAAAAAAGAAACAATTCCAGCGCATGTATTTCAAAGAGAATATGACGACATAGAAAAGGATAAAGCAAGATGTATCCTCATGGAAGTTGATGAAAATCTAGTAAGACGTTCATCAGATAGATTCGAAGAAAGCTATATGCTATATCAAAGAAAGCAGGCTTACGAGAAGTTATATACTGAAAGTACACAAATAAATAAAGTAAGTACAAAGGATAAAAACGGAAATGAATCGGTTATCCCTGAGCAAGGACAACCAGAAGTGCCAAAATCATTTATTCAAGATACAGTAGAAAAAACAGGTATTAAAAGAAAATCTATATCAAGAAGAATAAAAATAGCAGAACGTATGAATGAAGAAGATGGTAGGAGAGCTGATTCATTAAATGTCCCAATATTAACTTTAGAGGATTTAACAGTAGGAGAACCTGAATCAAAAGCTAATGAAAATGAAGAAGTTGTAAAAGATGTTAGTAAAATTAAAGATGCAGTTAAGATTCATATAGATACTATGGAAGAAATAACTCCATATTTCTTAAGTGAAAGAGAAACTGAACAAACATCAGCAGAAAGAAGAAATGGATTTTTCAATGCCAGTTATAAAAAATTTAAAAAAGAAATAGAAGCAGTAGAAAAAAAATATCAAAAAAACAAACCATTAGAATTTGCAAATGGATTAAGAGAAAAAATATTAAATGAGTATCTTCCTGAGTATTTGAATCCAGATACTGGAGAAGTGATTGGAGAAGAGCCACAATGCACTTATGAAAAGACAGATAACATTTTAATATGTGATTCTGTTTATGCTGCCAAATTCCCAGAAGTGTGCAATAGATTTATGACTATAAAGATAAATGATGAAGCTGATTTTGAAATGACAAACAGAATAGTTAATACATTTGGACAAGATATTAAAATAGCCATAATTTGTCTGGATGCTAATATATTCAGCAACTATATAAATTATAAAAACAATTAGAGGATAGGAGAAAAAAATGTTTAAAAAAAGAAATTTTAAAGTATCGGATGAAACAATAAGGATTAAAGACATTATAGCAGGGGAGAGAACACATAAGAATCAACAAATAATTTTGTCACTAATGGAGAGTATTGAAGCAAATGGATTGATAAATCCTGTAACTGTTGAAAGAACAGCCGATGGAGTAATCAACTTAATAGCAGGATATCACAGAACTTGTGCTTATAAAGGTTTAGGATATACGGAAATACCTGCAAGAGTAATAGCATACAATAAGGATGTCACAAAGGTAGAAAGAGAATTAACAAATGCAATCCTAAAAGGTGAAGAAGATATAATCAGAAAAGTTTTGACTCCATATCAGTTAGCAAAAGAAATAATTGCTCTTGAAGATGCTTATATAAAAAAATATCCTGATTACAAAATCGATCCTCAGAAATACATAGAAATATATAAGCAAAAAATAGAAGCAAGAGATAGAGCTAGGTTACAAGCTAAAGCAGCGGAAACAAAGTCTGATAAGGAAATGTTTGAAAAGATTGCACACAATGCTCAACTAGATGTAGAAAAGTTTGTTCCTCCAATGGAAAAATTAATAGGAACTAACAATTTAACACCTAAGAAAGTTGAATTAGTTGAAAAACTTGCAGATTTAGAAAAGAAAAACAGAGGTATCATAAATGTTTTAGAACAGGATAAGGTTTCACAGACACAACTTACAAGAGTTGTAGACAAGCTATCCACACCCGAAGTTGCTGATGATTATAATAATTATAATTCACAGGACAGAAAGCAGCTATTAAGGGAGCTTGAAACTCAGAGCAAGATTGAAAACATAGATATGCCGAATGTAAAAGTTAATGATGGTATAATTGAGATTGGTAAGAACAAGATTCACTGTATAGCAAGACATGATATGCTACACTTGGTACAAGAAAACAAGTACAACATGAAGTTTCACGTAACAAGTGAAAAGCAATTCGACTCAGTTATCAAGGCAATGACATTGGAACATTTCACTGGATTGATGGTTTTCTTTGATGATGAATGTTTTAGGGTATTTGCTGACAACTTAAAATAAGCAATCAAGAATCCGTATATTCAAATCAGAATATGCGGATATTTTTTATATATTTTTTAGAAGTTATGTCCCCTTGCAAACAATAAATTTGAGGGGAAATTTGTATGTATAAAGTTACAGATATTACAGGAGAAGTGTTAACTTTAGATAGGGAAGGATTTAAGGATTATTTAGTAGAAGCTCTTATGAACAGAAGGGCACAGAAAGAGGATATTGAGGAAATAGAAAGCGATATAAGCGAGATAGTGAATAACGAAACATATACTGTAACTTTTGATAGGAAACAAGTTTTTACTCTAATCAAAGAAAATTTAAAAGAATTTTATGAAACTGTAAGTTTAACTGCAAGAGTTGGTTTCTTTGTTAAAGCTGAAGATAAAGGAAAAGTAGAAAATGCTGTATTTGATGATATAGAAGAAATATAACTTATTTTGGAGGATGGTAGTGCATTAGAAATATTAGAAATAAATTGGTATTTGATTAATAGTGCAAGGAGTGGAAATGTAAGTCAACTAAATGTCAGAGATTTTGAAAGATATATATGTGCATACTGAAAAAATGTGACATAACTATTAAAATTGGAAATATGAATGAGGATCTTTGAGAACTGAATAATGCGGTGAGTAATTTTTGTGATTTAAAATGATTTTAATTCTACTAAGTTAGATATTAAAAAAGGCATTGACATGTACCCTACAGACACCATTAGTATAAAACTAAAGAATTGAAAGTTTATAAAGTTTATAGGAGGCATACAATATGAATATTAAGATTGCATCAGAGAAAACTGGTTTAACAAAGAAGGCGATTAAATACTATGAGAGTGAGGGGTTAATTAGCCCTTTAAAAAGATGTGAAAATAATTATAGGGAATATTCAGATGATGATATTGTTAAGCTGAATTTAATTGGAGCACTGAGAGCTTTAGATATACCAATTTTAGATATAAAAGATGTGATTGCAGGTAAAAAAAGTTTTCAAGAAATTTTAATGGAGTCTCTAACAAAAATAAATGAAAATATAAATCACCTGGAAAAAAGTAAATTGATCATTACAAGTCTTATAGAAAATAATTTAGGTAATTACAAAGCATCAGGAGAACAAATTAGAAAACTAAGAGAAACATTAGAGCTATCTAGAGATGGTAAAAAAGAATTTATATCAGAGAACTTACTTAGAATATTTCCAGGAAACTTTGGACAGTTTATTGTTGCTATGTATGAACCATTTTTAAGGATCACAATTGATAATGATGAAAAAAAGAAAATATGGCTAAGACTTGTGGAATTTTTAGATTCTGCAGATGAAATAGATGAAGATACTTTAATAATAGAAAAAATTAATAAATCAGGTGCTGATGAGTTAGATGGATTAAAAAAAATGATGAATGATCAAATTAAAAACTCATTAAATTGTTATGAGAACGTTAAGGATAGCATGATAAATGATCAAATTCAATTAACAAAGTCTTTAAAAGAAAATGAAGAAACTAAAGATAAATTTATTAAAGATGCTGAATTAGCAAAACAACTAAACAAGATAATTTATCCAATTCAAGAAGATTTTGAGGAATATTTATGTATACTTAATGAAGATTATAGAAAATACAAAGAAAATACAAAGAAAATACAACTAAGATGTTGTCTGATGTTAATAAAGTAGTAAAAGATAAACTAAGATATACATCAAATGAATTAATACAAGCATTTAATCAAGAAAATTAGAATACACTTTTTTATTTAGTATTACAATTGAAAAAGTAATTTATCTGAACACCGCATTATTCAAAAATTAAGTTGATACATTAAAAAGTTAATATATACTTTATTTATAATTATTGTCGTATCATAGAAAAACCATTTAATAGATGAACAAGCTATTAAATAGCAAATAAGTATGCTGCATTAATCCTAATATAAAAATATATTGGGTAGATACAGTTGATACATGTCATTGAAAGAATTTTGTTAAATGATTTAAATAAGTTATTTTATTAAAAATAAAAGAGAGTACTTTCAATTAATATATTGTGGGTACTTTTTTTGTATGTAATATTATGGATGATAATTGAATTTTGTGAATTTGAATTTATGTAAAATAGTGATTTAACGAGTTTAGAGTGGGTTTAAATTAATTAATAATATGTTTTGGAGTATAAGTATGTCGATATATAAAAATTGACTAAAACAAGCCGAAATGAGTTTAAATGAGGTTGTGTTATATGTTAAAAAAATGTAAAAATAAAATATGAAAAAGTTGAATTTTGTATATTTTTATAAAAAGGTAATACGAAAGAACATATCTAAATTAGATTGAGTGTTTGAAAAAACAATATACACTTCACAAATTAATAACTGTAGAAGTTTATAAGTTATAGATGTTATATACTTATAAGAATAATTACAATAGCTGTAATAGATAAAATTTTTAACTTATAAAAACTACAGCAACATTATATGAAAAGAGAGTATAAGTGTTCAATATCATATTATATTAATATCTCTACCTGTTATATAGCATTTAATAGAAATAATATCAACAAAATATAACTGGAGGGAAAAATTATGGTGACGAAAGAATCAATCTACAAAGAAATTATTAAATATAAGTTTATGGAAGCAGCAGCTAAAGCTATAAGCCTTGTGGCTGGTTGTTTAAGTTGTAATAAGCTTATTCCTAATAATCATTATACTGTTCCTAGTGAGATAGCTTCTGATGATGTCATTGAAATATTTAGTAATTATTCATCTCTTCCTTGGGATGACTTTGAAGATCTTATTAATATTAGGGAGTATCCATGTATGCAAGAAGGATTTTTAGGAATGTATTCAGAATTAGATGTCTATGGCTCGTTAATTATATATATTAAATATCTATACTTAAGCATATTAGAGGGAACAGAAGTTGTATGCATTGATTATGGTTCTGATGATTACATTAGTAATTCTTTTTTATTTATAAAGGATGGGATACTTTATAGCATCTCCTTTCAAATAATGTATAATTTAAGAAACTGTAATTTTGTAAATACAACAATTGAAGCATATGATGCTATCAATTCAGAAGTAGCAAAAGAATATTACAAAGAGCTTGAACGCTATCAATATATAGCAGAGTATTTCTATGAGGAAAATTATATTTTATAGATTATGTTTATTGGAAGAAAATGTGTAGATGAAGTAGTAAAGGAAAAATAATTATAAACTGTATATACACTTGATAGCTTTAAAACTAATTTAGAAACAGTTCTTGATTTTTTAAAAATAATTGAGGATATCAGCACTGAGTGATAGTAATCAAATATTTGTAAGAGCATTACCCTACCAGCATTTCAATAAAATTGAGTCTAAATTTGATTCTGATTAAATAGTGGAATGGCTAAAGTTGCCTACTACTACTATTAAGGAGGCAGTAAGTATCTGTATATCAAATTGAACATTTATTTAGGTTAGTTAGTTGTGGTGAAATAAATACTTATAGAATTATTAAAAGACTATTTGAAATGTAAGCTTACAGTTCAGATAGTCTTTATTATTTATAGATTATCTGTAATAAGACGTACTGAGATTATAGAAATATGTGAGTTAAACAGTAAGTAAATATTAAAAAGTAAAGAATGTATTGAAATTGTTTAGATTTAATAATTACAAAAATTTTTTATAATTTTAACGAGTTGACTATTGAATTTTGTTTCAGGTTATATTACCATCTTTCACCAAGATAAACTTTGAGATTAAAAGAAAAGGGTGTGAGAATATGTTTCAGAATGACAGGTATATGACTTGTGGAATCAAGGAGAAAATCAATGAAAAGAATCCACTAACTTTTTTATTATTATGGGACTTGATTGATAACATGGACATTGCTGAAAATGAAAAAGACTATCTGCAAATATTTGTACTGCGTGCTAAGTTTGGTAAGAAAAATATGCAGGAGGTGGAACATACACAAGAAAAACCACCATGCAAGAAAATTCATAGGTACTATACAGAAAAGCCTGTAGATGCAAAAATTTATGTAATTGATAGTCGAGACTATAGTACCATGATGCTTACAGAAGAGTATTAATCTTAATAAGGTGTTAAGGCAAGGAGCAATTGAGAAAGGAAGAATACTATATGAGAAAAAAGAAAGTACTCCTAAATAAAGAGCAAGTTCTACAGCTTTTGAAAGACATGAAGAATAACAGCATACTGGATAATGTCAGAGTCGGTTTAGCAGGTTCATTTGCACGAGGCAAAAACAAAAAGTCAAGTGATATAAACATTGTAATTTCTTATTTGGAGGAGTTAGATGATTTGAAAATCTTTGAGTACATCTGCAATTATATGACATCTAATAGTGATTATAAAATAGATATTCTTCATTTAGAATCAATAGCTAAAGAAGATGAAATGATGGATAACATAGTGAAATCAATAGGATTACCTAAAAATGAGTATAGCGCATATAAAAATATACTAAAAGAGGTTATTTGGATTGAATAGCATAAATTATACGAACAGATGAAAAAGTCATTTTATTATGAAAGGAAAGTTTATAAGAAAGGTGGGCATTAAAATGAATTTTAAATTTATTGAGGAAACACTGAAAGAAAAATATCCACATATCAATACAAGTGACCATATGTGGAATGAATTGGTTAATGCTAGTATTGAGTGTGGTTGTGGATGGTATGACCTTATTATTGAATTAGTTGGAAAAATAGAAGAGATTTATAAAAAAAAGAACATAAGCATATCTGAATTCAAGATAGAGCGAATTAGAGAAAAGTATGGACAACTATACTTTGATGCAGAATCAAGAATAAAAGAAGTATACATTATAATCTCAGAGTATGAGAATAAATCAAACACAGTTTGTGATGAATGCGGAAAAGTAGGCAAACTTTGTGAAAGAAATGGATGGCTGGAAACATTGTGTGAAAAGTGTGCACATGAGAATGGTTATAAAAAAATAGAATAAATGCGGATGTGAAGAATATGAAAAATGAAATAAGGTTTAGGTTATACCAAATTAATAAAGACCTTCCTATAGATATTATAGAAGGTCATTTATCTTTAGAAACTACAGAGGACATCGATCCGAAAATATATAGGCTTACATGGGAGAGCCTAGAAAATTCAGATTTAGAAGCATTGTATAATAAATACAATACAGATAATCGTCCTAACAATTATGTGTGTAGAAGTATATCAACGTCAGATATAGTTGAGATTGAAGATGAGAATAATACTAGTATTTTTTATCTTTGTAGTAATTTTGGTTGGACAGAAATTGAATTTGATAAAAACCAAGTACCACCTGAGATGGGCTTTGACCAATGGTATATAAATACTGATATGGAAAGAAGAAAATCACTTCGTATGGAAATGGGAGCTAAAGCAGTTGTTCAAATAATGGTTCAACGACTCAAAAAGTCAAATAGGGCTGTTTTAAGTAAGTTTAAAAGCTCTAAAACCTATGAGAATTTATATGATGAAAAAACAAAATTATGGTCTAAAAGCCCTTATTATGTTGCAGATGTATTTGAAAAAGAAATTGAGGAAAAAGAAAATAATTAAAATTTTAGACAGTTTATTATAGGGAGAGTTGATTATAATGGGTAATCAAGAAATAACGGAAATGATTCAAGACTTAGAGAGGAAAGAAGCAAACAAAGAGAAGCTGACAGTCTGCGAGTTAACAATACTTGATTTAAACAATGGAGCTAAGAAAGAAAACAGGGAGTTAACAGATAGAGAAATTGAATTTATAAAGTTTTGGATGGAATGATGTTAGGGGTAGACTGATGAAGATATTTTGTACTTCGGATATTCATGAAGCTTTTGGAGTTGAAAAATTGAATAAAACTATTGTAATAAATTGTGCGTGCATGAAAGGAAAAGTAAGAGGCATAATTTTTGAAACAGAGTCCAATTCATATAAGGAAGTGCTTTTAAAATAAGAAAAGGAACTGATATAACTATTAATATACTAATTTATAAGAGAATATAAAGTTTATACCTATTTTAGTAAAAATAATTTAGTTGAAGACAGTATAAATAAAAAAGCCAAGCATTTAAAATCACTTTGATAAACATAATAGTTTATTAAGGTGATTTTTTGTATATACAGCGATATCAAAAGACAATACAGCTACTGGTGAATCAGCAATAATATAAATTTTAAAGTTGTTATGAGTAAATTATAAGCAGCTAATTTAATTAAAATATCTAATGAAAAGTTAGAGGGAGCATGAAGAGAAAAAGAGGATAACATCAAAGAAAAAATAACGATACAGTTGGTTAAATTTTTAATTTTAAAAATTGAATAGAAAATTGGTGTAAAGTTTTGGAAATTTATTAGATTTATAAGTTGTTAAAAATGGTTTTGGTAAAATAAGGTGAATGTTGGATTTTTAAGAATTGTAGATTTTCAATGGCTTATTAATAAGAATTAGGTCACTGGGCAACAAGTATAGACTTATGAACATATTAGATTATCTAATTAACACAATTTGTTTAACTTGGTGGTATTAAGTGGTATAATTTGTTTATTACTTAATTTGGATATGTGAAACAATGCGACTTATGAAAGATGTAAAATAACTCAATAAATAGTAATTTGTAGAAGTGAATACTTTGGAAAAAACTATGTGGGATATTGAGATAAAATGATGATACCATTTGATACATTGGCTGTATATCCATATGATGATGTAGATGAATATAATATTGAACCGACTTTTGTGAAGATAATGGAACTTTTAAATGTGGAATTTAATGTATGTAGAATTATTGAAGCACTATATAGTTGTAGAAGTGATAAGAGTGCTATAGAAGTACATTATTTTTTAGATTCATTTAATGAATTTATTATACTTGATACATACATTGCCCCAACAGACCAATTAGATTTTATATATATTATGTTTAGTAGTGAAACTTATAAAGGCGGAGATTTGCGGAAATTAGCACATATATTTTATACAGATACATGTAAATATAACGTATATTATGAGGAAGGCTACAATGTCATCAAAAATAGTACAAAGATTGATATTACAAAACCAGATAAGATATATTCCAATGATATAATGAAAGGTAAAAAAATTAATCTTATTTCAAAATAATAAAATATTTAAAGAATATAATAATGAAGTATAAATTTATTATAAATACACCTATTAGTATAACAGCAGAGAATAGAACTAAGATTAAAAACTTAATTAAGAGCTTAGAAGCTATTAATGCTATAGATGAATATATTGCAAAACTTATTATAGCTGAAGTTGAATGTTTAGATTATTTAGAGAAACATGGATTATAATTGTAAGTAAGAAGTTTTTAGGTGTCATTATCTAATGAAGCAATGGACTAGCTTCTCCTCTTCCTTCCCTCAGAAGAAAAGCTGGTCCATTGGCATTTATTTATTATGGCTACTTCGCTCAAACCAGAAAGTGTTTCTCTGGGGATATCAATAGTGTCTCCTTTACAGTCGAAAGAAAATTTGTGCAGCCATAATAAGCTTGTCTAAACTCGCCCAATCTATTGTTTAGCAAAATAAACAAGCGTTCAGAGAAGTGCCCTTAGGTCCTGCTGAGGCATTACTTTGTGGTCACTTAACGAAGCAAGTTTTTAATAATTAGTTACTTTTAGTTCCGTTCCGGCACAAGGGTGGACATGCTTTTAACTCTTGGTTTCTAGTACAAGCAATAAAGTGACTTGTCCTTATAACCTAGGTTACAAGGCAAGTCCACCCTTTCCGGTTTATGTGTTATTTTATTAGCATACAAGTTTCTTTACTGGTATATGTAAAAGCAGTTTTAAAAAATAAATTGTTTTTATTTGTAAACAAAAATACTAATATAGCTTAATATGGTATAATTAAACAAGGAACATTTTAACACATTTAATATAACTTTTAAATCTACAATACAGGAGGGAAACATGAATAAACTAATTTTAAAATTTGCTACAGTTCTAGTAGTTTCTATTATGTGTCTGACAAACTTAAGCAATGTAAAAGCTGATAACTCATCATCTACAACATCCACTAACACTTCTGTTATAAAAAAAATAACAGGATCAAATAGCTTTGATACTTCAATATCAGTAAGTAAATCAGGTTGGGATAAGTCTGATAGTGTAATTATTGCAAGTCCAGCTGATTTCCCAGACTCACTAAGCGGAACTATTCTCGGTATTCAACTTAATGCTCCTATACTATTTTCTAGTGCTGATAATTTAACATTCACACTTCCAAATGGTAACACATATGATGGTGCGTTACTTTCTGAAATAAAAAGATTAGGTGCTAAAACTGTTTATATACTAGGTGGAGAAAGTTCAATCTCTTCTTTGATAGAGAATACTATTAAGAGTCGAGGATATCAGACTGTAAGATTAAGTGGTGATGATAGGTTTAAAACAGCAATTGCTGTAGGACAAGAAGTAGTTAAAAAGAGTAAATCTGATACTGCATTTATATGTAATGCTTATGGATTTGCAGATGCTTTGGCAGGCTCAACCTTTGCTGGAAAGTCAGGAAGTCCAATATTATTGACAGATAAAGCAACCTTAAATAAAGAAAGTAAGAAAGCTTTAACCGACTGGAATATTAAAAAAATATATATATTAGGTGGCCAAGGGGTAGTATCTTCTAATGTAGAAAATGAGCTTTCTACTATAGGCATAAGCATAAATAGAATTGGTGGTGCAGATAGATATGATACAGCAAAAGCAATAATTAATAATTTCAACAGTTCACCACAATCTCTTACTGTAGCCACGGGGAAAGATTATCATAATGCTCTTGTAGCTTCTGTATATGCTAGTAAAGAAAATGCTCCACTAATGTTATTTGATAATGATTGCAACTCAACAATAAAGGGATTCTTAAAGAATAAAAGCTTGATAGCAGTTGGAAATGAAGATATTGACTTAAATAACTATGATTTCTCTGACTTACCTGATATAGAAGTACCAAACGCTCATGAAGTGACTTACGATAAGAGAAGTGAAGCTTTTAATAAAGGCTCAGCTTTATTTAACTATGATATGTACTCAGACCAGCAAAAATATGGTGGACAAACTTCTATGGCATATTGGGATTTAACTTCTGGAGAATTTTCTGGAATAGATATTGATAAACCAGTATCAATGTGGTCAGAGCCAGTATTAATATTAGATTTATTCATCTATGACCAAAGAAGCAAAGGTCAAATAGACGGGAATGAAAAGTTATTCTATAAGAGAGACACTAATGGTACAAAACTATTTAAGACTGTAGCTGAATTACAGAGATTAGCTACACTTAATGATGATGAAACTGCTTATACTGTACTTGCAAATACATATAATACTCAGGCTGCAGCTAATTTTGAAAAGAGTATAGTAGGCAATGTTAGCAATAACGGATATACACCAAGACAGATGCTATTAATAGCAAGACGTGTATATGCTTTCATAAACACTAATACAGACCTTGCAAAAGAATTTAAATCAATCCTTCAAGACGAAACTACTGGCGATATTGTTAGTAAAGCTAAGTTTTCAGCAGGGACAAAAGTTATACACAGAGCGTACGACAGTCAGGCAGGAGCTGTTACAGGTGATTGTATGATAGTTCTAGGAGATAAGCCGTTCATAATGTTTATACAGTATGAATCAGTTTATACTACAGTTAATAATAGTTGGTTAGCAGGATATGTAAATAAAGTTTACAATCACGTTAACGGAAAATAATAAAATAAAAGGAGATAGCTGTTGTTTTCGGTTATCTCCTTTTATTTTACTGTTGAGCAGAGTATATTAATTCAACTTTAAGCTGGATAAATATATTTTGTGCTGACAAATATAATAACTCTGATATTTATTACATACTAAAGGTACCTCGTATTGATTAGCCATATTTCATTTTGTGAAAATAAAGGGACTTTTACAATTATGTAGAATTAATAACATAAATAAACTATGAAAAGAGGTAAATAAAAAATGGGTAAGTGTAGTTTTTATGATAGCAGTAAATTAATATGTAATAATCCCAAGAATCCTGAAGGAATAGCTAGTAAAACTGGTGTTAGTTCAAGTGTATGTGGTTCTCACGCTGAAAAATGTATGTTGAATGGAAGTAAACCTTCTGGAAAGTGTAGTTTTTATAATAGTAATAAATTAATATGTAATAATCCTAAGAATCCTGAAGGAATAGGTAGCAAAACTGGTGTTAGTTCAAGTGTATGTGGTTCTCACGCTGAAAAATGTATGTTAAATGGAGGTAAACCTTCTGGAAAGTGTAGTTTTTATAATAGTAATAAATTAATATGTAATAATCCTAAGAATCCTGCTGGCATAGGTACTAAAAGCGGTGTTAGTTCAAGTATATGTGGCTCTCACGCTGAAAAGTGCGATATACATAAGATAAAATCAAAAACATTAAAAATAACATTCGAGATTGAGTAATTAATTCATATGGGTACTGATTTTATTTCAGTATCCTTTATTCATTATATTAAACATATATAACTTTTGATGATAGCTAATATTTAAACGTAAAAAGAAAGCTATTTTTATTATATTGGTATTTATTTCGATTTAAGGTTGAGTATCATAAATTAGAATTTGTTAGTGAGGAAAACTTCAGTGAATAATAATACCTCTGGTATGAGAGAGGTTTAAGGAGGATATATGGAAGAGAAAGAAATAGATGATAAACTT
The DNA here is from genome assembly GCF_025398335.1 of Clostridium sp. CX1. Taxonomy (GTDB): domain Bacteria; phylum Bacillota; class Clostridia; order Clostridiales; family Clostridiaceae; genus Clostridium_AM; species Clostridium_AM tanneri. Next base: position 33,876 of record NZ_JAODOO010000001.1, read on the forward strand.
TACCGGGTTGTTCATAAAAAGGGCAAACATTTGGTTAATTCGAAGAAAAAAGATGGAACCCTTAGTGGCCTTCAATTTGACGATGTTAACAATTCGATGAGCGGACCAATTGAGTTGATTGAGGTAGACGAAGAGGAATTACAGAGTACAGTAGTAATTCAAGAAAGGCCTACTTTTGGTCAAATGCTTATTGAAGAAGTTGTAGTGCCAGGAATCAGCGAAGCGGTCCAAAAAGGGCTAAATATCGGATTCAATTATTTTGAAAGATGGCTTGAAGAAAACGCTATTCCTAAAACAAAGAAAAAGGTAAAGGAATTTAGTGAAAATGCAAAGATCGTAATGAGTGGAGTGAGGGATGGCCTTGCAGGTAAAGAAACAAAAGCAGCTCGATTAATAAGGGAAGCTGAAGACCGGAAAGCAAACGGCACACAGATTGTTATAACAGAGAATGTGTCGGTTGAAACTGCGAAGGAAGAAAGACATAACTCAAAAGATTATAAAGAGGCCAGAAGCGTAGAAGAAGTTCAGGCGCTTATCAATGCTATGAGAAATAGTGCTATAACATTAGCAACATGTATAAGGATACTCTCAAATACAGTTGTGAAAGACAAAGGAGGAAGTCCAGAATTACGTCTTGAAATGCAAAAAGAACTTGAAAGCCTTACAACGCAAGAAATGATGGGACAAATTAATCAATTACTGGAAGATAAAAATAGAAACTTGCTTGATCAAAGCTCTTTGATGATGCTTGCTGCTTTCAGGGATGGGAACTTTATTGTAGACGGTGAACCTGTTCCTATAAAATATTTTTTTAAAAAATTTGAATAATGTTTGAATGAAAAAGAAAAAGTAGGTATATTAAGACAATAGTAAAATTATTCTGTTCAAATTTATTGGTGACTTATATTTCTATTTAGACGATTAATTCTTCAAATTCCAATTTGTAGAGTTGAGATAACATAATTTTAGATTCAGTTCTGTCAGAACTTTCTTGATGAGCGTTACAAGTGTAATTAAATGCATCACAGTATTTTGAGATACAGTAACAAGGTCTTTTTTATTTCATAATAAATCCACTGATAAGAGAAACTATTGGTAGAACATTCTTTGGAGGTGGTTTTTTTGAAGAAAATTGTGTTTGTAATAAGCCTTTTAACAGTAATAACATCTTTCACATTTCCATGCCATGCTCATGAAGCAATTATAAAACAACCAAGTAAAATTGAATCAACAAAACCAATAGAGAACTCAAAGGAAATTATTTATAGAGATGTGATTACTTCACTACTTGTACCATATATACAAAAAGAAATAAATAATTATTATAAAGAATATTTAACAGAATCTCCAATGATTTTTGCGTATAGTATTGATATAGTAAGTGCTAAAAGAAAAGGAGGTTCTGGTTACTTAATCGAATTAGAAGTTATAGCACATCCATACGTTGGAGCACATAATACTGTTGGAGATGAAAGGATATTAATTGAAACGGGAGGGCTTGGTTCGGTTGAGATTAAGAAATTTGAACACATTAAAAGTTATCCACTGCCATCGCACTTGCAACACATAATAAAGAAACCATATTAGGTACATTTATTTAACAACAACTTTAATACGTAATATTCTTATAATCTTCATCTACTACTAATGAAATAAGAATAGACTATATTATGGAAGTTACATCCGTAATGTAGTCTGTTTTCATGTCGGCTATATAACTAAAAAAGACTAATATAAATTTAAATATACTTTATATATGAAATAAGTGAATGAAATTTCAATAAAAGCTTTTATTAAGAAAATAGAAGTTTAAGTTATTCGTTATTCGAGGCTTTGGAAGTTAAATGTTTTAATGAAAAAGTAAAAATTAGATTTTGTAAGTTTTAACTATGCAATATAATAGGCTTCTAAAGTTTGAAAAATTGGAAAGTAAGTTAAATATCATTAATAGTAAGAATGTGCTTTTATTGAGTATATAAGCATGTTCTTTTATTTTTTCTAGAAATAAGGTTTTTTATAATAGTAGGTTTTTTAGCAGGCAGCCAATGAGCTAGTTTGAAAAATGATGGATATTTATATTTTATAAAATCAAATTAATTTATAGATGCGTTGTAGTGGCTAGTATAGATAGGTATAAGCATTTTAATTATTTTGTAATTATAGCTTAGTTGAATATTTTATTTAGATTTTAATGAACTTTCTTTTGTCTAGTTATATAGATAGGTTAAACCTTAGTTTGTTATAGATTGCGAAAATAATTAATTTTATATTTAAAAATGATGACTTTCATTAGGCAAGTTATGAGAATAGAAATCTTCTTTATAACTAACCTTACATGGATGTTGTAATTACTCTAGGAAATTAACAAATTTGAACATTTAATAATTGACTTTTTGTTCAATTGGATTGAATGTCTAATAATTTTAGAATTTCATCCATTAAAATTAAATGTTGCATTCTGAAATAAATTCATAAGAAAAATTTACATTTACTTTGGTTTATTTGATTGAAGTACATTGTAGAGATTGTTTAAATTCTTAAAAAAGAGCATGAAGTTTATATAAATATAAGTAAAGAAAAAATACTTAAAGAGCTAATTCTTGATTTTAAGATTTTAAGTGTAGTTTTTTGTAATTTGAGTGAAAAAAAAAGAGGTTTTAGAAAAATAAAATATATCATAAAACCTGTGGAAAAGAAATTTAGGTAAAAAATATTAAAAATTGAATGAAAATAAAAAACAAGGCATTTAAAATTTTGGTTAGGTATTAATTGAATACATTTACTAATTAAAAATAAGGATGGAGGTATAAACATGAGAGAGATAATGAAAAGAACAAAAGAAATTTATCAAAGTTACGTGGATCCTAAAGGTAACTTTTATGAAAGACCATTTGGTATTCTTGAAAAAATAACTTTGGCTAAAAAACAAGATGATTTTTTAAGGAGATATATTTATGCCATTATAAATACAAGACTAACATCAAAAGCTACAAAAATTTATATAAGGAATACTGGAGCGTCTGTTGCTGCTGCAATAAAAAATTATAATAAGAATCTAAAGGAAAGTGAAAGGCTCAATATAAAATCCTGTCAGTCAAGTATTGATTATGACACAGGAAAACTACTCAAATACTTTCCAGATGAAATGCTTACAGAAATAATATTTTACAATTGTGACTTAACAAGATATGAAAAACAATTAAACTTAGCTCTAGCTAGATATGGTAAAGAAAATAAGCTGCTAACAGATAATTTGATATTAAAAATACACTGTAATGATGTTAAAGACAGTTGCACTGATGAAGAGTTCAGTGAATTAATGTCCATAATTGCTCCATACTTTAAAAAGAGTATACAATACGTAGAGGATAGACTTCCAGAGTCAGTAGGCTACTTACTATATTTGATGAGCACTCCAAGTGCAAATTTGAACTTTGAAGATAAGCAAAGATATAGGATTCTTCAAGGATTGATAGAATAATTAAAGGCAAATAAATGACTAGTTAATAAAAGATAGAGCAATCACTTTTTACGGAGTGATTGTTTTGCTTTGGGTAAAAATAGTTAATATTTTAGTTCTATTTAATGACTAGTTATAAGTTTTTAAAGGTATACCTTTAGGACCATATCAAAATTTAATACTTTTAAGTTTGTAAAGGTTATAAAAATAAATTGCAAACTTTTGTAAATTTTGCTTGACCTTTTTAAACGGATTCGTTACAATCCATCCATTAATTGATGGAGGTTTATTATTGTGAGTAATAAAGTATTTTCTTACATTAGAGTTTCAAGTAAAGAGCAAAATGTTGAGAGGCAACTAAAAGAAGTGCAGGAATTAGGAGTTAATGAAAGAGATATATTTATTGATAAGGCAAGTGGGAAGGACTTTAATAGGCAACAATATCAAGTATTAAAGCAATGTTTACGAGAAGGGGATTTGTTATACATTAAATCACTTGATAGATTCGGGCGTAATTATAAAGAAATCATGCAGGAGTGGAATATTATCACTAAAGAAATTAGAGCAGACATAAAAGTGTTGGATATGGATTTATTAGATACAACTAAAAATAAAGACCTACTTGGAAATTTCATAAGTGATTTAGTGTTACAGGTACTGAGCTTTGTGGCTGAAAATGAGCGAAAGAATATAAAACAGAGACAAGCTGAGGGCATAGCAATCCTAAAAGCTAAAAATGGAGGTAAAGGTATAGGCAGACCAGCTGTACAATATCCAAGTAATTTTAAAGAAGTACATGATAAATGGATGGCTGGAACAATTACTGCTGTTGCAGCTATGAAAGAATTAGGGTTAAAAAAGAATACATTTTATAAGCTAGTTAATAAATATTTAGAAGTCGATTGTAATTAGATAGGACAATCTTTATAAATACATAAGCATTTATGACAATAAAAAATTACTTCCTATTATATATGTATTCAATTAAGCAATAAAATCAGAATGCATTTAATTTGATATCAGTATAAACGATTTTAATAATTTATGGGCAACTACTTTCGTGTAGTTGCCTTTATTAGTTAGAAAATACATATAAAGGATATAAAGACCCTCTGCATGGTTAGTAAGCTTTTTGGGATGTCTTTTATCAAGTTAATTGGTAAAGGAGAAGAAAGATGAATCATAGTAAAAATATGGTAAAAACGCTTATTCAAATCATGTATGACAGAGGAGAAATAAATAGACAGACATACGAGAAAATCATGCAGAAGTTAAAAAAGGGAGGTAAATAATAAATGGCTAAAGCAGCAGTTGAAAAAAAGAAGGTAGCAATCTATGGGAGGGTTAGCTCTGAAAAAGAGTCTCAACTATCGGCAATGGATAATCAAATAGAATGGTACGAGATGATTGCAGCAAAACACCCTGAATGGAAAGTTGTAGATAAATACTTTGATAAAGGAATATCAGGTACTCAAACTAAAAACAGAACAAGATTCTTAAGGATGATTGAAGATGCTAAACAAGGTAAATTTGATTTAATAATAACTCGTGAAGTCAGTAGATTTGCACGTAATACACTTGATACACTGCAATATACTAGGGACTTAAAAAAATTGGGTGTTGAGGTTTACTTTATATTCGAGAATATAAGTACCTTTGATAAAGATGGAGAAATGAGGCTCACATATATTGCATCTGCGGCACAGGATGATAGTAGAAAAATTAGTGAAAGAGCTAAAGCAGGTCAATACACAGCAAGGCAAGTAAAAAAGGTTCTTTATGGAAGTGGAAATATACTTGGGTATAATAGAGTTGGTAAAACATTTGTAATAGATGAAGAGCAAGCAGATACTGTAAGAATGATATTTGACCTATATCTAAAAGGTTATAGTCTCAAAACTATTAAGATGGAATTAACGAAAGCTGGCAGAAAAAATTCCAAAGGAGAAGTAAAATGGCATGAATCAACGTTAAGCAGGATGCTGGAAAATCCAATGTACATTGGTAAGCAATATCAATGTCAAACTACAGTAATAGATTATTTAGAACATAAAGTTAAGAAAAATGATAAAAGTGAATACATTGAAATTCAAGGAGATTTTAAACCAATTATAGATGCAGAGCATTTTGAAAGAGTGCAAACAATTAAAAGTAAAAGAGTAGTAAAGAATCCTGGTAAAAAGGCATGTGGTATAAAACACTCTAATGACATATGGATGAACTTATTGGAGTGCAGTTGTGGTTCTAGCTACCAACAATACAAGTGGAGGAAAAATAAGGGAACTGGTGAAATTGTAAAAGGCTATGTCTGTAGACATAGAATAACTAGTGGAAATACTAAATACAGAATTGAGAAAGGATTACCTTTAGATGGAGCATGTAATACTAAGACATTGAGTGGTTGGGTGTTGGAGCTAATGGCAAAGGATATAATTGAACAAATCTGGGGGTTTAGAAGACAATCAGTAATTACAGCTTTTGAGCTAATTAAGGAAAATTTTGTACTTGATGAAGAAGATAATGTTGATAAAATAAATGAATTAAACTATAAGATAAAAAAGTATAAGCAGAAATTAAAAAAGCTTCTTGATTTATACAATAGTGATTATATTACACTAGAAGAATTTATAAGTACAAGGGATGATTATACTAAGCAAATTAAAGATGCAGAAAACGAATTAATGGTAGTTGAAGGTGGACAACCATTGTTAGAGAAGAAATTAAATAGAAAGTTACAACACATTAAAAATACACTTGAGCAACTAATTGATTTTAGTACTGAAAAATTGGACGAGGACATTATCAACCAACTTATTGATAAAATAATAGTAAAAGGTGATAAAGAATTTGAATGGTTGATAAATCTTTCAGACATTGAAACAACTGATTTATTCAATACTATAATAACTGAAAAGATTGAGGAAAAGAGTGCTAAGACTATAGAAGTTAGAGATAAAAATTATAATCTTGCATTCAAGTCAATGATAACTATTGATAGAGCCAAAGGATACAAAAAAACTTATGGTAAGTACCTAAGGGCGGATAAATGGAAAGACATTAATTTTAGTGTTTATGTGAGATAGCTAAAGAGGGAAACTTAATCCAAATGGATAGGGCTTCCTCTTTTAATGCTTTGTTTAAAAGCATTATTGAAATTTAAGGGATTCATTCATATACAAAATTATTCATATATTATATAATGAAATTATGGAATAATTATAAGTTTGTGTAAAATAATAATTATTTTTACAGAAAGAAATAATGATTAGTTAAAGAGCATATAAATTAATATGTTTGAAGTTGCATTAAACATATCTGAGGGGGAATTCTGTGAGTTACTACAAATATCAAAACGTGAGAGATATGCAATGGTATGAAGAAGAGTATGAAAAAAGACGAAGTGAAGAATTGGAAAATCAGCAAAAAGGCATGTTTTTAGATATTCCTATTTTTAGAAACTGTACTTTTGATTTAGAGAGATTACAGAAAGAAATAGATAGCTTTGAAGAATATTTATTTGTTAAGGAAGATCATCAAACTTCATTAAAATCAAATCTTCATGGATATATTAGCTATTCTAAGGCTACTTATCTTGCTCCTGCATATAACTATAATAAGTATATTGAGCATTTAATTGAGTATAATATAAATATTATGAATAAAAAATACAGTAAAAATTTAGAGTGTTATGAACAATTATTTACAATAGAGATTCAAAATATTTTTATTTCAATAAAATGTTTATTAGATAGACTAGTTACAATATTGTCATTCTATTATAAAGGAATATCAATTACATCTACATTTGGGAGAATCAGTGAAAACAATAAAGCTAATGGGCTTATGAGTGAAGTTTTAAAAAGAAAAGAAAATGATGAGCTTATGGGATTTATCTATTCAGAGTATAATTCATGGATTAAGGAGATTGTTGAACCACGAGATATTATTATGCATTATAATGATATGTATTGTAATGTTCATTATACAGCTGATGGTCGTGAATTTTTTATGCATTCAAATATTAGAATTTTTGATGAGAATAGAAATGATAGTTGGGATTTGCCGTCACCAGATGAAGGGCACTATTATAAATCTTTAATGAAGAGTGTTCAGAATGTATATGAATTTTTTGATACAACATTTGAGGTTTTAAAAAAGAAAAATATAATATATCAGCGTTATCATTTTAAGGAGAAAATTGATTTTGATGAATACAAAAAAAATGATTATAAGTTCACGCAAAAATAAATTAGATATTTATTCAGAAGATTTGTTAATAGAGAATCACTGAATGTGGTTTACGTTATATTTAGAATATACTTCAACAAATTATCTACATAATATATTAGCATATGCATGATGGAAGAGCTTTTGAAACCTCGAATAATAGATAAATTGTAATGGTGTGGAATGATTTAGATAATGCATATACTGCTTTTTTAGAAGTAAGAGCTACTGGACAAAATTTTGAAAATCAAGTTTAAGCTAATATCTTAAAAATAGAAATTTTAAAAAATTTCCAATAGACTATGAGATATTATGAGTGGCAGGTTTAAGTTATTGCGACCTACCGAAAGTAAGTGAAAAAGAGGATAACATGAATAAAGCTTTAGAGGCACTTCGACAATCTAAGTAAATATTTACAATAGAGAGTTAGTTATTAATAAAGACATTGTCAAATGTGTATTAATTTTGTATATGTATATTTAGGTTTATCACAAGTAAAAGATAAAATTTATAATCTTAAAAAGCTTTTGAAATGCTTAAAGTTGCTTCAGAATATATATAACAAACAATGAATTATATTATTATTCATATTAATTTATCATACATACTTGTTTATTTAGTACAAGTAGAGAATACTCAATATAATCCAAGACATACAGTGTTACTAGTAGAATTGAAACAAAATTTAAAGTTATAATTAAAGATCATGCAAATACCAAGAGTACATACATGAGTTTAGCTTTAACAAGAGATTGTGATCTTAATCTTAAAATATCTAAAATTATAATGATAAGATATTTTAAAGACTGGAAGGTTAGTATATAAATAGAATACTTTATTAAAAGAATTTAAAGTGTTGAATTTATAAAGATTATAGTCTTGGTATTGGGAATATGGTAAGTGTTTCATAATAGTAAAAAATAGTGGTTAGTCTTTCATGATAGCAGCAGCACAGGCGGCTATAAGACATCAAAGATCAACTGAATAACAAAGTCAAAAATAGTATGGATGTAGATCCCTAAGGCTTATACATCAAGTCTTAGGAAGTATACATACAAAATGAAACAAGGATATTGTCTTTTAGTGACTTAAGAGACAGTATCCTATTTTTATTGACTATATGCATGCTTTATAAGGTTGAAGCTTTTATAAAAAGAAAGATGCATTATAATTTCAGAAAGAAAAGTTTTACAAGAATATTCTACAAACTAATTGTTTTTACTATTTTATTGGCATATACTAATATATGGAAAGCTATTTCTTATGAGGTATAGAATGGATATATTCTACAATAGAGCAGCTGAAAAATAGGGAATATTCCAGTGTAGGGTTCAGCTCTTGTCTAAGGTCAGTGTTAGAGACGATTCGACTAGTATGGGCATGGTAATAGATAGATGGTTTTTGCTGAAGGGGGATTAGTATATCACTAGTCATTAAGAAGTCAAACAGATGTTAGGATATCTACATAAAGCCTGATATGGGGAGCATGAGTAAGTATAAGACATGATCTGCTTTTAAATCGTGATCATAGTAATAAATTTTTACTGATTGAGTTTAAACGTCCTTCAATTGTGGATAGAATGCACGAAGCATAAGCGGTTACATATAAGGATGATTATTTATTAAATTTACAAGTAAATTCATTAAAAATGATTATAGGAAAAAAATCACCTCTTCTATGTACCGTAGAACACATAAAATTCAAATGCACGAAATAAACTAGCATTGTAGCTATAGAATCTTACAACAGATAGCTGATGTTATTGGTGTATGAAAACTGTCTGCAGGAGGTGACAATTATTATTAAATGGGTTATTCAATTGGTTTATAAACTGCTTTTAACTTTTAACGCTACTTCCCTGATATTAGTAGTATACTTTATCAAAGGACAGAACCATTTTTATTGTTTAGGTAAGTTTCCTATATGGGTCTCATACATAGTATGTATGTTGATTCCTGTACTAACTACTGGGATGAGTTTGCTTTTGAAGAATTTTTTAAGCTATGATAGTATAGAAAAAACACCTTTAGATATTGAACAAGCAAACAATTCATTTCTGCCAAGCTACTTAGGATATTTCTTTGTAGCACTGAGTGTTCCAACAACAGAAACACTTTGGTTTATTTACTTTATACTATTTGTGTTTACATTCTGTTCCCAGGCAATGTATTTCAATCCAATTTTTTTGATTTTTGGATATCAGTTTTATAATATGACCACAGCAGACAATATAAAAATTTTTTTAATTAGCAGAAAGCAAATAAAAACAACGAAGGAATTGGTTTTCCCTATGCTGAAAAGAATAAACAATTTTACCTTTATAGATGTTGAAAAAACTAAGGAGGATAATGATGAATCATGTGATGGCTAAATTACGTTTGAGAAAAGGCAACGAGAACTCTAAATTCAGAAAAGTCTTATCAAACGTAAATTTATATACTTTACCAAGCGACTTGACTAACAATGTCGTATATGACCCTGCAACTAATATTGATGAAGGAGAATGGTTTTCAATCAGTGAGTTTTCTCAGAAACCATTTTCTTTACAATTTTTAGTTGACTATACAGATTCAGTTGCATATTATCAGCTAGAAGCAAATCAAATATCAAATATTGATTTTATTTGCACTTGTCAAAATGCGGATGAATTTTATTTTCAGCGGATTACAAAGTCACAATTATTGGAGAAGAAAGTAATTACTATTGGTGATCAATTTAAATACAATGCAAACAGTAAAGACATTGTGATTCATGATCCTGCAGATGCAATATATGTAAAAAGTAATGATACTTTATATTTTAAGAAGCTGTCTGCTATAACTGGAATATTCAAAGGTATAGATCAACTTTTTAGAGAAGCAACTACAGTAGAAACGGAAGCTTTTCTGGCTAAAGATTTTGTTAAGCTCGAAAATAACTTCTGTGCTGCTTCTGTAAAACAAGCTAATCGTAAAAGAATTGCCTTAGCAATGGAGGCTTTGAGTAATTTTGATGACAATCAGAAAAATACTGTATTTAATACAGTCAAAGAATATTGCCCTCAACTTGTTTCAGATGATAATACTTTTAAAGTAAAAACAGAGAGTGATTTGACACTTTTACTTTATGGCATAGATCAAAGGTTTTATACTACACCAGATGGTAGAGAAAAACGAATAGCTAATTCAGTTATTCGCCTATAAACACTGAAGTATAAACAAACGAACGATTATATTTATGAACGATCAGACTTATTTCATGAAGAACATTTTAGAGGAAAAGATTTGGAAACTTTATTTAACTTTTGAGGGTGAATATTTTCGATGGAGAGATGGCCGAGAATCACTACCTAATAAGTGTTACATAATGTTAAAAAATTGGATTGGTCTTTTATGGTAGCAGCAGTACAGGCTCAAGTAAAGCAACCACGACCAAGCAAATAATAAATATAGCTTAAAAAGCTTTATAAAATGGGCATTTGAGACTATACGTACTATAAAAAATATAGGGTATTGCAATTTTAGATCATTATTGATTTAACTGCAATACTCTATTTTTATATATAAAATTTTATCCTCAAACTGTTAGTTGTTATGTATATTATTTGGCATAAAGAATTTATATCTAATCACTTAAGACTAGTTAACAGCTCTATGCTTTTTACTTGGAATATAATTTCTAGGTGCATTTTTATAACAGAAAAAACTATTAAACTTGACCAATGCACAAAGTTCAACACTTACGGTTGCTTTTTTTCTTTTTTTTATGGATATTAAATACTTCTTATAACTACCAATCGTTTTTCTATCCAATTTCAAAAGCTCTTTATTTGTACTACTATTGTACCAATTAATAAATTCTTGTATATACCTTAAGTATGTTTCAATTGTACTAGAACTTTTATGTTCTTTATATAATAGATATTTTTTAAATTCCTCTAACACTTACATTACCTCCACTGAATTATTATTCGTATGTGATCTATTTGAGATACATTTTCTTAATCATTAAAAAACATCCTTTTGTATTCAAATATCTAAAAAGGTAATACCGGTCATACCAATAATTTGTTTGAGGTTATTCTATCATTTTTTATAGAATATTGCAATACATTAAAAAAAGTGATAGACTAACATTAGTGATGAAAGTGGTATGACCGGTATAACCATTGACGCATATAATTTATATACTGATAGGTAGGTGATTTTATTGAAACATTTAATGCAATTAATGATTATTTTAGCTACATATTTTGTAGGACAATTAGTACAAACATTATTTAATTTACCAATTCCAGGTACTGTAATTGGTTTGATTCTACTTTTTCTTGCATTACAAACAGGAGTTATCAAAGTTGAAATGATTGAAGATGTATGTGAATTTTTGATATCAAATATGTCCTTTTTGTTTATTCCTGCTGGGGTAGGTTTGATGACTGCATTTGGAATATTGAAGGGAAAATGGATAGTATTTATGGTCATTTTGATTATTTCAACGATAGTATTTTGGTTAATAACTGCGTATACAGTGAAATTTTTAAGAAGGGTGAATTTACATGAATGATATTATCAATTCTCCCATATTTGGTGTATTAATTTCTTTAATTGCTTATGGAATAGGAGTTTATATAAATAAAAAAACAAAACTTTCAATTTTTAATCCTTTGCTAATCGCTATGGTAATATTAATTTTTTTGCTAACAAAACTTCATATAAAATATGAAGCTTTTAATAATGGAGGTCAACTTATCTCATTCTTTTTATACCCTGCAACAGTTGCATTAGCTTTGCCTATGTATAAGAAATTTACTTTATTTAAAGAAAATGCTTTACCTATACTCATAGGTATTTTATGTGGGAATGTATGCGGGATTGCTTGCATAATTTTACTTTGTAAATTCTTTAATTTATCTGATGTGCTAATAAAATCTTTAATACCTAAGTCTATTACTACACCAATAGGAATGGCCCTATCAAAACAATTAGGCGGATTGCCATCAATTACTGTTGTAGCAATCATACTTACTGGTGTAATTGGATCGATTATTGGACCTTCTTTATATTCAATTTTTAAAATTAATGATAAAGTTGCAATGGGAATCGCTATGGGTGCTTCTTCTCATGCTGTTGGAACTGCAAAATCTATGGAACTTGGAGAAACTGAAGGGGCAATGAGCGGTTTGACCATGGCTATTTCGGGAATTATTACTGTTTTTTTAGCTCCTATCATGTGGAATTTATTTTCTGTATTTATTAAATAATTTTATTTAATAAATGAAGGAGCTTGTTGAAATAATTAAAGAAATTTATAATAATGAGATAAAAAATGAAAAATATCTTGTTTTGGAGGAGGTTTCAAATGTCTAATACAATAAAAAATACGAGGGTATATGAACAGGTAATAGAAAAGATTAAAGATTTAATAGAAAAAGGCGAATTGGGATGTGGAGATAAATTACCTTCTGAAAGAGATTTGTGTGAACAGCTTAATGTGAGCAGAACATCGGTAAGGGAAGCCTTAAGAGTTTTAGGAATATTGGGAATTGTTGAATGCAAAATAGGTGAAGGAAATTTTATAAAGGACAACTTTGAAGATAGTTTACTAGAACCACTTTCGATGACGTTTATGCTTCATGGAAGTAAAACAGATGAAATTTTAGATTTAAGAAAATTTATTGAACCTGGAATGGCAGCTTTGGCAGCAAAAAACATAAATGATGAGCAACTTCAAGAGATAAAAGAAATAGTTGATTTATTAAATAGTACAGAGGATGAAGAGAAATGCGCAGAATTAGATAAAAAACTACATTATAAAATTGTACAGGCATCAGGAAATTACCTAGTTTCTAATATGATGTTTGCAGTATCAACTTTGGTAGAAACATATATTGAAGATGTGTTAACGAATATGTTTCGAAATGTGGAGAATAAAAATATACTTAAAAAGCAACATAAAGATATAATTCAGGCTATAGAAGATCATGATTCTGTTGGTGCATCTGTAGCAATGCTAAAGCATCTGGAATATTCAGATGGTTATATTAGTAAAACGATCAAAAATAAATGATGCTTAAAAATAAAAGCGTTATTTATGAAATATAAATAAAAAAAATCAGGAGGTAAATATGAAAAAATATAATATTTATGTTGATTTTTAAATTATAACTAGCTAATAATGTATTTTTATGAAATAAGACAGGAGGACTAATAATGATTAACACATTAAAAAAAGAAAGCTTAGATCATGAATTGATAAGTAAAATAGAACATATTTTTAGTAATACTAAGAAAAATTTTGCCATGAAATTTTGGAATGGGGAAAGTATAGAATATTCTGAAAAACCTGACTTTATGTTGAGGTTTAATGATAGAGAGGCTTTCAACAGATTGTTGATGCATCCAGACAGTATGACATTTGCAGAGGCATATATGAATAAAAGTTTTGATATTGAAGGAGATATATTTTCGGCTATACAGTTAAAGGAAGAACTTAAAAATTTAGAGGTATCAGGAAAGGACAAAATGTCTATATTCTTAAAGACAGCTTCCTTACCTAAATTAAATATGCATACAAAAGAAAAGGATAAAGAAAATATTTCTCACCATTATGATATATCAAATAATTTTTATAGATTATTTTTAGGTTCTAGTATGGTTTATTCCTGTGCATATTTTAGAGACGAAAATGAAGATATAACAACAGCTGAAGAAAATAAGTTGGATTATATATGCAGGAAGTTAAGGTTGAACACAGGAGAAAAGCTTCTGGATGTCGGATGCGGATGGGGTGCAATGATTATATGGGCAGCAAAGCATTATGGAGTTGAAGCACACGGTATAACAATAAGTAAAGAACAATATAAGTATGTATGTAACAGAATTAAAGAAGAAGGCATGGAAGGTAAATGTTTTGTTGAATTAAAAGATTACCGTGATATAGAAGGAAATGAAATATATGATAAGATAGTAAGTATCGGCATGTTCGAACATGTAGGAACAAAAAACTTGCCAGAGTATTTTAAAATCATGAACAGGTTGTTAAAAAGTGATGGCTTATTTTTGAATCATGGTATCACAAATCAAAAAAACTCTAAGATTTCAAAGGCTGAATCTGAATTTATCGAAAAATATATTTTTCCTGGTGGAGAATTGAACAGCATAAGCTATGTTCAAGACATCATGGAAAAGGAAAATTTTGAAGTTTATGATGTTGAATGCTTAAGAGAGCATTATTTTAAAACTTTAAGATGTTGGGTAAATAATTTACAAGCTAATAAAGATAAGGCAATAAAAGAAGCTTCGGATCTAATCTATAGGACATGGTTGCTTTATATGACAGGGTGTGCATTAAATTTTAAAGGTGGGTCTATTTCAGTATATCAGGTGCTTTTAGGCAAAGAACAAAAAACGCCAGGATTCAATATACCATTAACAAGAGAATATATGTATAAAGATATTTAAGAACTCCTTATGAAGATGGTAAATATATCATTATTCACAAAGTATATTTTTGGATATGATTATTTCAGTTTTGTGCACTGAACATACCGAAAGGAATGAGTATAAATATGAAAGATAATAAAAAATCACAAGAAGTTGAGAGTTCTATTAATAGATTATTGAGTTCAATTGATGATTTATTGCGGGATGAAAAAGAAAGAAAATTGAGGATTAAATTAGGAAATAAAATAAAAGATTCTATTTTTACCGATGAGATTATGACCAAGTTAAACGAAAGTGATTTTTCAGGATTAATTTATGAAGAAGAAGAAATAGTATTCCTTTTTTCTATGTTATTTCCTGTATTTGTAGAGAAGGAAGGCATTATTTTTAGATTGTATAGACATAAAATTGAAGTTGATTTATCTGATGAAATGAGGGATAGATATATTTATATATTTTCTGATGGAAGATTGACATCAGGATTGTTTGAAAGTTTTAGACTTTATGATGATGAATATGTCGATGGAATAAAACGAATAATCAATGTAATTCCGCTCTTGAAAAATGCAATTAAAGAATCATTAATTGATTTTCAAAAAAATGAAAATCAACATAAAGAAAAAATACAACATCTTAAAAATAAGGGAATAATAGCAGAAAAGAATTTTAATGTTCTGTCTGAGATTCTGGAAAATAGTGTCTAATTTCGGATTTTGAGACATACTATTAAATAATATAGAAGATATGTAAATGGTTTATATTAATGAGTGTGAGCTTATATTTATTGTATGAGTGGTTAAGAAAAGTGTTACATAATAGTGAAGAGTGGGTTTGCTCTATTAGGATTGCAGCAGCACAGGCTCAGGTAAAACAACCGAGACCAATCAAGTAAAGCCCCCAAATCTTTATATATCAAGGACTTGTGGGTGTGTATAAAAATAGAACAAGGGTACTGTCACTTAATAATTTTAAGGGATAGTACCCTATTTTTATTGATTTCTTGTATTTTAGAACAAAAATTTGATTAAAAAACAGCTATTAAAGACATTGACAAAAAAATATTAGTAATGTATCATTTTAAATAGTGTATGTACACGAAAAATGAATAAGGTGATAGTATGAACAAAAAAATTTATGATAAGAAGCCGTCTGCATGTAATTGTCTTAACCTGCGCCGGGCTTCGCAGGCAATTACACAGGTATACGATGGATTCCTTGAATCTAGCGGACTTAAAATAAGTCAATATTCATTGCTTAAACATATAAAGTATATAGGCCCTGTAAGCGTAAGCGACCTAGCCCTGAAAATCAGGCTGGACAGGACTACTCTTGTAAGAAATCTTAAGCCAATGGAGGAAAGAGGATTTATTATAGATATTGCGGCAACGGGGACCCGTAATCGTCAATTAAAATTGACGGATGCAGGGCTTGAAACTTATGAAAAGGCATCACAGCTTTGGAGTGAGGCTCAAAGTTTTATTGAACAATATTTGGGCAAGGATGATATGGAGACGTTGACAGTATTACTTTCTAAAATTGAGGCACTTGTGCCTTAATATTTTTAAAATAATCGTGCATATACACGAATAACTCGGAGATATTAATTAAATCTGTAATGAGCTGATGTTACAGTGAGTAAGAAAGTAAAAAGTTTGCTAGTAAATAACAGCTATGCTGATGAAATAAGCTGGCACAACAAGTTAAATTAGCTTATAAATAAAATGGAGGTACTATAATGAAGGACTTAATAAGAAATGAAATTAAAAAGTATGTACTCGAAAGCAAAGAAAACTGGCTGGAAGAAATCCAAGACCGTTATTATGATGAACCTATTGTAAAATTTGCATCTTCGGAGGATCCGTTGTTCGAAGAGTATAAAAAGATAATTGGCAGCGATCATTTAACTCCCAAGGAAGCCTTTGAAAGGTTTTTTGGAAAAGATAGCTATGGGGGAGGAACGGTTATAAGTATAGTCTTGCCTATAAATGAAAAGATCAGAAAGAGTAATGCAGCGCAAAAAGATAATGCGTCTAAAGAATGGGCTCTACTGCGTGCTTTTACCGACGGATTTCGGAAAGGACTTAACAAGCATCTAGTGAATTTTTTAGAGAAAAAGGGATATAGAGCTATAGCGCCTGCAGATGCTGAAGGATTTAAGATTTATGGAACGCCTTCAGGACCAAGCTCTAACTGGTCAGAACGGCATATAGCATATGCAGCTGGTCTTGGGACTTTTGGGATAAATGATGGCTTTATTACTGAAAAAGGAATTGCCATAAGGTTAACCTCGGTTGTAACCAACTTAAAGCTTACACCGGATACAAGAAAAGCTGAAAGTCATACAGGAAATTGTTTGCTCTTAAGCAAAGGTATTTGCGGAGCTTGTATTAAAAGATGTCCTGTCAATGCTATATCAAAAGAAGGTCACGACAAGATGAAATGCTGGAAATACGTTTACGGAGACGAGTCAACAAGACTAGCTGAATCCTATGGAGGAAATCCAGCAGTAGGGTCAGGGTGTGGCTTATGCCAAACTAAAGTGCCTTGTGAATGTAAGAATCCAACTGCATGATTTCTTATATGCTATTTAAATTCTTTAACTAATTTTTCAAAAGCAGGAATAGAATTTTCGATCATATTGAATTTTACACAATTCATAATATTTATAAATAACATAAAGTGCTCCATAGTAATTAAAAAAGGCTTGGTCTATTAGGATTGCAGCAGCACAAGCTGAAGTTAAAAATCCAAGACCAATGGTAGAGGCAAAATAAAATATAGAAAAAGTTAGTAAAAAACACATTCTACTTTCAGTTAAATTGTTTTTAGTACGGCATTGCAATAATCTGAATAAAATGATAATATAAGGTAGAATGTGTTACATAAAATATTTTGGAGGGGATATATATGAATAAACCAGTTTTATCAGCTCATTTTGAGTCAAGAACACCATCAGACGTTAGATTAGCACAAATGAAATATGCAGAGCGTGAAGTTAAACCTGAAGCTGTAATTAATGTAGGTATTGGAAACGTTTCACTTCCAACAAATCCTGCTATGCAAAAAAGAATGTTTGCGCTAAATGCACCTGAAAGCCCATTTGCAAAGGGTGTTGTAAGATATACAGGAACTGCTGGTACTGAAGAGTGTCAGAATGCATTTAAAAATATTCTTGCTTGCGAAGGCTTTGATACTAGCAAATTACTAGTTCAAATAACAGATGGTGGATCAACAGGTATGGAATTGTTGCTACTTGGAGTTTGTGGACCTGCAGGCACTGATGAGAAACCTCTTATGATGATAGACCCAGCATACACAAACTATATTTCTTTCGCAGAAAGATTAGGACGTAAAACTGTTACAGTAAAACGTAGTTTAAGTGAAGAAGGTAAGTTTAGTCTTCCAAAGCTTGACGAAATTGAAGAAACTATTAAAAATCACAACCCTGGAGCGCTTCTTGTTATACCTTATGACAATCCTACAGGACAGCTTTACGACTATGAAACACTTAAAGGACTTGCTGCACTATGTGTAAAATACAACATGTGGATGGTAAGTGATGAGGCTTATCGTGAACTATACTATACAGGCGATAACAGCTTAGTAAGTATTTGGGGACTTAGCGATGCAGATGTACCTGGTATAGAAGGAAGAAGAATAAGCATCGAGACAACATCAAAGGTATGGAATGCATGCGGTTTAAGAATCGGTGCTGTAATTACTGACAATCCAGAATACTATGATCGTTCAATAGCTGAATATACTGCAAACCTTTGCGCTAACGCAATTGGCCAGTATATATTTGGAGCACTAGCACACGAAAGTAAGGAAAGCATCGCTGGATGGTGCAAGAGCATTCGTGAGTACTATAAAGACGTTATATTCAAAGTATACAATGGTCTAAAGGAGCAGGAACCAGGATTAATCGTTTCCAGCCCAGATGCATCTATATACTCAGTAATTGACGTTAGAAACGTTGTAAAACCAGGATTTGATGCAATTGACTTTGTTCTTTACTGCGCACAAAAAGGATCTGTTAACTACAATGGAGTTGAAACAACTCTTCTAGTAGCACCTTTAAAAGGATTCTATGATATTCCAGCAGGCGAGAATAATCCAGGAAACACTCAGTTCCGTATTGCATTCGTAGAAACTCCTGAGAACATGATGAAGGTTCCTGAGTTATTTGTTAAACTTTTAAGACAATACGAAGCAAGCCGCTAGATATAATATCTATCAAAAGAGATGTATTACTTAACATTCAAAAATTAAATAAATCACTTTTAGTATCAATGGGTAAATAAAACGTTCCGTAGTATGGAATTAGTGATTATTTTTGAATAATTAAGGTACAAGCTTTCTTTAAAAATCTACGAAAGTAGATGAAAACCTAAGAATATGTTAAGCAAGTAAAGGTATAAACTATATAAGCGCTAGACAAATGTCTAGCGCTTATATGTGCCATAGTCAGTTGCACATATTGAGAATTTTATAGAGATATTTATAGGAGACTTGAGCTATTGCTTCAGTCTCTTTTTGTATTGTTAACTATTTTTAATTTTTTAGGTAAAAATTTTCAAAACCTATTCAAAATATTCTGAAAATGGTGTATAATATTATTAAGTAATAAGATTTACCTAGAGTTTATAAATAGCTGATTCTAATTTTTTTACCAAGCAATGATAACGTTTTCTAAAGAATTTTTGTTAGTATACTGAGAATCTATTAGTTATTTATAAATTCATCTAAAATTAATTATGGAGGTGTAGATAAATGGAAGATTTCACATCTCAGAAAGAAATTATTAAAGAAGATAACGTTTTGCCAGAAAACAAGTCAGATATTATACTTTTAGTTATCGCCGCAGTTACTATGATAGGCATATTAATGTTTTTATTCAAATAGAGATTTATTTCTTTGAGATTGTTTAAAATGTAGTACCTTTAGACGTACTATATTTTGAACAATCTTTTTATATTTGCAATTACTATAACACATATATGTATTTATAATTTATTTAAAATTATGATAACCATTGATTTCTATTTCATACTATATTATAATATCAAATAGTTAAAGAAGTTAACTATTTGTTGGATTAATTATTTATTAGATTAATTATTAGTTAGGAGGGCAAAAATGAAAATAACTGAAATATCAGTAAAAAGGCCAGCTGCAATGTGGATGGTAGTAGTTCTACTAGTTGCACTAGGTATTATAGGCTATAAAAGTATGGGAGCAAACTTATTACCTAGTATGGACATAGCTTCCATATCAGTAATGACTACATATAATGGTGCCAGTGCTGAAGATATTAAAAAGGATGTAGTAGAACCTATTGAAGATGCAGTTTCAGGAATAAGTGGTCTAGACAAAGTTAATTCCACTGCAAAAGAAGGATATGGTACTGTTACAATAAACTTTAAAATGGGAGTTAACCTAAATACTGCATACTTAGATGTTCAAAAAGCTGTTGAAAATGCTAGTAGAAGACTTCCTGCAAATGCAGATAAGCCTACTATATTTAAAATGGACACTAATGCTATTCCAGTTTTAGGAATTGCACTAAGTGGAGATATCAGCTATGATGAACTTTATAATGAGTCCGATATACTAAAAGATAAGCTAGAAAAGATACCTGGAGTAGGAAGTGTTAGCTTATTAGGATCTGAAAAAAAAGAATTAATAATAAAACTTGATAAAACTGCTATGGAGTACTATGGCATAGGTGTCAATACTGTAGTTGGTAAATTAAACTCAGTTAATGCAAACGTACCTGCTGGAGAAATCAAACAGGACAAGATGAACCAATCTGTTAGAGTTATTGGTCAGTTTAAGAACATAGATGACGTGAAAAATATGTTAGTGCCTACTACTGGCGGTGGAACTATACGTTTAGGGGATATTGCAGAAATAAATTTAGAAGTTCCAGAAGCTGAGTCCTTAACAAGATTTAGCGGTAGAAAAACTATGGCTATAATTGTTTCAAAACAAAGTGATGCCAATGTGGTAAAAGTAGCAGATAGTATAAAAAAAGAATTAGAAACAATTAAAAAAACTTTCCCAAGTGGTGTTAAAGCAGAGGTTGCCTTTGATACTACAACATTCATTACTAGTTCATTAAAGCAAGTACAGCATAACCTTCTAGAGGGAATTGCAACTACAGCCGTTGTTCTTTATTTATTCTTCCGTAGTTTCCGATCCTCTTTAGTAGTTTTAATTTCTATACCTACATCACTTATAGCTACATTTTTTATGATGTACAAGCTTAATTTTTCATTGAATATGATGTCTTTAATGGGGCTTTCACTAGTTGTAGGTACACTTGTAGATGACTCAATAGTTGTAATAGAAAGTATACAAAGACACTTAGGACTAGGTAAGGACCCTAAAACTGCAGCTATTCAAGGTCGTGATGAAGTGGGGATGGCTGCTGTAGCAATAAGTCTTTGTGACGTAGTTGTATTTGCGCCTATAGCATTTATGTCTGGTATGATAGGGCAAATGTTTAAAGAATTTGGATTAACAATAGTTGTAGCTACAATGTTCTCGCTATTAGTATCATTTACAGTTACTCCAATGCTTTCATCCCGGGTACTAAAAAGAGATAAAGGTGAGGAAAATGGTAAGTTTTTCACTAAGTTAATAAAAAAATACAGAGAAATTCTTATATGGTCTCTAGAACATAGATGGAAGGTTTTGACTCCTGTTCTTATCGCTGTTGTATTTAGTATTTCTCTTATTCCAATGGGGGTAATAAAAACTGAGCTTACACCTGTATCGGATCAAAGCAGCTTTACTATTGATGTTGCTCTTTCACCAGGATCAACCTTACAGCAAACAAATGACAAAATTACACAGATAGAAAAACATTTAAGTGGAATAAAAGAAGTAAAGAATTACTTTACAATGATAGGACAAAGCGGAATGGGAAATGGTGATAAGGCTAGCGGTCAGGTCATGGTTACTTTAGTTCCTAAGAATGAACGTAAAAAAACTCAGAGTGAACTTGCAGCTGAGGTTCGTGATTTTGGAAAAAATATTCCTGGTATAGACTTTAACGTAACAGAATCACAATCTGCTGGAGGAAGCAGTAAGCCTATTTCAATTAGTATAAAAGGAAAAGATAGGGATACTTTAGCGGATTTATCAAATGAAGTTGAAAAAATTGTAAAAAAGGTCCCAGGAGTTATAGATGTAAGTAATTCCTCCAATACAAAAAGCAGTGAGTTAAAGGTAAACATTGACAGTCTTGCTGCAGCACAGTATGGTATTTCTACATTGGATGTAGGTACTTCTGTAAGAACTGCTTTAGCAGGTACTTCAGCAGGGATATATAGAGCTAATAATGAACAGAACGACATAACAGTTAAGTTTATGGATAATCAGATAAAAAATGCAGAGGACATTAAATCTATAAAAATCGGAAATTCACTTGGACAACAAATATCCTTAAGCCAAGTTGCCACAGTTGTAAAAGAAGATAGTCAGCCATCTTTATCCAGAGAGGATAAGCAGGATGTTATCACTATTTCAGCTAACTTACAAGGCAAAACTCTCGGAGAAGCTTCTAAGGCGATACAAACTGCTTTAAAACCAGTGTCTATGCCTCAAGGATATAGTATAAACTTTGGTGGAAATCAAGAAGATATGGCAGAATCCTTTAGATCTTTAATACTAGCTTTAGCAGCTTCATTAGCACTTGTTTATATGATACTAGTAGTGCTATATGAATCATTCCTTACACCGGCTATCAGAATGGTAGCATTACCTTGTGCTATTATAGGAGCGCTTGGATTACTGGCCTTAACTGGACAGACTTTAAGTATAATGTCAGCAATTGGTTTTATAATGTTAGAGGGATTAGCATCTAAAAATGGTACACTGCTAATAGACTATGCAAATACGCTTATGAAAAAAGGTATGAGCTTAAAAGATGCTCTTATAGAATCAGGAACCACTAGATTAAGACCTATAATAATGACAAGTGCAACAATGATAGTTTCAATGCTTCCTATTGCCCTTGCTATAGGTGAAGGAAGTGAAATGAAAAAAGGTATGGCGATAGTAATAATTGGAGGTATGGTTATGTCAACAGTACTTTCCCCTATAGTAGTGCCAATAGTCTATACTTTAATGGATGATTTAAAAAATGCTATATTTGGACGAAAAAAGAGAAGTGTAAAGGGGGTTCAACAGTATGAAGTTTAAGGGTTTAAATAAAAAGAGTTTAATAATAGCTTTAGGTGTAGTTGTTGTTATTGCCGGTGGTGTTTCTATCTTTAACAGAGATAAAAAAGCAGATGAAAAGCAAGATATTAGAACTGTAAAAGTACAAAAGGTAGCTTTTGGTTCTATAAGTACTGAAGTAGAGTATGCAGGTAAGTTAAATCCTGTACAGGAAGTAACGGTTTTTCCTAAAACAGGAGGTAAGGTTGTTAGCTTAAATGTAGATATTGGTGATAAAGTTACAGCGGGGCAAGTACTATTTGCTTTAGATACAGCGGAACTTCAGGCACAGCTTCAAGCACAACAAGCAACTTTAGCTGCAGCACAAGCTAATTTAGCTAAAGCCAGTGATTCCGGCATTCAACAACAGGTAACAGCTTTACAACAATCTGTTGACAAACTTCAATTATCTTATAATGATGCTAAAAATAATTATGAAAAAATGCAAAAATTATATGATACAGGAGCTATATCTAAACAAGAATTGGATAATTCAAAGTTAAGATACGACAATGCAGATGTAGATTTAAAGGCTTCTCAAGCTAATTTAAATCTTTTACTAGAAAAGATAGCTCCTCAAACTACTGCAGCTGCAGCTGCACAAGTAGATCAAGCACAGGCGGGAATTAATTCTGTGCAAGTGCAGTTAAATAATGGTACTATTACTGCACCGATTTCTGGAGTAGTGTCTGCTAAAGATGTTAAAGTAGGACAGCTTGCTAGTGGTCAATCAGGTTCCGTTACTATAATTGATTCAAGTAGTTTTATTGTAGATATAAGCGTACCGGATAAGGCTATTGGAAAAATCCAGGCTGGACAATCAGTTCCAGTAGTTATAAGTGCATTGGACAATAAGGAAGTGACAGGAGTAATAGATAAGATTTCTCCAAACTCTAGCTCCAAGGACAATTCTTATACTGTTAAGGTAAAAATTGATAACTCAAATGGTGAGTTAAAAGCAGGTATGTTTGTTAAAGTATCATTACCTTCTGAAAGTAAAGATAATATTTTAGTTGTTCCAAATGAAGCAATTAAAATGGAAAATAACGTAAATTATCTTTATACAGTTAGTAATGGAGCTGTTAAAAAAATATCCATTGATGCAGGTATTTCTAATGACAAGACTACAGAAGTAAAAGGAAATATAAAAGAAGGTATGGATATAATTACAGAAGGACAGAACCTGTTGAATAATGGAGAAAAAGTCAAAATGGCTAAATAAAATTTAAGTTTATGCTTACTGGTATAAGAGAACTAAATCTATTAAAGTAATACAACAGATTTAGATACAATTTAGAATTAAAAAGGTATTTTATATATTAAAAAGAGTATATAAAATACCTTTTTATAAATAATAATACCTAAGTTAAGTATTTGGAAATAAAAAGTAGATTTTTATATACTAAAGATAAATATATGTAACTATTCAGTAAATTGAAAAAGGAAATATAGTTGAATTTTGTAGAGACTGATTAGTATAAGGGGGGAGATTGGTAGTGGCTAAAGATACTTTAGACACATTAGTAGAAAATTTATTTGAACTTGGTCCTATATTACATAAAAAGTTATTGAAGCCTAATAAATGCTCTAATGATATGATGCTTCCAGTAAATCAAATGATGGTTTTATCAACACTTTATGATGAGGGGAGTTTACCTATTTCAGAAATAGGTAAGAAATTATACATATCAAAACCACAGATGACCAGTATAATAGATAAACTTATAAAAGAAGATCTTGTAGAGAGAATACATGACAAAGAGGATAGAAGAGTAATAAACATTAACATTACTGAAAAAGGGAAAAACTATGCAAATGATATTTTAAAGTTGTTAAGAGAAGAAATGAGAAAAAGGTTATCTGCTTTGTCTGAAGAGAATTTAAAAAGTGTAGCAGATTCAATGGAAAATGTAATAAGTATATTAAGAGGTATAAACTAGGATGTAATTACTTTTTTGGCGGAAATAAAATGGGAGCAATAAATATATATTACTACTATAATAGTTATGCAAAGATATTTTAATAAGTATTGATAACCACCTTTCACAAAAGAAAGGTGGTTTTTTATAACCTTCCCATTTTAGCTATCTCTATGCAAAATAATTATTTATAAAATTCAGTTTAAAGTGCACTATTTGTAATTATTGGGTAGGATTGCAATTCTATAAGTTGTATAATAATAGTATAAATATTCTCTTGGAAATCAGGTGATATTATGAAAAACATATTAGTTATAGGGCTAGGAGCAGTAGGAACTGCTTATGCAAGTAGACTGCATGATATGAATGCTAAATGTTTAAAGGTAATAGCTAGTGAAGAAAGAGCTAAAAGATATAGAGAACAGGGGTTTATAATTAACGGAAAAGAATATGAATTCAACTATCTGACTCCTAAAGATCAGTCTAATGCTGCAGACTTAATTATTGTGTCTGTAAAGACTCATCAGTTGAGTAATGCAATAAAAGATATGAAAAGATATGTAGGAAGGGATACTATTATTCTTTCTCTTTTAAATGGCATTTCTAGTGAGGAAATTTTAGGTAATGAGTTCGGAATGGACAAGATTTTATATGGGTTGTGTATTGGGATTGATGCGGTACGGGAAGGGAATAAGAGTTACTTCTCCAGTACTGGTAAGGTAAAATTCGGGGAGAAGAAAAACACAGTTTACTCATCAAAAGTTATAGCAGTAAAGGAACTTTTTGAAAAAGCTAATATTCCTTACGACATACCAGAGAATATGTTCCGTGAACTCTGGTGGAAGTTTATGGTTAATGTTGGAATAAATCAGACTTCTGCAATACTAAGAGCCCATTATAATGTTTTTCAAAGTACTGCTGAAGCAAAAGAGCTTATGGAGTCTGCAATGTGGGAGGTAATTAAGTTATCGGAAAAAGTTGGTGTCAATTTAAATGAGAAGGATATTTTAAAGTGGTACGAGGTCCTATACTCCTTAGATCCTAGCAGCAGAACATCTATGCTCGAAGATATTGAGTGCGGCAGAAAAACAGAAGTGGAGACCTTTGGGGGAGAGGTATGTAGGTTAGGAAGAGAGTATAAAATAGACACCCCTGTTAACCAAGTTATGTATAATATTATAAAGGTTATAGAAAGAGGATTTTAAGATTTCACCTGCCAAAAGGTAAGGCTCACATTAAGCTATTTATTAGTTTATATAATTTAATCTAGAACAATTTGTTTATTTAGATAGGAGGTAGTCTCTATGAAAAGAGGAGTATCTTTATTTGAATGGATTTTTTGTTTACTTTGTTATGGGGTTATAATATCTTTTTTTGCTCTTAACTTTCTAGGCACTAGAGCATTTACCATATGTTTGATTATCGTAGGAATTGCTGCAGAAACAATATTTACTTATGTTACGGTTTTTAGCTGGAGAGAGATGCCAATAGGTAGTATGTATAATCCTACTGGATTTATTGAAGTTCATGTAGAAAATATTTGTGAGGGCAGCAGAAAAAAGTTTATGGAAATCTGTCTAGATGTTTTACTGTACGCTATGATATACAGAAAAAATATAATGCTAGACACATGGCTGATCAGAGAAGGGCATATTAAAGAAATATTTGGTGATGCTGCTAAGTTGTATAAGCCTAGCATAATACAAAGAGTTGTAAATTTTATATTAGAAAAAAAGTATATTAAAAAAAATAAGAGAAAAGCCTTTCGCTGTATAATCTATGTGGATAGGTTAACGGAAGGGGAAAGTGAAGTAGTAATGGAAAAACTTAGAATGTTGAAGAGCAAACTAAGACAAATAGATTTATAATCCTTAGGGAGATTGTTTAAAATACTGCTTAAGTTTATATATTGATAAAAGCAGCTGACTTTGCATATAGCTATTTATTCAATCTCCCCTGAGAGCTTTTCTTAAGCAGACATTTTATTCTCCCTTCATATAAATGTGAAATTGATGTTAATACACCCTAAAAAGCATTTTTTCTACTATCTTCTTTAAATTTTCTCTACCTTCAGTCTCAGGAAGCTGTTTAATTAAGTTTAACGATCTAACAGTATATTTTTCAGCAAGTTCTCTGGTTTTATCTAGACCCTTAGAGCTTCTTAGAAGATCTACAGCCTGAGAATATTCACCTTCTTCAAGATATTTCTTCAGTAAATCATTTCCCTTATTTAGCTCATACAAAACTGGTAGAGTATATATTCCTTCCCTTATGTCATTTCCACAGGGTTTTCCCAAAATTTCTTCAGAAGAGGTTATATCAAGTATATCATCTATTAATTGAAAGGCCATTCCAGTAAGGTAGCCTATCTTTTTTAATCTTTTTACTATATTCATACTCACTTTCCCTTCGTAAGCTCCAATCCATAGACTAAGAGAAAAAAGAGAAGCACATTTTCCATTAACTCTTTTTAAATAATCCTTTATAGAGGAGTTAAAGGAATAGGTGGAAAAAAATTGGTCTATTTCTCCTGTGCAAATAAACTTGATAGTTTCAGATACTTTTATTATGCTCTCAGAAGAACAATTTTTTGAGAATAAGATATAAGCTTGAGAAAATAAATAATCTCCTAAAAATAGCCCTGCCTTCACACCATATTTACTATGTATAGTTCTTCTCCCACGCCTAAGTTTGGATTCATCTACTATGTCATCGTGAACTAAGGTAGCTAGGTGTAGCAGTTCTACAGCAGCAGATATTTCAAGAATCCGCTTTCTGTCAATTCTTCCAAAGCTTCCTCCTATTAAGGTGAATAGCCCTCTGACTAGCTTACCTTCCCCTGGAGCTAGATCATTTATAAGGGGATTTAACTTTATATCCTTTATACTATTTCTTAGGATTTCTTTAAGTTCTAATGAATTTTCATTAATACTACTAATAGAATCTTTTTCCTTTAACATACTCGTCCTCTTTTCCATGTTGAATTTTACAAATGTAATAATTAAAAGAATGTTCATACTTATATGCAGTTAACTTTAATATACATTTACCTGTAACTAGTTTATTTTCTTTTTTATAGACATAGACCATAATTTTATGGAGGGATTAGAATGGTTAGACAGATTCTAAAAGAAGCGAGACCTGCCACACTAGTTGTAACGCTGTTATCAACTACCTTGGGAATAGCAGCAGCATATAGAGAAGGTTATATTGGCAGCAGCATTTTATGGGATAGTTGGAGAATATTTTTAGTAATTATAGCTGGGTTTTTGCTTCAAGGCGGAACTAATTTAATAAATAACTTTTTTGAGGAAGAAAAAGATGGGAACATAGAAAAAACAGGAGATAATTTTCTATCCTATACCAAAAAAGAGGAGAAGGTTGCAGCCTTTAAAGTTGGTATAGTATTTTTTATAATTACTGCTGTCATTGGACTATATCTAAGCTATTACTCTGGTTGGCAGCTTCTCGTTATTGAAATCATAGGAATTTTTTCAGCCTATGCCTATGCAGGGGAACCCTTTAGTTATAAGAAGCTAGGTTTAGGAGCAGTGATGTCCTTTTTAATGATGGGACCTCTTATGGTATATGCCAGCTATTTTATTTTTACATCAGAATTTTCAATTACACCTATACTGTATTCCTGTGCCTTAGGATTATTTATACCAGCGATTTTGCTAGCAAATGAACTTAGAGATTACGAAGAGGATAAAAGTAGGGGAGTAGGTACTCTTACTGTTCGTATAGGCTTTAAAAGGGGAAAAATACTGTACCTTTCTTTAATATGTTTTGCTTATATAAACACATTCTTGTTAACTATTGTTAAGATTTTGCCTTGGTATTCGGTGGTGATTTTATCAACGATACCTTTATTAAAAGAAATAAGAAAGCATATGTATAGTAATAGAAGGCTTCTTATACCTACAACTGCAAAGCTATATCTTATATTTGGATTACAATTTTTAATTAGCTTAGTTATATAAAAGCAGATTTTATACAGCCATAGAATACTAAAGGGAATTTAAAAATTCTTTTAGCAAAAAGTAGTCAATTATTTAACGATACTGCATAGAATAATTAATAGGAATTGTTATTTAATAATTATTTAGGAGGATATTTCATGGGAGAGGTTTTGACCTTAGCAAGATGGCAGTTTGCTATAACAACTATTTATCACTTCTTTTTTGTACCTTTAACAATAGGTTTATCCTTTTTAATTGCAGTAATGGAATCACTATATGTAAAAACAGGCGATGAAAAATACAAGCACATGGTTAAGTTTTGGGGTAAGTTGTTTCTTATAAATTTTGCTATGGGAGTTGTCACAGGATTGGTTCAAGAATTTCAATTTGGAATGAACTGGTCTAATTACTCCAGATATGTAGGAGATATTTTCGGAGTACCTTTGGCAATAGAAGCATTACTGGCATTCTTTTTAGAATCAACTTTTCTGGGAATATGGATTTTTGGATGGGAAAAGGTTTCTAAAAGGATACACCTTCTTTCTATTTGGATTGTTTCTTTTGCCACTGCTCTTTCTGCCTTTTGGATTTTAACCGCTAACTCCTTTATGCATGAACCTGTTGGCTATGTAGTTAAAAATGGAAGAGCAGAAATGACTAGTTTTATGGAAATTATACAAAACCCTCATCTTTGGGTCCAGTTTCCTCACACAATCTTTGCTTCTTTAGCTACAGCATCCTTTTTTATACTAGGTATTAGTGCTTATCATGTATTAAAGAAAAATAACAATGCCTGGGTTAAATCTTCGCTGAAGATAGGAATTATAGCTTCCTTGATTTCAACAATTTTTGTAGCTGGTATGGGGGACATTCAGGGAAAATACTTAGTTAAGCATCTGCCAATGAAAATGGCAGCAGCAGAAGCGTTATGGGAATCTAAGGATCCTGCACCGCTAGCAGTAGTGGCGGTAATTGATGAAAAAAATAAGAAGAATTCCTTTGAAATAGCTGTGCCTAAGTTATTGAGTTTTATGAGCTATAACAGTTTTTCAGGAAAGGTAGAAGGAATAAATGACATACAGACAAGATATGAAAAAGAATACGGACCAGGGAACTATATTCCACCAGTGACTATATCCTTTTACAGCTTTAGGCTAATGGTAGGTGCTGGTATGGTTATGCTTATACTTTCAGTGGCAGCCTTGTACTGCTATTTTAAAAAGAAAATATTTGAAAGTACTAAATTACTTAAGCTGTTAATGTTTGCAATTGCTCTGCCTTATATCGCCAATACCACTGGCTGGATTTTAACAGAGATTAGTCGTACTCCTTGGATTGTCTTTGGATTATTAAAGCTAGAGGAGGCAGTGTCACCTACAGTATCTGCATCCTATGTTTTAACCTCCTTAAT
The DNA here is from genome assembly GCF_025398335.1 of Clostridium sp. CX1. Classification (GTDB taxonomy): domain Bacteria; phylum Bacillota; class Clostridia; order Clostridiales; family Clostridiaceae; genus Clostridium_AM; species Clostridium_AM tanneri. The sequence continues at coordinate 64,506 of NZ_JAODOO010000001.1, forward strand.
ATCCTTTGCCGTGGTATATTCGGTTTTAATACTTGTAGATATATTCCTAATGGTGAAGTTTGCAAAGAAATCCCCTGTGAAAAAGGGACCTGTAAATTACGAGATAAAAGGAAATAAGGGGGGCTCATTATGGATTTAGCAGTAGTATGGTTTTTACTAGTTTCCATTCTCTTTATAGGCTTTTTCTTTCTAGAAGGCTTTGACTTTGGTGTAGGAATACTGTTACCATTCCTTGGTAAAGGCGACAGAGAAAGAAGAATTATTATTAACAGCATAGGGCCTTTTTGGGATGGTAATGAAGTTTGGCTCATAACTGCTGGAGGAGCAATTTTCGCAGCTTTTCCAATCTGGTATTCCACCATGTTCAGCGGTTTCTATCTTGCACTTTTACTAGTTCTTTTGGCTCTTATACTTAGGGGAGTTGCCTTTGAGTTTAGAGGGAAGCATGAAAACAAAATGTGGAGAGGCACCTGGGATAAAATAATATGTGGAAGCAGCTTTCTTTTAGCTACACTTTGGGGAGTAGCATTAGCAAACCTTATTAAAGGTGTTCCTATAGATAAAAGTATGAATTATGTAGGAGGTTTTTTTGATTTAATATCCCTTTATACTTTGACGGCAGGTGTGACAACACTTTTAGTATTTATCTTTCATGGCGCAGTCTTTCTATCTTTAAAAACTACAGGAGATATAGAAAAAAGAGCCTTAAAAACTGCTAGTACCTTTGGAATAGGTGGAGCAGTTGCAGGTTTATTACTGATACTGGAAAGTTTCCTAGAAACAGATATTTTTAAAAGCAGTTCTGCATTAGCTGCTGCTATAGCTGCCTTTCTTCTTCTGCTGTTATCCTATTTTTTTATCAAAAGAGGGAAGTCGGGGATTGCGATGATAAGTAATGGACTTTCCATTGCACTGGGGATAGGATCACTGTTCCTAGGATTATTCCCAAGAGTTATGGTTTCTAGCATAAAGCCAGAATACAGCTTAACTATATTTAATGCAGCTTCAAGTGCAAATACTCTTTCTCTTATGACAAAGGTTGCATTGATTTTTATTCCTTTTATACTGGCCTATCAAATCTGGACCTACTGGATATTTAGAAAAAGAGTTAGTGATGAGGATTTAGAGTACTAGATAAAAACAATATAGAGGAGCAGGTTTTTATGATAAACAAGAGATTACTAAAGGAAGCTCTAAGCAAGAGATCATATATTCCAACTGCTGTAGTTTATGGAGTACTTAATTCCTTATTTATTATACTTACCGCTTTATTTATGGCACTGCTGGTAGACGGAATATTTATAAAAAAAAGCAATTTAAAGGATATGAAAATATATATACTGCTATTCTTAATAAATGCTGTAGTAAAATTTTTTTTCAATCTTTTTATAGAAAAGCATATAAAGAACTGTGCTGAGGATATAAAAGAACAGCTTAGAAGAAAGGCTTTTAATTTAATCCTTTCTTCTAACCCCTATAGGATTAAAAATATAGATACAGGAAGAATCATTAACTTGCTTACAGAGGGCTTTCAAAGTATTACTTCCTATTACTCTCAGTATATACCTCAAATTTTTTCAGCCTTTCTAATTCCAGCACTAATTTGTATCTTTACAGCAGTGGCAGATAAGTTGTCTGCTTTAATAATGATTATAACCTATCCTATTATACCTTTGTTTATGGTGCTTATAGGGTATAAAACAGAGGAATTAAACAATAATCAATGGAATAAGTTGAATACATTAAGTTCACATTTTTTAGATGTACTTCAAGGTTTAAGTACCTTAAAGCTTTTTGGAAGGAGTAAGATTCAGGAAGAAAAGGTATATGAAATAAGTGAGGACTATAGAAAAGGTACAATGGAGGTTTTAAAGGTAACCTTTCTTTCATCTTTAGTTTTAGAACTCACCTCTACTATAAGTATTGCAGTTTTAGCAGTTAATCTTGGCTTAAGACTTGTATACAGCAAAATAGATTTTCTACAGGCCTTTTTTATACTTATAATAGCTCCGGATTTTTATCTTCCTCTTCGACAGTTAGGTCTAAAATTTCATTCCTCCTTAAATGGTAAGATAGCTGTAGAAAAATTAGAGGGGCTGGAAAAAGAACTGGAGGAAAGAGAGGATAAATGTAGGAAAGTAGAACTAGAAAAAGATAAATTTACTGTGGAAGTCAAAAATCTAAGCTTTACCCACCGAAATAGAGAAGCTTTAAATAACATAAGCTTTAAAATTAATTCAAAGGAAAAAGTAGCTATTGTTGGCGAAAGCGGCAGTGGGAAAAGTACTTTGATTAATATTTTAAGTGGTTTTTTAAAGGTTAATGATGGAACTGTTTTTATAAATGGCATAGATATTAACTTAATAAACAGAGAGAGTTACTTAAGAAACATTGCATTGGTACCTCAATTTCCTCATATTTTTGATAAGAGTATTAAAGATAATATTCTTTTATCAAATAGGGAGACTGATCTTAAAGAATTTTATAACATATGTAGAACTACGAAGGTAGAAGAATTTGCAGTAAAGTATAAGGATAGATATGATACAGCAGTTGGGGAAGGAGAAAGAGTAATCATTAGCGGCGGTGAAAGACAGAGGATTGCAGCAGCCAGGGCAGTACTTAAGAACACTCCCTTTATCATACTAGATGAACCTACCTCTGCCTTGGACCCAGAAACAGAAGAGATTATTCCAGAACTTTTAAAGGGGTATTTAAAGGATAAAACCCTGTTAATTGCAGCTCATAGGCTAAATACAATAAAAGCAGCAGATAAAATTTTAGTTCTTCAAGAGGGGTATTTGGTGGAATCAGGCAGTCATGAGGAACTGATGGCAAAGAGGGGAAGGTACTTTGAATTTTGGAGGAAGAGCTATGAGGATTTTTAACTTAATAAACTACCTTATGAAGAAGCATATTTTCTTTGTTATTTTTTCAATATTTATGGGAGTTCTAACTATTATAAGCAATGTAGGCATGCTTTCGACTTCCTCCATACTAATCTCAAGGGCTGCCCTTCATCCTGAGGTATTGGATCTAATGGTTCTTATAGTAGCAGTAAGGTTTTTTGGAATATCAAGAGGTGTTTTTAGATATTTAGAAAGATTTTTTTCCCATGATACTACCTTTAGAGTGCTAAGTTCTACAAGAAGATGGGTTTATAAAAACTTTAATGATAATTATTCAGAAAGTCATGAAGGATATAAGACTGGAGACATATATACAAAAATTGTAAAGGACGTAGATGTGTTGAAGGAGTTTTACTTAAGGGGTATATATCCATTATTTATAGCTATTTTAACAGGCCTAGTGACAGTAGTAGTTCTTTCTTATTTTAGCATACCTCTTTCTATATACTATATCTTATTTTATATAGGCTGCGGTTTTATACTTCCCTTAGCGTTATTTTTTCTAAGCAGAAGATTAATACAGAAGGAGAGTCAATTGAAGGAAGAACTAAACTTAATTTTACTAGACTTTTTAAAGGGAGTGGTGGAGGCATCTATCTATTCTCTGAAAGAGGAATTTAATGACAAAGTAAACTATCTTATGGATAAGCTTTCGGAAATAGAAAAAAAGAAGAATTTTATTAATGCAGTAGGAGATAACCTTTATTCTTTAGCTTTAAGCTTACTAGTGGTTTTATCTTTAGTTATAACCGCACCTTTAATAGTAGAGGGAAGGCTAGAAGGTATATACTATGCAATGGTTCCTCTTTCAATTATGGCTTCCTTTGAAGCACTGATTCCCATGACTAATGTACTTTATAAGTTTAAAGAAGCAGATAACTCTGGAAAAAACATATTGTCCATAATTGGTATAGAGAACAAAAGAGGCAATAATAGAGAAAATTTAAATTTCAGCAACAATGTAATAGGCAAACTTACATCACAGTCATCGTTAAGCATAGACTACAGCAATAATATCATAAGCAATTGTAATCTTAGTGTTAATAACTTAAGTATATATAACAGTTCTAAAAAGTTTCTAATTAGAGATTTATCCTTTAATCTTCCCTATGGAAAAAAGATAGCAATAGTTGGAACCAGTGGCTCAGGAAAAAGTACAGTACTAAGGGCTTTGTTAGGTTTTGTTAACTTTCATAGAGGAGATATAAAAATAGGAGGTAGGTCTTATAGTCAATTAGATAAGGAAGAAATAAGAAAGCTTTTTACTTATGTAGAGCAAAATCCATATATTTTTAACACTACAATTAGAGAAAATCTTCTTATAGCAAAGGATAAGGCAGAGGATGCAGAAATAATGGAGATACTTAGAAAATGCCAAATAGATACTTTAATTAAGGAACTACCAGATAAGCTAGATACAATAACAGGTCAGTATGGTTTCAAAATTTCTGGTGGAGAAAAACAGAGGCTTTTAATTGGAAGGGCATTATTGAAGGACAGCAAGATAGTCCTATTAGATGAACCTACTGCAAGCTTAGATACTAAACTTGAAAAGAAGGTTGTGGATTTTCTTCATAGCAGTATAAAAGATAAGAGTTGTATATGGGTAACCCATAGACTTATAAGTATGGATAGGATGGATGAAATTTTAGTTCTTAACCAAGGAGAAGTGGTAGAGAGAGGTACCCATAAGGAACTGCTAGCCTTAAAAGGCAGGTATTATAAGTTGTGGAGCTTACAAAGGGCTGAAGCCTAATTACTGAATTTATCTATCTCGTATATGACATAAGGTAGGAACTTCTTGGGATATATCTAAATATGGGAAATAAGGAGGGGTTAGTATGAAGATATTTATAGTTGGAGGCGGCTTTGCAGGAATAAATGCTGCAAAAGTTCTTTCAAAAAAGCTTTCCAATGAACATGAAATATATTTGATAGACAAGAAAGATTATACTACTATGCTCCCAAACCTCCCAGAGGTTGCAAGTGGAAGACTTGAAAGTAGAGATGTTACAGAAAAAATAAGTAATTTAATACCATCTACTGTGAAGTTTATAAAGGAAGAAATATTAGAAATAAATTTAGATAAAAAAATAATCAAGACTACAGTTAACGAGTATAGTTATGATCATATGTTGTTAGCAGCAGGCTCTACAACCAATCTGTTTGGTTTTGATCAGAATCTGGATAAAGTAAATGTATTAGATTCTTTAGAGGCTGCAGAGGATATTAAGGCTAAATTCTCTAAGTATTTAGAGGAAAGAGATAAAGGCACTTTAGTAGTATCTGGTGCAGGATTTACAGGAATGGAGCTTGCCTGCAATCTCTATGACCTAAGTAAAAGAAAAAATAAGAATTTAGAAGTTATTTTTGTGGAAAGAGCTAACAGAATTTTGCCTATGTTGTCAGAAAAACTATGTGCACATGTGATAGAAAAATTAAATAGCTTAAATTTTAAGATATACACTGATAATCAAATTACAATCTTTGACGGAAATAATATAACTTTAAAAAACGATGAGATTATAAAAGATACTTTTTTCTGTTGGTGCAGTGGAGTTAAGTCTTCTGTAAAACCTGTTGGAAAGTATTTATCACTTCCAGATGGAAGAATTATAGTTGATGAATTTTTATCTATTCCAGAATACCCAGAAGTTTATGCTGTAGGAGATGCAGCAGCAATGAAGGATAAAAATAATAATTTTCTTAGAAGGGCAGTTACCTTTGCGCAGATGTCTGGAAAGCATGGAGGAAAAAACATTGCTGCAGTAATAAATAAGGAAGAGAGAAAGAGCTTTAAACCTATAGATTTAGGTTGGATAATACCTATTTATATTTCCAGTATAGGAGCGGTATTTGGAAAGGAAATGAAGGGACGGAAGGGAATATTTATGCACTATATTCTCTGTGGTATAAAGAATTATAACTTTAGAAATTTCTGGACAGCACTAAAGGCTGCCTTTAAATATCCCTTTGCAAAGCCTTAAGATTTATACGCCTCAGAGATAATAAATCTCCGAGGCTCTTTCTATTATTGCAACTTATTTCTCTTATTACTACCTTTATTCATTTTACCGCTGGCAGCATCCAAGGCAGCAAAGGTGCCGCTATCTCCCATATTGTCCATTTGTTCATTTATCTTTAAATTCTTAGTTAACTTTCTTTTTCTCATCTAGATATCTCCTTTCCACTTTTAAAATATATTTAATTCTTAGTCATATCCGGTATTTAAGGAAAACTAGCTTTTGTATTTATAAGAAAGTACAAGTATAGCATTTGCATATTAATAAGCATTATGTGCGGTGTTTTTTGCGATAGGTTGAAAATAAAACCATATGAAAGTAGCACCGATATTTCTACCGGTGCTTATACAATAAGGGGGACTTAATGTATCCTATTTCCTCTAAGTTATATAACTTAGGACAGTTATTATTATATAAGATAATTGTGTAGTAAATATTTAATTTTTAAGAACTTTTTGTTAATAATTGGTTTTTTATAACAAATTTTTATTAAATTTTAGAATTACCTACTACATAGTCTTTAACCTTATTGTAAGCATATTGGATTGCAGAGTCCAAGTTATTATTATTCTTTCCGCCACCTTGAGCAGAAAAATCATTTCCGCCACCTTTTCCATCAACTAAGGTAATAGCATCCTTTAGCAGGGAGTTCATGCTGAGAATCTTCAAATCCTTAGAACAACTAAAGTGCAGGTTAGATTTATCTCCTGACTTTACTGCAAATAAAACTACAACATTAGGGAAAGCTGTTAACTTAGATGCCAATAAGGTAGCGTGTTTTAGGTCAATATTATCATATATAGACTTTACAATCCTTATATTATTTATGCTCTCACAGGAGTTCAGTATATTTTGTACTTCATATTCAGCAATCTCGGCTTTCAGCTTGCCATTCTCGGAAAGAGCCTTATTTAGGTTTTCCTTAAAGTTTTTCACCTCATTTAAAAGAGCAGCCTCATTGCAGGATAAAATGCTGGACATCTTTTCTATCCATTCATATCTTATAAAATAGTCTGAAATAGTCCGTGAACCAGATATAAATTCAATTCTAGTGCCAGTTCCTTTTTTTGTCCACTTTATAATCTTGATAGCCTGAAGCTCTATTGTAGAATTAGGATAAATTCCATAACAGGGAGTTATGAGGACATCTTCAATTCTAATAAGTCTGATTTTCTCATTTGATTTAATAGAGGATTTTTTGCCTAATAATTTTTTTAGTTCAGCATTTGTTGGATACAGGGTCTCTACAGGGATGCTATTTAAAATTATCTCATTAGCTCTTTTTTCAACATCTCTAATTTGGGCATCTTCTATAGATTTATCTATATCTATGTAGGAACTGCTTTCTCCAAGGTTAACAGAGGTAACGTTTATGTTAAGCAATTCAGAAAAGCAGGCAGAGATTATATGCTGCGCAAGGTGCTGCTGCATATAATCAAATCTTCTCTTCCAGTCTATGCTGCATTTCACTCTGTGAATTTTTAAAGGTTTTATATTTGTTACGTGATATACTTTATCATCTTTCTCATAAACATAGGTTATGGGTGAAGAATTTATAAAGCCTATATCATAGGGCTGTTCTCCACCATCTGGGTAAAAGCAGCTTTTATCTAATTCTATATGATAACTATTATCCTTTTCAATCACATTAACTATTTCTGCTGTAAAGTCCTTTTGATAAGGATTTTCATAATAAAGTTTTTCCAAGTTAAAACATCTCCTTTAAGGCTAATACCTTGCCATTAAATATAGGGTTGATACATAACTTATATTCTAACATAAAACTATAAAAAATTTGACATATTTATTTGCAAAATGATATACTGAAAACAGTAAAGGTTCACAATAGTATAAAATAGGGGAGGCAATAACATTGTCTGAGAGGAAACTTAAAGTTTCGACCCTTATAACCTGAATTGGGTAATGCCAACGGAGGGAACATAGTGGAAATTTATTTTTGGTTAAATTGCCCTTTTCCAATTCAGGAAAAGGGCTTTATATTTTTGCTTTAAACAAGCCTAATATTTAAGCTATAAAAACATAAAACTAATAGAAATAATGTTTAATTAAAAACTAACTATAGGATGTGCATTAAGTGAAAAAATATGACAAATCAGTAAATAGAACTATTTCCATTGTTTTTCAGGTGCTTTTAATATTATTATGGCAGTTAGTAGTGGATAAGGGGGGAGTTCCTAAATATATACTTCCCTCTCCAAAGGATATTATAGATACCCTATTTCAAACACTGCCGGCTTTAAAACCTCATATTTATGCTACATTACAGGAGGCCCTTTTAGGTTTTTTACTCTCTGTAATATTGGCAATAATACTTTCTGTGCTTATGGATAACGTAAAAGTAATAAAAAGTTGCATCTATCCTATATTGGTAGTTTCTCAAACCATACCAACTATAGCCTTGGCACCAATATTCATAATATGGTTTGGTTTTGGAATGCTTCCAAAGGTTATTGTAGTTATAATGGTATGCTTTTTTCCTATTGTTATAAGCCTCGTAGACGGACTGGAGGCTGCAGATAAAGATATGCTAAACCTTATGAATACAATGGGGGCTTCAAGGCTTCAGCAGTTTATCTATGTTAAGTTTCCGAATAGCCTAGGTGCTTTTTTCTCCGGTCTTAGAATAGCTGCAACCTACAGCATAATGGGAGCGGTAATTGGTGAATGGCTTGGAGGGGAGAGAGGTCTAGGAATTTTTATGGTAAGAGCAAAGAATGCCTATGCTTTAGATAAAATATTTGCAGCTATAGTTGTAATAATAATATTAAGTATGGCATTGTTTGGGTTTATGTATATACTTCAATATGTTTTTATGCCATGGCAGAGAAAAATTAAAGATAAATAAAGATGGAGGATATTAATATGAAAAGAAAAAAGTTTTTAGCACTTTTAGCATCAACTCTTTTAACTGCCTCAATATTTGCAGGCTGTGCTCAAGGCAATAAGACACCACAGAGCAGTACTGGTGAGAATAAGGAATTAACTAAAGTAAAGGTAATACTTGACTGGACACCTAATACAAATCATACCGGTTTATATGTGGCAAAGGATAAAGGTTACTATAAAGAAGAAGGATTAGATGTTGAAATAATTCAACCTTCTGAGGGAACAGTAGGAAATCTAATAGCTGCAGGAAAGGGAGACTTTGGTGTTTCTTATCAGGAAGACTTAACCTATGCTAGAACTTCAGATAATCCACTTCCTATAAAGGCTATAGCTGCTATTATTCAGCACAATACTTCAGGTTTAGCAGCTCCAAAGGATAAAAATATAAAAACTGTAAAAGACTTTGAAGGAAAAACCTATGGTGGTTGGGGATCTCCTTCAGAAAATGCTGTGCTTCAGGCAGTTATGCAAAAGGAAGGTGCTGACTTTAGTAAGCTTAAAATAGTAAACATGGGTGAGCAGGATTTCTTTGCTGCTACTAAAGGTAATGTAGATTTTGCATGGATATATGAAGGCTGGGCAGGAGTAGATGCTAAATTAAAGAATATACCTATCGACTACATAGAATTAAGAAAGTTAAATTCTGATTTAGACTACTATACTCCTATTTTAATAGCTAATGAAGATACTTTAAAGAATAAATCAGACTTAGTTAAAAAGTTTATGAAGGCTACTTCAAAGGGATATGAATTCTCAATGGAAAAACCAGAAGAAGCAGCAGAGGTATTGCTTAAAAATGCACCAGAATTAGATAAAGCTCTTGTAGTTGAAAGTCAAAAATACTTAAAGAATAAGTATAAAGAAGATGCTTCAAGATGGGGAGAAATGAAGGCATCTGTTTGGAACAACTATACAAAGTTTCTTCTTAATAATAAGTTAATAAACAAGGATATGAAGGCGGAAGAGGCATTTACAAATGAATTCCTTCCAGCTAAATAATCCTAAAGGAGTAGACTGGATTGAATAATTACAATGGTAAGAAAAAACTTGTGCTTAAAAATATTTCCAAATCCTTTCAAGGGGACAGTATACTTAAAGATATAAGTCTTAAGGTAGAAGAAGGAGAATTTGTAACTCTCTTAGGACCAAGTGGAAGCGGAAAAAGCACTATACTTAATATAATATCTGGAATACTAGAGCCTGACGCTGGAGAAGCAAAGGTATTAGGACAAATAAGCTATATGCATCAAAAGGATTTATTACTTCCTTGGAAAAAGGTAATAGATAATGTGGCTTTACCTTTATATATAAAAGGAAAGAGCAAGGCAGAGGGAAGGAATAAGGTTAAAAATTATTTTGAACCCTACGGATTAAAAGGATATGAATTTAAATATCCTTTTCAGCTGTCTGGAGGCATGAGACAGAGAGCTGCCTTTTTAAGAACCTATATGACCTCCAGTGATATTATGCTTTTGGATGAACCCTTTGGAGCATTAGATGCCATTACAAGAAGTAAGATGCAAAACTGGCTGCTAAAGGTAATTAAGGATTTAAGCACTACTATATTATTTATTACTCATGATATAGAAGAGGCTATTTATCTTTCCAACAGAATATATGTGCTGTCAGATAAGCCCGCTTATATTAAAGGAGAAATATTAGTGGATCTGCCGAAGAATAGAACAAAGGAATTAATAACCTCAGAAAAATTTGTGGCTATAAAGAAACAGGTATTAGAGTTGTTATAGAAAAAGTAGAGGGAAGTAAGCACCAAGGGGTGGTTTACTTCCCTCTTTTATAGCTAAGATTTAACCCTTGAGGATGTTTACCAAAGCAAGCAGCATGAACATTAGTCCTCCTATAAGGTCTGCTTTCCTCTTTAGTATAAGTCCAAGCTTTCTACCAACGAGAATTCCAACAAAGGCTGTAATAAAGAAGGTTGCTCCAAATATTATTAAAACTTCAGCAATGTTAGCATTGAAAAGACTAAAGCTTACTCCAGCAGCAAGCTCATCTACACTAACTAGTACTGCAAGAAGAGGGAAAAACTTACTGTTTAACTCCTTGGCTTCATAGTCAGCTTCTTTTCTTTCCTTAATATACTGAAATATCATCCTTAATCCAATGAATAGCAACAATCCAATGGCAAACATTTCACTAAATTCTGCTATATAACCTTTAAATTTATCTCCTAAAAACCATCCAAAGGCTGCTACCGCTGTTTGAACAGTTCCAAAATACAAACCTATAACAAAAGCACTTTTTAGTTTTTGCTTTTTCGTTAGAATACCGCCAGTAAAAGAAATTGTAAAGGCATCAATAGATAGACCAAGTGCCGCGAGGAATATTACTAATATACTCATAAATCTCCCTCCACTTTATTAATCCTAGGTAAATATCAATTTTTTGCAAAAAGCTTGTCCTTTGTTTGCTTTATAGTATGTGTAGTAAGCTGAAATGTTACATTGACCATTTCCATATTAATATTAATTTTTTCAAAAATATTACAGGTTTAGGTAGTTTATCTTATGTGAAAGCTAGATACACAGGTAATATAAATTGAGAAGGAGGGCTGAATATGGCTATTCCAATATATGTTCTTTGCAAAGCAAAGGGAAGCTCAATTAGCGATATAGGAAGTGAAATTCCAAAGAGAGAAGGACACCAAGTACTGGAAGGAAACATTCATTGCCAATATGAAAAAATAGGTGGAGTATTTCACTATCATTTTAAAATAGATGGTGAGAATTTATATATGGGAGAAGAGAGCTTATATTTTAAAGACAGAAAAGTTGAAATACAAATTAATGTTAGATCCCATGAAGGAAGAAAAACTCCTAAATTAGAATATCTATTCATAGATAACCTTAAAATAAAGGATGAAGAAAAGTTTTCTTTAAAGAAATTGGAGCAATTAGACTATGGGATAAAGTTATTAAACTGTGGAGAAGAAAACAAGAAAGAAGGCATGGCATTAGACTATATTAGAAGTAATTTATTTAACATAGGGGAATTTAAGTCTGTTCCTACAACTATTGATTTAAATGAGGAGCTGCACAAATACATTATGGATGCCAAGGAGGAGGACGCTGATTTATATATCTTTGGAGATCTTTATCCAATGGAATGTAGGACAGATTTTACCTTAGAAGAAAAGTTTAACCTATTAAGAGAAAAAGGGCCAAAGGGAATACATGATATTCATATGAACCAAGGAAATTGCGATGAAGAAAAGTGGAAAAAAGATGAGGGAATATATCAAGATGGAGGAATCTTTATTCATTTTAAAGATGACAGTTGGTCAGCAATTTTTATGAAGTTTGAAAGTCAGAAGATTACAGCTGAATTAGTAGAACAGTAAGGGATTTAATTGAAATCCCTTACATTAGCTTTAGTTAGCTATGTAACCTTTTACCTTAACTATTCCCATATTAATTACCCTTGTTTTATAATCAGCAATACTTTCTCCAGCTTTCCGAGGCACATAAACATCTAGTCTATGTATAGTATTAAAGTTATCGCCGCCTCTATCTTCAACAGTTAAGGTTCCAAATTCTTCGGTGTAGATTCTTGTACCTAGGGGAAGTACATTGTTAGCAACGGTGCCTGGTGTAAGCTTTTTGCCGCTGCAGTTTATACCTTCATGGCCTCCATTTTCCTCTGGTAAGCTAGTATAGAAGGTTAGATTAATATCAATAGTGTTACTAATGTTACCTCCTCTAGAAGGTTGTTTATTGTTTGGTGATGTACTTAAGGTTGCTTGTCTATCTTCTTTAGTATGATTTTTAACTTGTTTTTCTTCAGAAATATTTTTGTTTACTGAGCTGTTAGATTTTTTTTCAGTGTCTTTATTTGTTGTACTACTAGTATTTAGGTTATTATCAGCATGTGCAGAGTTTTTTGAATATAATCGTTGTGATTTTACATAACCATAGGAATATTGGAAACTCAATAAGCCAATAAAGAAGATTAATGTGATTATAAACTCTTTGCTTTTTATACTCATTGTAATCATCCTTTCCGCAAAACGTCTCAGTCTATTATTATGACCAATTATTTTAAAATATAACTACAATGAAATAAAAGGTGAAAAAATTACCGGACTATATAGCTTAGTAATGGTTAATATAATATTAGATACTATACTAATTATTATGGAGGATAAGAATATGCAAACAAAAAGCCACATAGATAAAGAAAAACTAGCCAATATAAACATAGGCCAAACTTTTGAATACAGTGCTATTGCCAGTGATGATTTTCCTGTAAGTAATCATGGGGAAGATGGAATGGTATTTAAAAGTGAAGTAGAAAGTGGAATGTATAATAACATCGAAATTGCTGACACTAGCGCTCCTCATGTAAAATATAGAAAAATATCAAATGAAGTTTAGTTAAAAGATAAAAGCCCCCGCTTTAGTAAATAGGCGAGGACTTTTTATATTTTTAAATTAATTACTTCTTAGAGGCTTCCCAGCTTGATACGTAATTTTGCAGTGTATGATGAAGGGCTTCTCCGATTCTAGAGTAGGACTCATCACTAAGATTTGCCAGAGATATTCTAATAGACCATTCTGGACCAAAAAATCCTCCGCCGCTTAATAGTACAATAGAAGACTCTTCTGCTAAACGCAGTAGTATATCTATCGGTTCGTAGTTTTCCTGAAGAAACTTTGCAAATTCCTCTCCATAGTAGTGGCAAGCCCATTCTAGTAAATCAAATTCTGTATAGTAGGCTGCATCATAAGGGTCCTTTCTAAGATCTAGGCCAAGGCCATCAAAGAGTAACTTTTGACGACGACGACAGATGTCAATAGTTAACTGCTTATAGCTATTGCCTTTGTCCAGGAGGGCAAAGACTGAGAAAAATGCCATTTGTACCTGCTGCGGTGTTGATAGTCCAGCAGTATGGTTTAAAGCCACTTGACGGCTATCTGCTACAATTCTGTCTATGAAGGGAATATCTTCTGGATTAGTAGAAAGTGCCTCATATCTTTTCATAACGTCTTCTTTTTTATCTTCAGGCAGCTCTTTTATTAATTTATCAAATATATTCTGTTCATAAAGGGCAATAGTACCTAAACGCCAGCCTGTTACACCAAAATATTTTGAAAAGGAATAAACTCCAATTGAATTATAAGGTAAATCAGCTACTATGGAACGGAAGTTGTCAACAAAGGTTCCATATACATCATCAGAAATAATCATTATATTAGGGTTATATTCTTTAACAATTTCTGTTAAGCGCTTTACTGACTCCGGTCTTATTGCCACTGAAGGTGGATTACTAGGATTGACAACAAATAAGGCTTTCACCGTTGGATCACTTAACTTCATAAGCTCTTCCTCAGGATACTGCCATGTGTGGGTACCATCCTTTGTCATTTCAGTAGCTCTAATCTTAATTACTTCAAAATTGTATCTTGGCAGCAGTGGAATTTCTAAATAAGGAGTAAAAATTGGAGTCATAAGGGCTATCTTATCCTTGTTTCCTAATAATTCGTTAGCTATTAAAGAATCAAATATATAACACATTGCTGCAGTGGCACCTTCTACTGCAAATATATTGAATTTCCCCACTGGAGGCTTGTTGTAACACATTTCCTGAACTAAGTAATCATGAACTACCTTTTCTATATGTACCAGCATTCTATCTGGTACTGGGTAGTTATCTCCGATAATTCCATCTGCTAATTCATGTACCCAGGAGTCTGGATCAAAGCCCTTATTGGATATTCCATAATTAATTATTTTTTCTAGAAGTTCTATACCAGGCTCACCATGATGTTTCTCCAGGTAAGTCTTTAGACGGTCTGCAATACCTTTTTTCTGAGGCATCCCTGCAAGATCATTTTCATTCCAGGTTATACGGCTTTCTTCTACAGCAAATTGACCAAAGGCGAAGAAGGCCTCACGAGGTGATGCAGCTATCCAGTTTGGATTTCCTCTTCCTGCATCTAGCAGTGCATGAGCGCTTTTTTCCTTCTGGCCCTTTGCTAAGCTAATTAATTTATCTTTAAGTTCAAAAGGACTTATTTTACCATAAATTTTTTCTATTTCTATTCGTTGAACATTAGGATTATCCATAGAAACATATTATTGGCTATGAAAAATCGTACTAAAACATAACCATACTCTCCTCTCTAGTTAAATTTTTCAATATTACGATTTTAAATAAAAAGTATTTCTATTTTTCTTTTATGAAGTTATGTTGTTCAAAACTTTTTCATAGTATTCCTTTTACTAAGGAACGAAAGTCATTCTTATTTCATAATGTATAAAGGTACTAATTTTTAGGAGATTTAAGATGATGTATTGCAACAACTGTCCTTATTGGAGAAATTATTATTATAAAGAAAACTTACAACAAGAGGATTATAGGGAAAAAAATACAGATTGTTCCGGGGAGTGTGGCTATAGAAACGCTGTAAGAGCAGAATTATTAAATTCACCGGTTTTTTTAAATGGTGTAAATGTTAGCAGCAATCAATTTCCAGCTCTTAATTTTAAACCTTATGGTTCAGTATACTCTTATATTTATATACCAGCAGTTCAATTATCAAAGGCAGGGGCTGTAGTTAGATGGGCTGGGTATACACAGGGTTTGACTATAAACTTCCCTAATAGTGGCAATAATGAGGCTATGCAGAGAGATATAGATTTTTTAAGAGAAGAAAGTTCAACTCAAAAGGATTATGAAGCTACTTATCAAAGTTTTCCCAATAAGTCTGTTTTAAAGGTTACTAGGGTTACAGCAAGTTCTATACAGTTTGAAGAAAAACCTTTGATTTCAACTGGAAATTATGTTGGCAGATATACAGTAGGACAAAGCTATCCATTTTTTGAAGACGCAGATATGGGAGGAAAGAGGTATATTATCATAAAAGATAACTTTGGGGTATGGCATGTTTTCATGTATACCGTAAGAATATAGTTATACTAGTAAAATTATAAAATGGCGCAGAGTATATATCTGTGCCATTTTATAATGTGCTATTCTGACTCTTGAAGAAGAGTATAATCCCTAAGTAGGGCTTTGTAATAGAAGGAGGACTATTTATTATTTTCCTGCAAGGTTTAAGGCTGTTTCAGTAGTTTGCATATCTACCTTAAATTGTTCTTGTAAATTATAGGCATGATAATAACCTTTTCTCATCATATAACTTGAAATTACTTCATGAGTGGTTATAGCATCGTTAAGCTGTCTTCTTAATGTGGATCTTATTTCTGGAGATGTTGTTTCTGTAAGAGCTATTGAATAGTTTCTGACAGCACTTTTAGCAGAGACTAAAAAATCTGTAGCTATAACCTGATCACTTAACTTATCCATTCCAGTAAGAGTTTCTATTAATGCGTTCATAACTTCACCTTCTTTCTACATTAGCTTAAGATTTTGTATTTTCTGAAACAGCAATACTTGATTGTTCTAGAAGACCTTTTAATTCTCTTATATGTTGTTCGCCTGTAGTAACATCCTGTTGTAAAATTGACTTTAATTCATTATCAGAAACTAAGGGTGACATAGTAACTGATTTTGTAAGGGAAAGATTTTTAAGGGTTAACAATTCATGCAGCTGCATAGTTTCACTTGGTGCAAAGCCTTTTTGATCCATATTTTATCCTCCTTAGTTAAATTTAAATAGGGTTTTTTATGGTTTAAGAACAACTTTTATGCAATCTTCAGTTTTTGTATCAAAAACCTCATAGCCATGAGGTGCTTCATCCAGTGGCAGTCTGTGGGTAATAATATCACTTGGATCAACCTTTCCTTCGGAAAGTAATTTATAAAGGGTTGGCATATAAGGAATTACCGGTGCCTGACCTGTTCTTATATTGATGTTGCGATTCATTATATCACCAAAAGGAAAGGCATTATATCTGCCGCCATAAACTCCTGTTACTTGTATCATTCCGCCTTTTTTAACTGCTTGAGTAGCCATAACGAAAGCACCTAGTGCTCCACTTTGAAGTTTTAAACCGGAGCCTACAAATTCCATTGGTGTCATTTTCCCATCCATTCCTACGCAGTCTATAACAATATCCGCTCCACCATGGGTAATTTCTTTTAAATATTCACCAGTATTTTGATGTTGTTCAAAGTTAACTATTTCAACTTTATTATGTTTTTTAGCATGCTGCAGACGGTAATCTATGTAATCCACAGCAATAACTCTTTCGGCACCGTGAAGCCAAGCAAATTTTTGAGCTAAAAGTCCTATAGGTCCACAGCCTAGAATAATAACTGTACTTCCCTTTTTCACACCAGCATTTTCTACACTCCAGTAAGCAGTTGCCATAGCATCTGACATTAACAGCAGCTTTTCATCCTCTACCTCACAATCATCAGGGATGCGGAAAGGAGTAAAGTTTCCATAAGGCACTCTCATATACTCCGCTTGGCCTCCAGGGTATCCGCCAAAGGTTTCTGTATATCCAAAAAATCCTCCAGCCTCACCATTGGGATTGGAGTTATCACACATACAGGTTAAATCGTGTTTACAAAAAAAGCATTCTCCACAGCTTACATTAAAGGGTACGATTACTCTGTCACCTTTTTTAAGTTTATCAACGGCTGGGCCAACTTCTTCAACAATGCCCATAGGTTCATGTCCTATAATATAGTCAGGATGGATATTGGGAATCATATCATGAATAAGATGTAAGTCGGAGCCGCATATTGCTGTACTTGTAATCTTCACGATGATGTCATCAGGTTTTTGAATTTTAGGTGCTTGCACCTCTTTAACTTTCACATTTTTTATTCCTTGAAATGTTACAGCCTTCATTATAATTTACCTCCTAAGTTATTTTTCCGGAGTTGCAAAGGTACCAAGTCTACTTGTATCCCCTGGAAATAGGTTTAAACTGGCAATTTGACTTGCGGTTTGTGATGATTCAATATCCATTTGAAATTGTTTTTCTAGATTAACAGGATGAAACCACCCTTTTTCTATCATAAGGTTGGATAGCTCCTCGTGGAGGTTGAGGGCAGTATCTAGTTGGGTGCGTAAAACCGCTTTCACTTCTGGAGTAGCAGATTCCGTTAGTGCTATTGCACAATTCCTTACCCCATTTTTCACATTTAATAAAAAAGCTAAGGACATAGTCGCATCAACAAGCTTAGGCATTCCTTCAGCATTTCGTAGTTCTAAATAGTCATTAATCATCTATTTTACCTCCTGATATTACCCATACTGAGCTTAGTAACTACCATCTGCTCCTATCTTAACTTAGGAGCTTTTTCTAGTAGATTTTGTAAGTCCTTTATGGCTGTAATAGATTGTTGTACATCTTTTTCTAATAACCCTTTAAGCTCTTGGTCAAATACTACACCTTCCATCATTTTAGATGTGGTCATACAAACAGTTTTCAAATTTAACATTTCATGAACCTGCATGGTTTCATTTGGAGCTAAATTTCCATTTTCCATAGACTCACCTCCTTTTGCCTTATCTAATGTATTTTTTCACTTGTAATGTTGGAATATACAATAAAATTTGAAGGTGTTAGTTTATAGATTAATAAAAAAGTGAAATTTAATTAAAAGGACACAGATGTTATGAACTGTGCCCTTTTAACTAAGAAGCTGCAGGAAATTTTATAGACTTGTTAAATAATTTTAACTGGTGTACCAATAGAGACTAGATTAAAAAGCTCAATAACATTAGCGTTAAGAAGACGGATACATCCATTAGAAACAGCTTTACCAATAGAGGAAGGGTTATTAGTACCATGAATACCGTAACCTCGAGCACTTAAGCCTAACCATCTTGCACCAAAGGGGCCTCCAGGGTTAACTGCTTTATTTATTATTGTGAAATTTCCCTTTGGGGTAGGGGTGGAAGGTTTACCCACAGCTACAACATAGCTTTTAAAAACCTTACCATCTTTATAAAGAGTAAGCCTACGAGCAGCTACATTAATGGTAATAGAATAGCTAGGTCTAGGAGCACGAAATTGACAGGGAAATAAGAAATTAGAGAGAAACATAGTAACCTCCAGGTAGTATATTGTTTTTATTATATTATGATAAGGTAACGAATTTGGTTATTGTTCAATAATGTCTCCAGTTATTTAAGGTTTGTTTAAGGTTTAATTAATAAAATAAATACATGAACTTAGTTTTAAGATAAATGAACTAAAAAGGAGATTTACATTATGAATAGAAGATCAATTTACTATAAATTAGTTACTGCACTTGTGTGTACCACATTTTTGTATGCCTGCAGTCCTAATACTTCAACAAAAACTACCACTGGAACTGAGGCGGCTACACAGACTAAAGCAAGTATTATTGGTGACAAGGCTATAAAAACTGTTATAGGTGGAGTGGTTACCTACGATAAAGATGACTACTACAGTGACTGGAAAAAGGAAAATCCAAACTACATTGAATTAAAGGGAACTACTGCTAATTTAAAGGGTTCTGGTGCTGAGGTAAAAGACGGTAAAGTTACTATAACTTCAGCAGGAGTGTATGCAATTAGTGGCAAATTGGATAATGGCCAGATTATTGTAGATGTTAAGGATAAGGGAACTGTTAAAGTTGTTTTAAATGGTGCAGAAATAAAGAATTCTAATAATGCACCTATTTACGTAAAAAATGCAGGAAAAACAATTATTTCTCTACAGGAAGGTACAGAGAACTCAATAATAGATGGAGAAAAATATGTTTTAGCGGATGCTTCAACAGATGAGCCTAGTGCAGCAATCTTTAGTAAAGATAACCTTGTTATAAACGGAAAGGGTAAACTAACTGTTAAGGGAAACTATAAGGATGGAATTACTAGTAAAGATGATTTAAAGATTACGGGAGGAAATATTCTAATTACCGCAGTTGATGACGGTTTAGTAGGACGTGACATATTAGCGGTTAAAGAAGGTAGTATAACTATTGAATCTGGTGGAGATGCAGTGAAATCTACAAATGATACAGATAATACTAAAGGAATCGTAGCTATTGACAATGGAGTCTTTAATTTAAAAGCTGAAAAGGATGGAATACAGGCAGAAACAGCAGTGCTTATCGCAGATGGTTCCTTTAATATTACCACTGGCGGAGGAAGTGCAGTGGGCACTAAAAAAGCGGAAGAGGGCATGAAAGGACCAATGGACAATAAGGACAAAAATACCGCTGAGGCTAATACTGAAACAGAAACAGAAAGTAAAAAAGCAATAAAAGCGTCTAGTGATATAGGAATCGCTGGAGGCACCTTTAGTATAGATTCTGCTGATGATTCTATACACAGCAATAACAACGCTATTATAGAAGGCGGTAACTTTACAATTACTTCTGGTGACGATGGAATTCATGCTGATACAACTTTAGGTATAAAAGGTGGAAAAATAAATATTACAAAGAGTTATGAAGGCATAGAAGCTTCTATAGTAACAATTTCAGAAGGTGAAATATATGTTACTTCCAGCGATGACGGTATAAATGCTGGTGGAGGTGCCGATGGATCATCAACAAATGGCCGTCCTGGACAGAATAATTTTAGTTCTTCAGGAAACAACAAGCTTAATATAAATGGTGGATATGTTGTAGTTAATTCTACTGGTGATGGGTTAGATGCCAATGGATCAATATATATGACAAAAGGTACAGTAGTTGTAAGTGGTCCAACCTCTAATGGCAATGGTGCCTTAGATTACGATGAAACTTTTGAAATGACTGGCGGCTTACTTGTATCTTCCGGAAGTTCTGGAATGGCACAAGGACCTTCTGATACATCAACTCAGTACTCAATAGTAATGAATTATCCACAGACACAATTAGCAGGAACTATTGTAAACTTACAGGATAGTACAGGAAAAACCTTGGCAACCTTTGCACCTGTAAAGGATTATCAAACTGTAGTTATTAGCTCACCAGAACTTAAAAAGGGTGGAACATATACACTGTATTCAGGGGGAAAGTCAACTGGAGCTGAAAAGGGAGGGCTTTATACTGATGGAAAATATGAGAATGGAACAAAAGTCGTAGAGTTTACTATTTCAAACTCAGTAACATGGCTCAACGAATCTGGCGTAACAACTGCTAAAAGTTTCAACCCAGGAGGTGGACATGGAGGTCAAGGAGGTCCAAGAGGACAGCGTCCATCAGGAATGCAAGGTGAAAATCCAGCGGGGGCTCAAGATCAAGTACCTCCTGCAGAGCAAAGCGAGCAATAGAGTGATTAAAACTAAACTATAATAATTAAAGTTCTTTACTTCTAGGAATTTATTTAAAAGGAGCTACTCATAGTGATTAAAAAATTGCTATGAGCAGCTCCTTTTAAAGTTTATTTAGAGAAAGCAGGCTGTGAAGCAGCCAACTTTCCATATTAGTTTTTATTTTAGTAAAGTATTCTCCACAGGAGGAAGTTCAACTGTGAAGACTGTATCTTCATTTATATTACTTTTAACGGATATTTTACCCTTATGCTGTTCTACTATAGCTCTTGCTATAGACAGTCCTAATCCATAGCCTCCACTATTCTTGGAGCGAGACTTATCAACCCGGTAAAATCGGTCAAAAACCTTGTCTAGATGATCTTTAGATATTCCTTTGCCAGTATTGCATACTGTAAGCACTGCTTTAGTATTATGTTTTTTAAATGAAAGGGAAATTTTCCCCTGAGGGTTTGTATATTTTAAAGCATTATCCAACAATATCATTACAACCTGTTTAATTTGTTCGCTATTTCCATAGGCTATAATATCAGGTTCAATATCATAATCAAGCAAAATATTATTCTCAAAAATAGAAGCTTCCATTGTTAAAACAATATTCTCTATAGCCTCACTTAAATCAAAATTAGTAAAAATTAGTTTTATATCTGAGTGGTCTACTTGGGCAAGGTATAACAAATCATTAGTTAGTTTGGTCATTCTCCCCACCTCAGATTTTATTAAATAAATCCACTTAGATTGATTTTTTATGGTATCTTCATCATTTGATAAAAGTACTTCAGCATTGGTATTTATAACAGATAAAGGTGTCTTTAATTCATGTGAGGCATCTGCAATAAACTGTTTCTGCCTATCAAAGGTTTCTTTAATAGGTTTTATAGATTTATTGGCGAAGAATCTACTTATAAAGAAAATTGCCACAAGCATAACTAAAGCTACAGTTGAAAAAGTGTAAATTAAATTTGTTAGATATGCGTACCTTGAAGTTATATCCAGAAATACTATTCTGTACCCAGAGCTATCTGGAAGCTTTTGAAGGATAAATTCCCAGTAAGTATCTTCAAGCTTAAACCTGCCGTTATTTGAACCTTTGGATAAGGCTGTATCTTTTACTGTTTTATAAAATTTTTCATCCATATCAAATATAGAAAAGTAATTTGTTAAATTTTTATTATTATCAATTGTTACTATGAAGGATATGGATCTTTCTACAGGAGGTTTTTCGTTATTATTATACAGATCAGGATCTATCGGATGATTTTTAGGCTTACGATTAAAATCTGACAACCTGTTCAGTTCCATATTTATATCATTGCGAACATTTTTGTAGGTGATTAAATATATACTTGTAAAAGAAAGTATCATCATAATTGAGATAATAACTAAATTCAAGATTAAAAATCTATTTCTAAGTTTTTTAAACATAATGAACTCCTTAATTGAATATGGTTTATATTTAGTTTGATTCTAAAATATATCCAACTCCTCTAACTGTATTAATAGTGGTCTTAGATTTTAGATAAGTTAGTTTTTTCCTTAAAAATGAGATATAAACTTCTACGTGATTATGTTCCACTTCAGAGTCGAAGCCCCACAGTTTTTCAATTATTAATTCCTTGGGGGAAACTAAGTTTTTTCTCGTAATAAGCAGCTCTAGAAGCTGAGCTTCCTTCAATATTAGTTTAATCTCTTTACTGTCCTTAGTTAGCTTTAAAGTAGAGGTGTTTAACTGTAAGTCACCAAATTTTAAGGTGTTGTCCTGTTGTACCTCGCCTTTTCTTCTCGATATAGCTCTGATTCTAGCAAGAAGTTCTTCGCTTGCAAAAGGCTTTGCTAAATAATCGTCAGCGCCACTATCAAGTCCTACCACCTTATCGCTTATTTCTCCTCTTGCAGTTAAAAGTATAACAGGAGTAGAAATTTCTTCTTTCCTAATATTTTTAAGAATACTTATACCATCCATTTTAGGAAGCATTATATCTAGTATTATTAAATCATAGATGCCGCTTAGGGCGTTATCCAGACCACTCTCACCATCGTTAACGGCGTCAACAGTATAATTATTTTTCCTTAATATTTGTGCTAAAGCCTCGGCTAAAGGAAGTTCATCTTCTACTATTAAGATTCTCATTATATTTCCCTCTTTTCTCTTAGATATATCTATTTATTATATCATAAGAAACCTTTAATAAAGCTTAAATACAATCTGTCTAAATCATTAGCACAGTTAAAAATATTTAAGGTTTGTTTAAGGTTTATTTTATAAAATAAGCTCATAAGGAAGGGATATTAAGATTAAAGAATTTTAGTTCTTAAAATAAAGTCACAACAGTAAAAGTTGATAAATCTAGGGGAAAGGAGAATAAAAATGGCTATAGAGGTTTTTAACAGAAGTGAATGTAAGTTTTTAATTGAAGAGGACATATATGAAGAATTAAATACAAAGCTTTTAAAACATATGGATATGGATGATCACAATAAGGAAGCTGATTTTTATACGATAAGCAATATTTACTACGATACGGAGGACGATTATTTAATTAGAAACTCCTTATCAAAACCTAAGTATAAAGAAAAGATTCGCCTTAGATCCTATGGAGTTCCTAATATAGATGACAAAGTATATTTAGAAATTAAGAAAAAGTTTAATGGCATTGGCAATAAGAGAAGAACTTCCCTTAAATTAAATGAGGCTTATGAATTTTTAAGTACAGGTGAAAAACCGGAGCTTAAAAGTTATATGAATAAACAAGTCATTAATGAACTACAGTACAGCTTAAAGCTCTATAACGTTGAACCGAAGCTGTATCTAGCCTATGACAGAAAAGCGATGTTTGGAAGAGATAATAGAGAAGTAAGAATAACCTTTGACACAAATATTCGGACAAGAAGATATGATTTGAGGCTTGAAGCAGGAAATTATGGAGAGCCTCTCTTAGAAAAAGGAAAGATGCTTATGGAGGTTAAGGTAGAAAAGAATATTCCACTTTGGCTGGCTAAGCTTCTATCAGAATATAAAATTTACAAGACAAGCTTTTCAAAGTATGGTAATGAATATAAAAAAATGATTATGAATAATAAAAGATTGAAGGGAGAAATGAATAAATGCTCGACTCAGTATTCAGCTCAATATCAAATGCAGCAGCTAGCACACCAATTGCTTTAACAGATTCAGTTTTAACTATCCTTATATCTTTCATATTAGGGGCAGTTATTAGTATTACCTATATGAAGACCTCAAGTAAAGGCGTATACTCACAAAACTTTTCTTTAACACTTGTGATAATTCCAACGGTAATAGCTATCATAGTACTTTTAATAGGGAATAACATTGCTAGAGCTTTTAGTTTAGCTGGGGCCTTTTCAATAATTAAATTTAGAAGTGCACCTGGAGATCCAAAGGATATTGCTTTTGTACTATTTACTATGGCAGCAGGTCTTGCTTGTGGTGTAGGGGCTTATAGTTATGCCGGGATGTTCACAGCTTTTCTTTGTGTGCTAATGTATATTCTTAGCATTATAAACTTTGGAGCAAAAAAACTTTCCAATAAACTTTTAAAGATTACAATACCAGAAGATTTAGATTATGAAGGTGCTTTCGAGGATATATTTGGCACCTATACAACTAGCCACCAATTAATAAAAGTAAAAACTATGGATCTAGGCAGTCTGTTTCAGCTTATTTTCACTGTGACAATGAATAATAAAAAGAGTGAGAAGGAGTTTATAGATGCCTTAAGATGCAGGAACGGAAATTTAAATATTACTTTGTCTATGAGTGAAGATATATCCTATGGTTAGAATGGTAAACAACTGCCTGTAAGTAGCTTAATTGGCTGCTTACAGGCAGTTATATTTTTAACATTCTCCGGCGTTATCTATTTATTTAGAGATAAATGTAAGAAAGAAGGCATAACTAACAGATAATGAGAGATAATATTAGCATAAAGGCATTTATAGTGGTATTTCGACGGTATTTTTCAATATACACGGTATAGCTACCGTTGCTTTAAAGGGCATTGGTACTATACAATGTCTCTCGTAAGATAATACAGGGGGAAAAACATATGCTTAAAAAATTCTTAGATATTTTACTTGGAGAACCTCTAGCCAATGAGGAAGGTAAAAACGAAAAATACAATATTCCTTTTGGACTGGCAATTATGGCTAGTGATGCAATATCATCTGTGGCTTATGCAGCCCAGGAAATTCTTTTTGTTTTAATAGTTCTAGGTGCCGCTGCTTATCAATGGTTAACATGGACTTCTTTCATGATTATAGGGTTGTTGGTAATATTGACAATTTCCTATATTCAAATTATTAGAGCTTATCCTCAAGGAGGAGGAGCCTACAAGGTAGCAAAGGAAAATATAGGTACTAAGGCTGGTTTATCTGCCGGTGCAGGCCTGACAATTAGTTACATACTTACTGTTGCAGTTAGTGCTAGTGCTGGTGCAGATGCTATTGTCTCTGCCTTCAGCGGTTTAACAGAGTATAAGGTTACCTTTGTAGTAGTCATAATTATAGTTTTGACTATTTTAAACCTAAGAGGCATAAGTGAATCTTCAAAAATCTTTGCTATACCTACTTATATTTTTATTTTTAGCATGATTTTTATGATTCTTTATGGATTGTTTAAGTATTTTGTACTAAACATCCATCCAGAGCCTATGTATGCTATTCCTGCAAAGACTGTAGAAGGTGTATCGATATTTCTTATTTTAAGAGCTTTTTCTTCAGGTTGTTCTGCTTTAACTGGAGTAGAGGCAGTAAGTAATTCAGTGCCTAATTTTCAGGAACCTAGTCAAAAAAATGCAAAGACTGTTATGATATTATTAGCGGCTTTAATACTTTTTATATTCGGTGGTACTTCAATACTGGCTATATTTTATACAGCTGTACCTATTGCAAATGGTCCTACAGTTGTTTCACAAATTGCCTTTGGTGTTTTCAATAATGGAATAATGTACTACATAATACAGTTTAGTACGGCTATAATTTTACTGATGGCATGTAATACAGCCTATACAGGCTTCCCTATGCTAATGTACATAGTTGGAAAAGATGGATTTGCTCCTAGACAATTTACTATTAGAGGTAAAAGACTTAGTTTTTCCTTTGGAATTACTGCTTTATCCTTTATAGCTTGTGTTCTAGTTATTATATTTGATGCAGACACTCATAGGTTAATTCCTTTATATGCTATTGGCGTATTTATATCCTTTACTTTAGGCCAGTTTGGTATGGTAAACCATTGGAGGAAAGAAAGAGGCAAAGGATGGGTAAAACGTGCTATTATCAATGGTTTTGGTGCTTTGGTCACTTTATTAACAACAATAATAATTTTAGTTGAAAAATTTAGCGAAGGTGCCTTTATAGTTGCAATCTTAATTCCAATTATAATTTTAATTCAGATAAAAATTAAGACTCACTATGATAGAGTTGCTTGCCGTTTAAGTATTAGTCAGTTAAATCTAAAGAAGATAGATTTAAGAGTAAAATATACTCATATTGTGATAGTTCCAATTGCCAGCTTAAATAAGGCAACTATAGGAGCACTCCAATATGCTCAAAGCATAAGTGAAAATGTTGTTGCTCTTAATATCTCAACGGATATGGAAGCAATGGAGAAGTTAAAACAAAGATGGAGCGAATTAGATACAGATATCCTGCTTGTTGCAAAATATTCACCTTTTAGAGCGGTAGTTACTCCTCTACTAGAGTATATTGCACAAATTGCAGATGCAGCAGGTGAAACTGAAAAAATAACAGTAATTGTACCAGAATTTGTTACCCATGAACACTTTGGTGAGGTTTTACATAACCATACAAGTTTCTTTATAAGAGAAACCTTACTAAGAAGCAATAATATAATCGTGTCTACTTATCCTTACCATCTAGTAGATGAAGATATTTGTGAACCAAACAATTAGTTTATTTACTATGTAAATGCTACAAATATTAAGCAACCCTTGAAACTAAAAGGGTTGCTCTTTTAACGTCAAAAATCTTAAAAGATATTAGAAATCATATCAAAGGCTTCTTTAAACATATCATTAGTTTAAATTGTTCCTTTAAACTCCATTATAAAGGAAATATCACACAGAATACATAATGAAGTATAACCATTTGTAGATAACTTGAATACTTTAATAATAATTATTTTTAAATTGGATATACTACTTATTACCCCTTACTTTTAATAGAATTTTATTATAGCAACAAATAGTGCTACACTTTTTTATATGGTGTAGCACTTGTTAGTTTTTCAATATAGGAATAAAATTTATCTATTGTAAATTTACAATAGATAAACATAATCTTTGTGATGCGACGTAAAAACACCCCAAAATTCAATTCTAAATAATACAGTATTCTGATAAATTATTCGTTTTTTTATTTATATTACGTTAAATAAACGACAAATGTAACCTAACACTATTTACTTTCTGATGATACTAGCTGAATACTATACTGCGCTTTGAAATCTTCATCAAATCTATTTATTTCTGAAGATACTAATACCCATTTCTCTCTATTTATAATCTCATTCTTATCTAGCGAACCAGTATTACTAACACTCTCAAGACTTCCGTTCAGTATTTTTTGAATCCCTTGATAATATTTAAAAACTAAGTCTATCTTTTCATTTTCTTTATCGTAATTTATGTTATCTTTATCCTTATATGTTTGTCTCAGATAATGAAAATAAGAGTCTAAAATAATCCCAAAAGAGGATTGCTCTTGATATATTTGTGCTAGATTCCCTATCTTCCACTGGTAATCATGAACTGATAAACCTATATACCATTGTTCACTTCTTATTATTGAATTTAAATACGTAAGTTCTGCAACATCACTGTCGGAGATTCTCTTATAAGTCCTTACAGTGTCTAGTTTCTTTATTGCCTCATTAGTTCGTGATTGAAGATTTTCTAACCTATAATAACAATTTCTATTAAAAGCATACTTCGCATTCTCAAATTTATTATAGAGCATTCCTGCAGCTATCACGGACACTCCTATAAATAACAAGATTATACCTCTAATAATTGTTGTATTGTCCATCTTTCGCTTCAATTTATCCACTACCCTTCGTTAAAGTATAATGTGATATACAATACGGAGCTAAATCTGAGATATTTAATTCATACAATTATAATTTAGCTTATCAGAATTATAACATATATTCATATAATTACCTGTAAAATTTATATAAAAATATAAGTAATTCTGATTTTTAACACCATATTATTCATTTATCAAAGAACATAATTTGTACTTCCAGATTCATTAATTACTTCGCTTTTATTTCATATTGCACATTAATCGTAAATTTTTGATATATGAACAATCGTAATAACGTATGTGAAATTACATGAAGTAAACTTTTTATATTATTACTGCACAGAGAAAATTTATTACTCAATGTTATAGAATATATTTAAAGTTTCGATAATTATAAATCGTGATTATTTTTTAAACATGATTGAAAATTCAAACAGCTAATGTTAATATTTAGATAGTGTAGTCATTATTTAAAATAGAAGGATACGCCTTAATAGATGACAAAACTGTAATACTTGTACTAGGTGCAGGAAAAAAGGCTGCAAAAGCCATTGACTAAATGTTAGAGAAAGAAGGAGGACCAATGGATAATAAAATAAGGGTGTGGACCAGACAAGATGAAAAGATTCTTAATGTATTAGAAAAGGACGGAAGACATATAGCCAAAAGAGAATATATCGAACAAAAAATGGAGGATTGTTCTAAAGTATATCTTGATGTATACACATGGTATACAGAAAAAGCTAAAGATATAGTAGCCAAACCATCTGACGTACAATATCCAATTTGGGTTTCATTAAGTAGTGATAATATGCTTCAACCGGTTTCAGGTACAGTTATACTAGAGCTTTTGATTGACAGGGATTTACTAATAGTAGTTGATCTAGAAAAGTGGGGGAGAGTAGTTAACTACTGGTATGTACCTTTAACTTTAAAAGATGAAGAAGATTATGATAAAAAACTTAAAAATTATGGAATAACCAACAACTCCAATGTGTATTTAAGTAACTTTTACCCTCATCTAAAAAAAGAAGTAATTAAAAGTTGGGACAGGCTTTTTGATAATTCATATTCGTTATCAGATTTAAACGTGGGAACTATTTGGGAGGTAAAAAAGGAATGGATACAAAAGATAATAAAATAAGACTTTACACATCACAAAGCTTTGAGGTAGTTAAACTTTTGAAGGAGCAAAATGTATGTTATGTCAAAAAAGAATACATTGAAAAAAAGTATCAAGAGGTTTCCGGTATATTTATGGAGGCATATAATTGGTACATAAGCAGAGCGCAGAATATTGTAAGAAAGCCTGAATGTGCAAAGTATCCATATTGGGCATTTACTAAAGCTGAATATGCCGGTTTGTATCCGGGATGCTATCTGCTTACTATGGAAATACCTATTGATGAAGTGATTTTTTTTAAAGTTGAAGATTGGAACAAAGTTTTAAACCTGAAATATTTGGATGTTAGCGAAGAAGATGAGAAAAACCATAAAGATATGTTGGCAAAACAGAATATCTCCATTGAGTCCGATATATTTACCAAGCCTTTTTATCCATATTTGAAATCAAAAGTAAAGAAAAGCTGGGATAATTTATTTAAATATAATGAGTTAATAAAATCAGGAGTTATGCAGAAATCAGTTTTACAAACAAGCCTATGGGAGCTAAGGAAAGAGTGGATTGTTGATATCAAGGGTGCTACGAAAGATATTTGTATATAAATATTATTGGTTTAAGAGTAAACGGAAAAAGTTACCAAGTTGTTTAAAACAAAGAAATTACGTTAAATAAGAATGACGCTTATCAATATATAACTATTCTAATACAAAACGACTGTATGCAATACTTTTTCCTGTGCTTGTTTTAAAATTTTGTTCAATACAGGTCTTTATTTCCTGCTGCTGCTTATGTATATCCATAACTGTTAAATTCTCTAATAAATCTGCTTCCCATTGTATTTGAAAATCAATTCCATCAATTTTGGAAGGGGTATGATGGTTACCTATTATAAAGCATATCCTATCTTTTTTAATATATCTCTTGCTACTGCTGGTCCTTCTTTTTCTTGATAAATACCATCTATTGAGCCATACTTCTTCTGTGCTTCAACTGCACCAATATCATGTAGTATTGCAACAATAGTGATTAATTCTTTTTCAATATTTTCGCCTTTCATTATATCCTCTGCATTTTGTAACACTTTGAGAGTATGGTCTACTCCGAAAGGAAGTTCCTTAAAAACTTCTTTCATTTCTTCAATAATTTTCTCTTTAAACATAAATTACCTCCATAACTTTTACTGCACAATAACTTACTATTTTTAGTTAAAGTAATTATATCATAAATTCAGTCATTTTGTAGTATTTTCCACTGCTGCTACTGCTTCAAGTTCTACCAATTGATTTATATATCCTAATACTGTAACTCCAGATAAGGTACTTGGAACATCATGATTACCAAACTCTTTTCTTATTGTTTCCCATACGGTTACTAAATCTGAACGATTTGCCGATGCAACGAGTACTCTGGTGTATACTACATCTTCTAATGAAGCATTACACTCCTTAAGTGCTTCTTTCAAATTATTTACACAAAATTTTGCCTGAAGCTCATAATTATTTAAATGGGGGACTTCTCCGTCTTTATTAATTGGACATGCTCCCGCTAAAAACAGCAAGTCCATTCCTGAAGGTATACGTCCAGCATAAGCATAATCTACTGGAGCTAAATTTGCAGAATGAATTAATGATATTTTTTTATTCATTTTTTATCTTTAGTGAGAGAGTGTATTATAAGTACCAAACCCTCACTAAAACTCACTTCCTTTCGGTTTATATTTTTTTCTGTGTAAACATGTTGATAGTTCGTCATAAAAGAAGATTGCGTCTTAATAAAGAATTGCTACATTTTATTTATCAATACCGATTAATCCACTCTTCTTTTAAAATTGCATAGACTATATCGTCTGCCCATTCATTATCAAACCAAAAGCTTTTTTTGAAATGTGCCTCTTTTCTCATTCTAATTCTTTCAAGCAATGCTACGGATTTTATATTTCTAGGATCAACTGAAGCAATAATTCTATGTTTTTGTAAATTACAAAATAAGAAGTTTATTACACTATTAATAGCTTCAGTAGCATACCCTTTAGATTGATGCTCTATAGATAAGGTAAATCCTATTTCTACCTGTAAGTTATCTGGATCTATAAAATGAATCCCTATATCCCCAATTAACTCCTCAGTTTCCTTAACCAAAATTCCAAGCTGATACCAAGTATCTGGAACATTTGGTACTTTAGCAATTTTTTTATAAATAAATTCTTTGACTTCTTTGATTGTTTGTGGTCTCCAGCATTGAAATTTATATATTTGTGGATTAGAACGATATTTAAATATCGACTCTGCATCAGAAATTCTAATGCCTCTTAATACTAATCTTTCTGTTGAAATATTAATTTCACTATTATTCATTGTCTTTCCTCCGAAAATATAATTTAGTTAACCTAAATAGAACAACTCATTTCTAAACTTAAATTGTTGATAGCTATATGTATTGTTGTTGCGTATAAAATTACTATTTTTACTTAATTAATGATAATTATATCATAGTTACATGGTTCGATGTGGTTGCCTTTGAAATAAATGTAAGATTGTTTCGCTCTTTAACTCGCATTATTCAATTCTAAAAAACCATTGTTAAGATTTTTACTTTTAATAGTTACGTCGCTTTATAATCACACTTTTGACATTGAGCAAGTGTATGTTGGTTGTCTTCAATATGATAAACACCAGACCATCTACAAATACTTTGCAAAATTGGAACTACAGACTGACCTTTCGAGGTCAATGAATACTCAACCTTTGGAGGTATTTCATCATAAGATTGTCTTTTTATGATTTCATCTATAATCAATTCCTTTAATGTTGCAGCTAATACAGCATCTGTTATATTCGTCATTTCCTTTCGAAGGGAACTATATCTCAAGGTTTCTTTTTCAGCTAAAACGCAGATTATTCTTGATTTCCACTTACCACCAAAAACAGTTAATCCATACTCTAATGGACAACGAATATCTTTTTCTAATTTAGGCTTATACATTGACTTTACTCCTTAATTTTTTAATCATAGTATATGACAATTCTTTATAAAATAAAAGTTACTATGAATTTTATTAGTGACTCATAAATTTGCTAATATATTCTGTTTTCCAAGTCATCTTGTTATAATTCATACAAGTTCATCAATAAGAGCTACTAATAATTATTCAGGAGGTATTATCATGAAAGTAAATGCTTATTTGGAAATCACAATGAAAATCGACAATAATAATCGTCAAGCTGCTGCAAAGGTCTACACAGACTACAGAGGACCTTTCCTTAAAACAATCAAAGGTGCTTTAACAAAAGATCTTTTGATTCGTGATGAAGATGTTCAAGTTCTTCATGGTTTCGACAGCGTTGAAAATGCAAATGCTTACTTATCAAGTGAAATGTTCAAAAACGATGTATTTGTGGGATTGCAACCTCTATGGAATGCAGACCCAGAAGTAAAAATTTATATCATAGCTTAATAATTAAAAGCCATTCTATCATTGATAGCGTGGCTTTATTACTAACCTCTGCTGCAAATTGCCATCTATTGAATTGTTTTTGCATTACGTCTTATAAGCTGGCATTTTATATTTGTCTATGGGTAGACTATTTATATAATGCATGCTATATAAGTAGAAAGAGATGGTGTGTAAAATGCATATACTACATTGTTTTACATGGATTTGTGCAGCTTATAAATGGGGCGACTGGCAAAACTTTTGGCGTTATTATCCAACTATGCTGTTCTTTATCTTAGGTAATTTAATCCACAGTATAGTGTTTTATAACTTTAGTCAGTGGATTTATATTTCAACATATCTACCACATAATTTAGTTAATATAATTGCGGCTTTTACAATTTTCCCTAGTACCGTACTATTATTTAATCCTTACTTTCCAAAACAGTTAAGCAAAAAAGTAATATATGTATTAAAATGGGCTTGCTTATATACCTTCATAGAATTATTCTTCTATTCTATCGGTTTAGTTGTTTATTTTAATGGCTGGAATCTTTGGTGGTCTGCTTTACATAACTTATATCAGTTTCCCCTTATTAGATTACACGATACAAATCCAGCACTTGCTTGGTTGTTTTCTGCTGTAATTTTTATAGTTATAATATTTGTATTTAAGCCACCATTAAGCACTATAAAGTAACTCATGATATTTTAAATTAAAGGTTATTTCCTATAACCTTTAAAGCTTCTTTTGACATTTCTAGTGATTCTACTTCTATTTGACGTGAAAAAATATTCAAATTATGCCATTACCAAAAGTGAAGTGAAATATATATTTATTGTGCAAATCCATAAAATAGTTTTATACTCAATATCTAAAAAAGTAAGATTTTGAGCTAAAACTAGGAGGTAGCAATTATGAGGAAGTTAGAAAAAAAATTCCCGGAAGGTTTCTTATGGGGTGGAGCAGTTGCCGCAAATCAATGTGAAGGTGCATATAATGAGGATGGTAAAGGTTTATCAACACAGGATATAGCACCAAGAGGGATTACGGGGCCAATTACAGAGGAACCAACAGAGGATAATATGAAGCTAATAGGAATTGACTTTTATCATAGATATAAAGAAGATATTAAGCTATTTGCAGAGATGGGCTTTAAAGTCTTTAGAACGTCTATTGCATGGTCTAGGATATTTCCAAATGGTGATGATGCAGAGCCAAATGAGAAGGGTTTAAAATTCTATGATGATTTATTTGATGAATGTTTAAAACATGGAATTGAGCCGCTTATTACAATTTCTCACTACGAGACTCCACTTGCTCTTTCGAAGAATTATGATGGCTGGGTA
The DNA here is from genome assembly GCF_025398335.1 of Clostridium sp. CX1. GTDB lineage: Bacteria > Bacillota > Clostridia > Clostridiales > Clostridiaceae > Clostridium_AM > Clostridium_AM tanneri. Next base: position 98,493 of record NZ_JAODOO010000001.1, read on the forward strand.
AATCGTAAGCTAGTAGGGTTTTATGAGAATTATGTAAGAACAATCTTTGATAGATATAAAGATAAAGTTAAGTATTGGCTTACTTTTAATGAAATTAATTCAGTATTACATGCACCTTATATGAGCGGTGGAATATTTACAGATAAGGAAAAGCTAACGAAGCAGGATTTATACCAGGCAATTCATCATGAATTAGTAGCAAGTGCTTTGGCAGTTAAAATTGGTCATGAAATGATGCCAGATGCAAAAATAGGATGTATGATCCTTGGTGTGCCAAATTACCCATTAACTCCTCACCCAAGTGATGTACTAGAAGCAATGAGGCAGGATAGAGAAATTCTGTACTTTGCAGATGTTCAGGTAAGAGGAGCATATCCTAAGTATATGAATAGATATTTTAAAGAGAATAATATTAAGATTCATATGGAACCAGGAGATGAAGAGGTACTTAAAAATACAGTGGATTTTATTTCCTTTAGTTACTATATGAGCTCCTGTGCAACGGCAGACCCTGAGAAAAAGAAAGCTGGGAGCGGAGCAGGAAATATTATTTCAGGTGTTTCTAATCCATACCTTGAAGCATCAGAGTGGGGATGGCAAATAGATCCACAGGGCTTACGTTACATTCTTAATCTTTTTTATGATCGCTACCAAAAGCCATTATTTATTGTTGAAAATGGCTTAGGTGCTGTTGATGAATTAGTGACAGATGAAAAGGGTAATAAAACAGTAATTGATGATTATAGAATTAAGTATCTAAATGATCATTTAGTTCAGGTAGCTGAAGCAATAAAAGATGGTGTTGAAGTAATGGGTTACACCACCTGGGGATGTATTGACCTTGTTAGTGCAACAACGGCAGAACTAAAAAAGAGGTATGGTTTCATATATGTAGACCGTAATGATGATGGAACAGGTACATTGGGGAGATATAGGAAAAAGAGCTTTTACTGGTATAAAAATATTATCGCCACAAATGGAGAAGCATTACAGTAAAAGAACATAAAAATAAATTGTTAACTGTTACTAATTAAGTTACCCAGATACAATACCTATGTAAGTATTGCATCTGGGTAATTTGTCACATTATAATATAGTTTATCGTTTTACTACATCAAAATTTTCTTCTATAAGAAGCCAGTTTTGTGGGAAGGAAAGACCTAATTTCCAATAGCTAACTCCTCGCAAACCTAGTTCCTTTACAAGATCAAATTTTGCTTGAATTGATCGAGCATCTTCAAACCATACTTTATGCTGTTTTCCTTGAGCATCGGTATAATCAAAATTAGGAGCTTGCGCTGTATAATCATATTTAATTGGAACATTATTTTCTGCTGCTAACTGAATAGCTTGCTGAGGACTGACTGCTCTTGCAAATTGTCCTCCAGGTACAAAAGGAAGTGTCCAATCGTATCCATATAAATTTTGCCCCATCATAATTTTAGAAGCAGGCATTTCAGTTAAAGCATATTCAATTACTTGTCTTACAGGACCTATTGGAGAAACAGGCATTGGTGGGCCGCCACTATATCCCCACTCATAAGTCATTAACACAACAAAGTCTGAAATTTGCCCATGAGCTTTATAATCGTGAGCTTCATACCAGCCACCTGTTTGAGTGGCACTTGTTTTTGGTGCTAGAGCTGTAGACATCAGGAATCCTTCTGCAGACAGTCTTGCTTTTGCCTTTCTTAAGAAGTTGTTATAGTTTTCTCTTAATTCAGGTGGCAAGAACTCCATATCAAAATGTATATCTCTAAAATTATACTGTTTTGCTGTTGCAATGATATTATCAAGCAAGCGATTTTGTACTTCTGTGTTTGTCAGAACCACTCTTCCTAACTCTCTACTGAATTGTCCTTGTTCAAGATTAGTAACTACCATCATCAAGGTTGCATTATTAGCTCTGGCGATGGCAGGGAAGTTGTCTAATGGAGGAGCTTCTAGGGAACCATCTCTTTTAATTCTAAAACTAAAAGGTGCTAGATATGTCAAAAATGGTGCTGTGCTTCGAGCTGACTGCTGCAATGCAGGGGCAACTGTTCCACCTATTGGTTCAACATAGGCATTTATTTCTGCACTTTTTCTAGGGCGTGGAGGAATATACAATCTAAATCCAACCTGAAGTGGTCTGGTAGGTGGAATTCCATTAATTTGTGCAAGTCTTTGATAGCTTATTCCAAATCTACGTGCAATACTGTACAAGCTATCTCCCGGTTGAACCCAATAGTACATTCCAACTATAGGAATTACTAACGTTTGCCCAACTACTAATTGATTAGGATTTGGAACTTCATTGGAACCTACAATTGCTGAAACTGTAGAATTATATATTCGGGCAATATCAAATATTGACTGTCCTGGTTGAACAACGTGAATCTGCATAATATCTCCTTCTTATAAAAATTATCCAATATCATTATATGAAGTAGAAGGAGAAGTGTACTAAAAAAATTTTATTAAATTATATTATAAAATACAGTAGGCAAAATTACTGAGCGGATTTTAATGATTTTTTGTAAAGTTTATTGATTAGTTACAGCCCCATAAAAGTCAAAGTTAATCTTTGCTTCCACATTAAAGTATGCATATTTATATAAATCCTTCCACTTAATAGATTTCCAGTACTTGTTCTCTTTTGTCCGTAATATTTCACCGAAGCCTACTGGATCTGATCCTACTTGAGAAAGATATTTTAAAAGTTTCACATAGTCTTTTTTTAGGAATTGACCAACTGCATCTTCTAATTTCTTTTTATCCTCAGGATTTGTCAAATCCAGCTCTCCAGAATATTCATTAAGATATCCCTTAAAGTCCAATTTTATATTTATGATTGTCTTATCTCCTTCAGTAGTTACCTGAATTTTTCTGTTTTTATTTTTCATTACTATAGCAGCTCCACTTTTTATATCCTCCTGTTCTTTATAGGAGTATGGGCCTTGGTAAACATAGTTAATATCTTCTTTTACTCCTATTAAGCCATTGAGAAGTGCTGCATCCTTTATATCTATTTTTCCTACCATTTTATCACCACTAAATAAAGCGGCACCTGCCACTTGTATTTGTTCACTACTATAGCGAAGGAGAGGTGTTGTAGGATCAATTGTTTTTGAGCATGTTAGTATTGTGAAATGGGATACCCGGGTTTCAGGCACATATGAGTTTTTACGTGCACTTTCCAGTAAACCATTCACATAGAAGGTTGGTCTAGGTTTATTTTTAAAATTTTCACTGAGTTTCATTAGTTCGTAGGGGCTGCCTTCTACTACGATAACATTTGCCAGTAGGGGATTCTCTGGACTACGTAAGAACACTTCCAGAAAATTATTAATTCCCTTCATTGCCATACCCTCAGAAAAAAAGATTTGCTGTATCTTTCCACCTTCTATAGTTTTTCCAGAAACCTGACGAGCTTTATCTCGTCCTTCTCTAAGAAGATTTATTTTTGTAGTAAGAATCTCAGTTTTTTCCTGAGACTCCTGTGCTTTAACAGTGGGTGATATCAAAGGGACGCTAGTAGTGTATTGGACTTCCCCCGCTTCATCAAGTTCTAATCCCAACTGAAGCATAAATCCTATCTTTTCATATATTTTTTGGTCCCAACACCCAGTTTGAAACACTGCTATACTTAACATAATCATTATAGTTATCAGTTTCTTAATAGGTTTCATGTGATTCTACCCCTTTTGTTCTGACAAATGAAAGACAGAAACATAGAACAAGAAATAAGTATACGCCTATGCCTGCCAGGCTAATAACCTGTCGAGCCATAAAGGCTTCATTAATATCTCTTGGTATTCTGCTCAGCAAAATCAGTACTACAAAAAAAATCAGTACATTACCTTTAGAATCTTTTATTTTGAATACCTTTCCTAGACTGTAGTAGGCTGCAAACATATAGGCCCTCATTGAGCAGCCCATAACAATAAACCATGAGGCAATGAGATATAAATCTAGTCTTTCAAGTATGGGAGCATTATATACCCTACCTAAGTTAAATAGTGGAATGGTTTGGATTTTTAAAAAGTTTTCACCAAACAGTGCTGTTGAAGTAACTACAATAATCAAAGAAAATAATGTTGTTAAACTAATAGCAATGATGTGCCATTTTAGTAAATTTTTTTTATCATTAATTTCCGGAAATACAAAAGCCACTAACTCTAAACCGAGAAAAGTAAAAAAGCCTGTTTTTACACCGGATAATACTTTAAGTACCTCAGCTTCACCAATAGGGAGAAGAAAGGAAAACCTATACTGCTTAGTTAATATAAGAAGATATATAATGGATACCACGTAAGCCATAAGGGATATGTATTTAAATCGCACTACATATTTGAGACCACACCATACCAGATAAATTGATGGCAGCATAACAAAGGGAACTATTATAAAAACTGGTGTTCGAGGGAGCAGCGTAAGCCTTAGAAAGACTGAAAAAATACGGGCACTTGCAGCAGCAGCCAGCAGCAAATAAACTATAAGAAGAGTATTAACAATGAACCCTATTAATCTTCCAAAAATAAGCCTATTAATATCGTATATAGATCTATTACAATATCTTTTCAATAATAAGACTATTAATATCCCTAACATAACCGATATAATCCCAGCTATTAGTATTGAAATCCAGCCGTCGTGACCTACCATTCTTGCCATAATTGTAGGTAAGGTTATCATTCCCATACCAGTTTGGGCTATGAATGTTAACAGAGCCATTTGCTTTGATGTTATGTTATGCTTACCCTTCATCATTTCCACTCCTGAATTTATTTTTAATTCTAGTCATATAAGGTCGTTTTTTCATTTTCTTCAAGGGCAATCTTAAGATACTATCCTTTAGACCATTTGTATCTAATGGGGAAAAAGGTTGAAAGTAAGGCTGACCTAGTGACTCTATTCTAGTCAAGTGGGCAAAGGTTAAAGCGGTAGATACTACGATTCCGATAATGCCAAAGACGGAGGCAGATATCATATAAACGAAACGTAAAATACGTATGGCCATTGCCATGTCCTGTGAGGGCAAAACGTAGGATGCAATTGCTGTAGCCGCTACTATAATAATTAATAGGTTGCTTACTATACCTGCCTCTACTGCAGCTTGCCCAATGATTAAACCGGCAACTACACTAATGGAAGTACCAATGTATGTGGGAAGACGAATTGCCGCTTCTCTTACCATTTCAATTGTAAACTCTAAAATCAGTGCCTCTACAATAGGAGGAAAGGGCACCCTTGCTCTAGATTCTGCTAAAGGTATAAGCAGATCTAAAGGGACAGCATAGTAGTGAAAAGAAGTTATAGAAATATACATAGATGGTAATAAGATAGCGATAATAAGGGCTGCAATTCTAATTAGTCTTAAAAAGGAGCCATGAATCCAAAGTGTACTATAGTCATCCATTCCTTGAAAAAAAGCTATAAAATCCACCGGAGCAATAAGAACTCTAGGGGTGCCATCCTCTAATATTACTATTCTTCCTTCCAGGAGGGCTGCCGTAGTCTTATCCGGTCTTTCTGTAGAAAGAAACTGAGGAAATACAGAATTTGGATGGGCTGATATGCTTTGTTCAATGTAACCTACACTTGAAAGTCCATCTATATTTATTTTGCTTACTTTATCAAAAAGTCCATTTACAATATCCATGTTTGCTATACCTTCGATGTAAGCTATAACAACCATTTGTTGTGTTTGAACTCCTAAGGTTATAGTCTTAAATTTTAGTTTGTTATTTTTAATTTTTCTTCTTAGTATGGAGAGATTAGTATATATAGGTTCTACAAAACCCTCGTGAGAACCGCGGACATTCTTTTCTGTATCCGGCTCTTCAATGCTTCTTTTTTCAACGTCTGGAAGCATACATGCTACAGCAAAAGGAATCTGTTCGCAAACAAATACTGTGTTTCCATCCATAATACTCTCTATTACTTTAGTTGAATCGTAGAGAATAGTTGTTTCTCCGCAAGGTATATTATGAATATTAATTTCATTAGATAACTGTTGAAGACTCATAGCAATTAGTGGACTAATGAAGTCACTTTGAACTGATGCATAATCAGTAAGTTGTTTAATATATAAAAAGAAAGCTTCATGCTGATTGTCGATATACACTTTTTTCTGAATAATATCAGGACAATCAACCAGTGCGTCCCTTATAGATTGCATAGTAATACTATTAGGCGTTTTTGTATCCATGAAAGTCACCTCATATGGAATTATTCCCCGTTTCTTTATTAAAAATGCAGTAACTGTATTAGCATAAGTAATATAACCCTTAAATATAATTTTTTAACAGGGAAACTCTAGTCCATAGGGAAGCTTCACATTAGGATATAAATCTATGATAGAGGAGGAGATTAGGATTATGAAAAGTGAAAAGGAAAAAATGCTGGCAGGTGACTTTTATAATGCTGGAGATGAAGAATTGGTTAAAGAAAGAGATTTTGCAAGAGACTTAACCTTTCAATTTAACTACACAAAGCCAAGTGAAAAGGAGAGAAGGCAAGAGCTTTTAAAGCAGTTGATTGTAACTAAGGGTTCTTTTTATATTGAAGCACCTTTTAATTGTGACTATGGTTATAACATAGAAGTCGGTGAAAATTTCTATGCAAACTATGGCTGCACTATACTAGATGTGAATAAGGTTAAAATTGGAGATAACGTACTTTTAGCACCAAATGTTCAAATTTATACTGCTGCTCATCCTACTGATCCAATGGAACGGCTTTCGGGCAAGGAATACGCCAAGCCTATTGCTATAGGAAACAATGTTTGGATTGGAGGAGGTTCAATAATATGCCCTGGAGTGAAAATTGGTGACAATGTAACAATTGGAGCAGGAAGTGTGGTAACTAAGGATATACCTGATAACGTAATTGCTGCAGGGAATCCATGCAGGGTTATTAGAAGCATTTAGTGCTATGTAATGCTTATAGGTTAACTATTGAATTTTAGTGATGTATAAGGTCTATATCAAGGTTATAGTAAGCTGTAGTTTATTGATAATGCAAATTACAGCTTATTTACTATTGACATATACAGTTTAACGATATACAATACAACTATATAGTTAAACTATATAGTTCGGTTGTATATAAGGAGATGGAGGATAAAATGAATCTAACAAAGTTTTTACCACTAACGGAAACTACCTTTTACATTATGTTAGCGTTGAAAGAGGCAGCACATGGGTATGCTGTAATGCAAAAAGTAGAAAGTTTGAGTGACGGTAAAGTTAGGATTGCTGCGGGAACTATGTACGGTGCCCTTGATAACCTTACAAAACAAAAGTTGATTGAATCAGTAAAATCAGAGGACTCTCGAAGAAAGGTTTACAAGCTTACAGATATGGGCAATGAGGTTTTACAGCTTGAGACAATGAGATTAAGGCACATTATTAAAATAGCAGAAGAATTTGGTTTTTAGGAGGGAAAAAAATGAAACAGTTTAAGGTTTTTGCTGATTTTGAACAGGAAGAACAATACCTAAATGACATGGCGCAAAAAGGATTTGAATTTGTAAAACGTTCTTCTTTAGGACTATATCATTTTAAAAAATCTGATTCAAAGAATAGATGTTATAAGGTAGACTACCGTATTTTTAATAAAAAATCAGATTTTTTGGACTATATTTCAATATTTGAAGACAGCGGCTGGAAACACATTTACGGAACACAGGGGTCTGGTCAGCAATACTTTTTAAAACTATCTAAGCAAGCTATATCCGATATATTTTCAGATGAAGAATCAAGAGCAGAGAGATATATTCGTTTACAAAAGAGATGTTTAACATGGGTAGGGTCCCTAGTTTTGGCAGTAGTTGTGGTATTGATAAGCGTTAAGTTTAATTTATCAGAGCTATTCTTTTTAACACCTGGTCTGTGGCAAAAGGAAGGAAACGAATTTTGGAGAGCTTTCTGGTTTGAGTTTCCATTTATGCTTATGAGAGTTTTACCAGTTGCCTTCTGCGCAATAGGTGCTATTTTATACGGGTATTGGGCAAGAAAAGCAAAGAAGTCCTATGAAAAATTTTTATCCTATAAAAAAAGCTAAACTTAATTATTATACTTCAAAGGAGGATTAGAACTACCTGCTTAGTTAGCTCTAATCCTCCTTTAAAGTATCTCTAGTAGTTTTAGCCTTAAGCTATTATAGAGAAAATATGTTGTTATCTAAGCTTTAAAAGCTTATTCTTCAATTGTTCTTCAATATTTTGCAATTCCACTTCAGCCTCTTTACGTTTTTGACGCCCCTCTGTTTGTATACGAAGCACTTCATCAAGAGTTGAAATCAATGATTCATTTGTCTTGCGAAGAGTATCGATATCCACGATTCCACGCTCAGACTCTTTAGCTGTTTCTATAGTTGACATTTTAAGAGTTTCCGCATTCTTACGGAGAAGTTCATTTGTCATATTTGTTACTTCACGTTGAACTTTAGCTGCATTACTAGAGTGAGCAACTCCAAGAGCTAGCACAATTTGGCTCTTCCAAAGGGGGATGGTATTTACAATGGTAGATTGTATTTTCTCAGACATCAAAGAATCATTATTTTGAACTAAGCGAATCTGAGGAGCCATTTGAAGGGAAATCATTCTAGTTAGCTCTAAATCATGAACTTTTTTCTCAAAGCGGTTACAAAGGGCTACAAAATCATTTGTTGCCTGTGCATCCTCAGGAAGTCCACTAGCTTTTGCTCTTTCTACCAGTATAGGCAGTTCCTCTTTCTCCAATTTTGCAAGTTTTTTTCTTCCAGCTAAAATATACATGGAAAGCTCTTTAAAATATACCTTATTTATTTCATACATTTTATCAAGCATAGCAATATCTTTTAAAAGCTGTATCTGATGCTTTTCAAGGGTGGTACAAATTTTGTTTATGTTTCCTTCAACCTTCTCATATTTTGCCTTCATATTAGAAAGCTTCTGTGAAGTTTTCTTAAAGAAGCCTAAAAAGCCCTTTTTCTCATCTCCAGCATCAAAGTTTTTTAGCTCAACTACTACATTAGAGAGAATATCACCTATCTCACCTAATTCCTTAGTCCTTACATTATTTAAAGCAGTTTCGGAAAAGTCTGCAATTTTTTTCTGAGCACCTACTCCATATTGTAGAATTGAATTGGAGCTAGTTATATCAATTTTGTTTACGAACTCATCAACCATCTTTTTTTCTTCTTCTGTTAAGTAACTATCATCAAGAACTTCTGATTCAGTATTTTCTTCTTTTACCTTAATTGTAGGAACCTCATCTTGAAAAGGTTCAAAGGTTAAGCTTGGCACTATATCACTATTTTCTTTAAATCCCTTCTCCATTTTCAAATTCCCCTTTCTCCTTTAATATTATTTTTTAAAATCATTCTTAGTCAGCCCTTCTTGAGTAAACAAGGTTTCAAGTACAGAAATATCTGTAGAAATATCTAAGGCCACTTCTCCAAATAAATCGTCTAAGAGCTTCTCAAAAGCCATATTTATAACATCTATGGATTTTTCAATTTCATTCTTTGCCTTCTTTATATTTTCTCCTTGAACGGGCTGATCATTTAGCTCCTTATATGCATTAACTAACTTTAAGGTTATAGGAAGGTAATGATTAGTGAATTTATTAACCTCCTGGAGCTTTTTAGGGTTATTCTCTACATAGTTAAATATCTGGCTTATAATATTTTGAAGTCTGTGTAATTTTAATCCGATTTCCTCTCTATTAATAGCATCACTGGTATTTTTTATCTGTTCAATATAGTCCTTTCCCAGCTCCAGTGCATATCTCAATTCTCTTTTTTCAGGATTATTTGTTTCTTTCTTTAACTCCTCTTGTCTTCTTAGTTCTTCTTCATTACGATGCTTAAGAGCCTCTTGCGAATTTAAATAGTTCTCGTAAACTTCATCATTTAGCAGGAAGTATGCTTCTTTATCATCAATATGTGCCTGTGGAAACATACCTAAATGAACCATATTTCTTAAATCCTTCACAACAAACTTAGGTTTCATTCTAACAGCAGAAGCTAATTTTTCTATGGAACAATAACTTTGATTGTCTAAGGCTTTTACATACCCTTTAAAACGCTTTACTCTTTTTCTTAAACTTATACCTCTTAGGGCTGAGACTAAACTCAATAGAAAAAAAGAAAAGATAATTCCTAAAGTAATAAAATTAGCTGTTGAAACTACAGTAAAGAAAGAGGTAAATATAGAATACATAGTTAACAAAGCTCCAAATACTCCGCAGCCTGCAAATCCCAATATCATATAGAGTATTCCAGATATGCTTCCAGCTGGTCTTTTAGGAATATACCTTTGGATTTTATTTTTATCCTTTGAATATATACTGGTAACAGTTTTATATTTATTGAGCGTTTTATTTTTAACTGTTTCATTAAAAAACTGTGAGTTATTCTTTAAATTCTTTTTCGCTTCATTAAAAACACTCTCAGTTTTACTGTTTATATCCTCTTTTAATCCAGCAAAATCTATAGCGTTAAAGGCATTTTTTAATGTATCTCTAATTTGGTCCTCTAAATCAGAAAAATCTCTTTTTCTCATAACAATTCCTCCAAATTATTTTCTTATAGATTACTATAACTGTAATAATATTTTGGCTCTATTATATATCATTCTTTTATAAATTACAATTTGTAACAACTTCCTAGTGAGATTAATCCAAGTTAACTAACTTTAATTGATGATTTTACATACAACAGTAAAATAGGAAAAATGTTGCTAAGAATTGAAGGAAAATGCATAATTTTCTTGAATATATTCTATATAAAACTTTAAGGGGGAGAAACATGAAACAGGCAAAAAAAATTTTTTCACTATTTTTAGTTATTATTATGATGACATTTTCCTTAACGATTCCAGCCAAAGCAGCAGACAGCTATGCTGAGGTAGCGGCAACTGTTGTAGAAGTACAAAAATACGGTAATCTTACAATGGATATTAAACCTGAGGCATTATATAGTGCAGGCTACAAATTAGGTGATATTCTAAAAGTTACAGTAGGTGATAACGCACTTAAAATGCCATTTTGCACATCTTATAGTGATGTAGATACAGGAAGCCTGGTAGTACGTGATGACCAGGTAAATAAATCACTAATTGTGGCAATTAACATGGGCAATTTTTCTACCAAATATAATGTAAAAGTAGGGGATAAAGTAACATTCTCCTTATCAGAAAAGGAAGGATATCTTTCAGAGTATCAACTGCACCAGTTAAAACGTACCAATGTACGCTCTGACTATGCAACGGATTCTATATTTGCAAATTTCCGTAATATAACAACTACTAGAATTAAGCCAGCTGTTTTATACAGAAGCAGCAGTCCTGTAAATAATGAGTTAAAGCGTGCTGCTTATTCTGATGCACTAGCTAAGGCTGCAGGAGTAAAAACAGTGCTTAACTTAGCTGATTCAGATGAAGAAATAAAAGGTTATTTTGCATCAAAGGATTTTAATTCTGACTATTATAAGTCACTATATGATGCAGGCAAAGTCAAAGCCTTAGATATGGACGTTGATATTGCAGGAGAAGACTTCGGAAAAAAATTAGCTGAAGGACTCCGTTTCCTAAGCAAAAATGAGGGTCCTTATCTCATTCACTGTACAGAAGGAAAAGACAGAGCAGGCTTTGTAAGTGCACTTTTAGAGTCACTTATGGGTGCAAAGCTTGATGAAGTATCTGCAGATTATATGACTACTTACGAGAACTATTATAAAGTTAAAAAGGGCAGCGATCAGTATACATCAATAGCAAATAACAATATAGTTCAATCATTAACTACAGTTGTTTGCGGCTATAAAAAGGGCAGCGATATCTCAGCAGTTGACCTCTCAGCAGCTGCAGAAAAGTATCTAAAAAAATACGGTATGACTTCAAATGAGATTAAAGCTCTTAAGACAAAGCTTTCAGCTAATTCTATTTATAAAACTCCAAGTGCAGCAGGTTCAGTTACAGAGATAGAGAAATATGGACATGCATCAACTGATATTTTAATTAATGATTTCTATAAATTAGGCTTTAAAACAGGTGATATGGTAACAGTTATATTTGATAACGGTTTTGTAATGGAAGCACCATTTTTAGATGGTTACTATGTGGACAATGGAAAACCACTAGTGCGTGCATATCCAGGACAGACCAATATAGCAGTATGTATCAACTATGGAAAGCTCAATGAGGTAGCTAATGTAAAGGCTGGCAGTAAAGTAACAATTATGCTTAGCCGTCCAGAGGGATATCTGGCTCAGTACCAGATTCGTAAGCTAGCACGTACTAATGAACGTAAGGATTATTCCTCCGATGAGGTATTTGCTAACTTCCGTAACGTTACAATGGGTAATATTGCAAAAGGTGTACTTTATCGCAGCTCAAGTCCAATAAATAACGAACTTGGACGTGCTTCCTATGCGGACAAGCTTATTAAGGAAGCTAAAATAAATAGAGTTGTTAATCTTGCCGATTCAGCTGATAATATTAATAAATATCTTGAAGCAAAGGACTTTGCATCTCCATATTATGCAAGCCTTTACAAGAATAATCAAGTATTACCTCTAAATATGGGACTTGCATATGAAAGCAGTGAGTTTAAAGCAAGCATAATTAAAGCTATGGTATTTATGTCAGAGAATAAAGGACCTTATCTTTTCCATTGCACAGAAGGTAAGGATCGTACAGGCTTTTACGGAGCACTAGTAGGGGCTTTAATGGGTGCATCAAAGGATGAGATTGTTGAAGATTACATGGAAAGCTATATTAATTATTATGGTGTTAAAAAAGACACAGACCAATACAAACTAATTTCTGAAGATGTACTTGCAATGCTTAAAGTTATTGCAGACAACTCTGATTTAGACAAAGCAGACCTTGCAGCAAGTGCAAAGAACTATCTTCTATCAGGGGGTATGACAGATAAACAGATTGAGACATTAAAGGCTAATCTTTCTACAGAAGTTGCAGCTTCAGAAGGAAACAAGAACAATGACACAAGCAATAACAGTAGCAAAGAAGATAATAAAGTGGTAACTTATACTGTGGTTAAGGGAGATACTTTATGGAGTATAGCTAAGAAAAATCTCGGAGACGGCAAACGTTATATAGAGATTCGTAAGCTTAATGAGAACGCAGTTAAAAATGATAACATAATTTATGTTGGACAGAAATTAGTCCTTCCAAATAAGTAAAATTATTAAGAAAAACATAAAGATTATAAAACAGGACTTTGCATCATAGGCAAGGTCCTGTTTTATAACAGTTATATTACATGAAATATTATCTATACAGCTATTAATTGGGGGGAATTAATATGAAAATAGAGGATATAGCATTTAGTGCTCTTTTGGCAGTTGGGCTTATAACTCTAACATTTCGAGGCCTCATTAAGAAAAATTTAATAAAGCCAAGTAAAATTTCAAGGATATTTTATCAAGATGATGAAAGCTTTATTAATTATTGGGAAAAGGCACAAGAAAAAGGCATATTAAACTATATCATTAAAAAAATTATTTATATGACTATTACCTTCGGTATAATGAACGGTATTAGTGTATTGTATAAAAAACAAGCGCAAACAGTAACATTGTTTGGATATTTGTTGATTTGCGTTATCGCAGGGGGACTATATTACATATCTTGGGGTGACAACCAGAATAAGTACAATGAATTAAAGGAGAAAGAAGATAGGTAAAGAATTTATAATTATCTAGTATCTAAAACTGATAACAAAGTAATGTCTAGTTGCAATTTTAAAGATAATTTTATAAGTGAAAATAATGGATTCATATATATTATAAGAACAAAAATATGACATGTTTATATAGTGTATCAAAGGGATTAAAGCAACTTAAAACTTATACCCCCTATGTTTTAAAGCATAGGGGGTATAAGTGATTTTAGTATAAATTATTGTTATCTGAGATCCATTCAGTTAATAATAAATCTTGACGGCTGCACAAGTCGTTTTTTAAAGCATCTTTTCTCAACACTAAATATAGCTCAGCGTTTGTAGCGTTCTGATAAGGCATTACGAAAAGTACGCCTATTCCTAGGGCTAATACACCTAGCAAGTACCATCCAATAAAGGATAAATCTAATATAAACATATTAAATTTATGGCCTTTAGTCATCTCATTACTTAGAGCAATGGCTTCTCGAGCTCCAATGTTTGGATTGTCAGCAAGAATATAGGGTACCATTCTGTAGGCATAGGATTTAATGATTCCAGGTATGATTAATAGCAGAGTCCAAAGGAAGATAAAAACCTTAGTTAAAAACATTGTCTTAACTATACCCATATAATTTTGCCTATTAAATCCAAAACTAAAGCATTTTTTATTATCCTTATATTCAGCAGACTTAACAAAATACCTTTGGCCGCCTACTTCTAAACTATAACCAATAAAAATACGAAGAGCTATTGTTACTGCAAGGATAATTAGTATAATTGATATAAATTCCCAAAGCATAAAGCCGCTATTATGGAAGTTTGAATAAATAGAGTCACTAGAGTTTGTAGAGTGAGAACCACTTCCGCCTCCCCAATTGTTACCTCCTGCTAGGGCAACGACTATACTAACTCCAAATGCACCTAAGTAGGATTTTCTTAAAACTGCCTTAGCTTTATCTTTTAATTCTTTTCTAGACCACATAAAATCTATCTCCTATCTAAATTATTAATCTACTTCAAAAATCATGCTGTAAAACTTATTGAATTAAGAAGTTGTTATGAATATATAATAGGTTATTTAATACTATATATCAAGTTGCTCAAATGCACATATTTGTCCTTAGTAATTAATTATACCTTTCAAACAAAGATAGCCTTTCTGCTGCATTTAATTGCTTGTTTTTTCTCATGATTTTTAAGTTAAATGAAACTATTAGCATATTAAATAAATATGCTATTTACCACAAAAGCATCACTAATTTTTAAAATGGGCTGTATTAATTGTAGTATCACTATTTACAGTGTATAATATATGTAAAACATGTAAAAAAGAGGAGATGAAAATGGGTATTAAAAAATATGTTTTTAGTTTATTTATCATGGCATTAGCATTTTTTTCAATGAATCCAGTTACTGTATTTGCGGATTCGCCAGTAACATCTACTGACTTTTATAGGGCTTATACTGATATTAGTATTGTAAAAACAGCTAAAGAAAAGGGAGCTGTAGACCAAGAAATAGCTAATTATTTACACTCAAGTAAAAATCCTATTGATGTTAAAGCAGCAGTTATTAATGCATTAGGTTGGGACTTAGAAGGTAAAAATAATGCAGAAAACTATGTTAAGTTAACTTATTCAAATAGTATAGACAAACTAGATATAGAGTTGCTGTCTGGAGATGAAATTTTCTGTATAAGCTATATGATGGCTTTAGATGATTATTTTCATGTTGATAAGGCCTTGTCATTAATGGAGAAAGCTTATGAAAAAAATAATACTAGTTTCACAATTGCAATAGTTAGAAGTATTATAAAAGGACAAGCTATTACTAGTGAGGATTGGGGAAGGATTTGGACTAATACAGCAAGTGTTTTAGATGATAAAACCCTTGTAAAAGATATGAGACAAGAAGCAATAGATATTATTGTAGAATATATGAAATTATATGAAAAGTATCCAGTAGGTACTACCATTACAACTAATAGAATGTGGGGAGCTGATAGATACGATACATCAGCAAAAATATGTGAAAAAGGTTGGACTCAAAGTGATTATGTAGTAATAGCTTCAGGAGAAGACTTTCCTGACTCCTTAGGCGCAGCACCATTAGCCAAAAAGTACAATGCACCAATATTGCTAAATACTCGAGATAGTTTATTACCACAGGTATCATCACAGATAGATAGATTAAAAGCTAAATATGCCATACTGGTAGGTGGACAAGGATCACTGTCTTTAAAGGTAGAAGCTGCTATAAGAACTAAAGGATTAGATATTGTTAGATTATCTGGTCCAACTAGATATGATACATCTATAAGCATAGCAAATAGAGTAGGTAACAATGGTGAGATTATTATAACAACTGGAACTGATTTTAGCGATGGGTTAAGTGCAGCACCTATGGCTGCTAAAGCAGGAATACCAATTATACTAGTGCCAAAGGATACTGTACCAGATGCTGTTAAAAATTATTTGGCTAATAATAAAATAACTAAAACAATAGTATTAGGAGATACAGATGTAATTAGTGATAATGTAGCTAATCAATTCCCAGCAGTGGAAAGAATAACAGGTAAAAACAAATTTGAGAGAAATATTAATATCATAAATAAATTTTCAAGTGATATTAGCTTCAGTAAAGTTTGTATAGCATCTGGAGATAACTTTCCAGACGCCTTATCTGGAACAGCATACTGTGCTTTAAATTCAGAACCAATAATCTTACTGTCTAACGAAGGAGTTCCACCTGTAACAAGTTCATTTGTTGCGTCTAAATCAGGAATTGTAATTGAGATAGATGTTTTAGGAGGAGATGCTTCTGTAGAAGATTCTATGGTAAGTAGCACGGTGTATCAGCTTACAAACAGTACAAAGAATTAAGATGAAAAATTGATGTAAAAAGCCATAACCCATTCAGGTTACGGCTTTCCGCTCAACTATTCCTTAGAATATAGACTGTCCCTTATCTAAAATTACTAACTAAATGTAGTTTTTTAGACCTCTTGCTAGTGTACATTTTACTGTCGGCTTCTCGAATAAGTTCTTCAATATCCCAGCAATTTTTGATGCTGCATTCTGAAAAACCAATACTTACATTTATCTTATAGCTTTTTAAACTATGTTTATTATAGTTTGATATAGCAGCTTCTAACCGATTTTTTATACCCTGCATATCTTTCATACAGGCTCCTGGAAGTGCAACCAAGAATTCATCTCCCCCATATCTGCATATTATATCCTTTCTAGCTAAGGAATCTCTTATTACAGTTGCTGCAGATCTAAGAAGATCATCTCCTTCAATATGCCCAAAGGTATCGTTTATCACTTTCAAACCATCAATATCTATAAATGCAATGAGCATTGAATCTTTAACTGTTGATATTTGATCCGCCTGTTCCTTTATAAGCGCTAATCCTCTTCTTCTGGTATAGAGGCCTGTAAGTTCATCAGTATTAGCGTATCCCTCCAGCTTACTATTTTTATGTTCATTAAAAATAAGCTCCCTGCAGAGGATTTCTAGCTCTTGCTTTAAAACTGTATTTCTAGCTTTCAAATTTGTTATCTTGCTTATATATCTTATTTCTATATTACTTATTACAAAGTATAGAAGAGAAGCAGATAGAATAACATAAAAATATCCTCTATATCGATCAAAATTCAACATTCCTTGGATATCATTGGAAAGCTGACCTAAGGCCTTATTGGATAATACTAACAACACTAAACTAATTGCTGTATATGCTAGGGTAATCTTTAATGCATTTTGTTTTTTCTTCATTGGCTGCACCTCATTGATTTTAGTTTTATATATTAAATTCTCTCTTTTAAATACCTGTGCTAACAAAGTATTATACGTAAGCAAATAGTATTTTAAGGGGGAATTTATAAAATAATCTATGTTTATGAAATATTATTATGATTGTGGTATATTATTGTTTATACTATACGAAAAAATATTAACGAAGGATGTGGAAAGATGAGCAAGGGAGCAATTTTACTTAGCAACATTACAGTTAAAGGATTTACTTTTGAAAACAGGTATGCCTGTGCACCTTTTGATATAGCAATGGCAACGGAGGATGGGTTGATTACGGAGGAACTATTATCAATTTATGAGCAGCGTAAGGGTCCATCTCTTATAGTGGTTGAACAGGCAGCTGTAGCCCCTGCCGGACAGTACAGGGAGAGGCTCATATATGTGGATAGAGATGAGTGTATCGAAGGTTTGACAAAACTTGCAGATGTTATACATAAGAACAATCAGGTTGGGGTAGTTCAGATAAACCATGCAGGAAGTGCTGCTGATACTAATCTCACCAAAATGGAAGCTGTTGCTCCATCCGCTGTAGTAAATCCTGCCTTCAAACGTACAATGCCAAGGGCTTTGACTATTGATGAAATCCATGAAATAAAAGAGGATTTTGTAAGGGCTGCCATCAGGGTTAAAAAAGCAGGTTTTGATGGTGTAGAAATACACAATTGTCATGGATTTTTATTGACTCAATTCTTGTCACCGATAACAAATTTAAGAACTGATGAATACGGTGGAAGTCTGGAGAATAGAAGCCGTCTTCTTTTAGAAATAACAACAGAGGTGAGGAAGGCTGTAGGTGAGGACTTTTTATTACTAGTACGTCTTGGACTGGATGACCTTCTTCCTGGAGGTCTAACTCTCGAAGAAGGCTGTCTGGTAGCAGAAAAGCTTGTTGAAGCAGGAATAGATATTCTTGATACATCCTCAGGTATGCTTCCACCGCTTGTGTTAAAAGGCCCGGCAATGTTAAGAGACATGATTAAAACTGTAAAATCAACAGTGACAGTTCCTGTTATCGGTGCCGGCAGCTTGGAAGATATTGAAATAGCAGCGGATATGGTTGAAAAGGGAGAGGTTGACTTTATAGCTCTTGGAAGACCTATATTAAATCAGCCAAACTTTGTGGAAAGTTTATTGGAAAAGATTAAATAGAAAGAAAAAGTACCTATGTTATAATACCTTTAGACTTTATACAAGTATTAAAAACGGTTAACCATTTACCAAGGAGAAATTATGAAACCCTACAGTATATTAAATAACGTAATATTTTTAGATATAGAAACCACTGATATGGAGAATAAAATTATAAAAATTTGTGCTGTTAAAATAAAAAATAATATTGCTACAGAATTCAGCACCTTAGTTAATCCAAATAGGTTGGTGTCACTAAGTATTTCTCAACTTTTGAGAGGAATTACTCAAAAAGAACTAGATAGTGCTCCTCAGTTAAAAGAAGGGATAAGAAAGCTAGTATTTTTTATTGAAGATTTTCCAGTAGTTTATCATACTGAAATCTTTGAAGAAAATATGCTCAAAGTGGATAATGAATTTTTAGATTTAATAGAGCTTTTTGCCATTCTTTTTCCTGAGCTCACAGAGTTTAATCTTCAGTATCTATTAAAGAAATTTATTAATAATTATAAAGAGGAAGATTGCAGAAGTCTTAGTTATGCTGAAGACATAATAATGATGGTAAATTATGCAATAAGCAGTTTTTATTATGAAAATCGCTATTCACTGCCTATGACCATTACAGAGCTGGAAAGGTGGAATTGGTATAAGCATCTTACAAAGGCAAATATGAAAGATGTAAAGTCCTTCATAGAAAGTAAACCTATTGAACCAGAAAATAGGTTTACTGAACCCTATCCCGTTTTTGCCCTTAAAGACTATGAAAAACTTTTTGAGCATGAGGAAATTTGGAGAAGAAAGGGAAGAAGCTACAGCTTGAGACCACAGCAAAGGGATGCTTCAAAATTTATAAGAGAAGGATTAGAAAAGGGCAAAATAACAATAATGGAAGCACCAACAGGACTAGGAAAGAGTATGGCTTATTTACTTCCCGCTTCCATATATACATATCTTAAAGAAGAGAAAGTTATTATATCTACTAATACAAAGGGATTACAAAATCAGCTGGTGGAGAAGGATATTCCTAATCTTTTAGAGTCATTAAATCTGAAAAGAGATGTAAGCTGTACTCTAATAAAAGGAAAGAGCAATTATCTCTGCTTTGAAAGGTTTGGAGATATAGAATATCCCAATGATATGCAAACTCTTATTGGTTATGTCTATTTAAAAAGGCTCATGGTAGAAAGAGGTATTGGAGATGCAGAAGAAATAAACCCTCTTATAAGAGAAAGGTTTAATTTAGATTTCTTGATAAATCAATGCAATTGCGATTCAGAACTTTGCGAAGTGGGCGTTTGTAAATATAAAGACCTATGCTATTATGCATCAAAGGTTGAGGCACTAAAGGAGGCACAGCTTATTGTTGTAAATCATTCCTTATTATTAAAGTGGCCCTATAAAAGCTTTGCTCCTCTTGAAAATATTGTGGTGGACGAAGCTCATAATCTAACTCAGGAAGTCTACGATGCCTTTGAAAGCACTCTTCTTTCCAATGACTTTGAGAGAAGTCTAAAAGAGATATATAACAGTGCAGAAAAAAGCGGGTACCTATATTATTTATCAAGAAGAACTAAAAAGGATACATTACCTTTAAGTGAAGTAGAGTCGTGGATAGAACAGTGCATAAATCAAACTGTTAACATTAAAGCTGCCTTTGAAAACTATATAACCAATAGTGGTATAAGTAAGGATTACAATATCAAGGAACATTTAAATAAAAGCAATCCTAACATATCAGGTATAGTAAAATACTTAGAGTATCTTAAAGAGAACTTAGGCAGTTTAAACATAAATTTAGAAAAGGCAGTTTCTGTTTTAAAGGATATATCTAATCTTGAAAAGGATAAACGTCTTAAGATATTGATAGAAAAGGTAGAAGTTATAAATAGCTATAGTAAACTTTTAGAGGATGTAATAGTTCAAAGTGAAGAAGGTTATTGTTTTTACTTTGAAGTAGATAAACATTTTAAGTGGTGGAAGATATCCAGTATCCCGTTAGATGTATCCGGTGCTTTTTATGAAAAAGTTCTAAGCGGCGCTAAGAGCTGTGTTTTTATATCCGCAACTTTAAGTACAGATAAGGGCTACAATAGTTTAAAAAACACATTAGGAATAAATATTGTAAAGTCTCAAAATAAAGAGATAGTAGAAGTTGCCCCTATAGAACCTGTCTTTGATTATAAAGGCAAGAGTGCAATCTATGCTATAGAGAATATTGATCCTAATAATACAGATACTTTTTCAGAGGAAATGAAAAAGTTTGTTATAGAGCTTTTAGCAAATGTTGACGGTAATATTATTATTCTTTTTACAAGCAGAAAAAGGCTTGAGAGCTTTAAAAGAGAGGCCTCAGATAACTTAAAGGCTTTAGGAGTAAGTGTTGTAGAGGGAAAAAAAGATATAGAAAAGCTGAGATCCAGAGAGGAAAGATATATTCTCCTAGGATCAAAAGGATATTTTGAAGGAATAGATATTCCTGGGGACAGTATGTCAACAGTGATTTTAGATAAAGTGCCTAATATCAATAGTAAGGAGCCCTTTTATAAGTCTTTAATAGAAAATCAAATTGGAAGAGGTAAAAACTATTGGCAGGCTTATGCAAAGGTGAATTTTCCTATTGTATCTATAGACCTAAAACAGATTTACGGAAGAATCATAAGAACTGAATATGATTATGGTGTTCTGTTTATTATGAGTAAATTTGACAACAATAACTCTACAGTGAAAAAACTTGAAGATCAGCTTCATGGAGTTCCTATTATAAGAAAAGATGGGGATGAAATCTTTAAAGATTTAAAAATGAGACTGATAAGGTGGAAACAAATAAACCTTTATAAGATAATGAAGGAAGTTAAGAATTTTTTAAAGAAAGCTATTTCAGAGAAAAAGATGCTTCATAACAACATGACACTTAAGGAAATTGAGGAGTTTATAAATGAGTTTATGTCCTTAGAGTATAGCAAAAGAAATTTGAAATATGATGTAAATATTTATTTGGTCAATGGAGTAAATATTTGTATTAATGGTGAGGCGTTAAAATTGAATACAGCAAATAAGATTAAAATAACTGAGTATTTTAAAGATATTATTTAAGGTTGGATTTTAGAGAGAGGGAGAACGATAACCTTCTCTTTTTATTTTCAAGTATCTACTTAGGGCAATACTATAGGAAAGGTAAACTTATATAAGGCTGTGAACTTTAAGGGATTTATTTACTAGTTATACAGTATAATTAATATTAAAACCGGTTATAGAAAACTATGATTAATAAAAAATACAAAGTACAATTGCTAAGTTATGGATATATACATTGACAAAGAAAATTTCAAATATATAATAGTTACTATAGGGGTATACGCATGTGAATTATAAAATACCAAAGAAAATCATAGTATACTAAAGACTATAACTGTGACTGTTGTAGTCGTTTTCAAGGTAGCTGTACTAAAAATATATAATTTAGCTTCTTAGGTTAAATTAATAAAGACTGAAAATTTATATAAAAAGGAGAAATAATTATGTTATTGTTATCAAAAGAGGATATTAAAAAAGTATTTTCAATGAAAGATGCAATTAAAGCTGACAAAGATGCTTTTCGCATTTTTACAGAGGGGAAAAGTGTTGTGCCACTTCGTACTCAAATTCCTGCACCAAAGCATGATGGTACATTCTTATTCATGCCAGCATATGTATCAGAGTTAGATTGTGCATCATTAAAGGTTGTTAATATTTTTCCTAAAAATATTGATAAAGGACTTTCATCAGCACCAGCACAGGTATTGTTAGTAGATGGTACAAATGGATTTGTAACTGCAATTTTAGATGGAACATATGTTACTCAACTTAGAACAGGAGCTGCATCAGGGGCTGCCTTTGATATATTAGCAAGAAAAGATGCAAGAAAAGGCGCGTTAATTGGAACAGGTGGACAGGCGGCTGCACAGTTAGAGGCTATGATTGTTGCCCGTGATCTTGAAGAAGTGAGAGTATATAGTTCGAACCTTGAAAGAGCAAAGGCTTTTGCAGCAAAGATGCAAGAGGAGTTAAAGGATTATGGAGTAAAAATTATAGCAGCAGAAAGTTCTGACGAAGCAATTGAAGATGCTGACTTGATTGTTACAGTTACTTCTTCCTCCAAGCCTGTATTTGATGGAAGTAAAGTGAAAAAAGGTGCAACAGTTAGTTGTGTTGGCGCTTATCAGCATCACATGCAGGAAATGGACCCTGTTATTTTAACAAGAGCAAGCAAGATTTACTTTGATTCTGAAGAAGCTGTTTTATCAGAGGCAGGGGATATCTTGATTCCCCTTGAAGATGGAACTATTACAAAAGATGATTTCACAGGTGATTTAGGAGAAGTTATACTTGGAACTGTAGTGGGAAGAGAAAATGATGATGAAATTATTGTATTTAAAACTGTAGGAATCGGAATACAAGATCTGATAACTGCAAAGTATATTTATGAAAAAGCAGTAGAACAAGGTATTGGAACTAAATGGAGTGAATAAGATAAAAAATTAGTCTTGAGTCAGTTTCTTCTTGTAATATTGAAAGAGTATTTCTATGTCTGAAGTGTTATGGTAGCATATTGTGTTAATATATTGAGAGTAGCGTAAATATATAAGAAGGTCAGGGAAGGATATAAGTATGGTAGATAATGAAATTATTTTATTAAATAAAATTGGCTTAACTGATGCAGAGGCAAAGGTATATCTAGCATTACTTCGACATGGAAGTACCTCCGGTTATGAAGCAAGCAAGTTATCATCAGTAGCGAGGTCTAAAATCTATAATATACTAGAATCATTAGTTTCAAAGGGATTTATTCTTTATACAGAGCAGGAAAACAATAATAGATATGCAGCAGTTCCAATAGATGAAATCTCGCAAAGAGTAAAACATGAAACGGAAGAGGTATTGGAGGATCTTACAGAACGATTAAAAGAATATCCTGCAAAAACTGATTTAGATTACATATGGCATATCCGTCAAAATTCTAATGTGTTTGCAAAATGTAGAGAGATTATTAAAAAGACGAAGAGTGAACTATTGATGCAGATATGGGAAGAAGATTTACCAAATTTGCTAAAGGATATACAAGAGTTAGAAGAACAAGATGTTAGAATGGGGATTGTTTACTTCAGTAACAATGAAAATTCCGAGGTTCCGTTAAAGAAATACTGCAGACATGGATTAGTAGATGAAAAGCGCAAAGAAATGGGGGGCAGGTGGATTACACTTGTTTCAGACATGAAAGAGGTTGTCTTTGGGCAAATTCTAAGTGACAGCATGGCGGAAGTTATTTGGACAGAAAGTAAACCTATGATAGCACTTGCTGCTGAATGTGTAAGACATGATATGTATTTTTACAAAAGCGCTGGTATTTTCCAGGAAGTAATGCAGAGAGAACTAGGTAAGGACTATGGAAAAATCCGGGATATTTTTTAGCTAGGGTAGATAAAAGCAAGGATAATAAGATTAAGCAATCCATTGAAAGTATTGATTTTTAATACCTTCAATGGATTGTTAGTATCAAAGTTAAAGAGAATCCATAAACCTAGTATAATTATTGTAGAGTATCAACAGCTGCTTTTAATCTTAGCAATGCTTGTTCAACTATTGTTCTAGGACAGGCAATATTCATTCTTACATGATCTTTACTTTCTTCCCCATACCATAATCCTAAACCTAATTTAGCTTCATTAGTCATAAAGTTTTTTAATTGGTCAGCGGTCATTCCAAGGTCTTTACAATCTATCCAAATTAAATAAGTAGCTTCTGGAATATTAGGTTTAATTTTAGGTATATTTTCTTTACAATTTTAATAATTCTTTCAGCACTGCTATTAATTGCAAAGACAACACCATCAGGATTAATACCAATTATGCCTTCATCAATTGTTCTTAATAAAATATCAAATTGGCTTTCAAGTTTGTTTGTCTTGCCAGCTAGCTTTTCCAGGCTGTAGGTGTTTGTTGCAATTCTTTCAGAGTAGCGGATAAACTTTTCATCTTTAAGCAAAAATTCAAGGTTAAGTTTTAATACTATTTCTATTATAGTACTAACATCAAAAATTCTATCACCAATATCTATTAGTTTATTAATATTTTCAGGAGCAAACCTTGATTCACCTGGTGTAACTGCTAACTTAAGATTTGGAATTTTACTCATTCCAGGGTACACAGGGACAAATTCCACATGATTTACACCTAATTGCCCAATCAAAGAAATAGTATCAATACACATATCTACACTAGAGTTGATAAGCATACATTTTGTTCCCCTAGGAATTGACTTAATTTTACTAAGGGCTGATTTAGATAAGGTCAGATTAGGAATTACTACTTCACTTTCAACTGAAAGGTTATTTTTTATTGCCTTATAAATTGAATAAGTTGAAACAATAATAATATCTCCAGTTATCCCTTGGTTAGTTGTATGCTTTTCAACTGAGAATAACTTAGTTTCAATTAAATCCCCAAATAATTCTTTTAACTGTCCTGAATAAAACTCTGCAGCCAATTCCATAAATGTTACAATCGCAACTGTCTTGGCCATAAATCTACCTGCCAGGGTATTTATAAAAATTACTCATTATCCTAATTTGTCACCTTTTTTAACAGGTTGTTGAGGTTGTATCAACACCACTCCTTGTGCAGCGTAAACTCCTAAGACTAGCACCTCTGACATGAAATCAGCAATTTGTCTTGGCAGAAAGTTTACCACTCCTAAAACTTGCTTACCTACAAGTTCTTCTTTACTGTAACAGTCAGTAATCTGAGCACTGGATTTTTTTATGCCAATTTCATTACCAAAATCAACCCATAATTTATAAGCAGGTTTTTTCGCTTTTTCAAAAAACTCCACTTTAGTAATTTCTCCAACTCTGATATCTAATTTCATAAAATCTTCAAAAGTAGCCATAATAAATTCCTCCTAAAAATGTTATTAAAATGTAATAGATCATAATCACCTATTTGTCTAATTATATATCAAGTAAATGAAAAGTTACAAATATTTAGCATAAACTGTCTCTCTAACTCTAAAGCCTTTTACTTTTATATGGAAATGAGATGTATATTACATAATTCTTGCCTAATTAATGACTTACTATTAAAATAATAATAATATAGGCTATTGTATAATAGTAACGTAATATATCTTAAGGAGGGATACCTTATTATGAATAATATACTGACACAAGAAAATATGAATAAATTAAAAGAAGAATTAGAATATAGAATGACAGTAAAAAGAGCGGAAATAGCAAAGGAGAAATTAGTGGCTGCTGCACATGGGGATAGGTCGGAAAATGCAGAGTATAAAGAAGCTTGTGCAAACTACAGAGAAAATGATAACAGAATCCAATATTTATTGACTATGATTTCAACTGCAACTGTAATAGACGATAAAAGTTTAGATAAATCAGTACTTGGGGTTAACAGTAAGTTTATTGCTAAATTTATAGAGGATGAATACGAAGAAACTATGTCATTAGTAACCACTATCGATGCAGATCCAGAAAATATGCTTATAAGTGTAGAATCAGATTTAGGTAAAGCATTGATGGGGAAAAAGGCTGGGGATATAGTTGAAGTTAATGCTCCAAGTGAAAATTATACAGTAGAAATATTAAAGATACTATAAGGGCTTGCAAAACTCTAAGTGAGTCCTCCATTTACAAAATTGAGGTTGACATATATAAAATAGTTTTAGACAAAATAATATATAATCATTAAAAGGGTGAAAGGAAGTTATTATTATGAATGTTGTTGTTAAAGAGTCAAATATTTACGAAGATTTACACCAGTTTAGTTCCTATGTTCCACCTATAGACCTTACATTTCACCAGTATCTGTTATTAGCCGATGAGCCTATATTAGTTCATACAGGTAGCATGGAGCAGACAGAGGTTCTTATACCGCAGTTAAAAGAGATTCTTAATGGAAGAACATTAAAATATATTTTTGTTTCTCACTTTGAATCAGATGAATGCGGAGGTCTATCCCTAATATTAAAGCATTTTCCTGAGGTAAAACCAATCTGTTCTGAGGTTACAGCAAGACAATTAAGTGGATTTGGAATAGCAAAGGATGTACTAGTTAAAAAGCCAGGAGAGAAGCTAATTTCCAGTGACTATGAGCTTGAGTTCATTAACTATCCATCTGAAATGCACCTGTGGGAAGGGTTATTATTAATAGAAAACAAAAGGGGAATATTCTTTAGCAGTGATTTAGTATTTGGCTTTGGAGAATCCCATAATACAGTAATAGAAGGTAATTGGAAAGTAGAAATAGACAGTATTACTCCGCAGCAGGTGTCAGACTCTGAAGCAAGAGCAAAACTGCAGCAAACTTTGATGCAGTTAAATCCTAAATTTGTGGCTACCGGTCACGGTCCGTGTCTTAAATTTTAACAATATAGGTAGTTGTAACTAATAATTCAGTTGCGAAAAAGCTGTACTATAGCATAATGCTAAATTACAGTTTTTTTATTATAATCAGTCTTTTAGGCATTTTTTTGTAGTAAATCCAAGAAATTAATCCACTTTAATTATAATTTAAAATTTAATGTAGTTTCCCTAATAATAATTTTAATATTTATATATTTATTTTAAATAAAATGTTAAAATATAAAAGGTATTTTAAAGATAAAATTTTGCATATTAACAATAATTAAAGGGATGATATTTATTATGAGGAAAAAAAGAAACAAACATATGAGTGATAAGAAAAAGATTATAGTAGGATTAAGTGCTTTAGCTTTTATGTATCTAGCAGCAACAATATTTTTTGCTAATCATTTTTTCTTTCGTTCACAAATTAATGGCATTGATGTTTCGCTTAAAACTACAAAACAAGCGGAGGAAAAAATAATATCAGTTATTTCTAAATATTCGTTGGAAATAGAGGGACAAGATGGAATTAAAGGGAAAATCAATGGGAAAGAGATTGGATTAGCAATTAATGAGGGGAATAAAATTAAAGAATTTAAAAGTAAGCAAGATTCATTTAAATGGATCTCTTCCATTTTTAATAAAAATCATGAGCAGATAGAGGGTTTAATAACCTTTGACAAAGAGTTATTGAAAGAAAAATTAAATAAGGAAAATTTCTTTAGCAGTAAAGAGGTAAATGAACCTAAAGATGTTTCCTTTGAGTATTCAGATAATGGTTATAAGATGATACCTGAGGTTAACGGAAACAAAATAAAAAAAGAAGCTGTTTATGAAAGTGTACAAAATGCAATTTTAAATCAAAATAATCTATTAAATCTAGAGCAGGCTAATTGTTATGAAAAGCCAAAATACACTTCAAAATCTAAAGAAGCTAAAGAAGCTATGGAACTTCTAAACAAATATACAAATTTAAAGGTTACCTATAATTTTGGCAGCAATGAAGAAATTTTAGATGGGTCAACTATAAACAAGTGGCTTTATGTAGATGAAAATATGAAGGTTGGATTTAATGAAAAAAAGGTTAGAACCTATGTAGATTCATTGGCTGTTAAATATAATACCTTTGGAGAAACAAGAAAGTTTGCTGCATCAACAGGAAAAATTGTACAAGTAGATGGTGGTAACTACGGATGGGTTATTAGCAAGGCAGAAGAAGTAAGGAGTTTAATTGAAGTGATAAAAAAGGGCAAAGATGCAAAGAAAGAACCAATATATTCACAAAAGGCAGTATCCCATGATAAAAACGATATTGGAAGTACCTATGTAGAAATCAATTTAACAAGACAGCATATGTGGTTTTATAAGAATGGAGCTCTTGTTACAGAAGGCGATATTGTTACTGGAAATACAAGCGCAAATTTCGGAACACCTGCAGGAACATATGTATTAAATTATAAAGAAAGAAATGCTACATTGAAGGGAGAAGGCTATAGTTCACCAGTTGATTTCTGGATGCCCTTTAACGGAAATATAGGTATTCACGATGCAACATGGAGAACAGAGTTTGGAAAAGATATTTATGTGAAAAACGGTTCTCATGGATGCATTAATTCACCATATTATTTAGCAAATGCCATATATAATAACATCACACCAGGAACGCCTATCGTTTGTTATACTGAGTAATTAATAATAGGGTATGGAAGACTATCTTCTATACCTTATTTGCATTAAGCAGTTTTCACTGGTGTATGTATGGAAACCAGGCTGAAAGAAGTAATTACAGTATACTATGTTCTTTGGTGAGGAGTTCAATGAGGTTCGCCTCCACCATTGATATGTACAAAAAAGAGGATAAGGTTAATGTCAACCTTATCTTCATGTACTAAAACTGATTCTACATAAGTGTTAATGATTGTTTTTAGATCATTAGCACTTTTTTCATTTATAGCAGTTATATCTTTAATTAAATACTGCTCGATAAGTTTTTCATTAAGTTCGCTACTATTCATTGTAGCTTTTATTTCATTTATATAGCTGGATATTCTAGTTTTTTCAGCTTCGAGGTTGTCCATCTTTTCTTTAAAGGAGTTGTGAAACATTCCTTGAGAGATAGCATTGACAATATTGCCAATTTCAAAATCTATTTCTTTTAGGCGTTTATCTAGACTTTTTAATTCATCATTATTAGAATTTAACATCTTGTTATAGTGTTCTATAAGTTTTTTCGTAAGTCTTTTTATTGAGGAAGGATTTAAGATTTTGCTTTTTATTTCATTAAGTACAAGTTCTTCAACAAAGTTCTTCTGTATATTTTTCATACCACATTGTTTTGTTCTATATCTAGAGCTGCAATTATAAGTAGAGTACTTTGCTTTATTCCTTCCAGAATAACTAGTATGACCTACCATAGAAGCTCCACAGCAGCCACAAACCATTTTCCCAGACAATAGATAAACTTCTTTAGCCTTATTTGTAGCATTTCTTTTATTATTAAGCATTCTTTTTTGAACTTTATCAAAAATATCCTTTGAAATAATAGCAGGTAATCCATTTTCTATTTTTATAATCTCCTCAGGACTTTTGGTTCTATGTGAATTACGCTTACCATTGAAGGACTTAGGTGCCTTATTAAATATAAAAGTACCTATGTATTTTTCATTTCTTAGTATTTCTGATATGCTGTTTTTACCAAAGCTTCTTCCTATTTTGGTCTTATAGCCTAATAGGTTAAGTCTGTCTACGATAGTATTGTAGCCATGTCCTTCAGAATACATCTCAAAAATTAACTTTACTGATTTTGCTTCTTGTTCATTTATAATATATTTCTTTGTTTCAGGATCTACATCGTAACCTAATGGGGGAAGACCTCCTGTGTGTTTACACTGCAGTGCAGTTTCTTTCATACCTTTCATAACTTCTCTAGCTAAGTTCTTAGAATAATATTCAGCCATGCCTTGAAGAACTGATTCAAGTATTATGCTTTCAGGACTGTCATCCAAATGTTCTAGCACAGATATAAGCCTTACATTATTCTTTTTGAGAATTCTTTTATAATGAGCACTATCATATCTATCTCTTGAAAAACGATCAAGCTTATGTACTATTACAGCATCGAATAGTCCATACTCACTATCTTTTATCATTTCAAGAAATTTAGGCCTATTATCTGTTGTTGCTGATCTTGCTTCATCAGTGTATACCTTAGTAATTATTATTCCACTTTTATCTGCATATTCTTTTATAGCACGGATTTGTGCATCAATTGACTCTTCACGCTGATTATCTGAACTATATCTCGCATATATTGCTCCATTCAAAAAACATCATCCCTTCCTAAATCTTTGTTCTTATCTTTATATGCTCAACAGTACCTAAAATAGTTATTTTAGAATTTTTAAGATCATTATTTGTTAATGCGAAGCTATCAAAATCGTTGCTTTCAGCTTGGAATAAGTGTACATTACTCAATTTCTTATATCTTCTTAAAAAAGCTTCACCATCTTTTAATAAAAGCACAATGTCATTATGCTTATAAGTTATATTGGGAATTATAAACACAGCATCACCATCATGGATTCGTGCATTAGACATACTATCATCTTCTGCTATATAGTAGAAGCATTTCGAAGCATCGTAAGCTAAAGTACTAGGTACATATTCATAGCTAATTACATTCTCATCATCATTAGAAATTATGTTTTTATCATCAATAAAAGACAAAACAGGAACTCTAATTGGGATACTGCTACTTGTGTTGTTTTCAAGATACAATTTGTTTATTTTGCTTCTAGTATCTGAAACAGGATTATTTAGAGAACCATCTTCAATAGCAGCCTCAAAAGTTAGATTAAAGTGATCAATATCACTTATCTCGTAACCAGCAGCAAGTAAAAGGTCAGCCTCCTTTATATTATTATAAGCAACACTAGAAAACTTTTTTATTATTTCAGGAGAGGGGGCTTTTTCTAATTTACAATTTAAAAATTTAGATATGTAAGGTCTTGCAACCCCGCATTCCTTTGAGAAGTCAGTAATACTTCTGTTTGCACCAATAGAAGCTTTTAATAATTCACTAAATTTTTCTTTATTAAACATAATATTCACCTCAAAAAATATTATATACTAAAATAATCCAGGATACAAATAAAATATTTTTTGTATCCTGGTTTACAAGTGAAAAAATATATGCTAATATGTAAAACAAGAACGAAATATAAATATAAATGTAACTTGGATTACAAAAACTAGAGTGTCAAATCCGACAGCTAAGTTGTAAGAGGAGGTGATATTTTGGAAGTTTCAATAGTTACTATCAGCTATGATAGAAAGTCAAAAGAAAGAGTAAAGGAGGAGTTATTGACCCAAAAGAGTGTAGATGCTGAATTTGAAAATCAGTTCGTTAAGACTCTAGCAGAAGAGCTTAGAGAGAAGTTTATTTTTAGAACAGATATTAATAAAAAGCATTCACTAGATTATGCTGCTTAGAAAGGAGAATAGAAATGTTAATAAGAACTACAAGAGATGAATATGAAAAAATAACTTATGACTACGATGAAAAAAATCATTCTATTATGGGAGCTAGTAATATTTGTGACTTATTTAAGCCTGAAGCATTAAATAATGATTCAGATAAGGTTTCAGATTTTGTAGACAAGCTTGTTAGCTTTATAAGGGCAGAAAGATCAGACTGGGGGAACAAAGAAGTGTATCTAAACTTTGAAGAGATAGAATACCTTATAACTAGTGCAAAGATTCTATACGATAGGTATAATGCTGGAATCTTTTAGTTGGGGTGACTTAAATGTTGTTTTGCAATAGCGTGTGTGAAATTAATAAGGATGAGCTAATAGATAAGATAGAAAATGTTGTCTTAAGTAATATTGAAAAACAAGGCTATGTAAAGGAGCTAGATATTTTTCAGTCAATAGAAGCGAAGGATGCTTATTCTGAATTTGAAACCAAAAAAGCTCTAAAAGAAATAGTAGAGAAATATAAGCTTATGAGGCTAAAGTATAACTGCAATAATCAGAAATCAAAATATAAAGCTTCCAAAACATATATTATAACAAAAATGGTTAAGGAAGATTACACTAAGGAAATTGCTTAAAAGGAGTACTGGTTTATGAAAAGAAATTATTGGGTAAAAGTTATGAAAGAAGAGTTTTTTAGAAATACATGTTTTGAAAGAGTCTTGGCAAACGTTAAAGCCATTAATGAAGCTGTTAAATTTTTAGAAGAAATAGCTGAATCATGTGAATTTGAAAAATTATTAGTAAAATGTAATGTTGCTTGATTTCGAAGCTGGACAAGAGAATACTTAAGACTCCTTTGCGGTTATGCAGATGAGTCTTAATTTTTAGAAAAAATATATGAAAGAGCACTTGCAAAGGTATGCAAGCTATTAAGAAAAACTAATAGATATACTAGTTTTAGAAAGGGAGACTAATTTTATGAATAATAATATAAATGAAATAAAAACACCAGACCAGATCACGTTAACTAATATGTATACTTTTAAAGATGAAGAGAGTGAGATAATCAGTAATTGTGATAACAAGCAAAGACAAAAAACTAATATAAAGGATGTATTAGTAAAAGATATTTTGAGAGAAGCTCATTTGTTTATAGATGATAGAAAGGAGGCTCATGCTATTATACCTGTAGGTGCTCATAAAGAGATACTTGCTGTCAAAGGTGAAGACTTTTCTAGTTGGCTAATTAAAAAGGTATGGGATACCTATGAAACAACAATATCAACTATGGCAATAAGAGATATTGTAAACTCAATAGAGGCTCATGCAAAATTTGATGGGATTCAATATAAACTGAATCTTCGTGTAGCAGGTGATGACAAAAGTATATATTATGATTTGGTAAATAGGAATTGGGAGATTGTTGAGATTGATGCATCTGGTTGGAGGATAAATAGTAATCCATTAGCATTTTTTAAAAGATATAAGACGCAAAATGAGCAGGTAAGACCGGTAGGCGGTGGAGATATAAATTCAATATTTAGATATATTAATATTAAAGAGGAGGATAAACTATTATTTTTGGTATACCTAATTAGTTGCTTTATTCCTGAAATTGCTCATCCAATAGGAGTATTTTACGGTGAAAAGGGTTCGGCAAAGACTACAGCTTCTAAAGTAATGAAGATGATAATTGATCCTTCAATTATGCCAACAATAACATTTCCTAAAAACAATGAAGAGCTTATACAGAATCTAGCTCATAATTGGTTTTGTAACTTTGATAATATATCCAATATAGGAGATGTAACAAGCGATACCTTATGTAGAGCTGTTACTGGAGAAGGATATTCCAAGAGAGGAATATATACTAATGAAGATGATGTTGTATTTACTTACAAACGCTGTGTTTCCTTAAATGGTATAGATGTTATTCCAAAGAAGGATGATTTGCTTGATAGATCAATTCTATTTGAATTAGATAGAATTCAAGATTCAAATAGAAAAAGTGAGTATAAGTTGTTGGAAGAATTAAGACTTGTAATGCCAGAGATATTAGGAGGCATTTTTGACATATTATCAAAAGCAATAAGAGTGTATTCTTATTCATCAACAATAAAATTAAATAGAATGGCTGACTTCACTTCTTGGGGGTATGCAATAGCAGAAGCCATTGGTGGCTTGGGTAATGAATTTTTATCAAGGTATGAAAGAAATATAAACAAACAGAATTCAGAAGCAATTAATTCTAATTCATTTGCTTCAGCAGTTGTAGCTCTGCTAGATAGCAATCAAAGTTGGAGTGGAAAAGCTAGTGATTTAATAGCAGTTTTAGAAACGGTAGCCGCTAAAGAAAAGATATACACTTGTTCTTCAGATTTCCCAACAACCTCAAATATGGTAAGCAAAAAACTGAAATCTATAAAAAGTAACTTAGAAAGATTAGGAATAGAATTTGAGATTAAACGTACTAATACAAATAATATAATCCATTTAAGAAGAACAGTCCATTAATCATATAGGGTCCCCCTCCTTTTAAAGTATACATGAGTGTATTTAATAGGGGTAAGAGTATAGTGGAGGCAGTGGAGGTTGTGGAGGGTCAATTTTAATATTTTACTAGTTTCTATATAGTAATCTATAGTTAATATATAAAAAAGAGTTAATTAGCCTTCCACAGCTTCCACACCTTTCACGGTATTAGATGCAGCTTAAAGCAACATGAGTATTAGAGAAAAAGCCTCCTCACCAATATATATACATGAGGAGGTTTTTACCTTTATAATTGCTTCTAAGTTACATTGCTGTTGAGAAGCAGGTATTATATATATCATGGCTAAATTTGAACCGGTAGTAAGTATTACATAGAAATGTATATAATTATTCAGCATATTTGTGTCATTTTGATACATTGGTTCATTTTGATCATCAGTACATCCTAGTGTTAAGAGAGTAGTTATAAAGACATTATCACAAAACACCAGAAGGTCATTTTGAACCAATTCTATGTTTATATATGTCTATAAACATTTGTATATAAATATTCATCTATAAATGTTTGTCTACCTTATAGACATTTGTAGATGCTTATAAAGGAACCACATTTTTGATATTACGATAAAATCATAAGAGTTTGGATTTTTGATTATAGTAAGTGGAATGGAGTTTTCAGAGATTAATGCTTAAGCCATTATAATAGCTATAAACGTATTTTAAGAAGTAGTAGTATCATTTTGATTCTCATTGAAACCATATATTTCTTCAATAAGTTTAGAGAAGAATTTATAGGATTCAATTATCATCGACTTGAACTCCTTCATTTTTATTTCTAATTCTTCTCTTCCAAGCTCAGTAAGGGCATAATACTTTTTATCGTCCTCTATCTTTATGTTCTCAATAAGGTTGTTTGCTGTAAGCTTGTTTAAAATAGGATAGAGAGTTCCATGTGAGGGCTTCCAAACAGCAGAGCCTATTGTGTCTTGCAGGAATGCTAGTATTTCTTTGCCATATAGAGGCCTGTTTTGTTTGTTTAATACATGAAGGGTGTAGAAAGATAAGAAGTTTGAACTAGACATCTTGGTAGGGAAAAGTCTTGTGTATTCAGCCTTGTAGTCATGCTTAGGATTAATCTTTTTAAGACCTTTCTGATTGATAAGATTAGAAGTTTTAATAGATTTTTCAGTTGATTTCATTATGAATCCTCCTTTAGATATAAATATTAATGGTTATTCAATACTTTAAATAAGGTTGAGCTTTATAAAGGTTTAAGCATACTTATAAAAAGTTAAAAAAGAACCACCAGTGCCCTGCTAAGGGCTAAATCTTTAATCTGAAAAAGGAAGATGAATAGTTAAAAAAGGGTTTAAGGTATAAGCCAAATTAGATTAAGCTGTTGTGAATTAAGCCGAAGGCTTTGGATAGGTCAAAATGAACCATGTAATTCAATAAAGGGGTGGGGCATGAAACTAAGAATTGGATTTTGATTTATATAGCCTGGTACCGAGAGAAAATATATGTGATTTTATAGATATATAAGTGAAGTGGGATATTATAAGGTTCATGATATTAATACAAGCGGTGAATCATTTTTAAAAGACAAAATACATTGGTATTTGTCACTAGAGCATATAGGAAATTTAGTTGAGAGGGGTGCGTCAAATTTGACGAAGGGTACAGAATACACGGGATCATCTCTATGTAAACTAATACTATTGATATGATTCTTACAGATACTAACCGTAAGAAAGCATAGATGAGAGAGATGTATATTAGTTTTTGTCATTTGATTACTATTTATTATACATTTTCATTTGGGTCAAAATGAACCACTCATATCTTTAGAGGGGTGGGGCATGAAACTAAGAAATACATTTTAATTGATATAGCCTGGTACTAGGAAAAAAATATACGTAATTTTATAACTAAATAAGCGAATTGAAGCTATATATTATTAAAATAGATATTTATAATTTTAACTATTTTGATATAATAATAAGTGGATAGAGCCGTTGGCTTCTGTCAGTGCTGTAAAATTAATCCGAGAACAAGTAGTTGGAGCTACTTGTTTTCTTTTTAGTTATATATTTTTTAAGATAAAACATATTGATAGTTGCTGTTAGAGAATATCGAGAATATATTGTGTAAGTGGTGTGTCAAATTTGACACAGGGGATAGCTGAGGACATTTCTTTAAAAAAGTATTCATATTAATATGATTAATACAGATAATAAATGTAAGAAACCAAAACTGTAATTAATTATAATAGAAATGGTTATGTCGGATTTGACATTTAATTTATACAGGAAAACATTTAGAAGCTAATTGCTTTCCTGTGTAAATTAAAAACTATATGGGATACTTTATATTACTTCAATTTTATATTTATTATCAGGTAAGTATAAAACATTAAATGGGAGCGTAAATAGATTTGTGTAAATTCAAATCTATTTACGCTTCTTTCTGTATAGATAGCTGGTATTTATGGAAAAAATAACATAAATGTTTTTGAGAGGAGAAAAGGAAATGAAACAACTACAAATACCAGATATAGATTTAAATAAGGAACTTAATAAATGCAAAAGCATGGAGGACCTAGTTGGAAAAAATGGATTGATGCAACGGTTATTTGGAAACATAATTCAGCAGTTCTTAGAAGCTGAGATGGAAGAACATCTCGGCAGAGAGAAGTATGAGAGGAATAGTAACGGCGGTAGGAATTATAGAAATGGTTATAGCCAAAAGAATATTAGAACAAGTTTTGGAGAAGTTGACGTAAATGTTCCGAGGGATCGAAAGTCGGAATTTGAGCCTAGAATTGTGAAGAAATATGAAACGGTTTGTAATGAACTTGATAAGAAGGTTATAGGCTTATATGCAAGAGGCATGTCTGTGGATGATATTAAGTCAGAAATTGATGAACTCTACGGTGTAGACATATCTCCTACAATGATTTCGAAAATAACAGATAAGGTAATGGAGACGGCTATCGCCTGGCAGAACAGGTCGTTAGACCCTGTATACCCTATAGTCTATATGGATGCTGTTCATTTTAAGGTTAGAGAAGAGCATAGAATTGTAAGTAAGGCTGCATACATTTGTATGGCTTTAGATACAAAAGGTTATAAAGATATACTTGGCATTTGGATTGGAGAACAGGAGGGAGCTAAGTTTTGGTTATCAGTTTGCAACGACCTTAAAAACAGAGGGGTAAGAGATATACTAATTGCCTGTATGGATGGTCTTAAAGGTTTACCTGACGCTATAAAAGCTGTATTTCCTAATGTAAGTATACAAAATTGCATAATACATCAAATTAGAAATTCTATAAGGTATGTAGCTTCAAAAGATATCAAGGCTTTTATGAAGGATTTAAAATCTGTATATCAAGCAACAGGTGAACAGGTAGCTCTAAACTCTCTTCAAACTCTGGAAGATACTTGGGGAGAAAAGTATTCAATAGTTATACAGTCTTGGAGGAATAACTGGGAGAATTTATCTACATACTTTGCTTTCCCACCAGAGATTAGAAGAATAATATACACTACAAATGCCTTAGAGGGATTCAATAGACAGCTAAGAAAATTTACTAAGATTAGAACATCCTTTCCTACGGATGATTCATTAATGAAGGCTCTATATTTAGCTACAGAGCAGATTATGACTAAATGGACTTCGCCTAGCCAGAATTGGTCTTTAACATTAGCTCAACTTAGTATAATGTTTGAAGATAGGCTTGAACAGTTTATCTAAAAAGCTACGCTTGTACTTTTTTGGAATAGAGTGAATAATATTAGAGATTTTGCAAATTATAATAATAAATATAAGCTATACTATCTCAGTATTTAGTCATTCCCTAAAAAATAAAAATTACTACAGAAAGCGTTGATATGCTCCCTTTAAAGTAGACAGATTAAAAAATAAAAATCTTTTACTTTAAGGAGGAGCATTTTTATGTCCAGAAGAACTAAGTATACAGCAGAAGAAAAGTATAAAATCTTAATGGCATATGAGGATGGAATTGGATCAATGGTGAAGATTGCTTCTATGTATAAAATCAATGAAGCTACTCTTAAAAAGTGGATATATAATTTTGAAAAATATGGTTTAGATGGGCTAAAAGAATCAAAAACATGGAAATCATATTCAAAAGAGCTGAAGGAACAGGCTGTAATAGACTATTCCTCAGGAGAATATTCACTAACAGAAGTTGTGCAGAAGTACGAAATATCAGACAAATCATTACTGAAACATTGGATAAAGAAGTATAATAGTCATAGAGAAATAGCGTCACCTACGAAAGGAATGAACCAATCTATGACAAAGAGCAGAACTACTTCTTTAGAAGAAAGAATTGAAATTGTCTTTTACTGCATAGATAGAAACAAAAACTATCAAAATACTGCTGAAGCTTATAATGTCTCCTACCAACAAGTATACCAATGGGTAAAGAAATATGAATCTGGTGGAGAGGACGCCTTGAAAGACCGACGAGGTCGGAATAAGGACGAAGAGGAACTGACACCTGAAGATAGAGTAAATCTTGAAATGAAAAAATTAAAAATAGAAAACGAAAGATTAAGGGCAGAGAATGAATTCTTAAAAAAATTGAAGGAACTAGAAAGGGGGCGATCTTAAGCCGTCTACGACAAGAGAATAAGTATATTGCAATCTCACAACTTCATAAAAAAAGTAAATTTTCAATATCTCTATTATGCGAGATAGCAATGGTTTCACGCTCTTCATACTATAAGTGGCTAAATCGTGAAGAATCTGCCACAGAAACTGAAAACAAGATGTTAATAACAAAGATTGTTGAACTCTACGAGGAAGTTGACGGTATTTATGGCTATAGAAGAATTATGATGAATTTAAACCGAAGGCTGGACAAGGCTTTCAACCATAAACGCATCTATAGACTTATGAAGCTTTTGAGTCTACAGTCTGTTATTAGAAGTAAAAAGAGTCGTTACATAAAATCTAAACCTCAACATGTAGCAGAAAACCTGCTCAACCGCGAATTTACTGCTACCAATCCAAATGAGAAGTGGGTTACAGACGTTACTGAATTCAAATATGGGAACTCCCAGAAAGCGTATTTAAGTGCTATTTTGGATCTGTATGATAAAAGTATTGTTGCATATGTACTTGGACACTCTAATAATAATAACCTTGTATTTAAAACTCTTGATATGGCTCTAGAGGTTTCTCATGGAGCAAGTCCAATGATTCACAGTGATCGTGGTTTTCAGTATACCTCCAATAGATTCAAACGAAAATTAGATGTAGTAGGAATGACTCAAAGCATGTCACGAGTTGGTCGATGTATTGATAATGGCCCTATGGAAGGGTTTTGGGGAATTCTTAAGTGTGAAAAGTATTACTTACATAAATATCAAACATATGAGGAGCTCTCTAATGGGGTTGATGAATATATGCTTTTCTACAATAACAAAAGATTACAAAAAAAATTAAACGGCCTCAGCCCAATGGAATATCGGGCTTTGACCGCTTAGATCCTTTTTATTATTTCCACTGTCTACTTGACAGGGTGCAGTTCACGTTTCCTGTAGTAATTTCCAATTAAAATTAATCTTATCTATTTAATTTTACACAAAACTACGGACATTCTCCATTAAATATTTTTCGTTCATGTAATATATTTAAAGCTTTTTTTATATATTGCCTTTGGTATTTTAATTCACTTTGTGCTACTGGTACAAATTCTATTAAATCATCAATTGATACAGTTAAACTGCTTTTAGTATGCATCCACAGTGAAATTAGCAAATAAAGTTTCCTTGCAGTAAGATTATTAGTTAATCTTAAATTTTCTCTATTATATACAAGAAAATGTCCATTAATAATCATATCATAGAAGAAGCTATTTAGCTTTATTTTACTTATATTATTAAGCTTCAAGTTATCTGTTGTATTTGAATTATAGTAATTTGGACATCTTTCTATGTACTTATACTTTGTTGAAGTATCTTTAATATAATTTTTGCTTTTGATGTTGTATATTCCGCCATCATAACAATTAACAATGTTTGTTGCCAAAAGAGTTTCTATACTATTTTGTATATTATTACGAACCGTATTATTTATAAAACTTTTATAGCCTAATTCTTTTGCTAAAGCATTAATTGTAAAATCTATGGTTAGATCTTCTTCAAAGATGAAATCTGTCTTTAATATGCAGATACCGTTCTTTGTTTTATTTTTTATAAATATGCTTTGCAATGCAGCTAAGATGTCTAAATCTCTTAAAGTAGGAACTCCAAATTCTTCATGTCCAGAAACATAGGTACCTCTTTGAGCAGGTTTCCCTGTTCGATTAATCCATTTATAGTATATACTTTTTAACTTTTCGCCTTTATATTCAGCTATGAACGGAAGTTGAACACTATTAATTTCTATAATAGATTCTTCAGTCTTTAGTTTTATTGCTCTTGATTTGCCAGTAGTGCTTTTGTGTCCATTAAACATTGTTTCAAAATTTTCATTTCTTTTTGGCACTTAATATTTCTCCTTTATATATTGAAGTCTAAAGATTATTTGTATAGTTTTCAGCAGCAATGATATGCTTGCACTTTTTTCTTTCCCACCAATGTTGCAATTTAAAGAAGCGGCAGGTGCATGTGCAAAGCTCTAAATCAACAATATAATATATATTTTTATCTTTACTACTTTGAGCTAAAAAAGTATTATCGTTGATGTAGTTAACATTGATTTTCTTTGCTCTATACTCAATGTACTTATCTAAGAATGGTTCTTGGCTTAGATAGTGAGCTTTGCGATTAAGATTTCTTGGAATCCATTTTAATTCTATATTTTGAAAATTAGACATAAGATTGATGATATTAAGTACATATTGAGGTGGCTTTCTTTTGGCCTTTTTCATGCCTCGAATTATTATTTTATTCACTTTACCAATTACATCTTGGTTGTCACCATAGATAGTAATAATATCATCCTTTTTACAAAGTTCTGCAAGCTTTAATAAAGACTTAATAATGGCTTGACCTTCGGCGAAATTAGAATCCCCAAAAGGTCCAATACATTCAGAAAAAAGAAACTCTTCTGATGTTTTTGCGTTCATTATTTGAAGGCCTATAGTCATTCCTATTGCTTCATTGTTGCTTGCATCACATTTACAAATCCATTCGGTCATCAAACACCTCCTAGGTTATTAAAATAATATTTTGAATATGATACAGCAGCTTAATAATAAATCGCATTACAACAAAAGTCAAGAATGTAAAATAATGTGTCAAATCCGACAGGCTTAAATGATTTATGGTATTAAAGCTAAATGTAGAAGTATAAGGCTTCTATGCTTGGGCATGAAAATAAAAAGTACTTTTGATAATGTAAACTTAGTATCTGATAAAAATATAGTTATTTTTATACCTATATTTACATAAACTAACAAAATATTAGCTCCAGGAAGGATTTTTAAAATAAATAAAGAATATATAACAAGATATAGATTAATAAGTGACTAATTCTATAAATAAGTAGATAGTAGGTGAGGTATGGAAGCTGAAAAATTAATTTATAGGATGACAGATGCTGTAGCTGCAGCTAAATCAAAAAGAAATAAACTTATCATTGTTAATACTAAAAAGGTAGCCTTTGAAAAAGCTATAGCGGCAATAGGATTAGATTGTATAAACCTTAATTTATTATTAAGTGAAAAATTACTAGAAATACCTGTTAGTAAAAGAAGTAGAAGTGTAGATAGTTTTATTAAGGACTTAATTAAAAGCAATAATATGAACACTTTAGCCTTAAGTAATTATGAGCTTCTTTTTTTGCCCGAATTAAAACAAGACCCAATTAGACTTTTTGAAGACTTAAGTAAAGAAAGAGTTATCCTTATTGTCTGGGAAGGCAGGTATGAAAATAACAGTTTATATTATGCGGAGCCTTGGCATAGAGAATATAGAGAATATAAAGATTTAGATGCTATAATAGTACAAGGAAATATTTGAAAGGTGGAAGTTATATGAAATACAGTGAATTGATTCATTTTGAACCTGTTGAGTCTATAGTTCAGTTAAGAGAAACCTCTCAGCAGGATTATGCTTTTAATTTAATTGATACTTATGTAATATCAGACAGAATGGCAGAACTAATAGATGAAGTAATTATTGAACAATTGCAATTTGAAAAACCTGCAGACAATAAAGGATTATTAGTAGTTGGTAACTATGGTACAGGTAAATCACACTTAATGAGTGTTATTTCTACTATTGCTGAAACTGAGGGAACCAGTGACAGAATTAATAATGCCAGGGTAGCTAAAAGAGCAAAGGAAATAGAAGGTAAGTTTAAAGTTATACGCTCTGAAATTGGTGCTACTACTATGACTTTAAGAGATTTTATCTGTGAAGAGATAAGTTATCAGCTTCAAGAGATGGGAATAGATTTTACTTTTCCACCTATGGATAAGGTAAGAAGTAATAAAGATGCCTTTGTAGAGATGATGGGTAAATTCAATGAAATGTATCCAGAGCAAGGGTTACTTGTAGTTGTGGATGAGTTACTAGATTATTTAAGAACAAGAAGAACACAAGAACTAATACTAGACTTAGGTTTTTTACGTGAGCTAGGTGAAATTTGTAGGTTTACACGCTTTAGATTTATTTCTGGTGTTCAGGAGATGCTTTTTGATAATCCAAAGTTTCAGTTTGTGGCTGAGCAATTAAGAAGAGTTAAAGAGCGTTTTGAACAAGTTAATATAGTAAGAGAAGATATAGCTTATGTTGTAACCCAAAGACTTTTAAAGAAGGATGAAAAGCAAAAGGCAATTATAAGAGAGCATCTTCAAAAGTTTACTAAGTTTTATGATAAGTTAAATGAAAGAATGGAAGAGTATGTTTCGTTATTCCCTATCCATCCTTCCTATATATCAACCTTTGAAAAGGTAATAGTGGCAGAAAAAAGAGTAATACTTAAGACGATTAGTAATGAAATGAAAAAGCTACTGAATACCGAAGTGCCTGAAGATAGACCAGGTTTGATTTCTTACGATAGCTACTGGCAATATATTGAGGCAGATACCTCTTTAAAGAGTAATCCTGATATTAGAGAAGTAATGACTAAGTCAAAAATTCTACAGGATAGAATTGAAAATGCTTTTACTAGACCAACTTATAAGACTGTTGCTTTAAGGATAGTATATGCTTTATCAGTAAATAGGTTAACTACTGGTGATATTTATACTAAGCTAGGTGTTACTTCAGAAGAATTAAGGGATGGATTATTTTTGTTTCATCCTAGTGTAGCTGATGAGGATGGTGACTTTCTTAGAACTTCAATAGAGTCTATATTAAAAGAAATATTAAAAACTGTTAGCTGGCAGTTCATATCCTTCAATGATGCTAACGGTCAGTATTACATAGATATAAATAAGGATATAGCTGTAGATGATCTTATTGAACAAAGAGCAGAAAGTTTGGTAGGAGATCAGCTAGATAGATATTATTTTGAGGTGCTAGAGCAGTTAACAGAAAGATCTAAAAATACTTATATAACTGGCTATAGAATATGGACTTATGAACTACCTTGG
The DNA here is from genome assembly GCF_025398335.1 of Clostridium sp. CX1. Taxonomy (GTDB): domain Bacteria; phylum Bacillota; class Clostridia; order Clostridiales; family Clostridiaceae; genus Clostridium_AM; species Clostridium_AM tanneri. The sequence goes on from NZ_JAODOO010000001.1 coordinate 142,041, forward strand.
TGGACCTGTAAAGTAACTAGACAAGGTTATTTATTCTTTGGAGCACCAAATGATCGTTCAACTGCACAACCACCAAGAGACTTTTATATATATATGCTGCAGATTTTCGAAGTTCCTAAATTTAAAGATGAGAATAAGGCTGATGAAGTATTCTTTAAGCTAAAAGTAAAGGATGAAAGTTTTATTCGTTCACTAAAATTTTATGCTGGAAGTAGAGAAATGGCAGCCTCAGCTCCTTCAGGAACAAAAAATTTGTATGAGGAAAAAGCTAAAGAGTATCTACAGAGACTTACTAGGTGGCTTAGAGATAATTTCTTAAGCGCCTTTGAGGTTACCTATAAGGGAGTGACTAAAAAAGTGGTTGAAGGAACTAAAGCTTTACCACCACAGGCAAGTGTTAAAGAAATAATTGATAATGTAGCTGCTACATATCTATCCTCAAATTTTGATGAAAAATATCCGCTATATCCTCATTTTTCTAAACTTAACACTGTTATGACTAAAGATAATAGGCCAGTATATCTTCAAGAAGCTATAAAATATTTGGCTGGAAACAAAACTAAGAGTGGTGCAGCAATATTAGAAGGTTTGGTAATGCTTCAGGAGGAAAAGGTGAAGCTTGATAATTCTGGCTTTGCAAAATGGGTAACTGATATTTTAGAAGCAAAAGGTCAAGGGCAAGTAGTAAATAGAGATGAACTTATAGAAGTTATCTATACTATGCAGGGAACAGAGGATGTTGAATTAGTAAAAGAATTGAAAATTGAACCTGAATTATTTGCTGTTGTACTTGTTGCCTTAGTTTATAATGGAGATATTGTGCTAACTATAAATGGAACTCAATATGATGCTATGAAGCTAGATCAGCTTGTGAAGTTATCTATAACTGATATTATTAATTTCAGCCATATTAAAAGACCGAGCGGACTTCCTATGCCTGCCTTGAAGGCACTTTTCGAGTTGCTTGATTTAGCTGAATATATGCTTCAGCAACAGAATTTAAACTATGGAGTAATTCAACTGAATGAAAAAGTAAATAAGCTGCTTAATGAGGTTGTTATAACCCTACAGACTGTAAAAACTGGTATACCTTGTTGGGAGGGAACGGTTTTAAATGTAGCAGAACAACAACAATACAGTGAACTTTTAAGTAAGTTAAAAACTTTCCTTGAAGCTTTACTTGTGTTCAATGCACCAGCAAAACTGAATAATTTTAAATTTACAATTGAAGAAATTAAGGAACAAAAGGCAGGGTTAGATTTACTTGAGAAAGTTAAGAGACTACAACAAAAAGTAAATGAAGCTCAAGGGCTAGCTAATTATATTCTAACTGCTTCACAGCATTTGGCTTCTGACCATGAGTGGCAGGAAGAAGCTTTAATAGCTTTAGAAGATTTGTTAGAAGCAATAAAGAAAGAAACAGGTTATCAAACAGAACTTGTTAGGATTCAAGACATAAAAAAGAAATATCAAGATATTTACCTGGAGCTGCATAGTAAAGCACGCTTAAATGCTGCTGATGATAGTAGAAAAACTGCTCTTATGAACGATAAAAGACTTTCAGCACTTAGACAGTTAGCTACTATTGAATTACTACCTAAAGCTCATTTTGAAAGTTTGGTAAAGAATATTACAGCTTTAAAAACCTGCTGGAGTCTTACAAAGGTTCAGCTTGACACTCAGGCTTATTGTCCATCTTGCAAATTTAGACCTAAAGATGAGGTAGTATTCAAGGGAGACAGACTTTCAAACTATGAAGAACAACTACAGACTATGTTGGAGCAATGGACAGAGTTATTGTTGAATAACTTTAAAGATAAAGAAGTAAAAGCAAATATAAGTTTATTAAGTCCTGTGCAACAAAACTTGACCAAAGAGTTATTGGATAAAGGCGAATTTACCTTGCCAATTGATAATAAATTAATTGAGGCAATAAAGCTATTACTTCAAGGAATAGAGAAGGTAGAAATAAAAATAGAAGAATTAAAGGAGTTAATGGGAAAGGGAAGCCCAATGACAGTAGAGGACATAAGATTCAGATTTGAGCAAATGCTAAAGCAGAAAGTAGGAACTAATCAAACAAGCAGAGTAAGAATTATGCTTGAGCATGAACAAAAGCAATAAGGAGAGATAAGATGGCTAAAGAATATACTGAACAGCTAGAACTATTTGAAGATAAATCTAGTAAAGAAGGACCTGTAACATGTTTAGGTATGACCTTTGAAAGTGATGAAGCTAGAAGATCATATTTTACTGAGGAACTAAGGAAAAAGCTACCTGAATTAAGGGAAATTGAAGGATTTCCAATAGGTGAGGATGAAGATATCCTCGCCTTGTCAGATCCTCCATATTATACAGCGTGTCCTAATCCGTTTATAAATGATTTTATAAATGTTTGGGAGAATGAAAAGAAAGAATTAAATGAAGGTTATGAAGAAGAATATCATAGACAACCTTTTGCAGCAGATGTGAGTGAAGGCAAGAATGATCCCATATATACTGCACATAGTTATCATACTAAAGTTCCACACAAAGCAATAATGCGATATATTTTACATTATACTAATCCAGGAGATATAGTCTTAGATGCTTTTTCAGGAACTGGTATGACTGGTGTTGCTGCACAATTTTGTGAGGATAAAAAATATATTGAAAGTCTTGGAATTAATGTTTTAGAAAATGATGATATAGTTGATGGCGAAGGAGCAGTAAGTTCAAAAGTTGGAAAAAGAAACTCGATTTTATATGATTTATCGCCATTAGCTACTCATATTTCATCGACTTTTAATAGTAGTATAAATTTGAATGAATTTCAAAGATATGCATTAAAATTAATTGAAGATGTAAATCAAAAATATGGATGGATGTATTTAACTAATCATACTTTAGAGAATAAAACGTCCATAAATTTAGGTAGTGAAGTTGTAAAAGGAGAAATAAATTATGTAGTTTGGAGCGAAGTATTTATTTGTCCAAATTGTCAAGAAGAAGTAATATTTTGGGATGTTGCAGTAGATTTAGAAAATGAAAATGTTAAAGATAGTTTTTATTGTAAAAAATGCAATTCCAATTTAACTAAAGATAATATGGATAGAGCATTTGAAGTGAAGTTTGATGAATTGTCTAAAAAAACATATAAGCAAGTAAAACGTGTACCTATTCTAATAAATTATAGTGTAGGTTCTAAAAGGTATGAAAAAAGACCTGATCAAGATGATTTGAAACTGATTAGCACTATTGAAGAATTTCAAACAGATATTTTTTATCCTACTAATAATTTAATTAATGGAGATGAAATAGGAAGGTTATCAGCACTTGGAATAGAGTATACATTTCAATTTATGTCAAGAAGAAATAATATAATTATTGGTGAATTATTAAATCAAATTAAGAAATCAAAGTTTTCGAAAATTGGGTTATTTTTGCTCACGGCATCTATACCAAATTTGACTTGGATGTATAGGTGGAGAGCCAATAAAAAAGGAGGAACAACATCTGGAACTTACTACATATGTTCAACTCCCCAAGAGAATAATCCTTTAAATCAAGTAAGCAGAAAATTGATGGATATTATGAAAGCATTAAATAATGGAAGGGTACCAGTAATTTCAACACAATCTTCATCAAATTTGAATATTAAAAAGAACTCAGTAGATTACATTTTTACTGATCCACCATTTGGAGCAAATTTAATGTATTCAGAATTAAATTATCTATGGGAGTCCTGGCTCAACTTATATACAAATAACGAACGTGAGGCAATAGTTAATAGGTTTCAAGGAAAAAAATTAGATAATTATAAGGAATTGATGAGAGATTGTTTTGAAAATATGTATTATGTGTTAAAACCTGGAAGATGGATGACGGTTGCATTTAGTAATTCACAAGCTAGTGTTTGGAATGCTATTCAGGAATCAATTGAAAATGCTGGATTTATAATAGCTAATGTAGCTGCTCTTGATAAAAAACAGCTTAGTTTCAAAGCTTTAACAACTACAACTGCAGTCAAGCAAGATTTAGTTATATCTGCATATAAACCATCAGAGCAAATGTTTATTGAGATTAAAGAAGGAAGTAATAATGAAATTTCTGTATGGAGTTTCATAAGAAACCATTTGCAACAACTACCTATATTTATAGGTAGTAAAGGTAATGCAGAATTAATAGTTGAACGTACACCAAGAGTTTTATTTGATCGAATGATAGCATATTATGTGCGAAATGGATATAGTGTGCCAATATCTTCAGCAGAATTCCAAGCTGGAGTAGTTCAACGTTTTCCAGTGCGTGATGGAATGGTATTTTTAGAAAATCAAGTCGCTGAATATGATAAAAAAAGAATTTTAGCTAAAGAATTTGTTCAAATGAGTTTATATGTTTCAGATGAAAACTCTGCAATTGAATGGTTAAGGCAACAGCTTATGAAGAAACCTCAGACAAGGCAAGATTTACATCCAAACTTTATGAAGGAACTACAACATATTTCTAAGTATGAAAAACTTCCAGAACTTGATACATTATTAGAACAAAACTTTTTAAAGTATGATGGAATTGGTCCTGTGCCAAGTCAGATACATGCATATTTAAGTACAAACTTCAAGGATTTACGTGAACTTAGTAAAGAAGATCCTAAGCTCCAACAAAAAGCAAAGGATAGATGGTATGTACCTGATCCAAATAAACAAGCGGACTTAGAAAAACTTCGTGAAAAATCTCTACTTAGAGAGTTTAATTCTTATGTAGAGGAAATAGGAAAAAGTAAGAAGAAGCTAAAGCAGTTTAGGCTTGAAGCTATTAGAGCTGGTTTTAAGAAGGCTTGGGGAGAGAAAGATTATAAGACTATAGTTGAAGTTGGAGGAAAGATACCTGAAAATGTACTTCAGGAAGACGATAAACTATTAATGTATTATGATAATGCTCAAATAAGGCTTGGCATGTAGCAAGGATGTGAGTAATAAGTTGAAGAGTTGGAGAGATAATATAATGCTGCTGTTTGGAGAACCGATTCCGGTTCTCTCTTTCATTGCAGACCCTGATGGGTTATTAAAAGATAATGAGCTTGAAAAAAGACTAAAAGATAAAAATATTACAGTAGTAGAATATAGGGAGCCTATATTTTTTAGATATATCTATGAGAGAAAATATAGCAAGCTTGTAGAGGCTAAGAAAATAAATTTAGCAGTAATCTGTGAAGCAGAGGTTTTAAATTCTATTCCTTATGATCTTTTAGTTAAAGGAGTAGGAAGACATATAAGTGTTGGAGATTTATTTCCAAGCTTATCACCAACTATAGTGAGGGCTTTAGATAAAGAGGAACTTGATCTTTTGTATGAAGTTTATAAAGACTATAGTAGTTCTAATTCTGATAGTGCTACCCTTGAGTTTGTTTTAAAGAAGTTATATGGGTTTCATTATGAGTTTATTAAAACTAAAGAGGAACTAATAAAATTTCTCTTATCAAAGCACTATAAAAATAAGGATTATCCTGAGATCATAAACAACTATATTATAGATAAACTTTCAAGTATAAATACTATAAAAGAATTGCCGCTAAAAGAACTACTCACGTCTTCTAATTATTTTTATAACTACTTACAAGAGGCTTGGGGAGCTTTTATCGTGGAGTTGGTTAAAACAGGAACACAAATACAGGAAAGTGAACTTGTAACAACAATTGAAAAGGATAAAGTTTTTTTCTTTGATACTGATGTGAGATTATTACTCGATAACCTGTTTGCTGAGGGAAAGCTTGAAGCAGTAAAAGTAGAGGCAAAAGGAGCTCTTCCAGGCTGGACAGAGTTTGGTGTAGTAGTTGATTATGCTGGAGCTGAAAAGAGTAAGCTGGTTGAAAAGATTTTTCATTTGTCTGAGAAACTCAGTAGTAAAATGGCATATAGGGATTGGATAGATTCGGCTTACATTTATGCTGATATAATAAAAAAGAATTTAGAAATCAATGAAGGGGAAGATGAGGAACTAAATAATAATCTAAAGCAATTACAGCTGCAGATAGATAAAAGTTTTCAAGAATGGTTAGTTATTAACTATGAAGGTTTGGTAAACAGACCATATTTGCCACAACCGGTTATGCTTCAGCATATTCCTCATTATTTAGCTAGTAAAAAAGCTAAGAAGATTGCTTTAGTTGTTTTGGATTGTATGAGTTTGCTCCAATGGTCTCAGATAAAAGATAGTATGAAGGATTTTTTTGAATTTGAAGAAAATGGAGTGTTTGCTTGGATACCAACTATAACTTCTATATCAAGGCAAGCTATTTTTGCTGGAGAACTACCAGTGTATTATTCAAAGTCAATTAATACTACTTCAAAGGAGAGTAATTATTGGCAGCTATTCTGGGAGAATCAGGGTATATTAAAGTTTTATGTAGATTATAAAAAGATTGTTAACACTTTAGATAGTGAAGATGAAATAATTTCTTTTAAAGCTAATAATAAGGTGCTTGCTGTGGTTATAGATACATTTGATGAATTTGTTCATTCAGCAACACAAGGTTACAAGGGCATACAGGCTGAAATAAGTATTTGGCTTAAGAAAGGCTACTTAAAAGAACTGTTTGAAAGGTTATTAGAGCAAAATTATGAGCTTTATATTGTTTCAGATCATGGAAATAGAGAGTGTAGAGGTGTTGGAAAAATTACAGAGGGAATTTTAGCTTATACAAGAGGTGAACGCTTAAGGTTATATAACAGTAAGGTGCTACGGGATGAAGCGGCAGAAAAGTATAAGGCCCTAGCCTGGGATAGTGCAGCTCTTCCTGAAGGAATGTACCCACTATTGGCTAAAGCTGGAGAGGCTTTTGTAGCAGAAGGGAAGACAGTTGTTAGTCACGGTGGAATGAGTATAGAAGAGGTAATTGTACCTTTTATAAAAATCGTAGGAAAAAACAAAAAGGAGAATTAAATATGCATAAACCTGTAGGTTTTGATCAAAAAATTGAATTAAAGCATTTAGATGTAACAATAAAAGAAGCAAGAGTTTCTGACAGAAAAGATATGTATGGTAAGCTTGATGAGTATCTTAAACAAGATATAAAAGGAGATAAGTCTAGAAAAAATGCTATTACTATGCTTATGAAGATTTGGTACTTAGTTGATAAGGAGCAGGAGTCTATTAAGGAACAGGCTTATGAATTATATCCAATTTTAGAAGAAGAACAGCGATTAATTTTACATTGGGGAATGACTCTACTAGCGTATCCTTTTTTTAAAGATGTTATTGAAGAAATGGGTAACCTTTTTAGATTACAGAATGAGGTTTCCAGTCAACAGCTGGGCAGAAGGATTAAAATGTTATATGGAGATAGAAGACGTGTTGAAGTTGCAACTAGTGCAGTTCTGATGAGCTTAAAAACCTGGGGGATTATTGAACGTGGCAAAAATCAGGTTTATACCTTAAACAAAAAAACAGCTTTGGAAGAGGTTAAGTTAAAAAACTGGTTATTGAAGGTGCTCTTAAGTGTGTCTGAATATAAAACTATGCCTTTAACGATGATTAGTAATTTGAACTTATTATTTCCTTTTGATTTAAAGCTGAATATAAATGAAATAGATACAACAGAAATAAAAATTGACAGACAAGGTCTAGATACGTACATGTTGAGCCTTTAAAAGGGGGAAGAATTATGCTGAAGCAGGGGGATACAATTAGAGGAGTGCAATTTCCTGAAACTGTAGAAATTAAGCATTTTGAAAAGGTAAGTGAGGATTATTATTTAATTGAAGCCTTAGGAAGAGAAAGTCAAAAATTTTATGAATTAATGATAGACAAGAATGAAATTCTTGCCTTAGAAAAGTTAAATTCTTCTGAAGAACAGCAAGTTCAGTTAACAGCCTCAGAACTTCAACATTTTCTTCAATTTAAAAACTTTCTAATAGAAGAAAAGTACTCAGAGAGCCGAGCTCTTGGAGGAAGAAATTTAATGCCTTTACCTCACCAGATAGAAGCGGTTTACGGAAGATTTCTTCAAATGCCCAAGCTGCGCTTTTTATTAGCAGATGATCCTGGTGCTGGAAAGACAATAATGGCTGGGATGCTTATAAAGGAACTGCTAGCAAGAAAACTGCTACAACGTGTTTTAATATTGGTTCCTCCACTTGTATTAACCCAGTGGCAAAATGAACTCTACGAAAAGTTTGGTTTAAGCTTTGATATTATTACAAGGGAGACTCTAAAAAGTAGAAGACATAATCCTTTTGCAGAGAACAATTTTTGCTTGGCCTCTATGTTCTGGGTTATTAGAGAGGATGTAAAGGTACTTTTAAGTGAAGCTGATTATGATTTAGTTATAATTGATGAGGCTCATAAACTAGCAGCTTATACTCATGGTAAAGTAAAGAAAAAGGTAACTAGAACAAAACTCTATCAATTAGGTGAAAGCTTACTTAGACAAGTAGAGAATTGTTTGCTATTAACTGCAACTCCACATAAGGGGGATGCCGAAAATTTTAGGCACCTTATGAGTTTGCTGGACTATGATATCTTTGCAAATGTGTCTGCAAGAGAGTCTTTAAAGGATAAAAGTAATCCTTTTATCGTTAGAAGACTTAAAGAGAACTTAAAAAATTTTGACGGTACACCTTTGTTTCCTAAAAGAACAACTAAAACTATTGAATATAACTTATCTGATAAGGAGAAAGAGTTATACGAAGAGGTTACGGATTATGTAAGGTTTTATTTTAATAAGGCGATGAATAATGGCAATAATAGTACTGCTTTTGCAATGATGTTGCTCCAAAGAAGATTAAGTTCCTCAATAGAGGCTATCTATTTATCCTTAAAACGTAGAAGTGAGAGATTGAAGGAACTTCTTAATGTAACTCTTGAGGAAAGAAAGAAATTATTGAAATCTACTGAGGAAGCTGAAGTTGAACAATATGAGGAAGAAGACTATGGTACTCAGGAAAAGTTAGAGACTTTAATGGAGAAGGCTATAATAAATATTGACCTCGATGAGTTGAGAGTAGAATTGGAAGTATTAGAAGGCTTAATTGAAAAAGCAGAAGTGCTTAAATTTTCCTCAGTAGAAAGAAAGTATGAGGAACTTGAAAAAACTCTTTTTGGTGAAGAGGGCTTACTAAATAAAGGTGAGAAAATACTTATTTTTACTGAATCTGTGGATACACTGCTATATCTTGAAGGGAAGCTCCTTAATCATGTAGATATAATAGCTAAAATTACCGGTAAGTATTCTATTGAAGAAAGAAGAAAACAAGTGGAACTTTTCAGAGGGGCTTGCAAGATTATGTTAGCTACTGATGCTGGTGGTGAGTCTATAAATCTGCAGTTTTGTAATCAGATGATTAACTATGATATTCCTTGGAATCCTAACAAATTAGAGCAGAGAATGGGTCGTATACATAGAATAGGTCAGAACAATGAGGTTTTTGTCTTCAATCTTGTAGCAAAAAATACAAGAGAGGGAGAGGTTATGACCAGGCTTCTTGATAAGATGGAACAAATGCGAGAAGATTTAGGTACAGATTTAGTCTATGATTTTATTGGTGAGGTTTTAGAGGATAATGATTTTGACTTACCAACCTTGATGCAGCAAGCAGTTTTAAATAGGGAGAAGCTAGAGTCTGTGCTTATTAATATGGATAAAGTGCTTTCAGAGGAACATAAGAAGTTATTAGAATTTTATAAGAAAGAAAAAATTGACGAGGAAGCTATCGATTTAACAAGCCTAAGAAGAGAGCAGTATGAACTTTCTGTAGAACATACACCTGTAAGAGTTTACAGTAATTTCAGTAAAAATATTTTAACTAAAAAAAGAGTACGTCTTAGTGAAACTAATGATAATAAAATTATTAGAATAGATAGACTGCCAAAGTTTATAAAAGACTTTGCAAAAAAGAATAAAATTAACCTTCAGGATAACCTAGAGTCCTATAAATTTACTGCGCATAAAGCCCTTGAAGCAGAGGAAGTAGCATTAATTAACCAAGATCATCCTTTATTTAAACTAAGTATAGAACTTACAAGGGCTGAGTATGAAAAAATTGCCTTTGATAGATGCATGGTTAAATATCCCTGCAAGGATCCACTATCAGTCGAGATTTATCAAGTTGGGATAGGTGATGGAACTGGAAAAGAATTAATTAGTAAAGTTTTTTATTTTGCTAAGAGAAGTAGTGGCAAAATTGAGAGTCTAGACAACTATTGGTTACAAGGCTTTAATTTTAGTGGAGATTGTATTCAATTAGAAAAAGTTGAAAGCAAGGAAGCTTTAGCTTATGTTTATAAAGAACTTGCAGAATTGAAAAAAAATATAAAAGCTAAGCGAGATAAACAGCTTGAGAAGTTAAGTGATTTCTTGAATAAGACCTTCCAAAGACAGTACAATGATACACTTGAAAGACTTGCTCAATATCAGCAGGATAATATAGACAACAAAAATACTATACTAATTAACCAAATGAATGCTGCTTTAATTGATATAGAGGCAAGAAAAGAAGAAAGAATATCAGAGGTAGAACACCAAAGAAATATCACAATGAAACCTCCTAAACTTATTGCTAAGCTTGAATTAGTTCCTGATGGTACAGGTAATAGGGAGTTTCCTGAAGATTTTAAGGAAGTAGTTGAAAAGTATGAACATCATAATGGACGAAGTAATTTTAAAAGCTTCAAGGCCTATGCTTTAGTGGATTTCTACAGTGAAAGATATAATGGTGAACCAAGGTTTATTATAGTAGCAACAGATAGAAATGTTCTTTATTCGAAGGATTATTTAGAAGACCTAGGAGATATTCTTAACTATACCTATGTTTATTTTATTGATGCTAGTAATAATATTACAGAACATTCTCTGAAAGATGAATGGATGTTATTTTTTAGAGATTGATAAATACAACAGACAACTATAGTAGAGGCAAAATCAATAATCGGAGTAAAACGTGAGGTAACTTTTCCTAATGTACCAATGGAGAGAGCTATTCACCAATTAGAGAAGCTTGGAGAGCTACTTAATAAAGGGTATAGAGTACAGTATTATTTTGTTTCTCTTAGTCCTATAGTAAGAAAGGTAATTATAGACGACTACTATAAGGAATATAAAGAACTTTTAAGAACTTGTGTTGAGGAAGGCCTAAGCATTAAGGGGATAACTTTGCAATATAATGGGAGTGAAATTATAGCTAGAGAAGGCTTAAAAATTGAGTTTTAAATAATATGAGGGGGTATAAAATTGGGTAAGAAGATAATTAAACATATATCTATAAGAGTGCCTTGGCATGATAATGGGTGGTCAGGAACAGTATGTCTTAATCCAAGCCATAATGACTCCTGCTTAAGGTTAAGGAGAATAGCAGAGCAAAGAGAAGATGAACTTGAAGAAGAGGTAGCTGGTAAATCTATAGAGTTTCTTGAACAAAATAAATGGCCATGCTGTATTGCAGAAAGAGGAACTTTTATGGCTCCTTTTGAATTTGAAAGGTTTGTATCACATCCTTACAAGGATTCTTCACCAGAAACGCATGGTCACTTTGCACCAACTTTGCTAAAGTATCCAGCTTATTCTGCAGCAGCAGTTCCTTTTGGTTGGATGATGAAGGAAAATTATAAGTATTTAAAAGAAGAATTAGGACTAAAAGTTGATATTTCAAAGGAGCCTGAGCTTCCCTTTAAAACTATTTGGTATCAATCTAAATATAATCAAAGAGAGATTATGAATTACTTTTTCTCGGAAATAGAAGTTGGAGAATCTCTTTGTATATTTTATGCTAAACAAGTACCTTTTGTAGAGGATTCAAAAAGAGTCATCATAGGTATCGGAAAAGTAAAGGGAATGCTTCCAGCTAAAGAGTATGATTATACAGAGGCAAGAGATACAAAAGCTATGTTGTGGGAAACCATGATAAAGCACTCAATAAGACCAGATTTTAAGGAAGGCTTTATTATGCCCTATGCAGAGCTTATAGAATATTCAAAAGAAAATCCAACTTTTGATATAAATGAAGTTGTAGCCTTTGCACCAGATGAAAGAAGAGAGGAGTTTTCTTATGCCACTGAACATGTTACTCATGATGCAGCTATAAATGCTTTACTTTCCTGTGCTAGTGCTTTAACTAAGATTAAAGACTACATAAGTGGTCCTTGGGATAGAGGTTTAAATTGGATAAATGAACAACTCTCTGAAGTATGGCAGATGAGAGGAGCTTATCCTGGCTTGGGAGCAGCATTAAATGCCTTTGGAATTGAACTTGGTATGTTTGTTGCAAAAGAAATAATGGAGAAGATTGGAGAAGAGGAAGATCCTTGGCTATATATAGATAAAATGTTTATGGATCCGAAAAAGCATCTTTCACCACAATTAGCCTCAAGAATAGGTAAAACCTTGCAAGAAACCTGGAGTGTACTATCTGAAGAGAGAAAGTCCTTATTAAAGCTTCTGAGCAGATTTGAGTTAACCTCACTACAAGCACAGCTGCTTTATGTCCAAGAAGAAAGAGAGCAAAAATTAATTAAAGGTACTGATAGTGAACTACTTGCTAATCCTTATCTAATTTACGAGTCAACTAGAAATTGCATTGAGAAGGTTAGTTTATCCACTATTGATATGGGAGTGTTTCCTATAGAAAGTATTCAAAAGAAGTTTCCGCTTCAAGAACCTTCAGCTGTTGATACAGGTACAGATAAAAGAAGAGTTAGGGCGCTTACTATTAACTTACTTGAAACTGCTGCTTTAGAAGGACATACACTTCAGCCAAAAGGACTTATTATACAAAAAATAAGAAATCTTTCAATTGAGCCTGCTTGCCAAATTAATAGTGATATTATGCAGGTTGTTGAAAATTACTTTGAGGGCGCAATTGAACTAGTAGAAATGGTAGATGGCTCTAGAGCCTATCAACTTAAAAGGCTTGCTCAAATGGATGATATTATAAGAAGGGAAATTACTAAGAGATTAGGTGGTAAACGAATTAGTATAAATGAAGACTGGAGAGCAGCAGTTGACCGTGCCTTTGGATCTTTGGCTAGTATGCCTATTAAGGAACGAGATAAGGAAGAAAGAGCAAGAGTAGAGAAAACTAAAATTTTAGAGGAATTGTCACAGTCAAGATTTTCAATATTAATAGGACCAGCTGGTACTGGTAAAACTACGTTATTATCAATATTATGCAGTCAAAAAGATATAGCAGCAGGCGGAGTGTTACTTCTAGCACCAACAGGAAAAGCAAGAGTTCGTGTAGAAGAAGTAATAAAAGAATTAGGAGAAAAACTTACTGGCAATATTGATATTAAGGCATGTACTTTGGCACAACATCTAGGTAAAAGTAAAAGATTTGATTATAGAACACAACAGTATAAATTGTCTGATAGACCGGCAGAGGAGGCACCAAGGACAGTAATAATTGATGAAAGTTCCATGCTAACAGAAGAAATGCTTGCAGCTTTGATTCAATCTTTAAAAGGGGTTCATAGGTTAATACTTGTAGGCGATCCAAGTCAATTGCCTCCAATTGGACCGGGTAGACCTTTTGTTGATATAGTAGCAAAGTTGAAGCCTAGTAATATAGAAACTATATTTCCTAAAGTCGCACAAGGTTATGGAGAATTAACCATTCCTAGAAGACAGACAGGAGAGGATAGATCAGATTTAAGAATGGCTGAATGGTTTAGCGGCAGATCAATGGCAGCTGCAGAAGATGATATCTTTGAGGAAGTTTTGAAAAACAATTCATCCTCAAGAATACAATTTATTAAATGGGATACCAATGAGCAACTCGAAAGTCTTTTACTTGAAACCTTAGTGAAGGAACTTAAACTAAAAGATAAAGAGGATATTGTTAACTTTGATAAATCTTTAGGAGCAATTGAAGCCAATGGTTATACTTACTTTAATAAAGGCACAGCAAAGACTGCAGAAAAATGGCAGATTTTATCACCAGTTAAAACCATGCCACAAGGTGTATTTCAAATAAATAGGCTTATACATGAGACTTTTAAGAGAAGTACTGTTGAGTCTGCAAATTATAAATGGAGAAAGATACCTAAACCTATGGGTATAGAGGAGATAGTGTATGGTGATAAAGTAATTAATGTTGCTAATCACAGAAGAGATAATGTATGGCCTGAAGAAGGTGCGCAAGAGTATTTGGCAAATGGAGAAATTGGAGTTGTTCAAGGACAATTTAAGACTAAAAACATGAAAGGATTACCTTGGGAACTTAAGGTTGAATTTTCTTCCCAAATTGGTTATCACTATGGCTTTTCAGATAAAGATTTTGGAGAAGAGAGAGAAGCTACACTTGAATTAGCTTATGCTCTTACGGTTCATAAGGCTCAAGGAAGTCAGTTTGGTATAGTTGTACTTGTATTGCCTAATCCTTGTAGGCTTTTATCAAGAGAATTATTATATACAGCTCTTACAAGACAAGAGGAAAGAATTATAGTTTTACATCAAGGAGTAATTTCTGATCTGAAGAAGTATGCTTCTGAAGTCTATTGTGAGGCTGCTAAAAGATATACAAACCTCTTTGAAGCTCCTTCAATAGTTGAAGTTCAAAATACTTTCCTTGAGGAAAGACTTATACATCGTACAGCTAGAGGAGAGCTTGTTAGATCTAAATCTGAGGTCATTATTGCAGATCATTTATTTGAAAAAGGCATAGATTATTCCTACGAAAAGCCACTAATTGTAGGTGGCGTTACCCGTTATCCAGATTTCACTATTGAAGATGATGCTTCAGGAGAAACTTATTATTGGGAGCATTGCGGAATGATGTTTGATACTGATTATAGACAAAGATGGGAAGCTAAGAAAGAGCTCTATAGGGAAAATGGTATAGTACCTGTAGAAGAAGGTGGAAATCTTATAATAACTGAAGATACTGAAAATGGCGGTATTGATTCTAAGAAGATTAGGGATATAATCGATGAATTGTTTTAGGAATAATTAATAAAGCTATATGTGATAATTATATAAATTTTTAATCACTTGGTTTAAGATGGTGCGATTAATAATTTATTACTATACATTAATTAAAATGTACAAGCGTTTGATTAAGAGAATAACGTTATGATTGTTTTATATTAATTTATAATATTTTATAACAATTTATTGTACAAAATCACTTTAAGGTGTATATTATATATAGAAGAGGTAATAATTTATGATAGATGAGTTAGCAAAGCTTAGAAGTGTAATGGCTGAAAAAAACATAAGACAGAAGGTAAGTGAAGGTTATTATGTAGTCAGTACGCATGCACATAATAGAATGGCAGAACGGAGGATTCCTGAAGAGAAGGTTATTGAATGTATAACTGAGGGCAAAAGTATTGAAGTTCAAATAGGAAAAGAAATAAATGATTTTAAAGTCTTATTTCAAGAAGGAAATAAAGAAAAGCCTGAAGTTTATACTGTAGTTGCAGATAGAGAAAGACCTGTTATAGTTACAGTTTGTAGAACAAAAGATGAAGTGTGGGAATGTGTAGGTAATGTTTTAAAGAGAAGGGAGATGCATAAACCATGAGTATGAAATGTTATATTTGTGATCATGATATGGAAGAAAAAATCACTTCAATCAATACTGGATGGGGCGATTATAAGCTGACTGTAAATGGTGTAAGTGCATATGTATGTCCGGAATGTGGAGAGATGGTTTTAGACAGTAAGGATGCTAATATGCTTCAGAAGCTTAGTAGAAGCTTAGTGGATACAGAGGTTGAAAGCAAGCCAGATGTTTTAAATTTGACAGAGGTTGCTGACTTATTAAGAGTTAGTAATCAAACTATATACAATATGATAAAAGATGGTAGAATAAAGGCTGTAAAGTTTGGTAGAGAGTGGAGATTTAATAGAAAAGATATTGATGCATATATTAACGGATCATATGATATAGCAGCAAGAAATAAAAAAGGTGAAATAGATTCTAGAGTTGCAGAAGCTATTGAAAAATATAAATAAAATGAGTAAATATATATACAACTATCCTGAGCAATATGCTCAGGATATTGTTTCATCATTTAATCTAACTCCACCAATAGATTTAAATAAAATATGCGAAAAATTAGATATAAAGGTTAATTATGAACCACTAGGTTCAGTTGAGGCATTGTTGATGGTATCATCTGGTAAAAGAAATATAATAATAGATAACTGTAGAAATATATATAGACCAAGAGAAAGGTTTACTATTGCTCATGAGATTGGGCATTATATAATACCGTGGCATGAAAACCTACAACAATGTGATGAGATAGTGGATTTTAAGTCTGAAGATACCATAGAATGTGAAGCAAATGATTTTGCATCTGAATTATTAGTTCCCAAAAGCAATTTACTAGAGGATATAAAGAGAAAGAAAGTAACCTTATCATTAATAAAGTCCTTAGCTGAAAAGTATGATGTATCTTTGGTAGTAATGGCAAGAAGAATTTTGGAATATACAGATAACGAAGCAGTTGTATTAATTTATTACGCTAATGGAAATAAATATATTCAAATGAAGTCAAAGACTTTTAATAAAAAAATAAAGGATGGATGTATTACAAAATCTTCTGCACATAAATTATTGACTTCCTATAATACTAGTGCTGAAATAAAAGATGTTATTGATAGTAGCATTTGGTTTCAAAATGATAATATATGTTGTAAAATAGTAGAGGAATCAATGTTCCAAAATAATCTTAATAGAGTATTTACGTTGTTAAGAGTAGCTGATGATGATGATATTTTAGATTTGGAATGGGAGTTTTAGTTTAGAAATTAAGTATGAAAATAAAGATTAATATACAGTTATTAGTATGATATATATGTTAATAAACAGAAATGGTTAAGGGTAACTATTATGAGAAAAATAGATTTAGTTAGATTATCACTAGCTATGAAGCAAAAAAGAAAAGAAAAAGATATGACGCAAGTTCAGTTAGGTAAATTAACAGGAATTAATAAGCAAGTAATATGTAGAATTGAATTAGGCAAAACAGTTCCTTCTATTAGTGAGCTTCATAAGTTATTAAATGTATTAGAAATAGATTTTAATAGTATTTTAGAAGATGAACATGTTGAAGATGTTTTTATGTTTATAAAGAGCCAAGCAATAGATGATGAGGAACGAAAAGGCATTGAAACTATGATATCTATGATGCTATGCTTAAATAAGCATGAACAATTAAGACGAATTTATAATAGATAACTTAATGAATTAAAATCATGATTCTATTAAGGTTTAAACAGCGTAATAATCCTAAATAATATGAATAAAATAAATATTAAAGCTTCAATAACAACCAGGTATTAAGGTAAGATAATATTTAAAAATAGAGTGGGAGTAATTAAACTCCCACAAATTTAGTTATGTCTATAATCTTCAATAGATTTTGTACATTTCATACGATACGGTTCGCCTCCACCATACATAAACTATAATATTGATACAATAGAAAACCCTTGAATTAACTAGTCGAGGGTTTTCTTATTGTTTAGTGAATACCACCGGTTATCGGTGGTCATAATTTGGAAGCTGCCTAAATCTCCCAGGTGCTAGAGGGGAGCGAAAGGCTCCTCTTGCTACTTACTAAATTTAGAGTAATTTAATCAGTTTTTCTAACTCTTCAGATAAAGCTTTTGCAAGGGTAAAATCAGTATTTTTTAAAGCCAATTCTATTTTTGTTTCAACTAATTTTTTCTTTTGTTCAATTTCTAAATAGTCTTTGTCAAAATGACTAGCATAAATCATCTTTCTAAATTTTCGTATACTCATTTTTCTAACTGTCTTATCTTCAATGATTAAAACAAAATCCATACAGTTTACTACAGTATAGAAATCATGAGAAATCATTAAAATTGCACCGTTATAGTTTTCTATGGCTTTTTCCAGTGCCATTTGTGAATAGGTGTCTAAATGACTTGTGGGTTCATCAAGAAGCAACAGGTTTGCTTTGCTAGCAGAAACTTTAGCCAATTGAAGCATATTTTTTTCCCCACCAGATAAAGACCCTATCTTTTGATTAATGGCTTCTTCTTCAAAGCCATAGTTTGAAATATATGCTCTAATCTCCTCATAGGTTTTAAAACCAGCATCTAAAAACTCTTCAAGTATCGTATTGGACTCATTTAGTGTTTTACCTTGAAGTTGAGATAAATAAGCCATTTTAACCTGTTCATTTATCTCAATAGAATCATGATTGTTTTCAAAGATTTCTCGTAGTAAAGTCGTTTTACCAGTACCATTTGAACCGATAAGGGCTACTTTGTCAGTAGATTTAATCTCAAAGTTAACATTTTCTAGAAGCATATCATCAAAGGCAACACTGTAATCATTAACTTTTAAAACAGTGGTTTCTTCCAATTTATTATTTGTAAAAAACCTAATATTAGGCTGTTTAATATTTATAAATGGCGCTTTAATTCTACGCTTTTCTAATCTTTCTTGAATTTTAACTCTAGCATTTAGAGACCTACCTTTAGCAGATTCAGAATTTTCAGTTGCAATAATTCTTAGTTTTTTTATTAACTTCTCGTTTCTCTCAAGTTCTTCATTATCAGCAATTGCTAGTTCCTGTAACTCAATTTTAGTTTGAAGTAATGTGAAGTTATAATCAATATAGCTTCCATCAAACTCTTGGAGCTCCATGTTCTCAAGGTGCAGAATTTTGTTAAAACAATGATTCAATAGATATCTATTGTGGGTAATAATTAACATTGTTCCTTTGTGTGAATTAATTAAGTTTTTAAGAGAATTAAGGTTTTCAAAGTCTAAAAACACATCCGGTTCATCCATAATTATTAAGTCTGGACGATTTAGCATTTCCTTAATTACTTGAATAAGCTTAAATTCTCCACCACTAAGCTCAGATATCATTAGATCTTTACACTTCATTAAGTTTGCAAGATTTAGGTTTTTATTAATGCTGTTTTCGAAATCATTCCCGTTAATTGCATCAAATGCATCTAAAGCTTGCTGGTACTTTTCTAGTAAAGAATCAATATCTGTGGATGTTTCCATTTCAGCACAAATAGATGTTATTTCATTTTGAAGTCTAATAAATTCTTGACTTATATATTGAAAAACCGTAGTGTCTTTTGTTTTGTCTAGTTGTAAGAATTGACTTACATACCCAATTCTACAATTTGGGTCTATCTCCAGCTTTCCATCAAACATATATTTTTCTGGATCCATAATTATATCTATAAGTGTACTTTTTCCACTGCCATTTGTTCCTATAAAGGCACAATGCTGACCATCCTCTAATGTAAATGAAATGTTATGAAATAGGTCCTTTTGCGGAAATGAGTAGGACAAGTTATCAACTTTTATCATATTATTACCTCTCTTTATCACTAAAAAAGAGCTTATAAAAATAAGCTCTTAATATATTCTCTTATCATTTGCAATTTTATACTTGATTTTTATGCAGTAAAGATACTCTATTGAGTTTAACATTGATAGCATAACACTTTTTTCGACTAAGTTCAATCATTTCATATCAGCAACTAGCTAAGAGACTAGGTTATGTGGTGAAAAAATAATATTGAATATAAATATGATTTAGTATTAAAATATTGTATTATAAAGTCAAAATTATAGTTTTTTTGGCTTTATTTAATACATTTCCAGAAATTATGTCTGTTAATTTGTTAAAAAATGCTTTATTATAATTATTGGTAAAATATGCAGAACCTACTTTTGTAGATTTCTCATGAAAATTTATTTAACCAAAAGATATTCTTTTTTCATTATTAAATTCTTTCCAGTGTCAACAAGTATTTATTTGTAGGTAAGGTATGAATATGCTAATTTTTGTTATAGAAGTAACATTGAATAATGGAATTGAGAATACTTCATATAGTATAAATCCAGTGATTTTTATCTAAAATTTTTTAGTTTGAGCTTTATTTTTCATTGAGATGGAGGCATGATTGGCAATATGGACTTGGCTGTTAATGAAATCAATAAAATAATTAAGAATATAATAGAAAAGGTAAATTCAAGCAGAGGACAAATACTTGATATTGTGGACAACATAAGAAGGAATCAAGACAACTTAATGTTTGAATTGGACCAAGTTAGAAGTGAAGTTACTAAGGTTATTGATGAGGTTGATGAACTAGAAAAACAAGATAGGGCTTGTAGAAGAAGACTGGCTGAGGTCTCTGCAAATTTTTTAAAATTTACTGAAAATGATATTAAGGAGGCTTACGAAGAGGCATCAAATATAAGAGTTAAATTTCTTACAAAACAAAATGCAGAAAAATCATTAAGAGAACGAAGAGATAGTTTGGAAAGAGCCCTTAAAGATACAATTATGAATGTTAAGAACGGGGAAAACGTGATTAATCAAATAAGTATAGCTATTGGTTGTTTGGAAGGAGATATTTTTTCCGTTCTAGAAGGAGCAGATAAAAATTCGGAAATGTTTATTGGTATAAAGGTTTTAGAGGCTCAAGAAAATGAAAGAAAGAGAATTGCAAGGGATGTTCATGACGGGCCTGCTCAGCATATGGCCAATGTAATTATGAAAGTTGATATTTGCAATATGGTCATTCAAAGAGATTTGCAAGAAGGGCTTAAGGAATTGGCAGATTTAAAGGAAAGTGCTAAGGTAGCTTTAAGGGAAGTAAGAAGTATTATATTTGACTTAAGACCAATGTCTTTAGATGATTTGGGGTTAAGTGAAACTATTTACCAAATTGTAAATGCAATTTCTCAAGAATTAGATATTGATGTAAAATTAGACCTAAAGCCTATTAATACAGAAATAGAACACATTATTCAGATTGCAGTATATAGAATTGTTCAAGAGATATTCAACAATATTAGAAAGCACTCTAAGGCAAAGCATGTAGAAGTAAGGCTAGATTATGGGACAAAATATCTAATACTAATTATAACCGATGATGGTGTTGGATTTGATGTAGAGGAAACTTTAAAGACAGTAAAAACACAGGGATCTTCCTATGGACTTATTA
This sequence comes from Clostridium sp. CX1, assembly GCF_025398335.1. GTDB lineage: Bacteria > Bacillota > Clostridia > Clostridiales > Clostridiaceae > Clostridium_AM > Clostridium_AM tanneri. The sequence continues at coordinate 162,976 of NZ_JAODOO010000001.1, forward strand.
GCATTTTAGATAGAGTGAATCAGCTTCAAGGGAAGGTTGAAATTAGATCTGCAGAGGGAGCAGGTACCGCTTATATTGTTAAGCTTCCCATTAATCGAGAGGTGATAAAGGATGAAAAACGTGATGATAAGAATATTAATTGCTGATGATCATGACATAGTAAGGCAGGGGGTAAGGAGAATTATAAGCTTTGAAGATGATATGGTTGTTGCCTTTGATGCAAAAAATGGAGAAGAGGCTCTGAAGCTTTTAACGGAGCATCAGATAGATGTTGTTCTCTTAGATTGCAATATGCCTATTATGAATGGTATCCAGGCTCTTGAAAGTATAAGGGATCAGGGAATTAATACTAAAGTTATAATGCTAACTGTTGAAAATGACAGAAAGACTATTAATACAGCAATAGAAATTGGAGCAGATGGCTATATGCTTAAGGATTCTGCAGGAACAGAGATTGTAAATGCAATTCGATTAGTATATAATGGTGAAAAATATATTGATAAATCATTAGTGTCCATTCTTTTTTCACATATAAAAATTAAGGAAGAGAAAACACTAAGTGTTTTAGATAACCTCTCCAAAAGAGAAGTTGAAGTGCTTATTGAAATCTCCAAAGGACTTAGCAACAAGGAAATTGGACAACAGCTGTATATTTCTGAAAAAACAGTTAAAAACTATGCTACAAACCTTTTTAAAAAGATAAATGTAAATGATAGAGTTCAAGCGACAATCCTCGCACTACAAAATAATATTGAGGAATATTACATAAATAAATATAGATAAGCGATTAATAGGCTTGACTTACAGGTCGGAATATATTTGCCGTAACAAAGGATAGTGAATATATCCCTAGTATAAGTCAAGCTTTTATGTTATTTATCTGCATCAATCTTAAGGGACTTTAGTCCCTATTTTTTGTGACTTTTTTACTTATGGGATGTGACTTTTGCAGTCTGCAAAACTAACAGTGGACAGGGCTATAATAAAAGCAGCGGAAAATATTAAAAATTGTCGAAGGGAAAATATATTATTGACAATTTGTTTTAAGGAGGAGCAACTTATGAAGAGCACAAAAAAGTTATTAATAGCAGCATCCATAGTAACTGGAGTAGCTTTAGGAAGTAAAACTGCACATGCACAGCAAGTAATAGATAGTAAAATACCTAAACTAGATATATATAATTATAGTGATTATTCTAAAGTAACCATTAAGTTAAATACAAAAGGTGATATTGTTAAAAACGTACAGGGGGTTTTAAATTTATATTTTGGAGCTGGACTTTCTGAAGATGGGGTGTATGGAAAGTATACAGAAGATGCCGTTAAGAGTGTACAAAAAAAGTTAGGTATAAATGCTGATGGAGTCTTTGGACCTAGGACAGCTAAAGCTTTACTAGATTATGTTAATAATACTTCATCCAATAATAATAGTAAAGTTACTTCAGTGCCTGCAGGTGTGGAAAAAAATACAGAATCTGAAATAACTTTAGAAAAAAAAGCTGTAGAAGCACAGCAGGGACAAACTACTAAAGTACCTAAATCAGCTACATATAATTATAATGACTACTCTAAAGCAAATATTAAGTTAAATGAAAAAGGGGTTGCTGTTAAAAATATTCAAGAGACTTTAAATTCATATTTTGGAGCTAAACTTTCTACAGATGGGATATATGGAAAGCGCACAGAAGATGCTGTTAAGAGTGTACAGAAAAGGTTAGGCATAAATGCCGATGGAATCTTTGGACCTAAGACAGCCAAAGCATTACTAGATTATACTCATAATAAGGCTTCATTAAATGATGATAGTAAATCTAGCCAAGTATCTGTGGACACCGGAAAAAACGTAGAATCTTCAGTAACTTCAGCAAAACAAACTGTGGATTCACAGCAAGCAAAAACTACTAAAGTATCTAAAACAACTATATATAATTATAATGATTATTCTAAAGTAACTATTAAGTTAAATACAAAAGGGGATATTGTTAAAAACATACAGGGGGTTTTAAATTCATATTTTGCGGTTAAACTTCCTGAAGATGGGATATATGGAAAGCGCACAGAAGATGCTGTTAAGAGTGTACAGAAAAAGTTAGGCATAAGTACAGATGGAGTCTTTGGGCCTAAAACAGCTAAAGCCTTACTAGGTTATATTAATAATAACTATTATGATTCTGTGGATGATAATAATGGATTTAGTCCAATATCTTTAGATATTCAAAAAAAACTTATTGCTTTAGGTTATAAACTAAAGTTAGATGGAAATTTAAACAGTTATGATACTATATCAGCAGTAAAACAATTTCAAAAAGAAAATAGTTTACCTATAAGTGGTAAGATAGATACAAATTTAGCAGATAAACTATATAAAGATGATAAGGTAAAGGCTGATGGAAGGGCAGAATTTAAATCAGATACGGATTATTACATATTAGTAAGTTCTTTGGATCGCATAGGTAAGGTTTATCAAGAAATAAATAACAAATGGAAAGAGATTAAGAGTTTTGATATTCTTTCAGGAAAAGTTAATAAAGGGGATTACAAATCTGGACTCCAAGGTAAATATGCGAAGTTTAATGAAGTGGAAATGAGAAACTTTACTCAAATCGATGGTGTAAATGTTTTCTATTCTGCTGAAAAAGAATCGGGATATGGATTAAGAATTTTAGATGAAAATGCTAAATTTTTAAGTGGAATACCATATAAAACAACTATAAAAGTATTTTAAGCATTAATTTTTAAAATACTTTTATAGTTTTCACCACTCAGTATCAGTAATAGGTCTCTCTGATAATTTTGCAAGAGAAAGACTTGTTGTCCTATTTCTGTCTTGGGATTGTTGGGTACAAGATTCCTGTAAAAAGAATAATTTATAGAAGAACAGTTATTAGCACAATAGCCGATAGGATCTGAACTGTAGCAATCCCTAATGCATATATTGAAGCTTTAGCCCCTTGCTTTATAAGCTCTCTAAAATTTACTCTCATTCCTATACCTGCAAGGGCAATTATTTCAAAGTTGTTGCTTATCAATTTAAATATTTTAGAAAGCTCTAGGGAAAACACACCCATTGTAAATAAGGAACACATCATAAAGAAACCTATTACATACCAAGGTACCTTTACCTTTGAATTAGAATTTTTACAACCTGTTGTAGAAGATTTTTTCTTCATTGTACCAAAGCTTAATACAACAAAAATCAAGAATATTATACGAACTATCTTAAATATAGTAGACAAGTCTTTAACCTGTTCATTTACTAAACTACCACTTGCAACAACTTGACCTACAGACTGAAGTATACCTCCTATTAAAGCAGAAGTTTTTATTGTTTCAGTAGAAAATACTACTGCAGCGATAAATGGCAGTAGCAGCATTAAAACTGTTCCAGTAACATTTACTATTGTTATAGCTATGCCTTTTTCATTATCATCTGCGTCTATAACAGGAGCAGTAGCTGCTATAGCAGAAGAACCACATACCGCATTACCGCTTGCCATTAAAAAACGGAAGTTTTCTGAAAAGCCAAGTTTTTTTCCTATAAGTATTGCAAAAGTAATTGTTATAACCATTTGTAATGCTATGAAAGCAACTCCTGAAAATCCTAGTTTAAGAAGAGTTTGAGCACTTAATGTGCCACCAAGTAAAACTATAGAATAAGATAACAAATCACTTTCAGCAAATTTAGCTCCTGCTGAATATATTTTTTTGTTTCCTAATGTATTTCCAAATGCCATACCTATAAATATTGCCATAGATGCACCGCCTATGCTAGGCACATAATTTCCTATAAGCTTTCCTATCCAAGCAATAATTACACATATGATAAGTCCCGGTAAAATCTTAATAACTTTATCTGCCTTTTTAAAAGCATTTTTATTAGATGCAAATGAATTTAATTGCATTTATATCATCCTTCCAAATTTTACTCTTCATATGAAGTGATTTTTCTTACATGTTTGAGTATAATAGATATATAACCATAAGTAAAATATATATATATCATGATAACCATTAAAATATTTAATGGTTATCAGAAAGGATAAAACTTTATGATAGAGGAACTTAAGACATTTATATCAGTTGTGGAATATAAAAATTTTACTAAAGCAGCTGAGGCTATTAATTTATCTCAACCTAGTGTAAGTTTACATATTAAACATCTTGAAGAGTATTTTAATGCAACACTAATACAACGTTCAATTAAGCAAAAAAACATACATATAACCGAATCAGGAAACTTACTTTATGAACGTTCAAAACAAATTATTAAGCTATTAGAGGACACAAAGGATGACTTGTTGGATTATGGAAATATTGTGAAGGGCAGACTGCGTATAGGAGCTAGTTTTACTATAGGAGAGTATTTTTTGCCACACTTTTTAGGTCAATTTACTAAAGCCTATCCGGATTTAGAACTAGAAATTGCAATTGAAAACACCCATAATATTTGTGAGAAGGTAAAAAATTTTCAAGTTGATTTGGCACTAGTTGAAGGTACTGTTCCATCTTCTAATTTTGTAACTAATAATTTCTACAAAGATAAAATGGTAGTTGCTGTTCCTTATAATCATTATTTAGTTAATAGAAAATTTTCAGTTGAAGAGTTAGGAAATCAAACCTGGATTAGCAGGGAGATTGGTTCTGGAACAAGGGAATATTTAGAACTTTTTTTATCTACTAATAATATTAATGCAAAAAATGTCATTGTATTTGGAAGCAATTATTCTGTAAAAGAAGCAGTTAAAAATAACTTAGGAATTACATTTATATCTTCCCTTGTTACTGAAACTGCATTAATAAATAAAGAACTTTCTATTTTAAAAACTCCTCAGCAATATATCCGTCCCTTTTCGTATATTTTACAAAAGGGAATCACTCCATCAAAGGGGGCGCTAGTATTTATAGACATGTTAAAAAATTATAAAAAAAGTCCTTGTGATCAAAAATATTAAATATCCACTAAGCTTCCAGTGGATATTCCACTTAAAATATGCTTGTCCTTATATTTCTCTAATATGTGCATCAGGTTCTTCATGTTGTCATTAACAAATTTATTTTTGTAGTATACTACACTAAAAGACCTATCTAAGGCTTGATCATTACTTTTTATCACATAAAGCAAACCTTTTTTTGCTTCTTCCTCAACTAATCTTGCAGATATAGCTGTAAGGCAGTTGTTTGCAATCACTACTTTCTTCATCATATCTGGACAGTTCACTTCCCATTTAATCTTTATATTTGCTCCACACTTAGAAATATAATTCTCAAAAAGTTCCCTAGTACCGCTTCCTTCTTCACGCATTACAAAAGGTTCCTTTTCTAAATCTTTAATAGAAACATTTCCGCACCCTGAAAGTCTGTGATTCTTGCTGCATACAATCACAAGATAATCATTTATCACTGGAGTGACGACTAAATCTTGATTTTTAATTTTACCTTCTACAATGCCAATATCTAATTCGGATTTGAGCAACTTTTCTTCTATAGACTTGGTGTTATTAATGTAAGCGAAAGTTTCCACTTGAGGTGCTATTTTTTTATATTCATTTATAAGCTCAGGCATAATACAAGCCCCTACAGTTATGGTAGCACCAATGCGGAGTTTTTCTGAAAACCCCTTTAACATGTTATCTTCTAGTTCATCAAACTGATTTACTACCATTTTAGCATAGGTAAATAAGTTTCTTCCTGCATCTGTAATATATAGCTTTTTACAAATTCTTTCAAACAATAACACACCATAGTGATCTTCTAATTCCCTAATTGCCTGGCTAACGGTTGGTTGTGAAATATAATATAGATCTGCAGCTGTACTCATTTTACCTGTTTCTACTACAGCTATAAAGATTTTTAAATGGCGAATTGTCATATTGATTATAAACCTTTCTTTATAAATTTATTTTATTATCTTTATAATACCTAAAACTTAGTAGGTTTTACCTATCATTATTATAAAATAATACCATTTTTATTATTTAATAACAAGTGGTATGATAAAGACAAGTAGTACTACTATACAGATAGAATTATAAATATAGATGAAGGAAGATGTTATATTATGAAAATATTAGTTATAGGTGGAGTAGCTGCTGGAACGAAAGCAGCAGCAAAGCTAAAACGGGAAAATAGACAAGATGAAGTTACTATCTTAACAATGAGTAAAGATATTTCTTATGCCGGATGTGGACTTCCTTATTATATTGGAAATGTTATTAAGGATCGAGAAGAATTAATTGTAAATACACCAGAGAAATTTTCTATGCTTACAGGTGTCAATGTTTTAACAGAAACAGAAGTAATTGCAATTCATAGTAGCAAAAAAATAGTAGAAGCCGTAAATTTAAATACAAAAGAAGTTTCCAGCTATTCATATGATAAACTTATTCTGGCAACAGGTGCAAAGCCAATAAAACCTCCCTTTGAAGGAATAGATTTAAAGGGTGTATTTGTATTGCGTACACCAGATGATGCCATTGGTATAAAAGAATCATTAGAAGCTGGCGATATAAAGCGTGCAGTTGTAGTAGGCGGCGGATTTATTGGTCTAGAAGTTGCTGAAAACCTTGCCAATCAAAAGGTAAAAGTATCGGTTATTGATGCAGCAGAGCACATTTTACCAGGATTTGATCCTGAAATTGCAGAGTATGTAGAAAACCATCTAGCTGACAGAGGAATTATGACTTTTACCGGCACAAAACTGGAAGCCATTATAGGAGAAGGAAAAGTCGAAAGGATTCGAACTGATAAACAAAAAATAAAAGCAGATATAGTTATTCTCTCTATTGGCATTAAACCAAATACTGATTTTTTAAAGGATTCCCATATTGAATTGATGCCAAATGGAACAATTAAGGTAGACGAACATCTCCAAACAAATGTAAAGGATATCTTTGCTGTTGGAGATTGTGCCTGTGTAACAAATAGGATAAGCAAATTGCCAGCATGGTCACCAATGGGTTCCTCTGCAAACATGGAAGGTCGTATAGTAGCTAAGAATATAAACAATAAAAACATATCTTACCCAGGTGTTCTTGGTACAGGTGTAGCAAAATTGCCGGAACTTAATGTTGGAAAAACAGGACTATCAGAAGTAGATGCAATAAAGCATGGCTATGATCCCATAAGCGTTATAGCTGTGGTAGATGATAAAGCTCACTACTACCCAGGCTCTTCATTCTTCATTATAAAAATGGTTGCAGATAAGGCTACTCATAAGTTTTTAGGTATACAAGTGCTTGGTAAAGGTGCAGTTGATAAAATAGTTGATATTGCAGTAACAGCACTTACTTTAAATGCTACCTTAGAGAACTTAGAGAATATGGATATGGCCTATGCACCACCTTTTTCAACGGCAATTCATCCTTTTACGAACACAGTAAATATTTTGTTAAATAAAATAAAGGGCGAGTTTACAACAATTACACCTACTGCTTATAAAAGAGGGGAAGCTTCTGATTATAAAATTATAGATGTTTCTCTTCAACCTACAATCCAATCAGCAGAATACCTTGATCTAACGAAAGTAAAGGGAGAGGTGGAAGGTCTTAATAAGGATGATAAGCTACTGCTTGTATGTGCGAAAGGTAAACGTGGGTACCTGTTGCAGAACCGATTAAAATTTTATGGATATACCAATACATTGGTTCTTGAAGGCGGCTTAACCTTGAATTCTATTGAATAAATAAATTTAAAATGAAATAAAACAGTAAAAGCTTACAGTTTAAAGAGAAAAACAATATTGTATAAGGGGGAAGCAAATATTATGGCTACATTAACAATTAGTGCAGAAAATGAAAAAAGAGTAAAAGCTCTTGGCTTTTTAAGCAACAAAGGCACAGATAATTTTTCAGGAAGGGTAATTACGGTAAATGGTAAAATCACTTCTGATCAAATAAAATGTATAGCAGAAGCAGCTCAATTATATGGTAACGGTATTGTTACTATGACTACACGTCTTACAATTGAATGTCAAGGAATTCCTTATGATAAAATTGAGGATTTTAGAAATTATATTGCAAAAGAAGGTCTGGTTACTGGTGGTACAGGCTCTAAGGTTCGTCCAATAGTAAGCTGCAAAGGAACAACTTGCCAATATGGTCTCATTGACACTTATGCTCTATCAGAGGAAATTCATGAAAGATTTTATAAGGGATATTCAGATGTAAAATTACCTCATAAATTTAAAATTGCAGTAGGAGGATGCCCAAATAACTGTGTAAAGCCGGACTTAAATGATTTAGGAATTATAGGACAAAGAATACCTAATTTTGATGAAGACAGCTGTAATGGATGTAAAAAGTGTTATGTAGCAGAAGCTTGCCCTATGAAAGCTGCCAAAATAGCAGACAGTATATTGAATATAGATAAGGATATATGTAACAATTGCGGACGCTGTATTGGAAAGTGTCATTTTGATGTAATGGAAGATGGCACCATAGGTTATAAAATTTATATAGGAGGTCGTTGGGGTAAACTCACAGCAAAAGGAAAAGCATTAAATAAAATTTTTACGGATAAGGAAGAAGCATTAAGTATTATAGAAAAAACACTTTTATTATACAGAGAAAAAGGAAGAACCGGTGAGCGCCTTTCTGACACAATTGAAAGAATTGGATTTGAAAATATAGAAGCTGAATTATTATCAAATGAAATACTAGAAAGAAAAGATGAAATATTACAGGCAAAACTTCATTTAGTTGGTGGAGCTACTTGTTAATAAATAATAATATCTCAATCACTGCATAAAGTCTCCATAATAGCAGAAGTTTAATTATTTAAGCAACTTTGGTTTTATGGATACAAAAACAGAGGTGTTTTAGAGGACGTTAATAGTTTTATGTAAATTAAATAGACAAGATGGGATTTAATTTGAAATTGCTACAGGGTTTGTTCTCTGTAGCATATTTTATTTTTTTCAAGGAGGAGCTCGTATACTAGCAATACAAGTCACTATGAAGTATAAGTTTATAGGTTGCCTTTGTTGTGGGGAGTCTTAAGTACATTAGTAAAGATTGTTTTTCTGATAAGTGTTTTATAGTAATGAAATTAAAAATAAAGGAATTTAAGCTAATTTGTAGAATAATGAAATTAATGGAAACGGCGTATAAGACATTATGTCTATAATGGGAAGTTGAATAAAACGAAAATATTTAGTTAAAAGAACATTTTGGGTTAATTAATTATATGTGATATAAATTTTTCAAAATTTATGGAGGTATTATTAAGATGGATAAGAGAGATTCTGAAAGGATAGTTCAACTTGCAAGGGAGGGAAAGCAAATATCAAAAATATGGGAAGAAGACTTTCCGCAGTATGATTATTGGGACATTTATATTGAAGTGTATGCAGCGGGCGAAAAAAGTTCTTTAGGGACTAAAAGAATGATTACCAATAGACTCTACAAACTCACGTCGCTGCCCAAAAAAGAACAAGATGAATTAATAAAAGAAATTGATGAGTTAGTATGTTACCTATACAATAGATACAAGGAAAGTCAACAGAAGTTGGATGATATTAGAGGAGTTATTAATAGGTAAATTAGTTTATTATATTAAATTTAACTTACATGAAAGTATTTTGATTATTATACCAGAGTTCTTTAAAAGTAAGTGATAGAAAGAAAGGACAAAAAGGTATGTGATTGGTATTAGATTGTATAGAAGATAAAAGCCTAGCGCAGCTGTATAGCTATCTTGACACTCTTTTTAGGTATACAGCACGTAGAAATGGAAATTATAACGAGGCTTTAGATGCTTATAGTAAAGGGAATTTTAAAAGCAACTGATGAGCATGTTACTGACAATGGAGCAGAAATAATTAGTAAAAATAAGATTTTTAAATATTGGTTAGAACGCAATAAAGATGTTAATAGATATAGGGTTATGACTACTTTATATAACGCTATGAGTAACTTCCATAAGCTACTAGAAATTACTGCCCCAGAAGATAAAAAAACTTTGCTACAATTGATTATAAATAAGATAACTATAAAAAACAAGAAAGATATAGATAGCATAGAGTTACATTTTGATGAAAAGGCACAGAAATATTTCATAAATAATAAAGAAGGAGAATCCTCAGATGATGGGGGTTCTTCTTTTATTTTATTTACTATAAAGGTGTAGTTGACAAAGATAAAGAAAGAATGTTATCATGTCTATGAAATTAATAGACAATAGAAAGGTATGGATGAGTTTATTCGTAATACAACTATAGAAGATTTTAAAAGAGGTTATGTAAGGGATGGTAAAAAAGCAGAATTTATTTGTTTGGTATGTGGAGAATATATTGGTGAAAATGAAGATAGTGTAAATATTCACACTACAAACCATGAAAATCCTATTGAGAGGCTGCTGATGCTGGACAAGAAATACACAGAGTTGACTGAAATTCAAAAAGAGTTTTTAGATAGGGTATCTAATAAATATAGTGATAAAGAAATAGCGATGAAGCTTGCATGTGCAGAATCCACAGTAAGAAATATGGAATTTGCATTGCGAGAAGGGGCAAGACAAGCACGGGCATTTTTGGCGGTTATGGAATTAGCTGAGGAAAAGATGCCTAAAATAACAAATCCTAAGCTACGTGCTTTCCCTGTTAAAGAAGAGAAGAGAAAAGCGTTATTACCAAGGTTTGCTGATTTGTTTGAGTCTGATAGAGAATATACGGAAGCTGAAGTAAAGAAAATCATTAAAACTATTTATGAAGACGATGCAATAATACGACGGTATCTGGTAGACTATGGATACTTGAGCAGAACCAATGATGGAAGCAAATATTATAAGAATTGCGAGGAAAGTGTTGTGATGAATGTGAATAAAAGGGAAATTATAAAAAACTATAAGCAGCAGGAAATAGAGATGGGTATAATTCAAATATATAATGCGGGTAACGGATATTCTTATGTAGATATATGTACAAATTTATATAAGCCTTTTGAATCAATTAAGTTTCAATTAAATTTGGGTAGGACTAAAATTAAAAAATTACAAGAGGATTGGGCTGCTTACGGAGAAAATGCCTTTGAATTCAAAGTTGTAGAAAAACTTAAACCTAATGAAGGCTCTACAGATAAGGAAAAGGTTGATGATTTAAAGGAACTTTTAAATATGTGGATTGAAAGTCAAGGAGAGAACCTAAAGTTATATAAATAAATATAGAAAAAGCATAAAAAATGAAGGTGAGGAAATAGAATAATGAAAATTGCTGTAATTAATGGTAGTTCAAAAGGCAAGTCAGGTAATACAAATATAATGGTTAGTGCATTTCTCAAGGGGGTAGAAGAAGCAGGGGCAGAAACTGTAAATATATTTTTAGCAGAAAAAGATATCAAACACTGCAGAGGTTGTCATTCATGCTGGTTCAAAAGTCCAGGACAATGTGTAATTAAAGATGACATGATGGAGGTTTTGAGTGCTGTTGGTGGAGCAAATATTATTGTATTAGCTACACCAGTATATTTTGAAAACATTTCAGGTATGCTGAAGGTATTCATGGATAGAATGACAATGACAGGTAATCCTCATTCAAGAAAAGATGTAAAAGAGGAAAGTGGACATATAAAGCCAATAGAGCCGCAATCCCCTAAGATAGTTATGATATCCAGCTGTGGATTTTCAGATAGGTCTGAATTCCAAGTAGTATCACTTTGGATTAACAGGGTTGTATCTAAGATGCGTACAGAGCTAGTTGGAGAGATTTATGCGACACAAGGAAAGCTTTTGAGTAGTGAAACAGAAGAATTACAACCAATTATTACTCAGTATATGCATAATTTAGAAGAGGCAGGAAAGGAAGTTGCGATTAACATGAAAATATCAGAGGAAACTAATAAATTATTAGAGCAATTCTGTATTTAATAAAAATAGATAAGAGGCAGTATTCCCTGCTAAATCTTATAACAATAAGAAGTCTACGTTATACCTGTTACGGTGAACCATATCATAAGCAAGCACATTACAGTAAGTTGCACTTCCTATTATCCATATAATTGGAAGTGCTGTTGTCATTCTCATAAGGCTAATAATGTTCAGTTATTATATTATGGCATGCAACATATTTGCAATTATAGAAGTTACCATCATAAAGGAGGTTGAGTAGAAATTTGCAAGAGTTATTCCAGTTAAGAACTAGATAAGAGAGTCTAATTTTAAGTAATTACACTCTCTCTTTTATTAGGCAAATTGAGTTGATTTTGTTTATAGTTTTCATTAGATTTTGCATTAAGTATAATACCTACCAAGAATAGAATACATCCTATTACCTTCCCCATAGAAAAAATATTTAAATACCAATAGTGTATAATTGCACTTGTAAGCATTTGACCTATAAAACGAAGTATAACGGTATATACTGTTGATACTTTATGAACTATAACATTAAATAAATAAGTTGTTAAAACGCCTAGAGCTCCTCCCAAAAAATAAATTAAGGGAATATTTGATATGGAAGAATAGCTAGGTATAGAATCTACCATAAAAAAGCATAAAAGAAGAGAAGAGATTGCAGCTGTTAAATAATTTATAAAGATACTATTTATCATTTCTATGCGTTTAGATAATTCTCCATTTAACATCATGCTTACAACAATTAATATTCCTGTAAAAAATGAAAAAAATATATACATTACATTCACATCCTTTTAAAACAGCTAAGGTTCCGTATTTATTCAAATTGATTCACCTCTTTACAAGTCGTTATAAATAAAATAATATATTTATAACCATTAGGACATGACATTGGTCAGGTTAGGAGGATTTATGAGAAAAATCTCGGATAACAAGCTTTTAAATAAGTATATTAAAAAACACAATATAGAAAAGATATTTGATGATGAAGTATTAAAATATGCACAACTTCATTTCTATGAAAAAGAAGAGTATATATTAGAATCAGGAGAAACTCTTGAGTATTATTATTTACTTGTGGAGGGTAAAATCAAGATTTATTATCCTTTTGAAAATGGGAAATCGATGCTTTTAAAATTTTATAAAGATTTTAATACTGTAGGGGATATAGAACTTTTTAAAGGCATTCCTGTACTTTGCAATGTTGATGCAGTAGAAGATAGTTATTTACTAGCAATCCCTTCTGCAATACTCAGAGAAAAATATTTTAATAATATAAAGTTTTTGCATCACTTGGTGGATTCTTTGAGTGAAAAGCTTTATGGAACTATTAATAATAGCTCATATAATTTTGTATACCCGCTTATTAATAGATTATCTAGTTATTTAGTTGAACATTTAACGGATGAGAACTACATGATTTTAAATTCATCATATCTAGATATTGCACAATTCTTAGGTACAACATATAGACATTTAAACAGAACACTTAAAGAAATGGAAGCAGAATCAATTATAAAATGTGATGATAAAAAAATACACATATTAGACCTAGATAAGCTTAGGCAATTGTCTAAAAATATTTATGTAAAACCACTTTAAGATACTATGGGTAGATTTATGCCTAATATATTGGCATAAATCCAAATTGATAAGGAAATAAGGTAGTTATACATCACAATTGCGGTATAAATCTAGACCCTTCATTACATAGGGGCGGACAATATCTACAAGTAAATCCATTCGATCATTTTCACCAGACATAAACCAAGAATAAGTAGCACTGTAGATGGCTGAGCATGTCATGGCTGAAATGATTTTTATATTTAGGTTGTCTTTTATACAGAAAGTATTCCCTTTCAAAAATATGCCTTCTATCATTTGTTGTAGCATCCTTTTTATCTTTTCGTCAACAAGCGTAGCAATAGATTTGGAATTCCATCTACATATCTTATAAAAAGTTACTATGTAATTGTGTGTCAATAAGATTAACTTGTTACATATTTCATCCGTAAATTCCTGAGAATACATAAGTTCTTCAGGAATCATTTTATAAAAAGCCTGTTTTGTAATTTCTTCTAACAAAGCATATTTATCTTCATAGTGTGCATAAAAGGTAGCACGGTTAATGGAAGCTCTCTGCGCAATATCTTTTATGGTAATTGCATCAAATTCTTTTTTCTGTAATAAAATGCTAAAGGCTTCCCTTATTAATTGTCGTGTGCGTAAGACTCTTGGGTCTTCTTGATTTACCATACATATCTTCCTTTCCAAAACATCAAATATCAAAATCTGTTGTTTAAGCAACTTTTCATTTTATCTGCTGGTTGTATTCATAAGGATATCGTACTATTATACTATCATACAGATGTTGCTTAAACAACATGTAACTAATTTTATGAAGGGAAGGATAGTAGTGAACATAAAACAAAAAAGAATTTTAATATTTGGTGCCGGTGTAGTTGGTAGTATATATGCACTCAGATTTGCACAGTCTGGACTGGATGTAACATTATTGGCTCGAGGAAAGAGATTGGAAGAACTTAAAAAGAATAGACTACGATATAATGATAACGGAACCATAAAGCACATATCTATCAAGACAATAGAAAAATTGGAAGACAACGATATTTATGATTTTATCTTTGTTCCAGTGCGCTATGACCAAGCGGAATCAGCGCTGACTGCAATTAAGAGTAATAACAGTAAAACTATCATCACCTTAACCAACACCATGGGATATGATAGTTGGCTTGAAATCGTAGGAGATAGGTTGCTTCCTGGATTTCCAGGCGCAGGTGGAGACATGAAAGATGGTATTCTATACGCCCAATTCGGTTCCGAAAAGCATCAAGGAACAATTTTTGGCGAGATAAATGGACAGATTACCGAAAGAGTGAAAGAGCTTGCTCAAATATTTAGAGCATCAAATTTGCATTATGAAATACAAGAAAATATTAAAGCATTCCATATTTCCCATACCGCAACCGCTATAGTTATAAAACATTTTTATACCAATACTGGCATGATGGATATAGAGACCGCAAAAAGTGAAAGCACTTTAACTAAGATTGCCAAAGAATTGAAAGAAAATATACACCAAGTAGAGCAAGCAGGAATTCCGGTAATCCCGCCAGAAACCAAGTCAATAGGAGAAATGCCAGAAAAGGATATTATTGCTATGTACCGGAATATGCTGAGCAATGATTTTACCATTGATGTTTTGCTGGGAAACCATGCTGTAAGCGCAAAAGAAGAATTAATGTTGCTAGATGAGATATTTAATAAAAAGATACCTGTTCGACCATGAAACAAACCTTCAATTGATAAATAAAGGAAAACAGCGGATGCTATCTCAAACCTCATCTACTTGATTTTTATTTACCTCTATGATATCATGAAAACAAATAAACAATTTGTTTTTGTATTTATGATATATGGAGGTACTTTATGCTATGGCTAAATTTACAGAGTTAGAAAAAGAAAAAATTCGAGAAGAATTGCTTGAAGTTGCCTATCGTTTCTTTATAGATAAAGGTTTTAAGAGTACCTCTTTTGAGGATATTACTTCCTCAGTTGGCATTGCAAAGAGTTCTTTTTATCTATTTTTCCAGTCAAAAGAAATGTTATATATGGAATTGTTAGCACATGAGGGAGAGCAAATTGAAAAGGAGATTTGGCCAAAGGTTATGGCTGCTGAGGATATACGTTCAGCTATAAAGGCGTACTTAAATACGATGACTTTGGAACTAGAATCTAAGATTTTAACCCAAAGGCTGGTTTATGACCTTGAGGAGTACAAACTTGTATCTAGAAAGCTAAATCCAGAGTATGTTGGTTCAGAGAATCTAAGAAGCATTGTCCCTCTTATGGAGTTTATAAAGTCACGTCAAGAATCTAAGGAGATTATCGATGAAGACCCAGGCGTTATAGCTGGAGTTTTAAGATCAGCTTTATTAATAGGTTCTCAAAAGGGAGATTTACAGCAATATAATTATGAGAGAGTTAGAGAGTTATTATTCGAAGCTGTTGCTAATCAAATTGCTCGGCCTTAATTGAGTCTAAGTAATGATATTATCAAATGAAAGTAGAAAAGTGGTGATAAGTTATGGCAGAAAAAATAATTCGCTTTAAGGATGTTCATATCTGTACTGAGAGTTTTGGGAATATTAATAATCCAACTATTTTGTTAATTATGGGAGCTACTGCATCAATGATCTGGTGGGAAGAAGACTTTTGTAAGAGGCTAAGCAATCAGGGGCTTCACATTATACGATATGATAACAGAGATGTAGGTAAATCAATTACCTATGAGTATGGTCATCCAGAGTATACCTTTGAGGATTTGGCTGATGATGCAATTCAGGTACTAGATGCGTATAAGGTTGATAAGGCTCACATAGTTGGTATGTCTATGGGTGGAATCATTACGCAGATAATAGCTCTTAAACACCCAAGCAGGGTTCTTACTATTTCATTAATTATGACATCAAATTTCGATTCTAGTCTACCTAGAAAGGATAGTAAAGTAACAGAAGCTTTAGGTGAACTTAAAATCAAAAATTGGCAAAATAAAGATGAAGTGATAGAGTACTTTATGAAAAAAAGCAAAGTTCTTATAGGATCTAAACATATATTTGATGAAAAGAGAATAAGAAGACTGAATGAAGAAGAGTTTGATAGAGCTAGCAATTTGCAGAGTAGGGAGAATCACGGATTTATAAGGGGATGGGGTTCGTATTTGTCAAGAACTGATGAAATAAATGCTCCTACACTGGTAATTCACGGAACAGAAGACCCTATTATTCCCTACGAGCATGGAGTTCATCTTTCTGAAATTATACCAAATTCTGTATTGGTTACCTTAGATGGTGCTGGGCATGAGCTTCACCATAATGATTGGGACGAAATTATTAATGCTATATCAAAGCATATAGCAAATTTATAACTAAAGTTTGAAAGTTTTAGGTAGGAGTGATTTGAATGAGTAAAGATATGAAACAAGTTATGGAAACAGCTAAAAAACATAGTCTTATTTTAAAGGAAGAAACAATGCAGTCTAATGAATCTGGACTTGATTTTCAAGTTGTATTTGCACAAGATGAAAGTGGAACTGATTGGGTTCTTAGATTACCTAGGCGGCAAGATGTTATGCCCAGAACAAAGGTAGAAAAACAAGCATTAGATTTGATTAATCAGTATGGGAAATCTTTTCAGGCACCAAACTGGATCGTTTACACAGATGAGCTAATAGCATATAAGAAGTTGGATGGTGTGCCAGCAGGAACTATAGATCATAATATAGGTAACTATGTTTGGGAGATAGATATTAACAATGTTCCAGAATCATTTCACAAGTCTCTTGGCAGAGTGTTAGCAGAGATTCATAGCATACCTAGTGATAAAGCTGCGGAACTTGGCCTAGTAGTGCAAACACCAGAAGAAGCAAGAATTTTAATGAAGCAGCGTATGGATAACGTAAAAGCAAAGTTTGGTGTAGGTGACAAGCTATGGAACAGATGGCAGGCATGGATTAATGATGAAGAAATGTGGCCTAAGAAAACTGGACTAATTCATGGAGATGTACATGCCGGACATACTATGATTGATAAAGGGGGTAATGTGACTGGATTAATCGACTGGACTGAAGCTAAGGTTGCAGATATTTCAAATGATTTTATTTTCAACTATAAGGCCTTTGGAGAAGAAGGACTAAAAGCTTTGATTCTTGCTTATAAAGAAGCTGGTGGATATTACTGGCCTAAGATGGAAGAGCATATTATTGAACTGGTAGCTGCATATCCGGTTTCAATTGCTGAGTTTGCAATGGTATCTGGTATTGAGGAATATATTCAGATGGCTAAAAAAGCACTGGAAGTATAAGAATGCTCTTTACTTTGACAATTATGTTATCAAAGTAAAGAGCATTTTCTGTTATTCTTGGTTTCCTACAGGAATATTGCTGTCTCCTATATAATATTGATTATTGTGGATTCTTAACTTATATATATCTATAGAATTATCTATTTTTATTTCATTAGAGCCATCAGTATCCATTCTAAAAAGCCCACTAATATTTTTTGTAAAATATATATATCCATCTTTTATAAAGTAATGTTCAGCAACTCCTACTTTTTCCTTATCTTTTCCATTAAATCTTATTCTATACAGGTTACTATCAAATAAAACTTTATAGTAAACCCATCCGTCCGTTACACTCAGATCAATAGCACAATCATAGCTATTGCTTTCCTTTTCTTTCGGTAATAAAAACTTGGATAAAGTTAATACATTACTACCATCTAAATTTGACCTGTTTAAACTCCAGGTTTTTCCTGGAATACTATAATATATATAGTTTCCATCAATGGTAAAATCGAAGGCACTACCACTTATTAATTTCGTTAACTCTGTTCCATCTGTCTTTATTCTATAGATGCCAGTAATAGATGGCAATTTAGCTTCCGAGTCTACATCTGAAAAGTATATATAATCCTGAGCAACACGTATATCTCCAGAGACATTTTCTTTTAATTTTGTTCTATTAGTACCGTCTGTTTTTATCTTATATAGTCCTAAATCTGTATTGTCGGCAGATGGTGAATCAGCTTTTTTAATATAGTATATCCAATCACCTACTATATTGAGGCTTGAAGTAGTATCATCGCAGAGTTTTATTTTTTCTGATCCATCCTTTTTAATTTTATAGATTCCTCTTAAGCCTGTCTCCATTGGAAGATCATACTGTCCAACATAAAGCCAGTCTCCACTGGAAGTTCCATATTCACTACTTACAAATTCACTATCACTATTAGAATAACTTAAATTAGAGTTATTTACATCTAAGTTGTAATCTAAGTCTTCTTCTACATCCTTAGATACAACA
This sequence comes from Clostridium sp. CX1, assembly GCF_025398335.1. Taxonomy (GTDB): domain Bacteria; phylum Bacillota; class Clostridia; order Clostridiales; family Clostridiaceae; genus Clostridium_AM; species Clostridium_AM tanneri. Next base: position 181,709 of record NZ_JAODOO010000001.1, read on the forward strand.
CCTACTCCTCCTAAAATTATTCCTTTTTTTATCTTATTACTGTTAAGGTATTTTTTTCCTTCTTCAATATTTGTCCCATTTGTCAGTATTATAGGAGCATTTAATTTAGCAGCTAGTGCACTTCCTGATAAAGCATCTGGAAATAATTCTCCGTTTGCGAAGACCACATTGCTAGGGTCTTCATCGAAGTATTTACATATGCTCATAGAAGTTTTATACCTATCATCACCATAAATCCTAATAAGGTTTGTGTCATCTAAGCTAGCTGCGGTTTTTATTCTAGACATTACCTCATCACTTACTACTCCCTTTCCACCAATAACATATACTTTTGAAGGTTTAAGTTCAGAGATCTTATCTTCAGCTGACTTAGGCAGTTTTTTAGACTCAGTAAGTAAAATAGGGTAACCTTTATTAGCAGCAATACTAGATATACTCAATGCATCAGCAAAGTTTTCTCCATTTACAACAACCATAGGGGTTCCCTTTGAGATATTCATACTATTAATTATAATCTTATTTGTATCGTATCTATCTTGGCCGCCCATTCTAAAAATATTAGTAAATCCTTGTTTTTTTAGGTACTCTATAAACTCATCACTAACAGATGAAGTTCCTCCTAATATATATATATTTCCATCCTTTTTTAAATGGTTTTTTATATAATCTAGAGGCGCTAGACTTGAATTTATAGATTTATCAACTAAAAGCATAGGTGCATTTAGTGATTTAGAGAGTCCACTACCTGCAAGTGCATCAGCGAAACCGTTACCACTAGCTATAACCACATTGTCCAACTGTCCGCTTGAATAGTAGTTTGCTATACTGACTGAGGTTCCGTATCTATCCTGACCATATAACCTGTCCAGGTTTCCTTGAGCATGAACAACAGGTGCCTTAATGAAAGAAATACCTACTGCAAAACCAATAACATACTTGACCATTGCATTTTTATTAAACATTAAGATTTACCCCCAATTTAGAATAGAATCAATCTATAATTAATTCTATAGCCTTTAAGTATAGCTGTAAACAAGAACTATTTTACATATTAATTAAAATTGTTAGCAGGAAATAATTTTTACTTGAATAGTATACTAAGGCTAAAGAAATTATATCTTTCTTTTTAAAGAATTGACAAAAGTAATTAACATCTATATAATTATAGATAAAATGAGTCTGTAATATCTTTTAAAGGAGGGTTACTTTGAAATATTCGAAAGCTACAAACTATGCACTACATACCGTTGCATATATGACTGCACATGATAAGACTGATAATTTAGGTTTACAAATGCTAGCAAGCCACTTCAATATATCAGCTACCTATCTTTCAAAGATTTTAACGCAGTTAGTAAAGGCCGGCTTGGTTCAATCAACTCCAGGTGTAAATGGCGGTTATGTTTTGCGTAAAAAGAAAGAGGACATTTCATTTATGGATGTAATCAAAGCAATTGAGGGGACTGGAGCATTATTTAATTGTGAACTCCATGAGGAAGATGGTAATTGCCGCATTCTCAAAGTAATGGCAGAAGCAGAAAATGTTATGGAGACATATCTTCAAAACAAGAAGATTTATGAAGTAGTTCAAAAGACAACAACGGATGAAATAGGTAAAGAATAATTTTTTACCTATATAGTCTATTATACAGCTTTTTATATTTTAATTATGGATATTATATATCTTTAATGTATATATTATAATCTGTAATATATGATCAATTATAGGACTATAGGAAGTAACTAGTAACTTTCTCTGGCAAAGGGATAGGGTTTTGATTTGTTATAAATTAATAATTATGCTTACTGAGATACTATTAAAATAAAACATAAAGGAGAGATATATATGACAGAATTCTGGGAATCAAGTTTTATAGAAAAGCAAATGATGTGGGGACTTGAGCCTGCAGACTCCGCAATCCTAGCAAAGGACTTTTTCCTTGAGAAAAAGGCTAAGGACATATTAATTCCAGGTATTGGCTACGGCAGAAATGCAAAGATTTTTTTAGACAACGGAATTAATGTAACAGGTATTGAGATATCAAAAACAGCCATTGATTTGGCAAAGCAAATGGGACTTGATACTAAAATCTATCATGGTTCAGTAACTGATATGCCCTTTGATAACAAGCTTTATGATGGAATATTTTGCTTTGCACTCATCCATTTATTGAATAGTGATGAAAGGGAAAAATTAATTAAGGATTGTTATAATCAGCTAAAACCTAATGGACATATGATTTTTACAGCTATTTCAAAAAAAGCGCCGATGTATGGAAAGGGAAAACAACTGAGTAAGGACCGATTTGAGATAATGGAAGGCGTAAAAATGTTTTTTTACGATTCTGATTCAGTAAAACAGGAATTTGGGAATTATGGACTAATAGAATTTGAAGAAATTGATGAGCCAGCTAAGAATAAGGAAAATAAACCTCCATTGAAATTTACAATTATAAAATGTAAAAAAGAGCTGTAAAAATAGCACTGCTGCAACTTCTTATTATTTATATAATATAGTGTTATTAAACAAAAATCACCATAGAAAATACCTTTCTATGGTGATTTTTTGATGTCAACATCAGGTTTACTTGTGAATTATTAAGATGTTTGTCACACTTAGAAATCGTCATTAGGCAGATTTAAGTATAGTAAAGCGGTCTTGGTATAAAATACATAATAAGATTTATATTTGTGATAGTTACATTCAGAATATATTGGAGGTTACCTAAATGAAAAACAAGAAAGGCATTTGGATATTTACAGTTATCGTTCTGGTTTTTATTATGGGAGGATTTCTACTTATTAAAAACCTAGCAGCAACAAGTTATGGTAAGGTTAACACCAAGGTTGCAACAGTATTAAAGGCTAATAAATATTTCAACCCTAACTCAATTAAGGGAAAACCAATGAATCAAATACGAGAAATTTTAAATAAGGATTCTATTTTATGGAGTGCAAAACCTATACCTTTTTCCAATATAAAAGATACCAATATAGAGATATCTTCCTTAAAGATACCTGTACGAATATATAGGCCTGAAGGTGGCAGCAAGCTTCCTATAGTTATTTATTCCCATGGTGGCTTTTGGATTGCAGGAAATCCAGATACCAGTGACAATATTTGCAGGAAGCTTTCAAAAAATACAAAGGCAATAGTAATATCAGTAGGCTATCGTCTTGCACCGGAAAACCCTTTTCCTGCTGGAGTTGATGATGTGTACAATGTAGTTCAGTGGGCTCATAAAAACGCTGAAAGTATTAATGGAGATTCAAAGCATATAGCCATTGCAGGAGATAGTTCCGGTGGAAATATTACAGCTGCAGTTTCTCAAATGATACGGGATAAAAATGGACCTCAGATAACTTGTCAGGTATTGATATACCCATCTACAAACCTGTCTCAATTAAACAGTAACTCTTGGTCTCAATTATCCAGTAAATTTAATATTTCTAAGGAAGATATGGAGAAATATATATCACTGTATATACCTAAGAAAGAAGATAGGAAAAATCCCTATGCATCTCCTTTATTAGCTAAAGATCTTAAGGGATTACCTAAAACCCTTATGATAATAGCTGAAATTGATCCTTTACGAGATGAGGGAGAAGCCTATGGTAAAAAATTAAAGGAAGCTGGTAATGAGGTTGTTATTAGTAAATATAAAGGCTCTGTACATGGCTTTATTGCAATGGATAAGATTTCAACAGCAGGGGATAAGGCCTTAAATGAAATTTGTTCATATCTTCAAAAAGAGTTTCAGAAAGATAACATATAAGTGTTACTGCCTATATTGTATAAAAAACTATAAAGTGGTATATTATGATATATAAGCCCTAAGTTTAGAATATATTCCTAGACTTAGGGCTATTATAAGCTAAAAATTTAGACGTAATGTCTATATAAAGTCTCTTGCAACATTCAGGAGATATATGAAGGAGCAAATGAATATGAAAAAATTAAACATTGATTTAGAATTACTTTTTCAGTCCCTTTCCTTTGATGATGATACCCTAGGTTCTGAGTATTTAGACACTGAAACAGGAGACATAATGAACATTCCCTATGAAGTGACTAAGGTAGTTAAGGGAGAACTTGATGAAGAAGCTTTAGCAGACTGGCAAAAGGAACTATTAAAGGATGCCTATGCTATTGAAGAAGATTCTGAAGACCGTTATATAATGATACCTAATATTGATGATTCCTTTTTTTACGATGCAATGGTTCAGTTCTCAGAGTATGAAGTGGAATCGGAAATCTTAGGTGAGAAGCTCTTAGATGCTTTAAATGGAAGAAACCCTATGAGAAACTTTAAAAATGTAATATGTCAGTATCCAGAGGAATTAGATAAATGGTATGCTTATGAAGATCAAAAGGCTAAAGAATATGTAATTGACTGGCTCAGAGGCGAAGGAATTGAGCTTGAGTAAAATGAAATCTAGAAGGGGATCTCTATGAAATTTATTGGCTATAGAACATTAAAAACAGGAATTGGTGCAGCAGTTGCAATGATTATAGCTAAAGAACTGGGATTAGAATATTCCGTATCAGCAGGTATAATCACTATTTTAAGTATTCAAAGTACAAAGAAGCAATCAGTTATAATTGCTGTTCAGAGAATAGGAGCCTTTATCTTAGCACTTTTCCTTTCAATAATTATTTTTAAGCTGCTGGGGTATAACCCCTTGGCTTTCGGTGTTTTTTTATTAATTTTTATTCCTTTAACGGTAAGGTTTAACTTAGATCAGGGAATTGTTGTAAGCTCCGTGCTTATAACTCATTTATTAGTTCAAAAATCCACTGAACTATTTTGGATATGGAACGAGTTAAGTTTAATGCTAATTGGAGTTGGGGTGGCATTACTGCTTAATCTCTATATGCCTAGTATAGAAGGAAAAATCAAAGAGGATCAAAATTACATAGAGGAAAAGATGAAGGAAATTCTCATCCACATGGCTGATACTCTAAAAAATAATGATTTTTCTATAAAAGAAGATGAGCTGGTTACTAGTCTTGAAAAAAGACTGCATAAAGGAAGAAACAGAGCCTATAATAATTTTAATAATTTTTTTCTTTTAGATACAAGCTATTATGTGCAGTATATGGAAATGAGAATTCAGCAATTTGAAACAATTAAAAGAATGAGAGAACATTTTCAAAGATTCTTTATGACCTATGAACAAACTATAATGATAGCTGATTTTACAGAAAATGTTGCGAATTCCATATATGAAGAAAACACTGCAGAGGGCCTTTTAAATCAATTAAATTTTTTAAGAGATGAGTTTAGAAAAATGGCTCTTCCGTCTACAAGAGAAGAGTTTGAAAACAGGGCAATGCTTTTTCAATTTTTAAATGATCTTGAACAATTTTTGCTTATTAAACACAATTTTAAAAAAGATGTTATGAATGGTAATGAATAGCTTTATAAATAATAATCTTTAGATTAGACATAATAGAAATGTAGTCTAAATTATTTATGAAGGAGGACTTCCATTATGTTGTTAAAAAGCCATGTAGATAAAGATAAGTTAGATAAAGTTCCAGTAGGACAGCCCTTTGTGTATAAAGATATAGTAGATGAAGCTTTTCCAGATGAGGAGCATACTAGTGATGGTAAAAGGTTTAAGGCAGAGGTTGAAAATGGTGTTTATGAAGGCGTAGAAGTAGTAAAAGATAACGATAAAAATCGTGTGTTGTATAAAAAACTATAAAATGGTATATTAAGATATAGGCCCTAGGTTTAGAATTACATTCCAGACTTAGGGCTGTTATATGCTTTTTGTCTACAATGACTTTGATATAAGCATTTGCTTATACTTTCATCAGGAGGGAAAATTAATGCAGTTTAATTTAATAAAAGAAATTTTAACTGGGGCAATAACAGGATATATAACTAATGCTTTGGCAATAAAAATGATTTTTAGAGAATATGGTATAGGAAAGCTTAAAGTAGGTGGTGTAGTAGTAAAGACAAGAGATGAATTTATTGAAAATGTAAGTTCATTGGTGGAAAGAGAAATTATTAACTACGACACTTTAAACGGTGTACTTGAGGAAGAAGCTTTTAAAACTAGCTTAGAAAAATTAGTTGAAGACTTGTTAAATATTCATATTTATAACAACACAGATAACCTATCCTTAGGAGAACTTGAAGGCTTCTCTTCAACAGTAAATAAAACAGGAGAGTACATAAAAGCTTCTGTTACTGAACATCTTCCAGAGGTTTTCAATACTATTTCACAAAAGCTTAATTTAAAAGACTTATTTGGTGAAAAACAGCTTCAGCACATAAGCGGAGAATTGTTTAATTTACTTTTAGATAAGTTAAATAATAGTGAGTTTATAGAAGAAGCTATAGAGGATTTTTATGAGGAAAATAAATCTTTAAGCTTTGGCGAAATTTTTGAAAGTAAGCTTACTGATGCTATAGGTGAGAATTTTAAAGAAAATACTAAAGGATTACATTTAGAACTAAAAGATAAATTTGACAATGACATTCATAAGCTTTTAGAAAATACTATAGATACTCTAGAGATAGATAAAATATTAAAAGCATTGGAAGAAAAAATATTAGAAAAAAGAATAGTAGACTTTGCAAATGATAAAGATAGCAGTCAATTAGGAATAAAATTAAGAGAGGGAATTAAGGACTTTTTATTATCACAGGAAGGTAAGACATTATCAAACACTATAAGCAAAGAATTATTAAACCTTTTAAGGTCCATAGATAAGCCAGTTTTCCAAATGTTTTCTGGCAGTCTAGCAGAAAATATTGAAAGCTTTTTTAATGACAAGCTTCAGTATGTAATAAAAGAAATAATATTATGGATAGAAGATAACAAAAAGGACATAGAGGGATTAATTGAGGCGGCTATAGATGATACTATAGATTCTATGGACGGCAGCTTAAAAAAGAACGTTATGGGTTTAGTTAAGGAAAAGTTCTTAAATAATATTGGAGAAAAGTTTGATATAGTAGCTAAATTAACGGAATATCTAGAGGAAAATACAGATAAAGACTGGATAGCTAGAGATTTAACAGTTAAAATTACTAAATATATTAAAGAAGAGAATATATCTGCCATTATTGAAGACTTAGAAAAGAAAAATGTACTTACAGAGGAAGGACTAAGTAACTTTATAACTTATAATTTAACTAATTATATAGATTATATACCGGAAGATTATTTTTCTAAGCTTTTAAATAAAAAGCTAAAGGATATATTTAGTATAGATTTAATAGGAATCTTTGAAAGACAGGTTAAGGCTCCTTTAGTTTCTGCAATAAAGGATAAGTACATATATACAGAAAATATTACTAAGTTGGTAGCAGAAGAAGGAATTAGAAGTCTAGAAAAGGTAACTACTTCAACTTTCCAGCAGTTACTAACAACAGAGACAGTGGCTTTAGGCAGTGAAAAAATTAAAACCCTGTTGATAGAGGGATTAAATAGTAATAAAGATAATACAGTAGAGGGAATCTACAAGGAATTAAACAAAGCCATTGGCTCTCACAGCTTACACAGTGGATTAGATGAAAAGCTGAAAAGTTCTTTGTTAGAGGAGGCTGCAAAAAGAATAGAGGTAAGCACAGATAAGCTTCTTGAGGAAAGCAAAGGCTTAAAATTTAGAGAGATTACTGAAAGTGTAAATAGCATAAAGGATATAAATGGCAATCTGTCAGCCTTTATTCATTCCTCACTAAAGGATAACCTAGAAAATATTCTTCAAGGAAATATAAAAAAGACAGTAGCTATAAATCTATCTAACCTAAAGGATGAAGAGCTTCAGGTGATGGTAGAGGAATTCATGGGAAAAGAAATGAAGCCAATTACAGTAATAGGGGCAGTGCTAGGGGCAATTGCCGGTATTGGAACTTATTTCTTTAATGGAGCTATTTTACAATACAATCAAATTACTGCAGTTACTATAAGTGTAATAGTTTATGCTATAGTTGGATGGCTCACTAATGTGCAGGCACTGGCAATGCTTTTTAAACCTTATAATGAAAAGAGATTTTTAGGAATTAAAATACCTTTTACACCAGGGGTAATTGTAAGCAGAAAGCCAAGGTTTGCTAAGTCTATGGGTAACTTTATAGAAGAGGAACTTTTAAATAAGAAAAGCATTGAAGAGTTATTTGATAAGAATAGAGCCGGTATAAAAACAGCTTTTGCAGACGGAATTTCAAAGGATGATTATAAGATAATAGGAGATTTTCTTTATAATCACCATCAGCTTATAGGTGACAAAGGCTATCAATATGGTAAGAAGCTTATAAACAAAAATAGGAGCAAGATTTCAAGTTCCTTAAGCTGTGCGGTAGGAGAGTTTACCTTTGAAAAAGTGGATTTTTCTAAGATAAAAGCTGCAGCGGAAAAGGAAAGCTTTGAAAGAATTAAGGCTTTTGACGAAACAATAGCATTTAAATTAAATGAAATACTTAAGTCAGAGGATAAAATAGTAAAAGTTATTCCAAAGGAGTTAATGAAGATAATTGAGAGCGGGTTAAAAGGTAAAACAGAGGACATAATTAATCTGTTATCCACCTATATTGATGATGAAGATAAAAAAGCTCAGCTTATAAATTCTCTTTCAGAGAGGTATGAAGAAATAGGAGATAAGTCTTTAAGAAATCTTCTTAGTGAAAAGGAGCTTACTAATTTAAGAGTGGCCTTAAACCGTTTTATAATAAATAAAATGACTTCAGAGGATAGCAGAGAAAAGGCAGTAAAGTGGCTGGAAAGCCTTGTTTCAAGGGAATTTGCTTCTGATAAAAAGATAGGGCAAGTACTTAATGGTTTTGTTGTGAAACTGCTAGAAGATAACTTTAGCTATATAGTAGATAAGACAGTAAGGTCTTTAATAAAAGGGATAGCTAATAATCAGCAGGTTATAGCAGAGGTGGCTATAAGTACTACAAAGGAAAACTTAAATTTCTTTGAGATAATGGGATACAATATGCTTGGAGGAGACGAGATAATTTCTAATGTAGTAGATAACTTGGTGAATGATAAGCTGCCAGCTTATATTGAAGCTAAAAAAGGTGAATTAGGTAGGGTACTAGTAGAATTTATAGATAATAAAATCTTCAACAGCTCTGTAGACCAGTTAGGAATAAGTCTTCAGCACAGTGAACTTACAGCGGTAATTGATAGATTTATCAATGATAAAGATAAGATTCTAGGGCTGAGCAGCAGCTTAATAATGGTTGCAGATAGTATATTTAACTGGATAACAAAGGTTAAAGTACAGCAGTGTCTTAAGGCCCTATCCATTAGCAATATTGAAGACTTGGCCTATGTATTTAAAGAGGAAGGAAACTTTATACAAAAGGAACTAAAAGATAGTGTTAATAGGAATAAAGCAGCTTTAGCCGAAGAGTACAGTTCTTGCCTTTATAAAATTTTTGAAGATTTAATTCTATCTAAGAAGGTTAACCTGTTTACTAAAGGAATAGATGATAGTTATGCTGAAGATACAGCTAAGAGAATAGGCAGTTTACTTTATAATAGTGATGGACTTAAGAAAAATCTTGGAGGCTTCATAGATAGCTTTACAGAGGAAAAGTTAAGAAAGAAAAATCTTGGACAGTTATTGGATTTAGTTGAATTTAATAACTCAATAGAAACTTCTTTGGTTAGGCTTATGGAAGATGAACAGTTAAATAAAGAGGTAAGAGAAATATTAATTAGTATAGTTAGTGATATAACAGCAAATAATTTAGAAATTATAGATATAGACACAAAAGAAGCTGTTGTTGATATATTAATGAACTCTGCCTTAGATTCCTTAAAATATAACTTAGCAGATATTTTAAATAATGTTCATTTTAGAAGCATAGCAGAAAGACAGATAAACAATATGGAACCTAGAGAAATAGAGGACTTGTTCAATTCCTTTGCTAAAAAGTATTTTGACAGGTTAAAGTTATACGGTCTTTGGGGTGGAATTTTTGGACTTCACTGGCTTATTGGAATAATCGGTGTTGTAGCTTATGCAGGCTCTGCTGCAAAGGATAGTTTAAAGGAGTAAAATTATCTATTGAAGTAATGAATATGTTCACTGACAGCTTTATATAAAAATGAGATGGGGTTAAATCCCATCTCATTTTTATATAATTTCAAGTATATCTTTAACAACTTCACCGCCATCTAGAGGAGGTACCGGCATTAAGTTGCTGATGAAAAACATGAAGTTTGAAGCTATAAGCATTATAGAAAAGTCTTTTAAATTAAAGTTATCCTTTCCTATAAAGAGTTGTTGTAAATAACTTAGCATAGTTCCATTTTGGATAGAGCTAAGTAAAGCAATTAATCCTTCTGTTAAATTTCCATCTACATATATATAGAATAAAAAGATAAAGGCTATAAAATTAAAAGTAACACCACTTAAATTAAGAAGAAACTTCTTTAAAAAGCTAAGTTGTTTCGGCTTAAAAAAAGTATGTCCACCAAGAGGCAGTAAGCCTAAGATAAAATTCATATTCTTTCCTTTTACGGATAATATAGAAGGACCTACTCCAATAGCCAGCTCTGTAACAGTGATTTCACATAGTCCTCCTATCAAAAGGTGTCCTAACTCATGAATAAAGACTGCAGAGTAAAGGCACAAAACTAAAAATAAAAAACACACTTTAAGCGAACCTCCAAATGTTGACTATATGTATATAATATTAGCAAGGGTTAGCTAGTATAACTAAAATTTATGAAGACAGCCTAAAAACTTTCTAATATTGGCTGAAAAATTAAGCTCTGTTTATAGACTATATCCAAGCTTCTTGGCCTTATAGTAACAGGATACAAGAGCAGCTACATCATATCTGGCATCGTGAAAGTTTACGTCAGCACAGCCAAAAAGACGTTTTGCTCCTTTAAGTACTATGTTCTTGTCCACTTCAAGAAAATCCATTGTCTCCTCTAACCTAGGATTCTTCAGCCTTCCTGTTTTTGTTTTTGCTTGTACTATAGCTTTAAAATATTCCATAGTGCAAAAGAATTCTGAAGGAGTCCAGTCCATGGCCTCTAATCTATTAAATTCTGTATGGATAAATTTTTTATCGAAGTTAGCATTGTGAGCTATAAAGATACCACCTTTTAAATCATTAGCAACTTCCTTAGCCACATCTTCAAAAGATTTTCCATCAGATAGAATCTTTAGAGTCCTAACATCAAAGCCATGGACTGCTTGAGCTGAGGGTTCAATATAATCTACGGTAAAAAAGAAATTCTTTGCAAAGGCTACCTTTTCTACTCCTCCAGCATTTGTATCGCATACACAATAGGTAAGTTGTATTATTTGCCCTGGCTCTATGCCAGTGGTCTCTGTATCTAAAAAAATTTTCTTCATAGGTAATTTAGTCTCCTTTGTAGCTTTGTCATAATATCAATATTATATTAAATTTGTCACTGTAAAGTCTAGTTTTAACTATGTTCATATCCCAATTCATCTAAATATTTATCTACTTTTCTATTCCATTGTTTATAAAATTGAGAGTTTTCCTCTCTGACTACAGACATAAAGAATGGAAGCACCCCTAATTTATAAAGACCCTTTGATAGATGTCTAGGAAAATCTCTTTCTTTTGAGTAAAACTTTTTCGGATCAATTACCATTAAAGAGCCATTTGGCTGAATTATAATGTCCTTACACCTTATGTCTTGCTTTAGGAATCCTAATTTTTTAAACTCTTCTAACAGCTTGATAATCTTTACTGCAAGTTTCTTATCTAGGCCATGTTTTTTTATATAATCTTTTAGTATTATACCATCAACATAGTCTCTTATCATATAGTTTCCTGACATGCCGTAAACTCGAGGAAAGTATCTATTATTATTTACTCTGTTTAGGATATAGTACTCTTTTTGGCAGCTCTCAACGGTAAAACAAATTTTAATTACCTTTTCATCAGGAAGTAAATAGACTATGCCATTATTACCTCTGCCTAGAAGTTTACAATCTAAAAGATTAACATCAAAATTCTTAATATACCTTTCATATATACTTTTATTCAATTTAGCTCCCTTCCTAAAATTGCTATGGACTGTGGGATTTACCTTTAAACTAAAAAATAGTTTCATTTCATAATATGCTTCAAGTTATAGAAATGATCATAATTTATGCTATAATTTTTCTATAAGTATATAGTTGTAGAAAAGAGTGGAATAAATGGAGAAAAAACTAGCTATTATAAGTTACAGTCCATCAGTTATGGACACCTACCAAAAGCAAATTGTAAGTTTATTTTCAGATAAAGTTTTAGTAGACAAGTATTTTATAGGAAGTGAGGAAATTAGAAAAGGCATAGAGGCAGACTTAGTGCTACTTCCTTCTTATAGTATATTTTTAGATATTAAACCCTATATAAACAAAAGCAGCGAGGTTATTGTCATTAACAGAACCATATCTCAAGAGGCTTTAGATACAATTATGAATATACCGGAGGGAACAGAAGGCATACTATTAGATGAGAGCTTAGAATTAGCTGTTCAAATGGTTTCTATAATATATGGATTAGGAGGCAGACATATAGAGCTTACGCCTGCTTCTGTTGAAAATCATGAAAATACTAAAGAAAAAACTGTAATTTCATTAGGGGAGTTGACATCTACCCTGGCACCAGGTACTGATATAATAAACCTTGGTAATGCTCTTTTGGATTTGGACACTATAGTGGATATAGGCGCTAAGCTTAATTTAATTCATGTTCTCCAAAGACAGGATATCAGAAAAAGCTATAAGGAAAGTGTAACTAGAAACTCTGGATTATCTAATATTATCAGGCAAACAAATCGCTTTGAAAGTGAGCTGGATATTCTCCTTCAAGTTTTAGATGATGGTATTATAGGAGTTAATTCTAAGGGGATAATATCTATTTTTAATGAAGGTGCAGAAAATATTATAGGTTATAAAAGAACTAAGATTGTAGGAGGACAAGCAGCTTATATCTTGCCACATCTTCCTTTTGAATATGTGCTTAAAAATCGTGAGCCAATAAAGGAAAAGCTTATTAATATTAATGGTTATGATGTGGTGGTATCTACTCACCCCATAATTCATTCAAATAGACTATATGGAGCAGTTGCTATTGTAAGAAAGTTTAGTGATATAGAGAAGAAACAGCATAAGCTTAGAGAACAGCTTATAGGTAAGGGACATAGAGCAAAATACAGCTTTGAGGATATATCCGGGGAAAGCGAAGAAATAAAAAAATGTATTGATATTGCGAAAAGAATGGCAAAATCAGACTCCTCCATACTGCTTACAGGGGAAAGTGGAACAGGAAAGGAACTCTTTGCCCAAGCTATACACAATGGCTCTAAAAGAAAAAATTATCAATTTGTAGCAGTAAACTGTGGTGCCCTGCCAGAAAGTCTTTTGGAAAGTGAATTGTTTGGATATGAGGAAGGTGCTTTTACAGGAGCTAGAAAAGGTGGAAAGCCAGGGCTTTTTGAATTAGCCCACAATGGAACTTTGTTTCTAGATGAAATTGGAGAAATGCCGCTAAATCTTCAGATGAGACTTTTAAGAGTTCTTCAGGAAAGAGAAGTAATGAGAATTGGCGGGGATAGGCTAATTAAAGTAAATATTAGAATAATTGTTGCAACTAATAGGGATCTGAAAACCATGGTTAAAAAGGGTGAGTTTAGAGAGGATTTATATTACAGATTGAAGGTACTGCCTTTGAAATTACCTTCTTTAAGGACAAGAAAAGAAGATATATTACCTTTAATTAATGAAATGGAAAAAACCTTTAACACTAATTTTGATTTAACAAAGGCTGCAAAGGAGGCACTGCTTGCCCACAGCTGGAAGGGGAATATAAGAGAACTTAAAAATTATGTAGAGTATTTTGCTAATCTAGGCCTTAGAGAAGTAGACGTAGAGGACTTGCCCTTTGATGAGGAGGAAGAATTCTACGAGGACACTTTAAATTCAGAAGAAGAAAGCCTAGTGAAGAAACTTTTGGAAATTGGTGAAGATAAAATTCAGAGATATTTGTTTGTATTAGAAGAATTGGAAAAAAGTTATACTGACAAAAGGAGACTAGGGAGAAGAACTCTATATTTAATAGCTCTAGAAAAGGGCTTTTTTTTAAGTGAGCAGGAGATTAGAACGATCTTAATCAATCTTGAAAAGCTTCTAATGGTGAAGATTTATACTGGAAGAAGCGGCACTGTAATAACAGATTTGGGAAGAAAGGTAATTAAGGAGCTGAAACAAAAATATTAACACTCTTTAAGTTTATAGACAAATACCTCAGAAAAGTTTAACCGGTATTTCAAATAGAGGTATAGTCAGTAGAAAGCTTTAGAAGGACTCTCTAGTGCTATACCTTAATAAAATATACCAGTATTCAGTGCTCTAAAGATTGCTCCCGAGCATTATCCTGATTTTTCTCGCTATCAGAGGTATCCACCTGAAACTGATTTGTTCTACCCATCATATAAGCAAGTTTAATTATTGATTTTTCTTCCTCCGTCATTTCCCTATTAAACATCTTTTCAAACTGACTGATAAGTTTATCGTTATCAATCTTTGGCTTAGAGTTATTTTGTCTCTTTGGAGCTATATAATCTTCTATATTATATTTTTTAGGTTTAATCTTCTTATTAAAGATTCTGTTAAAAACCTCTGCAGTATAATAGGCATCATTAATTGCATTATGAAATTCATAATTAGTAAGTATTCCATAGGACTCCACTGCTTTATGAAGACCGATGTTAGTTCCTTTGGGACAGTTTAGATATCTCGAAGCATACCTTTGGATATCTATATAATCCCTAGGTATCACAGAGAGGTCTAGTTTATGATAATGCACATTTCTAAGCAGCTCTTTTATATCTGTCATTCCCCAGACACATAAAATATTCTTAGAGTCCTCAATAAAATTTATGAATTCTTCAAAAACATCCTTAAAAGGATTTGCATTATATAATTCTTCTGGATTTATATTAGTGAGATCTTTTATGAAGGGATTAAGCTCACTATATACTTCAGGCTTTACCAGTCTATCTAAAACTGAGGTTATTTTAAGGTTTTTGTCTAGCTTTATAGCACCAAGCTGGATTATTTCAAAGGGGCATAGGGGGTTTACATTGCTGCCTTCTTTATGAGAGTTATAGCTCTGGTTAAATTCTAGATCAAATACTATGTAACTCATATAATTATCCTCGAAAATTAATAATAATATTACTTAGTATATCACTGAATAATATAAAAAAATACTAAAATCATTCAAATAATTCTTAGTAAAAAAGTTAAAGCCAGTACTTAATGACTTAAGCACTGACTATAATTACATTTTTATAATTACATCCAAAATACCGGTACTCCTATTTTGACACCTATCTCTCGATAGGTGGGTAATCTCACAGATGGCTCTATCGCCTTCAATGCCATAAAAGGACTCACAAGAAAGTACATATCCACATCTAGATATTGATCTCCCGAAGCTTTAATGTAGGTTCAAAAAAGGAGCTTAACGAATATTTCAGAAATCACAATCTATATTAGCGTTATGGGGTACCACTAGGTACCTGTAAACTAGCTTAGATACTGAGTAAACAATGTTACTGTCCTTCGCTGAAATTATAATAACACATTTAATTTATCTATGCAAGAGCAAAAATAACCTAGATAAAAAATTTAATGGGTTGATTGGTGTTGAAAAAACATACCGATTAACCCATTAATTTCATTATGAATTGCAGGAGCTTAGTAAAATAAATAGATTAAAAGATGGACATTATTGGCATAATATTTGCTATATAAAAGGTTGAATATAGTTTTTAAAAAATTCTAACAAATTGGAGGGAATATATGTATAAAATATTAGCTATTAATCCAGGTTCTACTTCTACAAAGATAGCTCTTTACGAAGATACTAATGAATTATTTAAGAAAAATATAGAGCACTCTAATGAAGAAATAGCAAAATATAAAAATATTACAGACCAGTATGAAATGAGATATAAGGCCATAATGGACCTTTTAGAAGAAATGAATTTTGATGTTAAAGAGCTCTCTGCTGTAGTTGGAAGAGGGGGATTACTGCCACCAGTTAAGTCTGGAGCTTATAGAGTAAATGAGGCTATGGTGGAAAGATTAGCTAAAAGACCTTTAGTTGAACATGCATCAAATTTAGGAGCTATAATTGCTAATGAAATATCAAAGCCTTTACATATACCAGCATTTATATATGACTCCGTAGCGGTAGATGAGCTTCAGGATATTGCAAGAATATCTGGAATGGCAGATATAAAAAGAGAAAGCTTTGTTCATGCGCTAAACATGAGGGCAGTGGCTATGAAAGTAGCAGAAAAGATACAAAAACCTTATGAAGAGGTTAACTTTATTGTGGCTCACCTAGGTGGAGGTATATCCATAAGTGTTCACAATAAGGGCAAAATGATTGACATTGTATCCGATGATGAAGGACCATTCTCACCGGAAAGGGCTGGAAGAGTGCCTTGTAAACGATTAATAGAGATGTGCTATAAAAACGATAAAAACGTTATGAAAAAGAAGCTAAGAGGAGAGGGTGGACTTATTTCCTACTTAGGAACTAATAGTGCCCTTGAAGTAGAAAAGAAAATATTAAGCGGGGATGAAGAAGCTAAGCTAGTTTATGAAGCTATGGCATATCAGATAGCAAAGGGAATAGGAGAGCTAGCTACAGTAGTAGATGGGGAAGTAGATGCAATAGTAATAACAGGAGGCATAGCCTACTCAAAAATGATAACAGAGTGGATACAAAAGAGAGTAAAGTTTATTGCCAATGTGGAAATCGTACCAGGAGAAAACGAACTAGAGGCTCTAGCTTTTGGAACTCTTAGAGTATTAAAAGGTGAAGAAAAGGCACATGAGTATGACTTAGATTAATAAAGGAAATGGATTTATAACTTTTAAGGGGAAGGCACAGGAATATGATTTAAATTAATATTAATAGGGGGAAAATCATGGGAAAGTGTTTATTTAGAAATGAAGTAAATTCAGTAAGGCCTTATGTTCCAGGTAAGCCTGTAGAGGAATTAAAGAGAGAATTAGGCTTAGAAGATATTGAAAAGCTTGCGTCTAACGAAAATCCATTAGGACCATCACCTAAAGCAATAGAGGCTATAAGAAAAGAAGCGGAGTACATTAATATATATCCAGAATCTAATGCTACAAAGGTAAAAGAAAAGCTAGCAGAAAAATATAATTTATCTGTTGATAACATCGTTACAGGTAATGGGGGAGAAGAACTTCTAAAATTAATAGCAGAAACCTTTATAAATTCTGGCGATGAAGCAATAATGGCTGATACTACCTTTGATAAGTATGCATCAGAAGTATCCTTTATGGGAGGAACAGCGGTAAAGCTTCCTTTAAAGAATTATAAACATGATTTTGAAGGTTTTATAGGCACTATAAATGATAATACAAAACTAATATTCATATGTAATCCAAATAATCCTACAGGAAATATAGCTACTAAAGATGAGTTAGATAGCTTTGTGAAAAATGTACCTGAGGATGTAGTAATAGTTTTAGATGAAGCTTATTATGACTATGCTGTTATGAATCCAGAGTATCCAGACAGCTTAGAAATATTAAAGAAGAGACCAAATACTATTATTCTGAGAACTTTTTCTAAGGTTGCTGGAATAGCTGCTGTTAGAATAGGATACCTTTTGACTTCTAAGGAAATTGCTGATGCTATGAATAAGATAAGACTAGTTTTTAGCGTAAATAGATTAGCACAGGCAGCAGCATTAGGAGCACTTGAGGATACAGAGCATATACAAAAAACTGTAGAATTAAACTACAAGTCACTAGGATTAATGGAAGAATATTTTAATAAAAGAAGTTTTGAATATATAAAGTCTAATGCAAACTTTATATTTGTTAATATAGGAGAAGACTCAAGAGTGGTCTTCAATGAATTATTGAAAAAGGGAATAATAATAAGACCAGGATATCTATGGGGTTGGGATAGCTGGCTCCGAATAAGCACAGGCACAATTGAGCAAACACAAAAGTTTGTAGATAAATTAGATGAAGTGTTAAATGAACTTTGTAAAAATGAATTAAGTTTAGCATAATAGGGTTAAAAAAGAAGGGGGAACATAAATGAAAAAGCTTATGACAGGTAATGAAGCAATTGCCAGAGGATTTTATGAAGCAGGGGGAAATGTAGCAGCAGCTTACCCAGGAACACCATCTACAGAAATACTTGAGAATATTTCAGAGTATAAGGAAATTTACTCAGAGTGGGCTCCAAATGAAAAGGTTGCAGTAGAAGTTGCAATAGGTGCTTCTATAGCAGGAGCAAGATCTCTATCAGCTATGAAGCACGTAGGAGTGAATGTAGCTGCAGATCCTTTCATGACTTATGCTTATGAGGGAGTAAATGGAGGCTTTATACTAGTTTCTGCAGATGATCCAGGAATGCATTCATCACAAAATGAACAGGATAATAGATATTATGCAAAGTTTGCTAAAATAGCTATGGTAGAGCCAAGTGACAGTCAGGAAGCAAAGGATTTTGTAAAAGATGCTTTAGAAATATCAGAGAACTTCGATACTCCAGTACTTTTTAGAGTTTCCACAAGAATATGTCACTCAAAGTCTTTAGTTGAACTAGGAGAAAGACAAGAGGTGGAAATGAAGCCTTATGTAAAAACACCAGATAAGTTCATTATTACACCAGCTCATGCTAAGAAACTTCACGTAGTTGTTGAAGATAGACTAAAAAAATTAGAGGAATTTAGTAATAATACTCCTCTAAACACAATTGAGTGGGCAGATAAGAAAATAGGTATAATAACTTCCGGTATATCTTATCAATATGCTAAAGAAGTATTCGGAGATAAGGCTTCCTATTTAAAATTAGGATTTACTCATCCACTTCCTTTTGCAAAAATAGAAGCTTTTGCTAAAGAAGTAGAAACTTTATATGTAATAGAAGAACTTGAGCCTTATATAGAAGAGCAGATAAAGGCTAGAGGAATAGCTTGTATAGGCAAAGATAAAATTACAAACATGGGAGAGTTAAATCCAGATGTAGTTGCTAGTGCTCTTGTAGCAGAGGAAGCTAAAGAAGAAGTAGCAAGCAGCCTTGAAGCACTACAACAGGGAGTTATTTCAAGACCACCTACTTTATGTGCAGGATGTCCACACAGAGGTCTATTCTACAGCTTATCAAAGAAAAAGAACATTATGATTACTGGAGATATAGGCTGTTATACTCTAGGTTCTGCAGAGCCTTTAAATGCAATGGATACTTGTATCTGCATGGGAGCTTCTGTAAGTGCTGGTCACGGAGCACAAAAGGTTTTCAACATGAGAGGGGAAAACAAAAAGGTAGTAGCTGTGCTAGGAGATTCAACTTTCTTCCATACAGGACTATCAAGCTTAATAGATGTAGTTTATAACAAAGGAAATTCTGTTACTATAGTTCTAGATAACAGAATAACTGGAATGACAGGACATCAGGAAAACCCAGGTACAGGCTATACTTTAATGGGAGAAAAGACTGAAGCTATAGATATAGAAAAGCTTTGTAGAGCTGTAGGAGTTAAGAATGTAAAGGTTGTAAACCCATTAAACCTAAAGGAAACAGATGAAGCAGTAAATGAAGCATTAAAAGCTGACGAACCTTCTGTTATCATTACAAAATGGCCATGCGTTCTTAAAAAGTTAAGTGTAGAAGATAAGCAGCAGTTTGATTGCAGCGTTAAGAGCTATGAAGTAAATGAAGATAAATGTAAGAAGTGTAAGATGTGTACTAAGACAGGATGTCCAGCTATATCAATGAAGGAATATTCAAGCATAGATAAGACTATGTGTGTAGGCTGTTCATTATGTGCACAAGTTTGTCCATTTGAAGCAATAGAAAGGGTAGGTGAATAGTAATGAGTGACGTAAAAAATATTCTTTTAGTTGGTGTTGGAGGACAGGGTACAATACTAGCTTCTAAAATACTTTGTGCTGGATTAATAGATGCAGGTTATGACGTAAAGATGTCAGAGGTTCATGGAATGGCTCAAAGAGGAGGAAGCGTTACAACACAGGTTAGATATGGTAAAAAGGTATATTCACCTATCATAGGAAAAGGCCAGGCAGATGTAATTGTTGCCTTTGAAAGAATAGAAGCTTTAAGATGGATAGAGTATTTAAAGCCAGATGGAAAAATAGTAGTAAATGATTATGCTATACCTTCTGCTACTGTGCTTTCAGGAAAGGAACAATATCCAGAGGATGTAGTAGACAGATTAAAGGGAGCTTTCAAAAATCTAACTATTATAAATGCATCAGGAGAAGCGTTAGAACTTGGAAACATTAAGGCACAGAACGTAGTTATGCTTGGAGGCCTTGTAAAGGCTCTAAACCTTCCAGAAGTAGACTGGGTTAAAGCAGTTCGTGAAAATGTAAAGGAAAAATTTGTTGACTTAAATATAGCTGCTCTTGAAAGAGGTATGGCTGTATAATGAATAAAAAACTGGCATATGTTTAAAAGCATGTGCCAGTTTTTTATTGAGTTCCTAGTGAAAAAGGAGTAAAATTTTAGTAAAATTTACTTTGTTTTAAAAGCACAGAACACAAGGGGGTATTCAAATGCTTAATGGCTGTGGGGATATTTTTAAAGATAAATTTGGGCAGGAAAATTATAGACTATTCTTTGCTCCAGGAAGAATTAATTTAATTGGAGAACACACAGATTATAATGGTGGACATGTTTTTCCTTGTGCAATCACTCTTGGCACATATGCTTTTGCTGAAAAAAATAATAAAAATGTAGTTCGTATGTATTCTATGAATTTTGAAGAAAAGGGAATAATAGAATTTTCCTTGAAGGCTTTAGACTATAAAGGAGAGGATGCTTGGAGTAACTACCCAAAGGGAATAATCCGTTATTTTATCGAAGCAGGCTTTGATATTAATTCAGGAATGGATATTTTATTTTATGGAGAAATACCAAATGGTGCAGGACTATCTTCCTCTGCATCTATTGAGTTAGTGACAGCAGTACTATTAGAAGGGTTATTTAATTTAGATATAGATCCTATTGAGATGGTGAAGATAGGAAAAAGGGTGGAAAATGAATTTATAGGGGTAAACAGTGGTATAATGGACCAGTTTGCCATTAGGATGGGAAAAGAAGGCTATGGAGTTTTACTTGACTGTGAAACCTTAAACTATTCCTATGCACCAATAACCTTAGATAATCACAATATCATTATTATGAACACAAATAAACGTCGTTCACTAACAGACTCCAAGTACAATGAAAGAAGGGCAGAATGTGAAGAGGCCTTAAGAAGACTTCAGACAGTGATAAAGGTAAAATCCCTTGGTGAGCTAGATGAAGAAAGCTTTGAAAGTCATAAAAAGGTCATTGGCGATGAAATATTAATAAGACGGGCAAAACATGCAGTTTATGAAAATCGTCGTACCATAAAGGCACTGGAAGAATTGAAAAAGGGAAAATTAATAGAGTTTGGGAAGCTAGTTAATGATTCTCACAATTCCCTTCGTTATGATTATGAAGTTACAGGAAAAGAATTAGATACCTTAGTGGAGTCAGCTTGGCAGCAAAAAGGAGTCTTAGGTTCCCGTATGATTGGGGCAGGCTTTGGAGGCTGTGCTATTGCTATTGTTGAAAAGGAATATACAGAAAAGTTTATTAAGGAGGTAGGAAAGAGATACAAAGAAATTATAGGATATGAGGCTTCCTTCTACACTGCAGATATTGGTGACGGAGCAAAAGAAATAAGGATAACTATAAATATATATGAAGTTATTAGAAAGTTAATTAATAAAGCAGTAGATGCAAGGCTTATTGAAAAAGAAGATGAAGTTTATGTATCAAACAGAATTATTGCTCTTTTAGGTATAGAGGAGATGAAAGCTGCAGAGACTGCTGGAGAAGTAAATAATGAAGATATACCAGAGTTATTAGAAAAAATAGTGGAGTACGGCTGTGAAAAGGGAGTAATTGAAGATATTTTTGATGAAAGGGAAATACTGTCTAGCAGCATAATGGATTGCTTTATAGATAGGCCTTCTGTAATTAATAAGCATTTTTATGAAAGATATAAAGAAAATCCAGAAAGGGCAACGGAATACTTTTATGGTTTAAGTAAAAGCAGCAATTATATTCAAAGTAAGAGGATTGGAAAAAACATTAATTACAAGGCAAGTACAGAATATGGAGAACTTGATATTACTATAAATCTATCTAAACCAGAAAAAAATCCAAAGGATATCATAAAAGAAGGAAAGTTAAAAAGCACAAACTATCCTAAGTGTCTGCTGTGTATTGAAAATGAAGGATATGCAGGAAGAATAGGACACCCTGCCCGCTCTAATCATCGTATGATTAGAATAGATTTATTAAAGGAGCAGTGGTATTTACAATACTCTCCTTATTCCTATTATAATGAACACTGTATAGTACTTTCCAAAGAGCATAGAGATATGAAAATAGATCGCCAAAGCTTTTCTCGTCTGCTGGCTTTTGTAGAATTATTTCCACACTATTTTCTTGGCTCCAATGCGGACCTTCCGATTGTAGGAGGCTCCATACTATCCCATGATCATTATCAAGGTGGTAGATATGAATTTGTTATGGCAAAGGCAGAAGAAGAATACAAATTTAAAATAGATAGGTTTCCAGAGGTTCAATGTGCTGTAATTAAATGGCCAATGTCTGTAATTCGCTTAAAAAGCGCAAATATAGCATCACTAGTAGATACAGCAGAACATATTTTAAACTCCTGGAGAAGATATAGTGATGATTCAGTAGATATATATGCCTATACAAAGGAGGTTCCACATAATACCATTACCCCTATAGCGAGAAAAAAGAACAACTTCTTTGAACTAGATCTTGTACTTAGAAATAACCGCACCAGTAAAGACCATCCTCTAGGTATTTTTCATCCTAGGGAAGATGTTCATCATATCAAAAAGGAAAATATAGGACTAATTGAAGTTATGGGACTAGCAGTCCTTCCAGCAAGACTTAAAACCGAGTTAAAAGATGTAGGGGAGTATTTGTTAGGGCATAAAGACAATATAGCAGAATACCATAAAAATTGGGCAGAAGAGTTAAAAGAAAGATATAGAGAAAAATTAAATAGTGATAACTTAGAGGAAATAATAAGAAAAGAGACTGCAGCTAAATTTAAGAGAGTATTAGAAGATGCAGCAGTATTTAAGAGAGATGAAAGAGGAAGAAAGGCCTTTAAGAGATTTATAGAAAGCTTGAATTAATTAGTTTAGAAATAAGTAGAGAGATAGAGTGTAAATAAGATTTATATTCTATCTCTTTATTTATTTTAAGTTAAGGACAAGTTTAAAAATAGTACATATTATGTACTAGATAAAAACCATATTCACATATTTTTACGAGGGGGAGAAGTTAAGTGGTAAAAAGTATTAAAATAAAACTACTGATTTTCACGCTAGTATTATCCTTAATTCCGCTTTTAATTACTAATTCTTATCAGCTTTTAAGTTACAGCAGTAATCAAAACAAAGAAATAACCGCCCACCTGCAGGATCTTGCAGAGAGTAAAGCAGATGGAATAAACCTGTGGATGGAAGAAAAGATAGATTTGTTAGATGCAGTATACAAAAGTCACCCTGAAATACAAACAACTGATGAAAACAGTATTGTACCAATGTTAGAAAGTATTAAAGGACAGTATGCTGGTATTGATAGTGTGGTTTTTTCCGATGGCAAAGGTAATGCAGTAGATGACAAAGGGAAAAAGAGCAGTGTTATTGATAGAGAGTATTTCTTAAGGGCTCAAAAGGGGGACTCCATTATACTCAGTGATATAGTCACAAGCAAAAGTACTGGAAAGAATGTAATAGTATTTATAAAGCCTATAATAAAGGATGGAGGAGAATTTAAAGGTTTATTTATGCTGACAGTTGATGCAGAAAGAATGATTAAAACTGTGCAGGACATAAAAATAGGAGAAACAGGTTATGGATATTTAATAAATAAGAATACTACTGTATTTTTATTTCATCCAACAAAGGAGAATATAGGGAAAAAGTACGCCGAGGTAAATCCTGATAATGCTAAAGTCTTTCAGGAAACTGTATTTAAAAATCATAGCGGTAACTTGGAGTATATAGCCTTTGATAAGACAGAGAGATTAGGTTACTATCATGCAATAGATGCGGCAAATTGGCAGTTAGTTGTGACAGGAAAGACATCAGAAGTATTAGAGGGGTTAAATAAAAATACTAAGGTAGTTGTCTCTTTAGTAGCTATAACTGTCATTACCGTTATTTTGCTAAGCATAGTTATTGGTACTTCCTTTGTAAAACCAATAGAGAAAGTAACAGAGCTTTTAGTTAAAACAGAACAGCTGGATTTAGTTAAGGATGATGATATTGAAAAGATTTATAAGAAAAAAGATGAAACAGGAGTTATGGCTAAGGCCCTGGAAAACACAAGGAAGACCATGAGAGAAATAATAGAGAAGATACAGCAGACGTATCTTGTTATAGAAAAAAACATTAAAGAGCTATCCTCTACCTTGGGAGAAACAACAGGGTCAATTGAAAGTATAGCAAAGGCAATTGATGATATGGCACAAGGATCTACTGAATTGGCTAAAAACACACAAATAAGTGCAGTTAAACTAGAAATGCTTTCTAAGGAAATTGAAGACGCCAATAATACCTCTTCACAAATAAGGGAGCTTATAGACGAAAGTAAAAAGGCTAAGGACAACGGAATAGAGGTTGCTGCTAAACTTCAAAGTGTAGTAGAGAAAAATAAAGCCGTTGCAAGCAGAGTTGGGGAAAAAGTAGTTATTCTTGATGAAAAATCAAGAAAAATCAGCGTAATTACTGAGACAATAAAAAATATAACCTCTCAAATCAATTTACTTTCACTTAACGCTGCCATAGAGTCAGCAAGGGCTGGAGAGGCAGGAAAAGGCTTTGCAGTAGTTTCAAATGAGATTAAAAAGCTTGCTTCTGATACAGCAGAATCTACTGTAGAGATTGAAAATATTATAGAGGAATTTAAAGGAATAATTGAGAGTACGAAAGGAGAAATGATTGTTGCAGGAGAAACTATAGAAAACACAAGTGAAATGAGCAAGGTAACAGAGGAGGCCTTTGTTAGTATAGATAAGTCAGTTACAAATATCATTGAAAAAATTGATTCTTTAATTAAGGATATTGGACAAATGAGCAAGGATAAAAAAGAGGTTGTTAAGGCCATAGAAGATATATCTGCAGTGGTAGAAGAGGCTGCTTCTACAACAGAGGAAATTTCCGCATCTACTCAGCAGCAATCTGCCAGCATAGAGCAAATATCAAACTTTGCAGAAAAGTTATATAACATTGCTATAGAACTAGAGGATTTAATTACAAAGTTTAAGGTTTAAAATGATAAAGTGCTTGTTTTCACACAGGCACTTTGTTTTTTAGGGTAAAAAATGGTTCTATTCATATATTGACAGTTGCTGCAGTAAGGTTTAAGGTTGAATTAAGGTTTTAGGTATGTTTTTCCACATTGGACTTGGGGTTAATGTATATGAAAAAGGGGGATGAGAGGTATGAAGGTAACTAAAAAGCTTTTTGGAGAAATAAATTGGGAAAATGTATACGAATACACATTAAAAAATGATAAGGGGATAGAAATTAGTTGCTTAGATTATGGTTGTGTAATTACAAAGATAGTAACTCCAGACAGGCATGGAAAGTATGAAAATATTGTGTTGGGCTTTGAGGATATAGAAAGCTATAGGGAAAAGTCTCCTTATTTTGGAGCCGTTGTAGGAAGGGTAGCAGGGAGGATAAAAGGAGGAGAATTTGAACTAGAAGGAAGAACTTATACATTAGCAAATAACGATGGAAAGAACCATCTACATGGAGGGGTAAAAGGTTTTAATGATGTAATATGGGAGGCAGAAATTACAGAAGGGGAAGATGAAATTAAGATAGAATTTTCCTATACCAGTTTAGATGGAGAAGAAGGCTATCCAGGAAACCTTGATGTGAAAGTAGAATATATCCTTAACAATAATAATGAATTTATAATTCAATATAAGGCAGAAACAGATAAGACAACCTTATTTAATCCAACAAACCATAGTTATTTTAATTTGAGCGGTAATTTAAAGAGAGATGTGTTAGAACACAGTTTGAAAGTAGATAGTAGTAAGTTCTTAGAAATAGATGAAGAATTACTGCCTACTGGAAAGGTTTTAGAGGTAAGTGATACAGTTTTTGATTTTAGAAAGGGAAGAAAAATAAAAGAGGGCGTTAGTTCTAATTATATTCAAAACAAAATAGTTGGACAGGGCTATGATCATACCTTTATATTAAACAGTAATAACTCTGAAATACTGCTGTGGGATGAGGAAAGCGGTCGTAAATTAGTAATGAATACAGATGCACCAGCAGTTGTACTTTATACCAGTAATCAATTAGAAGAAGGAATGGACCTTTATGGAGTAAGTTCTAGGAACTACTTAGGGCTTTGTTTAGAAACTCAGATACCACCAGATGCAATTCATCATGAGAGTTTCCCTGATTGCATTTTAAGGCCAGAGGAGATTTTTATTTCAAGAACTAAGTATACTTTTTCACTTGAATAATTAAGTAGTTAAGCTATAGGGTATAATGACTTAAAAGAATATCTAAAAATAAATATTGATAATTAGTAGAATATATGGTAATTTTAATATGTTATATAAAAAAGTTATGGAGGTGAAAAAGATGGCTAAGGTCTTTTTAGTAAATACAATTTTAGATAGACTACCAATGTCATTATCTGGAATCACACATGTAGTTTGTGATTTTACGGGAGAAGTCTGTCCAAAATTAAATAGTATACTAAAAAGAAGTGAGTTATCTTTACCTTAAATACATTATAATTTTGTTATTTGTAACCTAGGTAAGGAGTAGCTTACCTAGGTTTTAATTTTTATATTATGAAGTGGAAACTTGAATCAGATGGAGTTTCAACTCCATCTGATTCTTAGTTGAACGAATCCAGGACGCAGCCGCTCTAATACTCCCTCTTAGGGAAGAGGGAGTATTAGAGCGGGTAGTCATCGGATAAAGCTAGTTCTATATCTAGAGATGGTATTGATTTGTGCCGCCAGTATTTAGGTTATTTCTAGCCATTAATTTCTTTCCACAATTTTGTTTCAAAATATAAAAGCCTAGGTGAGTATTACTTGCTTAGGTTTTATTATTTTGCAAAAAAACATAAACATAGGGAGGAGTTAACAGTGATACAGTTAGCATTAAAAGAAATAGAAAAATATTTTGGTGGCAATAGAATCTTTAGGAACATTAATTTTGAAGTTGAAAGTGGAGAAAGAGTTGGATTAATAGGAAGAAATGGTGCAGGTAAAACTACAATATTTAAAATTATTGCTGGTATTGAAAAACAGGATAAGGGTGATATTTTTATAAGAAAAAATGCTACTATAGGGTACCTAGATCAAATACCTAGCTATTCTGAAGAATTTAAAGTATTAGATGTTTTAAAAACTGCTTTTGAAATCCAATATGAAATAGGTAAAGAATTAAAGACATTAGAATTAGAGATGGCTACTTTAGAAGGTAGTAAATTGGAATATGCAATAAGAAAATATGGTGAGCTTAATGAACTTTATGAAGCAAAAGGTGGTTATGAAATAGAAGAAAATATGAGCAAGGTTTGTACTGGGTTAAAATTCAATGATGAATTTCTAAATAGAGAGTTCATAAGTTTAAGTGGTGGTGAAAAGACCATCGTAGTATTAGGGAAAATTCTATTGCAGAATCCAGATATACTTCTTCTTGATGAGCCTTCAAATCATTTAGATATGGCATCAATAGAATGGCTTGAAGGATATCTTAAAGGATATAAAGGAACAGTGCTGGTTATTTCTCATGATAGATATTTCTTAGATAGAGTAGTGACAAAGATACTTGAAATTGAAGATGGAGAAAGTTCTTTATACAATGGTAATTACTCCTATTATATTAAGGAAAAGCAAAGAAGAGTTTTTGAGCAGTTTGAAGCTTATAAGGATCAACAGAAAAAAATAAAGGCTATGGAAAAAGCAATAAAACAATTAAGGCAATGGGCTGCCCAGGGAGATAATGAAAAGTTTTTTAAAAGAGCAGAAAGTATGCAAAAGAGGTTAGATAAAATACAAAAAATTGATAAACCTCTAATAGAGCAACCTAAAATTCAATTAGATTTTGCTGATGCAGACAGGTCTGGTAAAGAAGTAGTAATTATTAAAGACCTATGTAAAAGCTTTGAGCAGAAAAAGCTGTTAGAGAATTTAAATTTATATGTTAGATATGGAGAGCGTACAGCTTTAGTAGGTGATAATGGAAGCGGTAAATCAACTATTATAAAAATACTTTTAGGCGAAGTTGAGGCTGATTTTGGGGAAGCAAAGCTTGGAGCCAACACTAAAATAGGATACCTTCCTCAAAATATAACCTTTAGCAATGAAGAATTAACGGTCCTTGAAGCTTTTAGAGAGGATATGAATATTTTAGAAGGTTTAGCAAGGGGAATACTAGCCAAATTTTTATTCTATGGAGAAAGTGTTTTTAAAAGGGTTAAGAATCTCTCTGGAGGAGAAAAAAGCAGGCTTAAGCTTTGTAAGTTGATTCAAAATAATATAAATTTATTAATACTTGATGAACCAACTAATCACTTGGATATAGATTCTAGGGAAAATCTTGAAGATGCTTTAATGGAGTTTAGTGGAACTATTTTATTTGTATCCCATGATAGATTCTTTATAAATAAACTTGCAGATAGAATATGTGAAATAGAAAATAGAAGAGTCGTAGATTACTATGGAAATTATGAATATTATAGAGAGAAGAAGGATGAGTCCAGTAAAAATAAAATAGAACCTCTTAATAAAGAAAAAGAGAAAAAATTAAAGGACAAAGCAAATACTAAAAAACAGCTGTCTAATAACAAGATAAAGGAAGCTGAAATGTTGGAAAAGACAGTAGCAGAACTCGAAGAAAAGTTAAAAGCTATAAATAATGAAATGGTTGATAGCGGAAGTAACTATGACAAATTGTTGGAGCTAGAAAAAGAAAGAGTAGGAGTTCAAGCAGAATTAGATTCAACTCTTGAAAAGTGGATGGAAATAGAAAGTTTATAGTGTTTGTTTAAGTAAGCTAACTTTGTACTGAAAATTTTTGCAGCACAGTATTGTTAACATCATAATAAAAACTTTTGATTTTAATAAATCCTTTCAGTATAATTATAGGAAATGATAGTAAAAAACATAAATTGCTATGGAAATAAGTAATTTATGTTTTTAAGGATTTTTACAAATATATTTTATAAAGAAAGGACGATTATAATGGAAAACATAAATAGCTGCACCACATTAAATAATGGAGTGAAGATGCCATGGCTTGGTTTTGGTACTTATAAGATAGAAGATGGGAGTACAGTTACTGAATCAGTAAAGGAAGCTCTTAGGATAGGCTATAGACATATTGATACAGCTTCTCTTTATAATAATGAAGAGGGAATTGGAACTGCATTAAAGGAAAGAGGAATAGAAAGAAAAGAGATATTTTTAGTAAGTAAGGTTTGGAACTCAGACCAAGGCTATGAAAAAACTTTAAATGCTTTTGAAACTTCCCTTAAAAAGCTTCAAACAGACTATCTTGATTTATATTTAATTCACTGGCCTCAGCTTTTGAATAAAGAAACCTGGAGAGCCTTAGAAAAGCTTTATAAGGAAGGAAGGGTAAGGGCTATTGGAGTATGTAATTTCAAAGAAAGTCACTTAAGAGATTTAATGGAAGATGCTGAAATTCCACCAATGGTAAATCAAGTGGAGTTCCATCCTTACCTTATTCAAAATGACTTACTAGACTTCTGCAAAGATAATAACATACAGTTAGAAGCATGGTCACCATTGATGAGAGGTAATATCCTTAAAGTTGATTTATTACAAGAGCTTGCAAAGAAATATGGAAAAACAGTATCTCAAATTGTATTAAGGTGGGATTTGCAAAAGGGGATTGTTACAATTCCTAAGTCAACAACTCCTGCAAGAATAAAAGAAAATACAGATATATTTGATTTTGAACTAAGTGAAGAGGATATGGATAAAATTCAACAATTAGATCAAGGTCTAAGATTTGGAAAAGATCCAGATAATGTTTATGCAAATCCTGACATATTTAATAAATAAGGTGAGCTAATTTATCTTAGCATTATTATGGGACTCAAAGGTAGCCTAGTAATTAGACTTGGCAGCCTGTGTATAAGATGATGTTATACGTTGAGCATTAAATATTTTAGGCTATGTTTTAATATGATGTTAAAACATAGCCTAAAAAAATTCTAGGTGGGGTTGTCAACCTAGAATACTCAATATTTCAAGAAGATGGCGAATTAACTTTGCATAAACTCATTTCATTCCAAGCATTTCTAGAATTACCAAACCATTTTTATTGTATAATTTATTTATTCTCCCAATATTCGGGAACCTTTTGGAGTTATAGATCATCTATCATATGTATGGAGGTGGTAGATTGGAATTAGAAAATAGTACTACAGTAAATTCCAAAATAGAAGTTGTTAACTTTAAAACTCTAAGTAAGGATTCTTTTGCGGAACTTATTCTGGAGAATAAGGTTTCTCTCTATAGGCTCTCAAAAAGTATTTTAAAAACCGAAGCTGATGTTCAAGACGCTATAAGTGAAACTATTATTAAAGCCTATACGAATATACATAAACTAAAAGCAATGAATAGCTTTAAACCTTGGATTATGAAAATACTTGTCAATGAATGTTACAGCATAATAAAAAAACACAAGAAAATAGAGCTTACAGATGATTTTACAGCCTATGAAGGAAGCTACGAAGATAAAACTGACGATAACCTTATGTTTTATGTTAACCAATTAAAGGATGAGTTTAAGAGTGTGATCATTTTGTTTTACTATGATGATATAAGTATAAAGAATATTAGTAAGATTTTAAACCTCTCTGAAGGTACGGTAAAGTCCAGACTAAGCAGAGCCAAAGTAAAGCTTAAGGTAATGATGGAGGAAAACTCAGGAGGTGATAGTTTTGAATAAATTAGATAATTTTGATAAGCTGCTCAAAAAAAAGGCTCGAGAAGAAGTCTGTTATATACCAGAGAATTTAAATAGGAGTATTAATAACACGCTTGCTAACTTACCTAATAATAAAAAACATAAGAGGTCTATAAAAAAGATAGCCTTAGTTGCCGCATTGGTAGCTGCCATATCCTGTACTACTGTTCTGGCAAGTACCACTTCAACAATTAAAAATACATTAAGCGGAATTATATCACACTTTGATAATACAAAAGATACACGATATATTACTGATAAAACCAGCTTTGATAAATTTAATAAGTCAATAGGGGTTTCTGTTCAGGACAAAGGCATAAAATTTAAAGTAGAAAATATAGCGACAGATGATAACTTTATGAATATCTTTTATACTATAGAGAGTCAAAACTCAATAAATATGTTCCCTAATGACGATGATGCTAAGATTTTTGAGGCCTTTTTATCTACACCTTTTCTAAAACTTAAAATCAACGGAAAAGAGGCAAAGGAATCCAACCACAATGATATAGATGCTTACTTTCAGAGTGATAAGGTCTTAAAGGTAATGAGAAGATTTAATGTATCTCAAATTAACTTACCTGAGAAGTTTGATGTTGAAATATCTACAGATGAAATCTTCAAAACAAAAGGAAAATGGGTAATTACAGCTAGTGTAGACAAATCTGATGTTGCTGTTGAAACAAAAACAGTAAAGCCTAATATAAAGAAAACTATTGATTTAGGAGACTATAAACATAGTATTATAATAGATAAGGTATCTATTTCTCCCTTTGGAGACCAAATAGTTATAAGTGAAAAAACCTTGAATGACAGGCTCTTTGATATATTTGCTATCTTTGATGATAAGGGGAATAATTTAGATGTATTAAATACTGATATACAGGGCAGCCGCTTTGGTAAAGCAACGAATTCTTTTGAATTTATTAAAGGGAGTACCGGTATGAAATACATAAGCTTAGTACCAATAAAATTTACTGAGTCAGGTAAGGCAATTATTGAAAAGGTTGATATTCAGAAGCTGCCTATAACCTTTAAAACTAATAATGCCGGCAGTAGAATTGTTGATAAGATAGAGTTTGATAAAAACGTAATAAGAATTAAGTACCATAATGAAGGACTTCAATTATGGGATCCCGCATTTCTATTCTACGATGCCGCTGGAAACGATCTTGACCTCGGCGCTAATGGAAGCACTACGGCAGTTGATAGACAAACTGGAGAATTTACCCAGACGCTAACCTTTGGTAATAAAAATGTAGATTTTTCAAAGATAGCGAAGATTGGTACATTTACTGGAGTACAGAAAATTGATTTGCTTAAAGATCAGGCTATAAAAATTAATTTGCAATAGTTATATATCTAACTTCTTCTTTGTCAGTTTAGAGTTTATTTTTTAGAAAACCTATCGAATCTAATAGGTTTTCTAAAAAATTTCACTGAGAAGGTAATCTAATACTTATATTAGACCTATTCAAAATCATACATAAAGACATCAAATTTTCTCTCTATGAGATTTTGATTTATTAAGGGTTTAATAGCTTTCCTTTGACATATAGTAGTCTACTAAAGGTTTTGCGTAAATTCATAATTATAGTAAGCATAATTTATCATAATATTGGTACACAAATTTCACAATAATGCCTATTTATCATCTGCGCTGCATAGCGTTCAATAATAGGTCTTCTATCATCAAATTCATAGTTTCTTTTTGATAGTTCCCAAAATATCTCCATCCATGCTTTTTGTATAGCATCTACTGTGTGACTTATTTTAAATACGCAGTATTTTCCACCAACAGTTTTTCCGAAATTAATATACTTATTATCAACCTTAAATGCATCCGAAACAACTAAGCATGTATCATAACGACAATCTTTAGCTTCTGTGAATTGGGGGTTATCTTGGGCTATTCCTAATATAATTGAACTTTCGCTAAGCAAGTTTTTTTCTTTAGCCCAACTTTTTAATTGTTCCATTATTTGCACATTCTCTGAACCGTAAGAACCTGTTCTTCGTATATAAGCAATTTTATATGATGGTATTATTTCAATACTAATGTCCATAATTTAACTTCCTTTTCAATAGAGTACATCGATGTCTGAATTCATCATATAATGCTTTAAAATGTATTTCAACTTATTTTTTAAAATTATAAGAGCTAATACCAAAGTATCTGTGAGGACTATATATAGGGATATTGATATTGTTTCACAACTCGCTTATTTATAGGCCATATTTTAGATAGATGCGGATTATTGATACATTATAGCACATATGCTATAATACAAACCATAAGTACAGGTTTGGAGGTTGTAAAGTGATTACCGCAATTAAGATAGCCTTCTAAAATAAGTCAACGAAACTTTTTAGGAGGCTAAAACTATGAAATTTAATTTAATAGATATTGAACATTGGACCAGAAAACCATATTTTGAACACTATTTGAATTCTGTTAGGTGCACTTATAGCATGACAGCAAATATAGAAATAACAAATTTATTGCATGATATTAAACTTAAAAAACTTAAACTGTATCCAACACTTATTTATATCATTGCAACTGTGGTTAATAATCATAAGGAATTCCGCACTTGTTTTGATGAAAACGGTAATTTAGGATACTGGGATAGTATGAGTCCGAGCTATACTATCTTTCATAAGGATAACGAAACATTTTCAAGTATCTGGACAGAATACGATGAAAATTTTCCGTGTTTTTACAGTAAGTATTTTGATGATATTAAAAACTATGGGGACATTATGAGGTTTACTCCGAAATTGAATGAACCAGCTAATACATTTCCTATATCCTGCATACCTTGGGTGAGTTTTACTGGGTTTAATTTGAATATATATAATGATGGAAGATACTTAGTTCCTATTTTTACTATTGGTAAATATTTTGAACAGAATAATAAAATATTTATTCCTATGTCCATACAGGTTCACCATGCAGTTTGTGATGGTTACTATACCAGCAGATTTATTAATGAGGTACAAGAATTAGCAGTAAATTCTCAAACATGGTTAAGACATAAATAGACTATACTATTCTTATCTTATAAACTAAAATAAGGGAAGTCGGATGGCTTCCCTTAAAAATTGATTTATTTTAATCTCAACATCGCAATCACGTCAACTTAAAATGCGATGAAGAAATACTGTATTATTGTCGATTTGCCATTGTAAATTCAGGGTTTAGCTTATCCAGTTGTATCTTCCAACCTGATGATTTATAGATTTTATAGTCTGTAGTTACAGCCATGCATGAAACACCTGGTAAACTGTCTATAACTTTTAAACCTTTGTCTATGCCAGATACAAAAACAGTTTTAGTAAGAATATCTGCAAGCATATTACCGTCAGGAATATTACTATCTATAACTATAGTATCACTCATCACTCCATTGTCTGTTGGGTAGCCAGTGGCTGGATTTAATATATGATGATACCTCTTACCATCTTTTATAAAAAATCTCTCATAATCGCCAGATGTAGAGAGTGCCTGTTCTGACAAATTAATTATACCTAGGTAGTTTTGCTTATTATCCTTTCTTGGGTGCTGAATTCCAATTGTCCAAGGTGTACCATCTGGTTTCTTGCCAAGAGTATATATAGAACTTCCACCAAGACTTATGAGGGCACTGTTAACACTGTATTTTTCAAAAACTTTTATAACCTCATCGGCAGCAAATCCCTTGGCTATGCCACCTAAATCTATTGACATACCTTCCTTTAGTAGTTTAACACTATTATTCCCATCCATTATGCTGATATTACTGTATCCTACCAATGGTAATTTTGACTTAATTTCTGCATCTGTAGGTATTCTCTCATTATCAGTACCTATTCCCCAAAGTTTTATAAGCGGTCCTACAGTTATGTCAAAGGCTCCATTACTTAATTTAGAATATTTCACTGCGGTTTTAAGCATTTTAATAACTTCAGGATGTACCGTTACATACTCCTTACCTGCGGCCTGATTAATTTTACTTATGTCACTAGTCACTATGTTTGCACTAGCCATTTGTTCAATTTCATCCATTCTTGTAAAAGCTGCGTCTATAGCTTCACTAGCTTTGGGACCATAGGCTTTTATTTGGATAACAGTATCCATTTTTAAGGATGTTCTGTTAATTTCTTGATCTTTTTTTGAACATCCAGCAAAGAAAAGTGTTAACATAATGAACGTCATCATTATAGATATTCTTTTTATCATTCGTAATCCTCCATGAGATACTTTAAGAAATTCGATAGCTTATTTAATTATTTTATATTATTTTTTATTAATTTCATAGAATGTTTTTAATATCTTGCAGAGCTAAAACTTGAAATGAGAAGCTTGATATATAAAGTCACTGTAAAAATTAAACTTATAGTAGTTATTACACAGATAGATATGAAAACTCTAAATTTACTTATCTATATAACATTTATTTTGAATACATAAGTAACGGAACGGCCTTCCTCCCACCATCCAAAGATTGAATAGGTATATTCTCCATTTTCTACTGGGGCATTAAAAGAATTTTTATTTACCACTTGTTTAACTAAATTAGGATATAGTGGACCATCTTTACCTACTATTACTAAGTCTACAGCAGTTCTGCTTGGCTGTTTCCACGAAGTATTAAAATCAAATTTTATTTCTTCACCTTTTTTTACAGAAACAGTTTTAAGGTTTTTCGTTAAAACAAGTGGATTATCACCCATATGTGTAGCTCCTCCATTAGGTTTATCACACCAAGTATATTCATTTTTTATAGTTTCAATTTTGCTCTGATTATATGTAACCCTAATCTCAGGTGGTGACAACGGAATATGTTTTTTCGCAAGTCTAGGCCAAAACAATACAGAGACTAGCACTACTATTGTTGCAACAGTAAAATACTTTTTCAAAGTAGCCCCCCCTCAATTTCATTTAAACTATCAGATTCATCAATAAAACACTCTGCTGAAATAGTTACTATGTATAGTAATATTTCCATCTTCCCTAGCTAAACCTTTTCTTGTTTCTATTTTAAGGTGCTCCGCTTTTCCTGTCTACAATATTATACTAGCATCAGTCTAGGAGAAGGGATCTATGTTTAGTCTATGTTAAATATTGTAGTTTTTTATTCCCTTGATATATAATTGAATAAATGGGCACTTGTTATAAAGAAACAGATAAGCAGAAATATGTTCTTGAAAATAGACTAATATAGAAGGAGTTAAAAGATAAAGATTATTTAAGGAGTGATTCTATGAGGAAATGTATTGTAATAATGGGATAGTCAGAAAAGTAGTATAATATAAAGGAGAGAGTTAAATATGACTATTCCAAATTCAAACAAAGTATATCCAAGAAGCAACGATTACCAAACTATATATCTTAAAAACGTAATTACAAGAGATAATATAAAAGTTGGAGATTATACAATATATAATGATTTTTATAATGACCCAAGAGATTTTGAAAAAAATAATGTCCTATACCAATATCCTGTAAACAAGGATAAATTAATAATTGGAAAGTTTTGTTCAATTGCATGTAGAGCAAAGTTTCTTATGACCAGTGGAAATCACTCAATGAAATCACTATCTACTTACACCTTTCCAATATTTTATGAGGAATGGGGTTTAGACGTCAGCCATATAACAGATGCCTGGAACAATAAGGGAGATATTGTAATTGGAAATGATGTGTGGATAGGTTATGACGCTATAATTATGTCAGGTGTGAAAATTGGTGATGGTGCAATTATTGGAACCAGAGCAATAGTTACTAATGATGTTCCACCTTATACTATTGTTGGAGGCATACCTGCAAAAGTTATAAAGAAAAGGTTTAGTGACGATATAATTTTAAAATTATTAAAAGTTAAGTGGTGGAATTGGTCATACGAAAAAATTGAGGCTAATATTCAATACATTCAATCAGGAAATATTAATAAATTAGTTTAATGTCTTATGCTGGTGATTTTGAAAATGTTAATGAAAATCAGCTTTCGTAGAAAGCATTAAGTTTGAGTTTGTTTTCAAAGTTGAGCCAGCATTAGACCTTCTTCTCGAAATGAGGACTTCCAAGCAGGATAGCTCTATCAAACACACTGATATTCAGTGTTTCAAACTTTTGCTATGTAATATAAGGATATTCCGAACTGAAATTTTTAGATTATCTTTACTAAAATATAACTGACTATTATAATCCATATACATATTATAATACCCCCAGCAATCCAATTTTGGGGTTTACCCTCGCTAAAAATATTTTCTAACTGTTGTCTACATTCATTCATAATATTGCTTGGAATTAGTTTTATGGCAAAAGCAATACCCAGTGGCAATAAAATCAAATCATCAAGGTATCCTAAGATAGGTATAAAATCAGGTATTAGATCAATAGGACTTAAAGCATATCCTACTACTAATATTGAAACTAATTTCGCATAAAAGGGTACATCAGGTCGTTTATATGCAAAATATAACGCTCCAATCTCCTCTTTTATTTTTTTGGATTTTTGTTTAATTGTTGAAAACCAAATTCTAAATCTATCCTTTAATTTATTCTCCATAAAGCACCTCCAAGTTAAGCTGGATCTATGTCAATATATAGACATCAAAAGTTGAACGAATTATGCAGACTCCCTAGCCAAACCTTCTCTTTTCTCTATTTTAAGGTGTTCGGCTTTTCCTGTCTCAACGGTGTTCAGTGTACTCGAATTTTTGTGCCTCAATATACTTTTATTCCAACTCATATCCAATTGTTTCAAGCCAATTTATAACCTCTTCCGGTAGAGCGGTGCCGTTTATGGCAATACCAGGTAAAATTGTAGATTTTGAGCATTCTTTAGCTATATCATCTTCAATTTGGCAAAATCCACCGCCTCCATGAGTGCAAAAGGGAATTACTGTTTTGCCTGTAAAATCATGTTGTTTAAGAAAACTCATAACTGGCGGAGCTAATGTTTTAAACCAGTTAGGCGTGCCTATAAATATTGTTTGATAATCATCTATTGATTGGTTTCCAGATATTAGTTTAGGGCAAAACCCTCGAGCAATTTGGTTTCTTACTTCTTTAGCGGCGGTATTATAATCAAAGGAATAATTCTTATCAGGAATTAATTCTATTATAGTGCCACCAGTATGTTTTGCTATTTCTAGTGCTAAATTTTTTGTGTTTTGAAAGAGGGAATAATATACAATTAGTGTACTGTTCATATATGTTTTTTCTCCTTTTTATTAAATAACAATTAATCATAGTGCCTTACATTAAACACAGATGTTCACGTATCTTTTAAATTTCCCTTTAGATATATCACATTTATCAATAATTTTAAAACCAGAGGAAATAAGATATTCATCCAAGTCCTCATGGGAGAGGATAACAATCTTATCTGATATTCTACGGGCAGTTTTCATAATATCCACCTGCTCTTTAAGGGTAGTTGGAGAAAACAGCCCATAGGGAAGATCTACAATTGATACATCAAATTTCTCCTGAATATTATGCATATCACCATTAGTTATCACATTTTCATAGTCAAAGTACTGAAGATTTTTCTTTGCATTCTCTGCAATAAGGGGGTTAATTTCCCAGCCCTTAATGTTAATTCCCATATCAAGAGCTTCTAGCACCACTGTTCCTACGCCGCAGCAGGGGTCTACTACTGTGGATTTTAAATTATTAGCTACAGCTATATTTACGATAGCTCTGGAAACACGTACTCCTAAACCATTAGAGTATGAATAGGGTTTTCTATTATGATACTGCCAATTAAACTCATTAGCCTTATACTCTCCAAAAATCCATTTTCCATGAACCTTTATCACAGCTAGAAGTATTTCTGGAGATCGGAGATCTGCTTCTCCTTCTATATTCATTCCAATTTGAAACTCAATTTTACGTCTTTCCTCTAAGTGGAGAGTTTCATCGCCATAGTTTATATAACTAACTTTGAACCTTTCGTAAGATAAGTTATCAGCTTTCATCTGGGACAGAATGTCTTCCAGTGTGTTTCCTGTATAAATTATAGATATACACTGCTTTATAAAAGGACTTCTAGAAGGATCTACATAGTGATAAGAAAAAAAGTGTTTTATCTTTGGAATTTTGTTGAAAAGATATTTCATCTCCATTTGGCAGAGAGATTCTTCATCTTTATTGTGATTGATTATATAAAAGTAAGGTTTTATCTTTCCTAATTTATTACGTCTTGGGTTAGCGTTATTTTGTAAATTTTCTTTAATACTTAGTCTCTTTAACATATTTAAATACCTTTCTTTAAGAGTTTAGAAAAACAAAGGTACTAGCAGAAACAGTTAAAGCATCACCTTATGTACCAAATATTACTAAACAATTATTTCTAGTTTATATTATAAGTTTATTGAGGCTTAACTGTAAAGGTAAAAACATAGATTCGATTTTGAAATAGAGGACAGTAATCATCGCTATATTTTAAAATATAAGAAAATTATAAGTTCGATATTGTAGTAATAGAGTTAGTATTGATTTAAAATTATAATTTTTAGTTGATCAATGGACATATGTATCTGATTAGGCTTTTATACCATTCCAATATATTTCCCATGCTTCGTTAACCTCATCTTTACTTGGTATTTTGTTGGAAGCTATCAGTTCATAAATATATCCATTTAGATTCCTATAAAAGGTTTTCACTAAAGAGTCTGGAGTTAATTTTCTAAAAAGTTTATTTTGCAAGCCTTTATTGAATAATCCTATTATATAAGAACTAAAAATATCTACCCAATCCTCAAGTTTAGTTCCAGCTTTTTGTTGAACACCATGTGCTTCATATATGAAGTATCGAAATAAAAACTTGCTGTACTCATTGTTTTCTATAAAAAAGTCCATTGAGACACAAAATAAATTATACAACTGATTACTTACATCATCATCTAAAGGGTTTTCCAGGCAAGAATATGTTTTTTTTTCAAAGAGTGCTCTTGCCTCTCTGTGCAAGGTGGAAAATATCTCTTCTTTCGATTTAAAATAAAAGTATAATGAAGAGGACTTTATACCGACTTCACTGGCAATATCTCTTGTAGTAGTTTCAAAATAACCTCTCTCATTAAAGAGTTTTAGCGCAGTAAGCTTAATTTTTGATAGCGTATCTATTTCAACACTCATTCTTATTTCCACTCCTTCTATTATATTTTTGGTTTTATTTCTAGATTTGAGTTACTTTCATAGGAGTATCCATCTACTTGAGCCTGATAGTAGATTTATGATTCAGTATTATATTACCAATAACAATATAGTTTTGCAAAACACTTGCAGATATTCTCCTGTATTGCCTATTTAAAATTTACGTATTTAGTAATTACTAAGCTAAGTGTAAAAAGGATAATATTTAGTGTTTTTTTGGCCTTAGAAACTTGGATAATGTATAATTGACTACAATGAAAATCTCTGTTGAAACATTAAATAATAATATGATAATATGGTACTACGGTAGCTTTAATAAATGTTTCAAGATAGGCTATAAGTACAAGAGATTGACCTTAATAAGTGTAATTATTTACTAAATGATTGTTGAAAGGAGATATTTATGATTCCATCTTGATGCAGGAATCAAAGATATCTAATTTTTTAAAATACAATCTATCAAATGATAGGTAGGTTAAAATACCAAATAAAAAGTTAGGGGGAAATATATGAGTAAGTTTTTTAAAAGATTTAAAGTTAAGACAATAGTTGCTGCAATGATAGTATTATCTATACTCTCTATTGCAATTACGGATTTTTTAGGTTTAACAGGAATAAGTACTGTAAATAATAATATGGAAGATTTATACAAGGATAACTTAATAGGTATTACAAGACTTGGATCTGTAAGAAGCGATTTTATAAATATAAGACTAAATGCTGAAAAGGCCATGCTTAAATACGACAGCGTATATGTGGAGAATATTAAGGTTTATAATGAAAAACTAGAAGCTAGAATAAAACAATTTGAAGAGACTAAGCTAGATGAGTACGAAACTAATAAAACAAAAGAAATTCGAACTAGTATAAATGAATATATTAATACATGGGAAAAGATTAAGATGGAGATTGAAAATAAAGAAGAAATTTTAGGAGAAGATAGTAAACGGCTTGAAAGTTTAGGTAATAAGACTGAAAATATTATACTTGAATTAAGAGATTATAATGAAAAGCAAGCAGAAGAACTAAATTCAGCTAGTGAAAAAATATATCTTAATAAGGTTAAAGAATTGTTTTATACTGGAGTTGTAATCTTATTGCTTTTATCTTTAATAGGATACTCTATTATAAAGCTTATTGGAAACTCTATTAATGAAACTATTAATAACTTAGAATTAGTAGCATCTGGAGACTTAACAGCCTCTATACATTCAGATGAAAAGAATGAGTTTGCAACTATGAAGAAGTCTTTACGTAAAACAGTTGATAATATTAGAGAGATGATTAATGTTATAAAGAGCCAATCTTTAGACATACATGGAAAGGCTGAAAGCTTCAGTGCTATTTCCGAAGAAATGTCTTCGGTGTCTCAAAATATATCTACAGCTATTGAGGAGGTTGCTCAAGGTACAAGCACCCAATCGGAAGAAATAATAGATATAACAGTAATACTTGATGAATTTAATAAAGTTTTAGAAGACACTATAAATGTAATTACAGGAATATCTGCAGGTACAGGCAATATTGAAAGTATGGCAGAGGACAGTAACGTTAAAATGAATGACTTAATAGTCTCTATAAAAAATGTACATGAAGTATTCAATGATTTTTCTTTGAAAATAAGCAGCTTAGGTTTGAACGTTAATCAAATTAATCAAATCTTGAATCTTATAAATGAAATAGCAGATCAAACTAACCTTCTTTCACTAAATGCATCTATTGAGGCTAGCAGGGCAGGAGTGTCAGGAAGGGGTTTTTCAGTTGTAGCTGATGAAATTGGAAAACTTGCAGAACAAAGTAAAGTTTCCTCAGTGAATATTGCTTCATTAGTAAAACAGATTTCTACAGATACAAATACTATGATTGCTACTTCTGACAATTTAAAAAAAGAGTTATTTGAACAACTTAAAATCTCAGAGATTGCTATGGTGTCTTTTAACAACATAAAGGAATTAATTAATGACATGACCCCACAAATTAACAATGCAAATCTATCTATGAACTCTATAAAAGAGCAAAAGAACGCTATCATAGAAAAACTTGAGAGTGCCTCTGCTATTTCTCAGGAGGTATCGGCTTCTGCAGAGGAGGTTTCCGCAAGTACAGAGGAAATGAATGCCTCTTCTGAGGAAGTAGCAAGTGCTGCCTTGGAACTATCAGACATGACAAAGAAGATAGTTTCTTCTATGGAAAAGTTTAAGCTATAAAAACTTACCATTTAGAGTATAAATACTGAACGTATTGAATGAAGGTAACAGAGGAATCTAAAATATAATTGAGATGAAAAGATAAAAATGAATATTTTTAGAAGGGTACGGCTTGGACGTACCCTTTTGTTTTTCAGCTCATAATTTATATAAAACGTAAAAGTATTATACTATTTATTGTAATAATTATACAATTATGATAAGATTTAATTAAAGCAACCTATTACTTTTAGATATAATTGTACTTTTATGCAAATCAGAAGGAGGGAAGCCAGTATATAAACAATTTATCAAGTATAAAATGGGGGCAAATTTATGACTATTGAAAAATATCGTCATCCAATTCTTTTTTACATCTTAGCAACTCTAATTCCATGGATATCCTGGTTTACCGCTGGGTACATAAGTCACATTACTCCTAGCAATAACTTGAATATCTTGGTAGCTAGCATACTTGGAATAGTTGGGTTAATTAGTCCAATGATAATAGCCTTTTCTATGATTCTACCGGATAAAGAACTAAGGGCTGATATACTGGAGAGGTTCTTTAGTTTTAAAAAAATAAAGCCTATTTATATTTTTGCAACATTCTTTCTTATGCTTGCAAGTATTCTTCTTGCTCAAGTGGTTTCTTTACTTTTCGGTTATAGTTCAGATCAATTTAAACTATCAGGCGTGTTTTCATTTTCAGCAGGGGTTTTCCCAGCATGGTTTATGCTTCTAATAGCTCCAGTATTAGAGGAGTTAGCATGGCATACTTATGGTACAGATTGTTTACGGAAACGTTTTAGTTTGATAAGTACCTCTCTTATGTTTGCAATCTACTGGGGTATGTGGCATTTTCCACTTTCATTTATTAAGGATTATTATCAAAGCAATTTAGCGGAATCAGGCTGGATATATTCCTTGAATTTTGTGGTTAGTCTCATACCCTATGTTCTGTTAATGAACTGGTTATACTACAAGACAGGACGAAATATCTTAGTAGCAATTATATTTCACATTACAGCAGGGTTCTTTAACGAAATCTTCTTAACACATCCCGACAGTAAAATTATACAAACAGTATTGCTGCTTGTATTAACAATTTTCATAGTGATAAAGGATCGTGACTTCTTTTTTCAGCGAGACTATCCAATTTGATTATCATTAATAGGTGATTAATTTAGCTTACTTTGACAGGGGTATGTACCCAGTCTGAGATAAAGTTACTTTGGAAGGTTGACAAGTTATGAAAAAAGCATTAGAATTAAATGTGAAAAGTTAAGTGAAAAATGCACTTTAATTTGGTCCTGTGAGGCCAGGAAGAGGTATGGATATGAATAAGTTTTTTTGTTATGCAGAAAAAAGGTTAATACAAGTACAATTAAATAACATGAATGTATTGGGTAATAGGGAGATTATTTTTTAATTAAGTAATCTTCTTATTACCCTTTTATTTTGTGAGCAGGTAAAAATTACTAATAATAGTTTACATAATTAAGTTACTTATAATTGTAAA
Source organism: Clostridium sp. CX1 (assembly GCF_025398335.1). Lineage (GTDB taxonomy): Bacteria > Bacillota > Clostridia > Clostridiales > Clostridiaceae > Clostridium_AM > Clostridium_AM tanneri. The sequence goes on from NZ_JAODOO010000001.1 coordinate 225,688, forward strand.
CTGAAGATACAACTACCTACTTGCAGTGAAAGGGCCTTCGTAAGCATAAAGTGTATTTTTACTATAAATTTTAAGGGAGGTCTATGAAAATGAAAGCAAAACTTATACTAGAAAATGGAACAATATTTGAAGGAACTGCCTTCGGATATCTAAAGGATACCGTTGGTGAAGTGGTATTTAACACAGGAATGACAGGTTATCAAGAAATTCTTACGGACCCATCTTATTATGGTCAAATCGTAACGATGACCTATCCTCTTATAGGTAACTACGGCATAAATCTAGAGGATATGGAATCAAGCTCACCAAAGGTAAAAGGTTTTATAGTGAGAGAATTATGTAGTGCATCTAGCAATTTTAGATCGGAGTTAGAACTTAAAGACTACTTAAAGCAGAATAAAATCATAGGCTTACAGGGAATTGATACAAGAGCTTTAACTAAAACTTTGAGAAACAGCGGCACTATGAAGGGCATAATTACCTTGGAAGATCAATCTTATGAGGATATCAAAAATAAATTACAGACTTTTTCAAATAAAGATGCAGTAAACAATGTCACTGTTAAAGAAAAGTATGTAATAGAAAGAGATGGAAAGCATATTGCCATTATAGATTTTGGAATAAAACAAAATATAATACGCTCCTTCCTAGAGAGAAATTGTAAAGTCACAGTTTTTCCTGCAGATACAAAGCCAGAGGAGATTTTAAGCATAAATCCAGATTTGATTTTTTTATCAAATGGTCCTGGAGATCCAGAAGATTTAACAGAAGTGGTAGAAAACATAAAAACACTTATTGGGAAAAAACCAGTTGTAGGGATATGTCTAGGCCATCAGCTTTTAGCTTTAGCTCTTGGAGGAAGCACTTCAAAACTGAAATTTGGTCATAGAGGCTGCAACCATCCTGTTAAGGATTTAGAAAAAAATAGAGTTCATATAACTTCTCAAAATCACGGATATTTTGTGGACAGAGTTCCTGAGGATATGGAAGTTACCCACAGAAGCTTAAACGATGAAACGGTGGAAGGAATGAAACATAAAAGCTTGCCTATATTTTCTGTGCAGTTCCACCCAGAAGCTTGTCCAGGTCCTAAGGATAGTGATTATATATTTGATAGATTCATGGAATATGCAATATAGATAAGTATTATATTAAGAAGTATTATATTAAGCATTTCAGGAGGTAGTTTGTATGCCATTAAATAGAGAGATAAAAAAAGTTTTAGTTATAGGTTCTGGTCCAATAATAATAGGTCAAGCAGCGGAGTTCGATTATTCGGGAACACAGGCCTGCCAGGCTTTAAAAGAAGAAGGAATAGAGGTTATTTTAATAAACAGTAACCCAGCCACTATAATGACGGATAAGGAGGCTGCAGATAAGGTTTATCTAGAACCTTTAACAGTAGAATTTGTAGAAAAGGTTATAGCAAAGGAAAGACCGGACAGCCTTCTTACAGGAATGGGAGGACAGACTGGATTAAACTTGGCAGTAGAGCTTTATGATAAAGGGATATTACAAAAATATGGAGTAAAGGTAATAGGAACTTCTATTGAATCTATAAAAGAAGGGGAAGATAGAGAACTCTTCAGAAACATGATGAATAGAATAAACCAGCCTGTTATACAAAGTGAGATAGTAACAGATATGGACGGCGGAAGAGCCTTTGCCAATAGAATAGGCTATCCAGTTATAGTTAGACCAGCCTATACCTTAGGAGGAACTGGCGGCGGAATAGCTAATAATGAAGAAGAGTTAGAGCAGATACTGCCAATGGGACTTCAGTTAAGTTCTATAGGTCAGGTACTTCTTGAAAAAAGCGTTAAGGGTTGGAAGGAAATAGAGTATGAAGTTATGAGAGACAGCTTTGGAAGCTGCATCACTGTATGTAACATGGAAAATATAGATCCAGTGGGAATACACACAGGAGATAGTATAGTAGTAGCACCTAGTCAAACTCTATCTGACAAGGAATACCAAATGCTTAGAAGTGCATCCATAGATATAATAAATGCAGTAGGTATAGAAGGAGGCTGCAATGTGCAGTTTGCTCTTAACCCAGAGTCCTTCGAGTATGCAGTTATAGAGATAAACCCTAGAGTCAGCCGTTCCTCTGCCCTAGCATCAAAGGCAACAGGATATCCTATAGCAAAGGTTGCAGCAAAAATAGCTTTAGGTTATGGTTTAGATGAGATAAAAAATGCAGTTACAGAAAAGACTTACGCCTGCTTCGAACCATCCTTAGATTATGTAGTGGTGAAAATTCCTAAATGGCCTTTTGATAAGTTCCAAGGAGCAGACAGGGCTTTAGGCACAAAGATGATGGCAACAGGAGAGATAATGGCTATAGGAAGCAATTTTGAAGCAGCCTTCTTAAAGGGAATACGTTCTTTAGAAATAGGAAAATACTCCTTAGAGCATAAAAAGTTTAGAGAACTAAGTATAAGAAAATTAAAAGAAAAAGTTATCACTCCAGATGATGAAAGAATCTTTGCCCTTGCAGAAATGCTGAGAAGAGATTATAGAGTGGATAAAATTGCAGAAATAACAGGAATGGATAAATTCTTTATAGAAAAGTTTAAATGGATAGTACAGGAGGAACAGAGGCTTAAGCTAAGCAAGATAGAGGATTTAGATAAAGAATGGTTCTATAAATTAAAAAGAAAGGGCTTTTCTGATAAGGGGATTGCAGATATGCTGAAGGTAAGCCCAGAGGATGTTTATAGACTTAGAACTATATTAGGCATAAAGCCAGTGTATAAAATGGTAGATACCTGTGGAGGAGAATTTGAAGCACTTTCACCATACTATTATTCTACTTATGAAAGCTATGATGAAGTAGAGGTTTCTAAAAATAAGAAAGTGATAGTTATAGGTTCTGGGCCAATAAGAATAGGACAGGGTATAGAATTTGACTATGCTTCAGTGCATTGTGTAAAGGCCCTAAGAAAATCAGGCATAGAGACAATAATAATAAATAACAATCCTGAAACGGTAAGTACAGATTTTAATATATCAGATAAGCTATACTTTGAACCTCTTACAGAGGAAGATGTATTAAACATAATAGAAAAGGAAAATCCTTATGGTGTAATTCTTCAGTTTGGAGGACAAACCGCTATAAAGCTGGCTAATTTTTTAAAGGAGAAGAATATAAAAACCTTGGGAACAACAGCAGACCAAATTGACATGGCTGAGGATAGAGAAAAATTTGATGCTCTTTTAGAAACTTTAGATATAGCAAGACCTAAGGGTAAGGCTATCTGGACTATAGAAGAAGGATTGGAAGAAGCGAGAAGATTAGATTTTCCAGTGCTTGTACGACCTTCCTATGTATTAGGGGGACAGGGTATGGAAATAACCTATGATGAAAAGGAGTTAAGCTACTACCTGTCCAATGCCTTTGCAAAGGATAGGAAAAATCCTATACTGATAGATAAATATTTGATGGGAAGAGAGATAGAAGTGGATGCCATATCTGACGGAGAAGATGTTTTAATTCCTGGTATTATGGAACATTTAGAGAGAGCAGGAGTACACTCAGGAGACAGCATAACCATGTATCCAACTCAAAATGTAAGCAAGGAAATAAAAGAAAAAATATTAGAGTACACTAAAAGACTTGCACTGGGAATAGGAATAAAGGGAATGATTAACATTCAGTTTATAGAATATAAGGGACAGCTTTATGTTATAGAAGTAAATCCTAGGGCTTCAAGAACCGTGCCTTATATAAGCAAGGTAAGTAAAGTACCTATAGTGGAAATTGCTACAAGAGTTATGCTAGGAGAAAAGTTAAAGGACTTAGGTTATGGCATAAATATTTATAAGGAACCAGAACTAATATCTGTAAAGGTTCCTGTATTCTCAACACAAAAGCTTCCAAAGGTAGAAGTTTCTCTAGGGCCAGAGATGAAGTCCACTGGAGAGGTACTTGGAGTTGGAAAGACCTTGGAGGAAGCTCTTTATAAAGGATTTGTAGGAGCAGGTATGTTTACTGATAAGAAGATAGGCAATATATTAGCTACTATAAATGACCATGATAAAAAAGAGTTTTTACCTATGGCAAAGGAGCTTAATAAATTAGGCTTTAAGTTTGTGGCTACTAAAAATACAGCAGCACTTTTAAGAGCTGAAGGTATAGAGGTAAAGGAAGTTAGAAAGCTTAAGGAGGATCATCCCAATATAATTGACGTCATCAAGAATAAGGAAGTAGATTTGGTGGTGAATACTCCAACTAAGGGTAATGATTCAAAGAGAGATGGATTTTGTATAAGAAGAGCAGCTATTGAGAGAAATATAGGTGTTATAACGGCACTGGACACTTTCAAGGCTATGGTTGAAGTTAAAGTTAAGGGAATAAGCTATGAAGAACTAGAGGTTTATGATCTAGTTAAGTAATTTAAGTACCACTGATGTGGCAGGAGGAAAATATATTTTTCCTCACTGCTGTGTCGGTGGTATTTAATTTTAGTCTATATTTGATGAATAACATAAGGATATGTGGAAATATTTACACAAAAACTGTTGCAACATACAACTGTTTTGTATTACAATTAATATGAGGTGATAAAGTGAATACTAAGGAAAGTCATTATTTAAGAGAACTTATTAGAATTCTTGTTAGAAATCTTGGAATACTGGAAAAAAGTGAGGCCACATGCTGTGGAACAACAGTAGCCCAGTGTCATGCCATTGTAGAGATAGGCAGGGCAGCTGAAATATCGTTAAATGAGCTTGCGGAATTACTTTCTCTGGATAAGAGCACTATGAGCAGAACTATAAATAACCTAGTGCAATCAGATTTAGTGGTTAGAGAGCTTCATCCTGAAGATAGAAGGTATGTAACAATTAAGTTAACGGAAGAAGGCCTAAAGGTGTTTAAAAGCATTGAGAGTAGTATGGAGCAGTATTACAAAAGTATTTTTTCATCAATACCAGAAGAAAAAAGAGAACAGGTACTTGAGAGCCTACAATTGCTTATAGATGCAGCAAAAGAAGATAAATGTTGTTAATTAAGGGGGAAGGATTATGGAAAAAAATATTAAAAGTAAAGTTAAAGCTTATTATGGAGGTATAGCAAAACAAGTTAGTACTAAGTCTCAAAGTTCCTGTGGATGTGGAACTGCCTGCTGTGGAAATATTGACAACAACTCAAACATTTATACAAAAGAGTATTTAGAAGGTTTGCCAGAAGATGCTGTAAATGCTTCTTTAGGCTGTGCCAATCCAGTAGTTCTAGCACAGTTTAAGAAAGGGGAGACAGTACTTGATTTAGGAAGCGGCGGCGGAATTGATGTGTTTATATCATCAAAGTATGTAGGCGAAGAAGGTAAGGTTTATGGTCTTGACATGACCGATGAAATGCTTGATTTAGCAAATAGAAATAAAGAAAAGATAGGCGTTACCAATGTGGAATTTATCAAAGGATATATAGAAGATATTCCTCTTAACAATAAAACTATAGATGTTATAACTTCAAATTGTGTGATTAATCTATGTGAAGACAAAGAGAATGCTTTAAGAGAAGCTTATAGAGTTCTAAAAGCTGGAGGCAGACTTGCCATAGCAGATATAGTTCAATTAAAGAAAGTTCCTGAAGATATCAAGCGTAGTGCTGAAATGTGGGTAGGGTGCATTGCTGGAGCCTTAGATTTAAAGGTTTATGAGGATATACTGAAAAGGGTTGGATTTAAAGAGGTGGAAATTACTCCAGTGAATTTATACACAAAGGAAATTATTGAGGAAATAGCAAAACAAAAGGGTTTAGGAGATTTATATAGCCAAATTGATGCTGAATTACTTGACGGTGCTTATGCAGGAGCACATGTTAAGGCGTATAAGTAGGTGATGAAGATGAATTATATTACAAGAAAAGCAAAAATTGAAGATATATTATTTATAACTAATATCTATAACGAAGGCATTGAAGATAGGATTGCCACCTTAGAAACTAGGATAAGGGATATAGACGAAATGAAGGAGTGGTTTACTACAAGAGGTGAGAGGTATAAGGTTGTAGTAATTGAAGATAGCCAAGGTATAGTTAGGGGATGGGCCTCTATAAATGTTTTTAATTCAAGATGCTGCTACAGCGGAGTTGGCGACATTTCAGTCTATGTAGAAAGAACTATGAGAGGAAAGGGATTAGGAAAGAAGATATTAAATTATTTAATTGAAATAGCTAAGGAACAGGATTTTCATAAGTTAATCTTAAGTACCTTTGAATCTAATGAAATAGGTAAAAGATTATATAAGTCTACTGGCTTTAGAGAAGTCGGCACTTATATAAATCAAGGAATACTTGATGGAAAGTTTGTTAATATCACTATCATGGAGAAACTTTTATAGGTATAATAGAGGAGAAATAAAAATTGTTTTTACAATCAATCTAAGATAAGATAAGTATTTTACGGAGGATGATTTTTTATGAAACCAAAGGTAGCATTTATATGTGTTCATAATTCTTGCAGATCTCAAATGGCAGAGGCGCTTGGAAAGCTATTAGCTTCTGATGTTTTTGAAGCTTATTCAGCAGGAACAGAGTTAAGACCTCAAATAAATCAGGATGCAGTAAGAATAATAAAGGATTTATATAAGGTGGATATGAATGAAACACAAAGGTCTAAGTTACTTGATGATATACCAGAGGTAGATATAGTTGTAAAAATGGGCTGCAATGTAGTTTGTCCATTCCTTCCTTCAAAGCATGAGGAAGATTGGGGGCTAGAAGATCCATCTGGAAAAAATGATGAAGAATTTATTAAAACAGCAAAGGCTATTGAAGAGAAAGTAAAAGATTTAGCAAGAAGAATTAAAAATAATGAAATTAATTTATAGAATTGAACAAAAGCCTAGGAGATATTTAATAATATTTCCATAGGCTTTTTTGTTTTTTAATTTTTAGCTGTGTTTAAGAATAGTGTTGATAATATTAAATTTTTTAAAGGAAGTAATTTAAACCTTCCCTTAACTTACACTTTTGTAAAAAGACTTTAAGATAAAGTTGCTTGGAAGCATAATATCCCATTACTAAATCCTTTTAGAATATTTCCTTCATGTTTTATATAAACTGGGTTACATCCATAAACAGGATGAATATATTTTACTTCTATTTCATTAGTTTGAGTTGTGTCACAAAGTTCTTTTAGAATAAACATTCCTTGTACAACTGGATTTTCTATAAGATGAATGGAATTTGTATCTCCTGTTAGATGACTAAAATCTGCAATTTCTTCTTTTGAAAAATTACGCCATAAAGTACCAGTATCTTCAACAATCTCTGGTTCAACAGGCTCTTTAACCGTTACATTCATCATTAAATAAACCGTTAGTGTTTCTGCAATTTTATTATTAGCGTATCCACTACAGTTGATTACACAAAGCCTCCTATTACTTTTTACAATTTCACTTTTATAAGTTTCCTTATCTGACTGGGGTTGAAACCGCTGATATTTTATTTTAGCAATAAATGCACCATCATAAAAAAAATCTTCCTTTGTTGTAAATGCCCTAAATAAATCTATCATTCTTATTATTCTCCTATATAACTGTTATAATATATCACAAAAATTACAATTGTGTTCTTATTTAATTATACAGAATATCAATTATAATTCCAATACTTAACATTACTATATATAAATTGCCTCTCTAGTTTCAAATTTTGGACACTTCATCATGTCTACAATGAGAGCAGACTTTCTCCCTTGAAAATTTGTTTTCCTTTTTTAAATACTATTTTTTAAAATTGAAATTTAATTTATTAATGATGCAATTGTGCTATAATATAATGAAAATACAGATAATAAAAAATAGTAGGAACATTGAAAGGATATGAGAAAATGGGAAAAAGATTAAAAATTTCTGTTATTCAAGATTCGCCAGTGATATTTGACTTGGAAAAAACTATGGAGAAGACTATAAAACTCACAAGAGAAGCAGCTGCAAATGGATCAAAACTCATAGTCTTTCCTGAGAGCTTTATACCATGTTATCCAAGAGGACTTACTTTCGGTATGCTAATAGGAAGCAGAACCATGGAAGCAAGAGAAGACTATCAAAGATATTATGATAACTCAGTGGCAGTACCTGGTCCAGAGGTGGACAGGCTTGCAGAGCTTTCTAAGGAATTAGGTATCTATTTATCAATAGGAGTTACTGAGAAAAATGGCTATGGACTTGATGGTTCATTACATTGTTGTAATCTATTTTTTGGTCCTGAAGGGTATTTAGGAAGACATAGAAAATTAAAACCAACAGCCGCTGAAAGAGTTATATGGGGCGAAGATGATGGATCAACAATTACTGTAGTAGATACTCCTTATGGAAAAATGGGTTCATTAATATGCTGGGAAAATTATATGCCTCTTGCAAGAATGGCTATGTATATGAAGGGAGTAAATCTCTATATAGTACCAACTGCTGACCAAAGAGACGTATATCAAGCTACACTAAGACATATTGCCTTTGAAGGAAGATGCTTTGTAATCATGAGTAATCAATATGTTGAAAAATCTATGTATCCAACTGATTTAAAATATTATAAGGATCTTGAAAATCAGCCTGAGGTTATGTGCAGGGGAGGCAGCTGTATAATCGATCCTTATGGAGAATATGTAGCAGGTCCATTATTTGATGAAGCAGGTATTTTAACAGCTGAAATAGACTTAAATCAAATTATACAGTCCAAATTTGATTGGGATCCAGTTGGTCACTACAATCGACCAGAAATTTTAAAGTTTGAAATAAATGAAAATAAATAAATTGTTTTTAATATAAATTTAAGCGGCTAAGGTACCAAGTTCTATTGGTATATGGCCGCTTAATTATTTATATATCGTAAATTTACAATTATTAGACCATATAAGAATCCGACAGAACTGAACTCAAAATCATGTTAACTCAACTCTACAAATTGGAATTTGATTATAACATTTAAACTATAGACTAATAACAGATATTCTTGCATATTATTTCAAAATTATTTGTCTTATTTGCCTAGTTAAACTTCGTAGAATTTCAAAGAGCTCCACTTTTGTAGTTAGATAGTCTTTTCCAAAGGCTTTATTTGTTAATCCTTTTAGTATATCGTCTGAAATGATTTCATTCTCACTTATGTACTGCCCCAAACCATAATGAGCGAGGCAGTTACGGAAATTTCTATCACATAAATAGTCATCTATATAAAAATCAGTATTCTCTTGAGTGTTCACCTCTTTAATGAAATCACAAAGATAGTAATACTGTAAATATGCAAATTTAAATTTTTGAGGAATCTCATCTATAAAATAATTTTCAATAAACTCTATTGCATAATTAATACTGCAAAGTATAGAGAAAAGCAGAAAGCCAAAATCGTCACTCATCTTCAGTGGTGAATTTTTATAAAAATGATAATCTTTGTATTGAACAATGAGATTATCATTATATCTATATATCGGAAACTCCTTGCAACCCACAGAAGCTGCTAACTTTCCAGCAACTATGCTCATATCTCCTATCCATGCCCCCACGCCCTCATTCCCTAATAGGTTTATAGGAGTATACATTGAACACAAAATTGTATTACCACAAAACTTACCATTACACAAATCAGTACCTAAATTGTAATATCCAAATATCTTTTCACGTAATCTACGTATGCTATAAAAGTAATTTTCGCTTTCTGTAAACTTTTCAAAAAGCAGAGTAGCATAATCTTCATAACTTTTTTCAAAAAACTTGTGTCCCTGACATGGTCAAGCAAAATTGTAACACTTAGTTCGATTAATTTTACAAATACCTCTTTTCAAAGGGCGTAAGCCCACCTAATGAGCTATGTGGTCTTTTATGATGATAATATCTAAACACATAGTCATTAATCAATTCGGTTAGATGAGAACTATTTTTAATAGTGTAGTGATTTAAATGTTCATTCTTAAGTTTTCCATAAAAAGACTCCATAGGAGCATTGTCATAAGGACACCCTGCTTTACTCATAGATTGCTTAACATTATTAGTACTGCAAAAGTCTGTGAAAGCTTTAGAGGTATATTGAGAGCCTTGGTCACTATGTAGGATTAATTCTGAGGAGGGCTTATGCGTAGTAATTGCTTCCTTAAGAGTTTCTATAGCTAAATCTGAAGTTATATTTGTAGATATTTTACTTGCCATAATGCTTCTATCATGTAAATCTAATATGCAGCAGTTATATAACATCTTACCAGAAGAAGAACGAATATAAGTAAAATCAGTGCACCACTTTAGATTTTTTTGAGATGCTGTAAAGTCTCTATTCAATAAGTTTTCAAAGACCTTATGAGGAGTCCCCTTTACATAATTAGGCTTCTTTCTAAAGGCAACAGATTTAAGATTTAGTTCTTTCATATATTTGTGTACAGTTAATAGACTCAAGTTAGTTTTTTGTTTCTCTAACTGGAGTTTTATCATTCTGTATCCCATCTTCCCACTTTCACTATGGAAGATTTCTTTGATTTGATTCTGCACTAAATGCTTCCTTGCATAGAGGGGCTTTCGCCTTTGCTTTAAGTAGTTATAATAAGCATTAGGAGATATTCCAAAGCGTCTAAGAAGCCATCTCACACCAAATTTAGCCTGATTTAAATCAATGAATTTATATACTAACTGTCTATTTCCTTGGCGAAGAAGGCTGCCGCCTTTTTTAGAAATGCATTCTCCTTTTCAAGCTCAGCAGTAAGTTTCTTTAATCTCTTAAGCTCTTCATGTACACTGGGAGATATCATGTCTTTACATTCGATACAATCTTTCTCAAAAACTTTTATCCATCCATTAATGGTTGATTTAGCTATATTATATTCTTTTGAGACACTTGATAGAGTTCTTCCATCTTCTAGGATTAGTTTAGCTATCTTTTCCTTAAATTCTTTACTATATTTTTTATTTGCCATTTATAACACCACTTTCTTAAATCTTATTATACTAGATTCTGCGAAACCAGTGTTACAACTTTAGTATATCACGTCACCCTGTCTTAATTGCGTATAAAATACTTTCTCAGTTGGATTAAATCGAGGGGCATTTAATCCAACTTTTTTGCACCACTGCTCTGTACCTTCTGCAAAAAGTCCGATATAAGGTAGGCTCATACAAATATAATTGCTACTAATATTTTGAGCATTTTTTGAAATGTAAGTTAATGTATATAAAAACCTTGCGTCTGCTTGTATTAATTCATAAGCAGTTTTCTGTACTTTATTCAAATCATTTCTCCTTCAAGTTCTAATATAAACAAATTCCTATTTATTGAACTATTTTTCATCTTTCATAAGTCGCTTTAAATTACCAATATACAGCTATCGTAGTTTTATGATTAATAAGTAAAATCTTTGAATTGCGAACTAAAAGAATACCTCAAAATCCATCTCTGAATAATGCGGTGTCCTAGAAAACTATTGAATTTTATTAATTGTTGGTTAAATAAGAAAATTGTTCACCTAAATATACTCGTAATACTGAAATTTAACGAGCCTTATACCTATAATACTCTCCTATTGTAACTATATTTTCGCCTTTACATTTTTACATTCATAGGGTACTTCTTTTTAATAGATAGTCCTAATAATCAACGTGAAAAGCCAAAATTGTATTTTCATTTTTTAAGTATTCTCTTTAAATAGGCGATATCTAACAAATTCACTGTCTCAAAATTCCCTTTATAAAACACACACCAGTTATTGAAAACACAAGGCAATTCCTTTGCTTTTTGTAGCGTATCCACTTGAATTAAAGATACAGGAACGTCCTTCATTTCACAATACTGCTTTATCATCTCAATGTTTTGATAAACATAGGGGCATTGCATATCATAATAAATTGTTAGTTTTTTGCTTTCAATTTCTTGATTCTTAACATTTTGTGCGAACTTTGGCATTGTTCCGTCAAAAGAAAGTGCAAGCAATTCATAACCATTATTGGTATTATCAACAACCTCAAAGCCGAACTTCTTCGCAAATGATTGGTCTGAAAGCCAAGATTTTTGTTTCTTTGCTCCGAGCATACAAATGCCGGATTTACCCTTTTCTTTGGCATCAGCCAAACAATACTCCATCAGCAATTTCCCATACCCTTTTCCTTTGTGACTACCAGAAACCCATAAGCAATACACATAATAATAGTTGTCACCAATTATGGGAACCCAAGCAGTTTCAAGAGGAGCATATTCAATAAAAACCGTAGCTCTTGCATTTAACTTTCTAAAGACATGGCCTTCATTTAGTCGCTCTGAGAGCCATTGTCGCTTTGCGTCAATACCTTGATGTGGCTTTTTACTGCGTATAATACAGCATAAATGCTCATTAACAAGGTTTTCTGTTGTTAAGTTTACAAAATCAGTACACATATTTAAATTTTCCTCTCTTATAAATTCCTATTTATCTGTCAGTTTGAAAAATGACTAACTTGAATGGTAATACAATTATGCTTTGATTATAGAATAATTATAACATATATGGAATGCATTACCACAACGTTTTAGCAAAATTACATTTGAGAGGAATTTCTACTCATCGCAATATTCAGTTTTTAAAGAACGTTTTAATTAATCTATTTAATTCGCATTTTTTTCATAATCCCTAACTATCCTAGCCCTACGATAGTTAGGCAAAATTAGAAAAGTCCGAATCAAGTTACTCCAGGGAGTTTTTAAAGAATTGTAAAGTATTAAAACTAAAAACCTGCTGCCAAATTGTCGGTTGCAATAATCAAACATCTTCTATTTATTATTTTCTAATAATTTTTTAATTTGTTCACTTACAACCTCTGGATTAGACTGATGTATAGCGTGTCTTGCTCCATTAACAACTATTTGTTCGCTATCCTTTGACCACTCTTTCAATGCAACCTGACTGTCATTCCATTCTGTGTCACTTGGAGCAGATAATATTCTCAGTGGTAGATTACCTAAATGACCATTAGCTATTATAAGCTTTGCACTAGCTTTTCCCATTTTTCCTTCTTCTACAATATTTTTGTTAAACATTGTCTTTAGAAACATTCCAAAATATAATTGTTCTAGGTCATCAGGTAGAGATTTAAAATTTTTTGAATATAAATCAGTATGGTTTAGTATCAACCTTGCTATGCCCACAGACTTTAGGAATTTATATTTAGCTACGGTTCCACTTGAAATTTCTGAACCATTTTTTGCATAATACTCTGGATTAACACCATCTATCAGCATCACCCCAGATACTTCGTTTTTATATGTCTGTGCGAATCTTATTGCCTGTAATGATGCGTATGAGTGACCAACTAGTATATACGGCGGTTTTTGTCCTGACTTTTCAAGGGCGGTGTGCATTTCCTTTACAATTGTATCTATGTCTCTTGGCTCATCTGTAACTTCACTCCAGCCATGTCCCGGCCTATCATATGTAACGATTTTAGCATATTTTAATATTTCATTATAAATAGGATAAAAATCTGAATATGCACTTGGAGTATTAAGTCCTGAGCCAAAAACCACAGTAATCTTTCCTTCTCCTTTGCTGTAAACATTTATTTTATGATTATTTACATCAACCATTTTTCCCACTGGAGGGTAGTGGTTAACATCAGTATATTCACCAATTTTTTCGTATGAAAAACCAATTAATAAAATAATAACTGTGCAAATTAAAGCCCTAAATACGTACTTTCTAAATCGTTTTACACCTATTAGTTTGATTTTTCTTTTATCTTTTTTTGTTTCTAAATTCATTTATAAACTCCCCCTAAAATATAACTATTCATAAGTTGATATTATAAGTATTACGCAATATCTCATTACTTTGACTTTTATAGTGGAAATTATATCATAATTTGTATGTAAAATACAGCCGTGTTTCCAATGAGGTTGAAACAGTTCCATCTTTTAGCATAATAGTATTCAATTCTCAAAAAACATTATTCGTATTTTTAATTTCAATAGTTACGCCGCATTATAAGAAGAATGTGAATTACTCTTACCATATGATTACTACTATTTATTCGCACAAATAGTAGCAATTTGAAGTATGGACATATGTAAATTTTTTATGGTATAATCTTGTAAAGACTATGAAGAGAAAAGTAGATAAATATATGAATTTACAGAGAGCTCTGCAAGGTGAGAATGAGCAAGGATTTTTTATTGAAAAAGGTCTCAGAGTTGCACACCGAGCTTGGTTTCAGGGGTAGGCTGTGACGGTATAACCCGTTATAAGTTATAGAGTATATAGTTAACTACGTACTTGAAAAGGTCTATATGGTGACATATGGATAAACTGAGGTGGTACCACGAAGATATAACTTTCGTCCTCAAGATTAAGATCTTGGAGGTGAAGGTTTTTTTATTTGTCCAAAAATTTATTAAATGGTAAATAAATAATTAAAGGTGGTATAGCTAAAATGTACAGGAAATTTGAAAGTGTAGAAAACTTAGAAAATATAATGCCAGATTCAAATGAATTTGTAGTGGAAAGAATTAAAAAATTAAATAAGCTTTATGAATTGGGAATTAACCCATATCCTTATAGTTACAAAGACATAACCCATACTAAGGACGTTTATGATAACTTTGAGAATATAAAAGAAGAACAAGAATTCATATTGGCAGGAAGAATCATGCTGATAAGAAGGATGGGAAACGCTACATTTGCTAATATTATAGATGAAAAAGGAAGTATACAAATATTCTTAAGTAAGAACCTAATAGGCGCTGAAAGTTATAAAATCTTAAAATTAATTGATATTGGAGATATTATTGGAATTGAAGGAACTGTATTTAAGACTCAAACAGGTGAGATTACCATTAAAGCAAGAAAATTTGAAGTACTATCAAAATCTATTAGAACACTTCCAGAAAAATATCACGGTATTCAAGATGCTGACTTAAGGCAAAGACATCGTTCATTAGATATGATAATGAATACGGATGTTAAAGAAAGATTTATCAAGCGTTCAAGAGCAATAACAGCAATTAGGGAATACTTAAATAATTTAAATTTTATCGAAGCAGATACCCCTGTCCTAGATACCAAATACGGTGGAGGAGAAGCGAAGCCATTTACAACCTTTGTTAACGCATTAGATTGTGATGTATATATGAATGTTTCTCCAGAATTATATTTGAAAAGACTTATAGTTGGAGGAATCGAAAGAGTTTATACCTTTGCAAGAGCTTTTAGAAATGAAGGAATTGACAGAACACATTACCCAGAATTCAGCTTATTTGAATGTTATATGTCTTATGCTGATTATAATGATATGATGGAACTTATGGAAAATATGTATGAATATGTATTCGCTAAGGTTAACGGCACAACAAAGATTCAGTATGGAGATGTAGAAATTGATTTTAAAGCTCCATGGAAGAGAGAAAAGATGTGTGACCTTGTAAAAAAGGATACAGGAATTGATGTTAATACGCTTACCAGGGAAGAAATTATTAAGTACATTAAGGATAATGAGCTCTTAGTAGAAAGCCAAAGTGAAGGATTAGTTATTGATGAATGCTCTAAGGGCGAACTAATAGTTAATTTATTTGAAGAGTATTCTGAAAAGAAGCTAATTCAACCAACTTTTGTTATAGATTTTCCAAAGGAATCTTCTCCACTTTGTAAAAGTCATAGGGATAACCCAGATTTAATTGAAAGATTTGAACCTTATGCTTATGGTGTTGAACTTGGGAACGCTTATTCAGAACTCAATGACCCATTGAAGCAAAGAATTCTTTTGTATGAACAAGCGTCAAAACTAAGAGCGGGACTTGAAACAGCTAGTCCAATGGATGAAGAATTCGCTGTTGCTATCGATACTGCAATGCCACCTACTGGAGGATTAGGAATAGGTATTGATAGAATGATAATGTTCCTTACTGGCTCTTATAGCATAAAAGATGTTATAGCATTTCCTCTAATTAAAAGATAATAATATATACATATAAGAAAAAGGATTCATATCCGCTATAAAAAGTGTTGATATGAGTCCTTTTATTTTAGTTATATAGTAACCTCTCATAATTTCATACATAAAATAGCTCATATAGAGGGTGATATATATTGATACTATTTTTGTATGAATAAATCTGAATTACATTGACGTTATATTGATAATGGTATATATTATATATAGATGATTATCTATATGGAGGTGATTAAGTGGCCTTAAACTATGATGAAAATGCGAAAATTATTAAAGCTCTTGCAGATGCTAATAGATTAAAGATAATTGATATTTTATCCTGTGGGGAGAGATGTGCTTGTGACATTCTAGATCATTTTGACTTCACACAGCCTACTCTTTCACATCATATGAAGGTGCTGGCAGAGTGCGGTATAGTTAACACCAGAAAGGAAGGGCAGTGGAGTTACTACTCCCTAAATACTTCTAACTGTAATAAATTAATGTTATTTCTTATGAATCTTGTAACAGATACAGATGATTGCATTTGTAAAAGCAAACCAAATTGTAACTGTAAATAAAATCAAGGACTACATGGATTACATGTAGTTTCTATATAAAATAAGTATAATCAATCGGTGGATAGAGATATGCACCAGATGTATTAAGGAGATGGGTATTATGAAAAAAATGATTATTTTTGATCCAGCAATGTGTTGTCCAACAGGAGTTTGCGGTCCTAGCGTTGATCCAGAATTATTAAGAGTGTCTACTGTGTTAAATAACCTAAAAAGCAAAGGGGTTATCGTTGAAAGATTCAATCTAACTAGCAGTCCTCAAGCCTTTGTAGACAACAAGGTTATCAATGAATTGCTTAATACGGAAGGTGTAGATATACTGCCAGTAGTCCTTGTTGATGGCGAAGTTGTTAAAACTAAAGCATATCCAACTAATGAAGAGTTTTGTACTATGTTAGATATTCCAGAAAGTTATCTTAAGGCTGAAGCCAAGATAGGTAAGATAATTGACTTAAATAAAGGAAAATCTAAGGACTGTGGCTGCAAAGGTGGTTGCTGCTAAAAGAGAGGGGAAATACTTTTGAATAAAAAATTTAATCTTAATGAGATACAGTTAACTAAATATTTATTCTTTACTGGAAAAGGTGGAGTTGGTAAAACTTCAACGGCCTGTGCTACTGCTATCACCTTAGCAGATCAGGGGAAAAGAATAATGTTAGTAAGCACAGATCCAGCTTCAAATTTGCAAGATGTCTTTAATACAGAACTGAATAATAAAGGAGTTCAAATAAAAGATGTACCAAATCTTGTAGTTGCAAATTTTAATCCAGAAGAAGCAGCTAGTGAATATAGAGAAAGCGTAGTGGGACCTTTTAGAGGGAAGCTTCCAGAGGCAGCTATTAAAAATATGGAGGAACAGCTTTCAGGGTCCTGTACCGTTGAAATAGCTGCTTTTAATGAGTTTTCTAACTTTATAACAGATGATAAGGTTCAAAAAGACTTTGATTATATAATTTTTGATACAGCACCAACAGGTCATACCTTAAGGATGTTACAATTGCCTTCTGCTTGGAGTAATTTCATTAGTGAGAATACTCATGGCGCATCCTGTCTTGGACAATTAGCGGGCCTTGAGAGTAAAAAAGAAGTTTATAAAAATGCTGTGAAGACTTTGGCAGACAAGAATATGACAACCCTTATTTTAGTTTCTAGACCAGAGGATTCCCCTCTTAAAGAAGCAGAGAGAGCCTCTAAGGAACTGCAGGACATCGGAGTAAATAATCAAATTCTTGTCATTAATGGTGTATTACAAAATCATAATGATGAGCTATCAACTGCTTTATATGAAAAACAACAGAAGGCACTTAAAGAAATGCCTCAGTATTTAAAGAATATGGAAATCTTTGAAATACCACTAAGACCTTATAATATAACTGGTCTTGAAAATTTAAGAGCTTTTTTAAAGGAAGACAATGTAAAGCATAGTAGTAAAAAACTAAATGTAAGTAAAATACCTAAATTAGAGACAGTAATTGAGGATTTATATAATAGCAATAAGAAAGTCATTTTCACTATGGGCAAAGGTGGAGTAGGAAAAACTACTATAGCTGCCACTATTGCATTAGGTCTAGCAAGAAAGGGCAAAAAAGTTCATCTGACAACTACTGATCCAGCAGCTCATTTAAAATTTGTGTTAGATGAAAACTTTGGTATTACTCTAAGTCATATTGATGAAAAAGAAGAATTAGCAAAATATCAGGAAGAAGTACTAAGTAAAGCAAGGGAGACAATGGGAGAAGAAGATTTAGCTTATATAGAAGAAGATTTAAGATCACCCTGTACCCAAGAAATTGCCGTATTTAGAGCTTTTGCAGAGATAGTAGAGAGATCGGAGAATGAAGTAGTTGTTATAGATACTGCACCTACAGGTCATACTCTATTACTTTTAGATTCAACCCAAAGCTATAACAGGGAGATACAGCGTTCTCAAGGAGATATACCAGAATCAGTTAGGAATTTGCTGCCTAAACTAAGAAAAAAAGAGCATACAGATGCTGTCATTGTAACTCTTGCAGAAACAACACCAGTTTATGAAGCAATGAGATTACAGGAAGATTTAAAGAGAGCTGGTATCCATAGTAAATGGTGGGTAATCAATTCTAGTATGTATGCTGCTAACACAACTAATGAAATATTAAAAGCTAAAGCTAGCAACGAAATTCAATGGATTAATAAGGTAGATGAAATTTCTAAAGGAAATTTTGCAGTTATTGAATGGAAAGCAGAAGAAGTAAAAGGGGAAAGATTATTAGATCTTATCAATTAAATAATAAATTCACTGTAAAGTTTACTTAAAAAAGCTTTTCAGTGAACTTTTATTAAAATTAAGTATTCAGGGGGAGTATTATGAGTAGTCAATCTTCAAGGTTATCATGGCTTGACCGTTATCTCACATTATGGATTTTTATTGCCATGGGATTAGGAGTATTTTTAGGATGGGCAGTACCTAGTTTATCAGAAGCATTATCAAGGTTATCTGTAGGTACTACATCTATTCCAATTGCTATAGGTCTTATTGTGATGATGTATCCACCACTTGCCAAGGTAAATTACAAGGAAATAGGAAAGGTATTTAGAAATCCTAGAGTTTTAGTTTTATCTCTAATACAAAATTGGGTAATAGGACCGGTATTGATGTTTACTCTTGCAGTGATATTTTTGAGAAACACCCCTCACTTTATGGTAGGACTTATACTTATTGGACTAGCAAGATGTATTGCTATGGTAATTGTATGGAATAGTCTTGCTGATGGAGACAACGAGTATGCAGCAGCCCTTGTTGCCTTTAACTCCATATTCCAAGTTGTGTTTTTCTCAGTATTTGCATATTTATTTATAACAGTACTTCCAAAGCTCATAGGGCTAGAAGGTATGGCTGTGCATATTTCTATGGGAGAGGTAGCATCATCAGTAGCTATTTACTTAGGAATACCATTTGTTGGCGGTATGCTTACAAGATTATTGTTAGAACCTAAGATGGGAACAGAATGGTATACTAAAAAGTTTATACCTAAGATTAGTCCACTAGCACTAATTGCTTTATTATTCACTATTGTTATTATGTTCATGTTTAAAGGCAAGTATATAATTGAACTTCCAATGGATGTTGTAAAAATAGCAATACCTTTAGTTATATACTTTATAATAATGTTCTCTGTTTCTTTCTTTATAAGTCATAAGTCAGGAATAGACTATCATAGAACTGTAACTCTTGCCTTCACTGCAGCTAGCAATAACTTTGAGCTTGCCATAGCTGTAGCTGTTGCAGTGTTTGGAATTGAGTCAAAGGAGGCATTTACTGCGGTTATAGGCCCGCTTATTGAAGTGCCTGTAATGATAGCACTTGTTAATGTAGCCTTGAGATGGGGCAGGAAATATTTTAACTACAAGAAAACCGTAGAGAATTAATTTTAAAAAAGCCAGAGTAATCTGGCTTTTTAAAATTAACTAGGTTTGAAATAAATTAGCCTCATATGAAAATTATCAATAACTAGATATTATTTTGAGATATCAAAACCTAAACTAGTTAACATTTCTTTATCCTGTATAGTATTATTGCCTACAGTGGTTAGCATATCTCCAGTGATTGTAGCATTAGCACCACATAAGAATATCTTTGCACCACCTTCTTCAAAATAGTTTCTACCTGCTGCCATACGAATATATGCAGTTGGATTAATATAACGAAATATAGCAACTGTTCTTAAAATATCCTCCTGAGAAAGAGGTTCTAAATCTTCATAGTATGTCCCTTTAATAGGCATAAGTGCATTGATAGGAATAGACTCTACTTGTAATTCGGACAGGCTTATAGCCATATCAATACGGTCATCCCAAGTTTCTTCCATACCAATGATACCGCCAGAACAAACTTTAAGACCTGCCTTTTTTGCCAGTTTAAGTTGATGAATTTTATCTTCATATGTATGAGTAGTACAGACATTAGGAAAGTTCCGTCTGGAGGTTTCTATATTGGCATGATACATTGACACGCCAGCCTCTTTTAAATGAATAAACTGCCCCTCTGTTAAAAGACCGTGAGAAGCACAGAGATTGACACTGCATTCTTCATGAATTTTTTTATATGTCTCTATAGCTTTATCAAAATCTTTACCTATTAAGGTTCTGCCAGCGGTGACAATAGAGTATCGGTGCACGCCCTTTGCTTCGTTTCTTTTGCAATCCTCTAAAATTATCTCTGTATCTAAAAAATCATATTCTTTAATTCTAGTATGATGATGAGAAGATTGTGCACAGAATTTACAGTTTTCACTACAGCGGCCGCTGCGTCCATTAATGATAGTACAAAGGTCAACCTTATTGCCGCATAATTCCTGACGAATCATATTAGCACCTTGAAATAGTTCATTAGAATCTGCAGTTAAAAAAAAACTGAAATCTTCTCCTCTTTTTAAAACTCTGCCATGAATAATTTCTTTTGCTAAGTCTTTCATATTAAAATCCCCCATATAAATATTTAAATATAAGTAAAACATCTTAGTATTAACTGAAGCTGCATGGATGTCCCATATTTATCCGATGACTACCCGCTCTAATACTCCCACTTCTCCAAGTGGGAGTAAAGAGCAGCTACGTCCCTGGATAACGATTTCTAAGCATCAGAGGGAGTTAAAACTCCCTCTGATGCCAAGAACTCTGTTTAGTATGAATTATTAGGATATATTGAAGTATATATGAGTAGAAAAGAATTGTCAACCTACAATTTGAATGTGGTTAACAATAATGTTTTTTCACCAAAGAAGTTTTACTAAGTTTATAATGGATAAATTTAAAAAATAAGATTATACACTAGAACTCGACACAATCTACAACGGCAGGTTATATGTACAAAAATGTGGTAAAATGGTATAATATATAAAATTTATCCGATGACTGCCCGCTCTAATACTCCCTCGCAGGGTGTGAAAGTGATTCACACAAAATCAAAGATTTTGGCTCTCTACTTTTCTCTAAGATTACGTTCTGAGCGGCTACGTCCCTGGATTCGTTCAACTGAGAATCAGATGAAATTGAAACTCCATCTGATTCAAGTTTCCACTTCATGGATAGATGTTCATATTATCCAGATGTATTTGGAGTTTGGCTAGATTTTATTCCTAATTTTCAATTGCGGAGATATAAAAAGATATTTATATGTTAATTAAATCCAAATATTTAAAACAAAGGAGATAAGTCAATTATGAAAGAAAAAGGACAAGTCCACAGCCATAAGAAATCTGATGGAACAGAATATTCACATAGCCATAATGAGGGACATAAGCATAAACATAGTCATCATAATACTAAAGCGGTCCTAAACCGCATATCTCGTGCAACGGGACACCTGGAATCAGTAAAGCGTATGGTAGAAAGTGGGAAGGACTGCAGTGAGGTATTAATTCAATTGTCAGCTGTCATTGCAGCTCTTAATAACACCTGTAAGGTAATATTAAAGGATCATATTGATCATTGCATTGTGGACGCTGTCGAAAATAAAGATTGGGAAGCAATAGAAAATTTGAAGAAGGCTATAAATCAGTTTGTAAAGTAAATATTTTAATAAAAAAACTATGGTAAATCAACCCAATATAGTAAATATAGTTAAATATATAACAAATATCCCCAAGGGGGGCTTGTTCAATTACTTGGGCATGTTAAAATAAAGTTAAGGAATAAAAACTGGTAAGGATAAGGTGAGTTATCCATATATCAGATGTTGTTAGACTAATTGTTTACTTTTGGGGGGAGAAAAATGAAATTAAAAAAGTTATTATCATTGTCAATTATTGCAGCTATGACTGTTACATCCTTCACAGCCTGTGGTAGCAGCAAAGGAAAGGTATCTGGCAGGGAGCAAAGAATTGCAAACAGTGAAATAATCGCGGCTATAGGTGCAGAACCAGAAGCTGGCTTCGACTCTACAACAGGTGGCCATGGTTCCATAACAAAGGTTCTTTTTTCAACACTGTTTAAAAGAGACAAAAAATTAGGATGGGAAAATGACTTGGCTACAGGCTATAAAGTATCAGATGATAAGTTGACATGGACAGTTACCATAAGGAAAGATGCAATGTTTACAGACGGAACTCCAGTAAAGGCTGAAGATGTTAAATATACATATGAAACAGCTAAAAAATCTGGTAGTGAAATTGATTTGACCATGATTGAGAGCATAAAAGAAATTGATGATTCAACGGTGGCATTCAAGTTAACTAGACCTTATTCACCTTTTCTAGAAAGACTTGCCTATCTTGGAATAGTACCAAAGCATGCTCATAATGAAAGCTTTAAAGACAAACCAATTGGTTCTGGTCCATATAAGTTTGTTCAATGGGATAAAGGACAGCAGGTTATTGTAGAAGCTAATGATAAATATTACGGAGAAGTTCCAAAAATTAAAAAGCTAACTATGGTATTTCTAGATACTGATACAGCTTTTGCAGCAGTTAAGAATGGTGATGTAGATGTAGCGCAAATAAACGGCACATTGGCTGCACAGAAAGTTGAAGGAACAAAAGTAATAGACATAAAAAGTATCGAGTGTTATGGAGTTAGTTTTCCAATGGTACCAAATGAAGGAAAGGTTGCAGAAGACGGTTCAGTAATGGGTAATAACGTAACTTCTGATATTGCTATCAGAAAGGCTTTAAATATGGCGGTAGACAGAGAAAAAATCGTTAAAGGCATCTTGAACGGCTACGGTAGTGTTTCCACCACAGGACTTGAAAATATGCCTTGGCTAAATGAGAATACAGTATTATCTGCTAATGAATATGCTAATGTTGATGCTGCAAAAGCTATACTAGCTGAAGGCGGATGGGTTGATACTAATAAGGACGGTATTGTAGAAAAAAATGGGCTTAAGGCAGCATTTAATTTGCTATATACAGAGGGTAATTATAGACAGGAAATGGGAATGGAATTTGTTAATGTTGCTAAAGCAATAGGGATAGAAGTTACACTAAAAAAGACAACTTGGGATACAATTTTACCTGATATTCATAAAGAAGCAGTATTATACGGCTTTGGATCAGGAGATCCTTCTGAATTGTACAACCTATACTATGGAGGAATAGCTGGTGGTTCTGTACCTTGGAATAATTCAGGCATTTATAGCAATAAAAGTGTTAACGATAATATAGATAAAGCATTAAATTCTACAGATGAAAAAGAAGCTATTACTTACTGGCGTGAACTTCAGAAATATGCTTCACCAAAGGGAGATGCACCTTATGCTTGGCTTGCAAATGCAAATCATGTATACTTAGCTGCTGAAGGTTTTACTTTTGGAAATCCTATAGTACAGCCTCATGGCGGAAGAATTTTTGATAATGTAGCAGAGTGGTCTTGGAAATAAAATTAAATTATCTAAATATTGAAAAAGATAGTTAGGGTGAGGGATGAAAAAGTGATAAAAAGTAATGGTATTACAAGGTTCCTAACAAAAAAGGTTATAAAATTTATTACACTTTTAGTGGCAGTGTGTATAGTTACCTTCATACTTTTAGAATTATCCCCAATAGATCCGGTTACAGCTTATGTTGGTGCAAGCACTAAAGTAGGTGCAGAACAAAGAGCGTTAATTGCAGAACATTGGGGGCTGAACAAGCCACCTATTGAGCGCTTCATGGCGTGGTTTACCTCTATACTTCAGGGGGATTGGGGGACGTCTATGATTTATAGACGTCCAGTTCTTGAAATTATAGGTGAGAAGTTTTTATCTTCACTTGCGCTTATGAGTATAGCATGGGTTTTATCAGGTGTAGTAGGCTTTGTTTTAGGCTTAATATCAGGTGCAAATGAGGGTAAAACAATTGATAAAATTATTCATACCTATTGTTATATATTAATTTCAACACCTACCTTTTGGTTGGGAATATTGTTTGTAATGATATTTTCGGTGATGCTGGGTTGGTTTCCTATGGCACTAAGTGTCCCTATTGGAACTACTGCAGAGGATGTTAGTTTTGCAGATAAAGCAAGACATGTTATTTTGCCTGCAATTACTCTAGGTTTAATAGGAATATCCAATATATGTATGCACACAAGGCAAAAGGTTATAGAAATACTTGCAACAGATTATGTATTATTTGCAAAAGCTCGCGGTGAAAATAAAAAAAGTATAATATTTAATCATGTATTAAAGAATGTTTCACTTCCAGCAATTACTCTCCAATTTTTATCTTTTAGTGAATTGTTTGGTGGAGCAATATTTGTTGAACAAGTATTTTCATATCCTGGACTTGGGAAAGCTACAGTTCAGGCAGGATTGAAGGGGGACTTACCATTGCTTATGGGAGTTGTCATAATAAGTTTAGTCTTTGTATATGTTGGAAATACTTTGGCGGATTTGTTATATAGAGTAGTAGATCCAAGAATAAGGGAGGTGCAGAAGATTTAATGGAAGGAGCAGGAAACTTAAAAGTAGGAGCTAAACTACGTGGTTTTAATCTAGGAGTTAGAGAAAAAATTATTATATCAACAGCTGCCCTTGCAGCATCCTTCATAGCCGTACTAGTAGCTGGAAGCATAATAGATATGGACGCACTAAGAGTAAATTTAGTAAACATATTTATATCCCCTTCCTTAGACCATCCTTTTGGCACTGACTGGGTTGGCAGAGATATGTTACTTAGAACGGTAAAGGGACTTAGTATAAGTATGAAAATCGGTATACTATGTTCTGTAACCAGTGGGTTTATAGCGATGATTTTAGGAGTAGCAGCGCCTCTATTTGGAGGCAAGGTGGACTATTTCATTTCATGGTTAATAGATTTGATGTTATCAGTACCACATACATTAGTAATAATATTGATTTCAATAGCTGTTGGCGGCGGACTTAAAGGTATAGTAATAGGAGTTGCTCTTACCCATTGGACGTCACTAACTAGAGTAATTAGAGCAGAAGTAATGCAAATAAAGGAAATGGAATATACTAAGATTTCAAGAAAGTTTGGAAAAAGCAGTTTTTATATAGCAAAAGAACATGTTTTGCCTCACATAATTCCACAGCTTGTAGTAGGAATGGTTTTAGTTTTCCCCCATGCAATTCTACATGAAGCCTCAGTAACATTTTTAGGATTTGGATTACCTCCACACGAACCAGCAATAGGCGTTATACTTTCTGAATCTATGAAATATCTAACAAGTGGTAAATGGTGGTTAGCCTTTTTCCCTGGCTTTAGCCTGGTGTTGATATCAATGCTAGTAGATTGTGTTGGTAAGAATATTGGAAAGTTAATAAATCCAAAGAAAGCGTATAAGTAAGGAGAAACAGATGGAACAGAAACCAATTTTAGAAGTAAGGGACTTAGGAGTTTCCTTCTCTCAATATACGAAGGGACTTCGAAGACGAGATTTGAAGGTTATAACAAATTTAGATATAGAATTGTACGAAGGCAAAATTCTAGCAGTAGTTGGTTCCAGTGGTTCGGGAAAGAGTTTGCTGGCACATGCGATACTTGACATTTTGCCAGATAATGCAGTTACAGAGGGTGAAATAACATATAAAGGCAATGTTCTTACTAAGAAGGATAAGGAAAAACTAAGGGGAAAAGAAATTGTTTTGATACCACAATCGGTGAACTATTTAGACCCGCTGCAGCAGGTTAAAAAACAGGTTGCTATTTCAATAGCCGATGATAAAAAGAAAGAAAATATAGTTACAAGTTTGTTCTCCAAGTATGGTCTTGGGAAAAAAGTTGAAAGCTATTATCCTTTCCAATTGTCCGGGGGGATGGCTAGAAAGATATTGCTATCCACAGCGCTGGTGTCCGATGCAAAAGTAATAATTGCCGATGAACCCACTCCAGGCTTAGATGAAGAAGCATTAAAAGAAGTACTTAAGGATTTTAGAGAACTTGCTGATAACGGATGTGCAATACTTATGATTACACACGACATACAGGCAGCTCTGAAAATTGCAGATAACATTGCGATTTTTTATGCAGGAACAACGTTGGAGGTTGCAAATGTGTCAGACTTTGATGGAGATGGGGAAAAATTAAGACATCCTTACACAAAAGCACTGAACAGAGCCTTGCCTAATAAGGAGTTTATACCACTAGAAGGAACTCAGCCTATGCCAAATGAGCTTCCAAAGGGCTGTTTATTCTATGATAGATGCTGGCAAAAAAATGCAAGGTGCATGGAAGAAAGGCCGGAATTTCGAGAAATACGTGATGGAAAGGTAAGATGTATTTATGCGACTTAAGGCAGAAAAAATAAATTTTAAATATAATAAAGAGAGATATATTCTAAAGGATGTTGATTTTTCTGTTGAAAGCGGTGAAATTGTGGGCCTTGTGGCACCAAGTGGTTTTGGAAAAACTACATTGGCAAAAATCCTAGCAGGATACGAAGAGCCTGAAAGCGGGAAAGTTATACTAGAGGATTGTAATTATAACAATAAGGATTACAACCCAGTACAGTTGATTTTCCAACATCCTGAGAAAGCTGTAAATCCCTTGTGGAAAATGAGTAAAATAGTTTCTGAGGCTGGTGAGCCTTCTAAGGAATTAATGGACGCTATGGGCATCAAAGAAGATTGGTTAAATAGATGGCCTACAGAGTTGTCCGGTGGTGAATTACAAAGATTTTGTGTACTTAGGGTGCTAACGGAAAAAACAAAGTTTATCATTGCAGATGAGATGACTACTATGCTAGATGCCATTACCCAGGCGCAGATCTGGAAAGTTGTTATAGATTATGCTAGGGAGCACAATATTGGTGTTGTTGTAATAAGTCATGAATCAAGTTTGGTTGGTAAAATCTGTTACAGAGTTGTTGAGTTAGAAAAACAATAATTATACCCTGACTATTATAATTATCATATATCACACATAGATTTCAATTTTCAAAATAACTTCAGTTTGTTATTAAAGTTTAGGGGATTTTCATCTCTTCTGGCATGAAGTCTCATGATAAAGCTTACAAAGGTGTAAGTTTTATCATGAGACTTCATTTTTTTCAAGGGTTTAGTTTTTATCATTGTATCAGCCCTGTATTTAGCTAGTTTATTTTAGTTATAAATATGGTATTTGTTAGTAGATTCACAACTATTATTTTATTTATAGTAATATTTAAGGGCAATACAAATAAATATATATAGGAGAAAGCGCATAAAAACCATATAAATCAAGGGTGAAGCATTGTTAGAAAATAGACAAATATGTTAAAAACATGACAATATTAAGATCATATTGTCTGTTTTTTTTATCTTTATTAAAAGTAATTAAAAATTTGGTAAAAAGCACAAAAAGGTTGTTCACTTTATACATATACTCCATTTTGAGGAAATGATACTATAATTATGCAAGGAAGTAATCGCAAAGTTAAAATATAAAAATTTAAATTATAAAATATATTTATTTGATTATTTAATAAAGCGAGGTGTGTAAATAATGAATACTAGTGAGTTAAAAAAAGTAAATGTTGACGAAGTTTACAAGAATGATAGGGATCATATGATCCATTCATGGTCGGTACAGTCCAAGCTTAATCCTATGGTAGTTAATGAAGCAGAGGGTTGCTATTTCTGGGATGGTAACGGTAAGAAATATTTGGATATGGCTGCTCAGCTTGTAAATCAAAATATAGGTCATCAACATCCTAAAGTTGTAAAGGCTATAAAAGATCAGGCTGATAAACTTTGTTTTGCAGCACCAGGTTTTGCTAATGAAGCCCGCAGTACTCTAGCAAAACTACTTAGTGAAGTAACTCCAGAAGGCATAAATCACTTCTTCTTTACTAACGGTGGAGCAGATGCAAATGAAAATGCAATTAAAATAGCTAGATTAGCAACTGGAAAGTGGAAAATCATCTCACGCTATCGCTCATATCATGGATCAACCTATGGTGCAATCGCACTAACAGGAGATCCAAGAAGACCACCAGTTGAGCCTGGTATGCCTGGAGTTGTAAAAGTTTATGACCCATATTGCTATAGATGTACCTTTGGTAAAGAATATGGAAAATGCAATATGGAATGTGTTAAACACATTGAAGAAACAATAATGTATGAAAATCCAGATACTGTAGCTGCAATAATTGTAGAGTCAGTGACAGGATCAAATGGAATATTTATTCCACCTAAGGAATACTTTACTCAGCTAAGAGCACTCTGTGATAAATATAATATTCTTCTTATTACAGATGAGGTTATGAGTGGCTTTGGAAGAACCGGTGAATGGTTTGGTATAGATAACTTTGGTGTTCTTCCAGATATAATGACTATGGCAAAGGGAATTAACTCAGGCTATGTACCTTTAGGGGCAGTTGGAGTATCCGATGAAGTTACAAAGAAAATTTATGATAAAAATCTCTTCTGCGGCTTGACATATAGTGGACATCCTTTAGCTTGTGCTGCTGCAGTGGCAACAATAACTGCTTATAGAGAAGAAAAAGTAATAGAGAATGCAAAGGCACAGGGAGAATTACTAGCTAAGTTTATTGCTGAAATGAAAGAGAAGCATAGATCTGTAGGAGATGTTAGAAATATAGGTTTATTTGGATGTATAGAGCTAGTAAAAAATCGTGAGACTAAAGAACCTATTGTTCCATGGAATGGAAGCGGAGAAGCAATGGATAGAGTGAAAAAATCCTTTATGGATGATGGTGTTTATATGTATCTAAGATGGAACTATATGTTTATTGTACCACCTTGTACAATAAGTGAGGAAGAAATGAAGGAAGCATTCCTAGCAATTGATAAGGCTTTGACTATTGCTGATGGTTATGTAGAGGAATAGAAAGTATTCAAAAATGCCCATAATTGAGAAAATAACTATTATAGTGACAGAATCTTTAGAATATACTAAAATGTAATAAATGGAAATTTAAATATATCTTAAGAGAGAGGTTCGATTATGGGCGTTAGAATTGATCAATTAATGAGTTTACCGGAATTGAAGGATTTAAAACTAGTAGGGGGAGGCAATGGAGTTTCTAAGGTAACGAGATGGGTTCATAATGTAGAAACTCCTGATATAGTACAATATGTACAAAATGACGAGCTTATAATACTTACTGGCATTGGAGTTTTTGAAGATAGTTCAAGTTTTATTAAGCTTGTAAAGGGAATTATAGAAAGAAAAGCATCTGGCCTTATTGTAAATGTAGGTAAATATCTTTCAAAGGTTCCAGAGGAAATAAGAGAACTGGCAAATGAAGAAGGTTTTCCAATATTTGAGGTTCCCTGGGAATCTAATTTGGCAGAAATAACAAGAATAATTTGTGGTGATATAGTGAAAAGACAAATAGAAGAAAGTTCCTATCAAGACTTGTTAAAAAACATAATATTTTTTAACAGAATCACTTATGAAGATTTCACCAAAAGAATGTCAGCTTATGGATACAGTTACTTCAATTCCTTTAGAGTAATTACTGTGGCAATAGATAAGCTGGAAGAATATTTATCCTTTAAAAATATTAAAGATGAACAAAGTATAGCCTATATTAAAGATAATTTTTTAAGAGCAGTAAATGGTGCCATTTGGGATCCTAGATTTCAACCAATAAGTTTTCTGCAAAAGGACTCTGTAGTAATACTGCAGATCAATGAAAAGGACAAGTTTACAGATTTAACAATGCTTTCTCAGATTATAAGGGAAAGCGTCAAGCATAGCTTCGCTGATATTAGTATAAATATTGGAATTGGAAATGCTTATACAGAGTTTAATGAAATAAAGAGAAGTTATAATGAAGCTGAAAAGGCTTTAAAAGTCCTAAAAGCAGAAGGTGGCTCCGATGAAACAATATTTTACTCTAATATAGGAGCCTATAAGCTGCTTACTGAAATAGAAAATATTAATCTTCTTAAGGAATATTATGATGATACAGTAGGAAGGTTGGAGAGATATGACTTACAAAACCATACAGATTACTCAAAAATATTTCATACCTTTCTTCAGGAAAATGGTAATTATATTCAGACATCACACAAACTTTATATGCATAGAAATACTCTGATGTACAAGATCAATAAAATACAAGAAATAATAAAAAGGGATTTGACAGACACAAAATTGAGACTGGAGTTTTACTTGGGATATTTAGTAAAACAAATCAATTACTTTGGGGCAGAAGATAAAAAATATTAATTTGAAATATAACATATGCTTCCTGCATATTAAAATATTTTAACTTAGGTCAAATACTGAAATTTTGGGAGGGTTTTAATTATGAAAGAAGTAAAGAGATTAGGATTTTTCGCTAATGGAAGGTATCAAGAATCTAGAACAGAAAAGTACATGGATGTATTTAATCCAAGTGTTGGAGAAGTAATAGCACAAGCTCCATGCTGCACTGAAGAAGACGTTAACTTTGCAATAAAAGCAGCAAGTGATGCCTTTCCAGCATGGTCACAAACTCCTGTAATGAAGAGAGTTCAAGTTTTATATAAATTCCGTGAACTTGTTTTAAAGCATGAGGAAGAACTTGTTCGCATGGTAGCAACAGAGCACGGAAAAGTGTGGGAAGAATCTAGAGGGGACATATTAAAGATTATAGAATGTGTTGAGTTTGCATGTGGAGCTCCTACTCTTATGATGGGAGAATCCTTAATGAACACATCTACTGGTTATGACACTGTTTTATACCGTGAGCCATTAGGAGTTTTTGCAGGAATAGCTCCTTTCAATTTCCCAGGTATGGTACCAATGGGCTGGATGGCTCCGCTATGTGTAGCAGCAGGTAATACAATTGTTATAAAAGCATCTTCAATGACACCTATGACAGCATTAAGATGCGCAGAGTTATGGAAAGAAGCTGGACTTCCAGATGGAGTTATAAATGTAGTTACCTGCAGCAGAAATGAAGCTGAAATTTTCCTAAACCATCCTGAAATAAAAGGTATAACTTTTGTAGGCTCAACTTCTGTTGGATTACACATATACTCTACTGCTGCAGCTAATGGCAAGAGAGTACAAGCATTATGTGAAGCTAAGAACCATGGTTTAGTACTTGAAGATGCAGCACTAGAAAGAACTGCTCGCGGAATAATAAACTCTTCCTTCGGATGTGCTGGAGAAAGATGTATGGCTTTATCAACATTAGTTGTTCAAGAGAGTATAGCAGATAAGTTAGTTGAATTATTAAAGCAATATGCAAAGGAGCTTAAGATTGGACCAGCATATGAAAAGGATTCAAAACTTGGACCAGTAGTAACAGCTGGACATAGAAACTTTGTAACTGGTTGGATAGCAAAAGGAATAGAAGAAGGAGCAACACTTGCATTAGATGGCCGTGATGTTAAAGTAGAAGGATATGAAAGTGGATTCTATTTAGGACCTACAATACTTGACCACATAACTCCTGAAATGTCAGTAGGAGATAACGAAATATTTGGACCAGTTCTATGCATAAAGAGAGTTAAGGATTTTGAAGAAGGACTTGCACTTATGAACAAAAACCAATTTGCAAATGGTTCCGTAATATTTACTCAAAGCGGTCATTATGCTCGTGAGTTTGCTAGAAGAACTGACGGCGGTATGGTTGGAGTAAATGTAGGAATTCCAGTTCCAGTAACTATGTTCCCATTCACAGGTCATAAGAATTCCTTTATAGGAGACCTACACTGCCTAGGCAAAGACGGAATAAGATTCTATACTGAAACAAAGGCAGTAACTACTAGATGGTTTGACGAAGAAGAAAAGAAGAATACTAATGTGGATTCTTGGGATGGTTCTTTAGGCGGAAAATAGGTATAAAACTACCCCAAAAGGTGCCTATTTAAAATATGTTTGTCAGCAGTCTAAAAAGGATAGTTAATAGCTATCCTTTTTACTTTATACATCAGTAATCTTTAATGGATAACTACAATTTATCCCATGAAAATTAGAGCAAATATTAGGTATCCTAAAAAAAGATGAACAAATTCAATACAAAGTGGTAATTTGATAAAATAAAGAGAAATTTAAAGTAATTTTGAAAGATATGGCTAAAAAATACTTGTAACTGACTGACAGGGCCCTTGTATAATTATAATTTATTTTTTATACTTATATAAGTTTTTGCAAAACGGAATTATAGGTTCGAAGGAATGAAAGGAGAGAGTTCAAATGAACACAAACATTGAAAAAAATCATGAAGCTGAATTACGAAGAAGTTTAAAAGCAAGACACATGAACATGATTGCAATCGGCGGCGCAATAGGAACTGGACTATTCCTTGCAAGCGGAAATGCTATAAGTTCTGCAGGTCCAGGAGGGGCTATTACAGCATTTGCTGTTATGGGCATACTGGTTTACTTTTTAATGACTTCACTAGGAGAGATGGCAACAAAGATGCCAATATCCGGTTCTTTTGAAACCTATGCAACAAAGTTTGTTGATCCGGCTTTAGGTTTTGCATTAGGTTGGAATTTTTGGTTTGCCTGGGCTATAACTGTTGCAGCTGAGTTAGTTGCAGCTGGACTTATCATTAAATTTTGGTTTCCAAACACAGGGACAACTATCTGGAGTATAATTTTTCTAACGATTTTAGTTGGGTTAAATATATTATCTGCTAAAGCATATGGAGAAGGAGAATTTTGGTTTGCAGGTATTAAGGTTGTAACTATTGTTATCTTCATTATTGTTGGGGTTCTTATGATTCTCGGTATCATGGGAGGAAAGTCACCTGGATTTAGTAACTGGACTCTTAGTGATGGACAAGGTCATTCTGCACCTTTTGTTGGTGGAATATCAGCTATATTAACTTCATTTTTTACTGCTGGATTCTCCTTTCAAGGTACAGAACTTGTTGGACTTGCAGCCGGCGAATCTGAAAATCCTGAAAAAGACGTACCAAAGGCTATTAATACAGTATTTTGGAGGATTCTACTATTTTATATAGGTACAATTACTGTTATAGGTTTCCTTATTCCATTTACTGATCCGAACTTATTAAAAAGCGGAGTAGCAGATGTAGCTTTCAGTCCATTTACAATAGTATTCCAAAGATCTGGTGTTGCAGTTGCTGCCTCTATAATGAATGCAGTTATACTAACTTCTGTACTTTCCTGTGGTAACTCTGGACTTTATGCTGCATCCCGTATGTTGTATGCTATGGCTAAGGAAGGCAAAGCTCCTAAGGTATTTGGAAAGGTAAATAAACGTGGTGTTCCAATGAATGCAATTTATCTTACAACACTAGTTGCATCTACAGCATTCTTTGCTTCTATGTTTGGAGATGGAAAAATATATTATATACTTTATAACGCATCTGGACTTACTTGCTTCTTTGCATGGCTAGGTATAGCTATTTGTCACTATAGATTTAGAAAAGCTTATGTTGCTCAAGGTAACAAGGTTGAAGATTTAAAGTATAGAGCATTATGGTATCCATTTGGTCCTATATTTGCAACTATATTATGTACAATTGTTATATTTGGTGCCAATATTTGGGTATTCCAAGCTGAGACATTTAGCTGGTTTGATTTTATAACAAATTATGCACTTATTCCTATATTTATAGCAATTTATGTTGTATATAAAATAAAACATAAGACAAAATTAGTTCCTCTTATGGAATGTGATTTTTCACATTCTGAGTATAAAAAAGTTGTATAAATAACGTATAAAAAGGTACATATTTAAAATGAATTTAAAGTGTATTTAAAATATATTTAAAGTGCCCTAGTGTCTTCGCTAGGGCACTTTAAATATATAAAATAATTAATAATTTAACGAAGTAAGTAGTATTAAAAGCTAAGTTTTGTGATATTATCTTAGTATAATAAATTTTAGAAAAGGGTGAAAACTATGGATTTTTTAGGGCTTGCAAAAAGACGTTATTCCGTACGAAAATATCAAGGTAAAAAGGTAGAAGAAGAAAAACTTATGAGAATACTAGAGGCTGGAAGAGTTGCCCCTACAGGAGCTAATACTCAGCCTCAAAGAATTCTTGTTATAAAGGAGAAAGAGGGACTAGAAAAGCTTAGTAAATCTGCCAATGTATACGGTGCACCTGTTGCTATTATTACCTGTGTAGATCATAGTGCTGTATGGAAGAGGCCTTTTGATAAAAAGAAGATATCGGACATAGATGTAACCATTGTTACAGACCATATGATGCTAGAGGCTACAGCACAGGGGCTTGGAACAGTATGGATATGCTATTTTGACCCTCAGGTTATAAAGAAGGAATTTAATTTACCGGAGAGTTTTGAGCCAGTGAATATACTAGCAGTAGGTTACGCAGAAGGTGAAGCGGCATCACCAGATAGACATGACAAAGCTCGTAAACCTTTGGAGGACATAGTTTTTTACGAAAGCTTTTAGAGGAATATCAAACAAGGAGGAGGTATTTTAACTTTGTAAATAATAAATTTGTTTGCTTAATACCTCCTTAAAAATAAACCATGCTTTAACATTATAAGGCATGGTTATTCAAAATAATTCAAATTATAAGCTTATTATTGGGGGAAAATATGAAAAAAATTTTAGGAATTATAATTTTAGTACTATCACTGGGATTAGCTGGCTGTGGAAGTAGTGCTGCAGAAAATACAAATACTGAGCCAGTAAAGACTAGCACAGAGGATAAGGTAGAGAACAAAGTAGATGATAAAACAGAGAATAAAACAGAGAACCAAGAACAAGCTAAGGTAGAGAATAAAACAGAGAACAAAGAAGAAGCTAAGGTAGAGAACAAAGTAGAGGATAAAAAGAATGTCGGTATTAGTATTCAGAATATAAGCAGGAAAGAAGAATATAGAACTAAGCTAAACAATATTGAACTAGGATTAAAGGATTTAGAAGAAAAAGAGTCTTCTGGAGTAACAGCAGACATGAGAGAGGCTGCAAGTGAAAGGTATAAACGATGGGATGCTGCTTTAAATGAAATCTATGGCGTACTAAAAGGACAACTATCTTCTAATGATATGAAAAAATTACAGAGTGAAGAAATTAAGTGGATAGCCTATAGAGATGCTAAAGCTAAAGAGGCATCCTCAGAAATGAAGGGTGGAACAATGGAATCAGTACTATATGTTAGTTCCTTAGCAGAGACAACAAAAAATAGATGCTATGAACTAGTAGAAAAGTATATGAAATAAAGATTAGATAGTTGAACGAATCAAGGGACGTAGCCGCTCTTTGCTCTCTCTTGCAGAAAAGCAGAGAGCCCAAATCTTTGATTTGGTGCGAATCGCTTTCACTGTGTGCGAGGAAGTATTAGAGCGGGTAGTCATCGGATAAAAATGTCAGGTAGATGTGTTTGACCAGTGTAGAACACCAAAACAGATAGTGCAAAATAAAAGTTATAGATAGTGGAACAAAAGAAAAATTAGAACCTAATGAAGAAATGGTGCAGGATTTAATAAGTGTTGTCACTTGCTTTTCAGCAAGGCTTTATGGTTCAGGGGGTGGAAGAAAAGTAAAAAAAGCTCTTGAAGAATTAGAGCTGGAAAGGCAGATGGAAAACAGTGAAAATAACGATAAAAGCACTTTTGATAAATCAAACAAAGGAACAAATTCAAGTTATAGATAATATGATGTTAGTGTTTTCAACGGCTATAAGATATTCTTTTAAGAGAATATTACAAGGTAAAAGAAGGGTGGATTTAGAAAAAGATGTAGCTTCTAAGTTTAATCTTAATATAAGGCAGGCAAAAGATGCAGTAGAAAGTGCAAGGCAAACTATTGCTTCGCAAAAAGAATTAGTAAAAATGAACTATGAAAGTTATGTTAAAAAGGTTACTACAATTGAAAATATTTTAAAGGATAAGAAGAAAAATTTATCAGAAAAAAAGCGAACTGCTTTACTTAAAAAGTTGGATAAGAGACAGAGAAAGGCTGAATATTTCAGGGAGTTCATCCATACTAATGCTATTCCATCTGTAGTTTTCGGAACTAAACAAATGTTTTTAAAAAGGTGCAAGGGTCTAATATCCAATGAAGAATGGAAAGCTTGCAGAAACAACCGCATTTATTCAAGAGGAGATAAAACAAAAAAGGGTAATCCAAATTTAAGAGTAATAATAAACAATGGCATGAGTTATCTCCAAATATCTACTCTTGAAAAAACTGAAAATAATAGAGCGGTAAAAATGGAAGTTCCTATATATTTGCCGCAAAAATTATCAAAAAAGACTGGTAAAGTAAATGGAACTGATTATAGAAGCCTATTTTTAAATCATTTAGCTACTAGGGAAGCTTACCAAGTAGAAATGATTAAGAAAAAAGGGAAGTATTATTGCCATATAACCTTTGAGCTAAGAAAGCCAGATGAAATATATACAGGACATAATGGGATTATAGGTATAGATACTAATCCAAATGGCATAGCTTTAACTATGATAGATAACAAAGGTAACTACAAATGGCATACTTACTTGAAACAACATGAACTATTATATGCTAGAAGTAATAGAAGGTTAAATTTATGTGGTGAATTAGTTAAGCAAGCTGTTTTAATTGCTAAAAATTATAATTGTGGCTTAGTTATTGAGAATTTAAAATTTAAAAATGATAAAGATGTTCAAAGTAAATTTGCAAGAATAAAGCATGGGTTTATATACTCGAAACTGTTGACAATGCTTAAGGCATCTTGTTATAAGAAAGGTATAGAATTAGTTAAAGTAAAACCACAATATACAAGTAAAATAGGATTGTATAAATATTGTCATCAGTATGGAATGGAAGTCCATAATGGTGCTGCTATGGTAATAGCCAGGAGAAGTTATAAATTTAAAGAGAGAATACCTAAATTATTAAAAAATAAATTTATAGATGATATTAAGTTATTTAATCAAAAGAATGAATGGAGTAAATGGAGTCATATAGATAAAATTATAAAAAGAAAGGTAGGTGAAAAACCTGATTTTTGGATAGTAAAAAGGAAACAAATATTAGGAATAGCATAAATCTTAACTTCTAAGACATAAAAACTGCTAGAGTACACCTAGAAGGAAAGGCTCTGGTAGAATAATATACTTGAGGAATGGGTAACACCCATAATCTTGCAGGACTTAAGCAGAGAGCCAAAATCTCTGATTTTGTGCGAATTGGTTAAGCAGACACTCAAAATCAGAGATTTTGTAGTGGTCGCTTACTCTTCGAGTACTCCTTTGAGGAACAAAAAGGAGTTTCCTTAAAGGAGTCTTAAGGCATTACCTAGATGTAAGGCGAGATTTTAAGATGATTGTCTTAATCCTAGTAGTTGAATCCTGTGATACTACCGTCCTATTTAGTGAGTAGGATGAAAAACTATGAAAAAGTCAATTTGTCATAGTTTTAGAAATCAGGGTTTATTTATTTTGGAAATTAACAAAGAAGAAATACTTAAGTCTTTAGAATATATTTATCTTTCAATATGTACTGATAGTTGCAAAAAAGATGACTTAGAAGAAATAAAAGCCACAGTGGAAGAACTAACATATATAGTTAATAAAAAGTTAGAAGAAAGTAAATAACTTAAGCTGTTGAAGAATAGTCGCATTTCAAAGATACAATCTGTTTATTATAAATATAAATCTATCCTATATCTATAACTATATTAAAAAGGGGATATCTAATATGGGCAATGATAAAAAGAACAATTATAATCTATGCTATGAAACTTTATGTGAAGAGTTTCAAAAGTATGACCCAGAAGAAGTTGCTAGAAGAAGTGGTGCTTACTACGATGTTGAAAAAAATCAGCTCACTTTAACTTATTTCAATAGAGAATACCTAATTTCCTATCCAAAGGGAAGGGTTGTTTTGAAAAATAATGCTGAAGAAAGTTTTTCTAAGGAGGAAAACAGAAAGATAATTGATAAAACGGTAATACTTAGCTATCTTTACCGATGTACTAATAATGGTCTGACACAAAAATGGGTACCCTTTAGAGAGTTAGAGGGAGTTGGCCATGCTTATAATGGCTTTGCACTTCAGGGCATAAATAAATTAGTAAAATTCTTTGGGGATAAAGGTGAGCTTTTTTTAAAAGCTGGTCTTAAATTAGGTGGAAAAGAGATACCTTCTGGAGATGTTGGAATAGAAATTAATGTATTGCCAAATGTTCCAATGAGGTTTGTATTATGGTTATCAGATGAGGAATTGGAAGCAACTGCTACCATCCTCTATGATTATTCAGCTACCAAGGAGCTTCATGTAGAGGACTTAGCTGGTTTATGTTCCATGGCAGCAGATGAACTAATTTCAGCTGCTTGCTTTTACAGAGACAATTAATCTATAAAGAAAGAGGTATGCTTATTTAGTTAGCATACCTCTTTCTTTATAGATTATAATCCTAATAAAGAAGATACTCTTTCTTTATCAAAACCAATGATTTCTTCTCCGTCAATTACGATAACCGGTACAGATCTATGGCCTTTTTTCATCAATTCTTTTCTAGCTTCTGCATCCTCTGAAATGTTATGTTCAGTGAACTCAACATTGTTTTCTTGAAAATAATCCATAGCTGCGTGGCAGTAACCGCAAGTATTGCTAGTATATATATCTACTTTTTTCATAAAAATCACTCCATCGTATTTATATTTTATATAACTAAAACAGTTATATAATTTCTATATTCTAATTATATAGTAAACATTGGTATTTGTAAAGATTATTATTAAATAATTTATATTAATTATTTTGAAAAATCTCAATCTTTATATATTCTTTCACTGGATAAATAAATTATTCTAATGAGAAATCTTTATAAACCTTAAATTCCTATATATATTATATGATTAAAATTGAAATTATGTTAAAGATATAAAGGAATAATTTTAGCGAATAAAAATTAGTAGACTAACTATTATTTGCTAAAGTTATTAATGTAAATAATACTTTCATAATGCTATAATAAATAAAGTATAATGAAGCATACTAGCAATGTAAACAGTTTAGAAGGACATAAATTGAATTATATGATATATTGACTAATTATCAAGATTAATGATAGTATCTTAATATACTTAGTCGACTAAACAAATAGGTGGTGATAAAATGGACTTTCATGAGAGGGATTCATTATATATGATTTTTCTGGAGATAATAAAATTACATTATCATCGTACCCATCTGCTGCTAGACAAAGTTGGAGTATATCCTGGTCAACCGCCCATGTTATATGCACTACATAGGAAAAATGGGCAGAGTCAGAGGGAATTAGCAGAAAAGTTAAAGATTAAGCCAGCTACTATTACAGTTATGCTTAGTAGAATGGAGAAAGCTGGTTTAGTTGAAAGAAAGCAGGACCCTGATGACCAGAGAATTTCAAGGGTATATCTTACTGACCAGGGGAAAGAAGTTTGGACAGAAGTAAGTGAAGTTGTAAAAATTATAAATAATGATTGCTTTAATAATTTTACATCAGAAGAACAAATTTTGCTTCGCAGGCTATTAATGCAGGTTAGAGACAACTTAAACAAAGTATGTGATGAAAAATAAGATTTTCAGAAATTAATTAAATTTAAGAACAGCATTATATGAAAAATTAATCTAAGTAGGGATAGTAGATTGGAGATGAGATATTATGATTAAATTATTTAGGTACTTAAAGCCTTATGGAGCTACTATAGCTGCCATTTTAGTACTATTGTTCTTTCAAGCCCTTTCAGATTTATATCTGCCAACCTTGATGTCAGATATAGTTGATAAGGGAATAGTTCACGGAGATACAGATTACATTATAAAAATAGGTGGATATATGCTTTTAGTTGCCGGTGGCAGTGCTATTTGCACGATACTAGCAAGTTTACTATCCTCTAAAATTGCTACAAAATTTGGTAGGGATGTTAGAAGAGAAGTTTTCACAAAAGCAGAGAGTTTCTCTTTAAATGAATTTAACAAAATAGGGACATCCTCCCTTATTACAAGAACTACAAATGACATTATGCAGGTTCAGCAGGTAACTATTATGATAATGAGAATGATGATAACTGCGCCAATGATGTGTATAGGCGGTATAATTATGGCTGTATCAAAAAATAGACAGCTATCTTTAATACTTGTGGTAGTTATTCCAATTCTTATTGCAGTTATTGCTTTAGTTGCAAGTAGAGGAGTACCCTTATTTAAAGTAATGCAGGTAAAGCTTGATAAGTTAAACGCAGTTGTACGTGAAAATCTTACAGGTATAAGAGTAATTCGTGCCTTTAATCGTAATGAATACGAGAAGGAAAGATTTAAAGAGGCAAATGGTGACTTGACTAATATCGCCATTAAAGTTAACAAAATAATGGCTTTCATGATGCCAGCTATGATGCTTATAATGAATTTAACAACGGTAGCAATTATTTGGTTTGGTGGTAAGCTAATAGATACTGGAAATATGGAAGTAGGTTCAATGATGGCATTTATTCAATATGCTATGCAGATTATGTTCTCATTGATAATGGTTTCCATGATGTTCGTGTTAATTCCTCGTGCAGAGGCTTCAGCGGTTAGAATTAATGAGGTATTAGATATAGTTCCAGAAATTAAGGACCCAGAGCAGCCTAAGGATACAAGCAATGAAAGAGGATATATAGAATTTAAAGATGTTACCTTCAAATATCCTGGTGCAGAAGAACCGGCTATAGAGAATATTTCCTTTAGTGCAAAGCCAGGAGAAATAACAGCGGTTATAGGAGGAACTGGTTCAGGAAAATCTACCTTAGTAAATTTAATTCCTCGTTTCTATGATGTTGAAAAGGGCAGTATTTTAGTGGACGGAGTAGATATTAGAGAGATGTCACAGAAAGTCCTTAGAGAAAAAATAGGTTTTGTTCCTCAAAAGGCAGTGTTATTTACAGGTACTATTGCTGAAAATATCAGATATGGTAAGGAAGATGCAACTATAGATGAAGTCAAACATGCAGCGGAGGTAGCGCAGGCAGCAGATTTCATTTCTAATATGAAGGAAGGCTATGATGCAGTTATTGCACAGGGTGGTAATAACGTATCCGGTGGACAAAAACAACGTCTTTCTATTGCTCGTGCTTTAGTTGGAAAGCCGGAAATTTATATCTTTGATGATAGTTTTTCTGCTCTTGACTTCAAAACAGATGCAAAGCTAAGAACAGCACTAAAAGAAGAAACACAGGATTCAACTATGATTATTGTTGCCCAAAGGGTTAGTACCGTTATGAATGCAGATAGAATCATTGTTTTAGATGACGGAAAGATAGCAGGAATGGGAACTCACAAGGAACTTTTAAGAAATTGTGATATATATCGTGAAATAGCTGCATCTCAGTTATCAGAAGAAGAACTTAACGCTTAATAGTAAGGAGGGATAAATATGAGTGAAAAGCATAATGGACCTAAAAGAGGGCCAGGAGGACCTGGTGGGGCATTAGGTAGGCCTGTAGAAAAAGCAAAAGATTTTAAGGGAACAATGAGAAGATTGATTAAATATTTAGCACCACAAAAATTTAAGCTTATTGCAGTGTTTTTAACAGCAATTTTAAGTACAGTTTTCAGCATTGTCAGCCCAAAGATTATGGGGAAAGCCACTACAAAACTATTTGAAGGACTTATGGCGAAATATATGTACTATCAAAAGTTAAGTGGAGCAGCAGAGGCAGTCAAAAAAGGAGGAGATCCTAGAATACTTGCTAATTTGCAGAGTCAAGGAGTTCCTTCTGTAGACTTTAATTATGTAGGACAGATAATACTTTATCTAATTTTACTATATATTATAAGTTCAGTGTTTAGTTATATTCAACAATATATTATGGCAGGTGTCGCACAAAATACCGTTTATGATATGCGTAACAATGTTAACCATAAGCTTACAAAACTGCCTTTAAAGTATTTCGATTCCCGTACCCACGGAGAAATACTAAGTCGTGTCACTAATGATATAGATACAATATCTACAACTCTCCAGCAGAGTTTGACACAGCTTATTACTTCTGTGGTAACTATCATAGGTGTTATTGTAATGATGCTTACTATAAGTCCTTGGCTTACTCTTGTTACAGTGGTAACACTACCACTTTCTATACTTGTAACAACAGGTATTGCTAAGAAGTCTCAAAACTTCTTTAAGGAACAACAAAAGACTATAGGTCAGCTAAATGGTCATGTAGAGGAAATGTTTACAGGACATAGAATAATAAAGGCTTTTGGACATGAGGAAAGGTCTGTAAAGGAGTTTAATGAAATAAATGAAAGACTTTACAATGTAGGCTGGAAAGCGCAGTTTATATCTGGTATAATCATGCCGCTTATGAACTTTATAAACAATATAGGTTATGTACTTGTTTGTGTAGTTGGAGGAATTTTTGTAACAAAAAACAGAATTGAAGTAGGTGACATTCAAGCCTTTATCCAATATGCAAGACAATTTGGTCAGCCAATAGTCCAAACTGCAAATATAGCTAACATTCTTCAATCTACTGTAGCGGCAGCAGAGCGTGTTTTTGAATTATTAGATGAAGAAGAAGAGATCTCCGATAAAGAGGATTCTAAGGTTATTGATTTAGCAGCTAGTACAATAAAAGAGAAGAACAAGGTAATAGCTCCTCTAAAAGGTGAAGTTAAATTTGAGCATGTTAAATTTGGCTATA
Organism: Clostridium sp. CX1; assembly: GCF_025398335.1. Taxonomy (GTDB): domain Bacteria; phylum Bacillota; class Clostridia; order Clostridiales; family Clostridiaceae; genus Clostridium_AM; species Clostridium_AM tanneri. The sequence continues at coordinate 268,615 of NZ_JAODOO010000001.1, forward strand.
AAGAAACAGTAACTCTTATAGAGGATATGAACATTGATGTTAAGCAAGGCCAAACTATTGCCATTGTAGGTCCAACAGGAGCTGGTAAGACTACACTTATAAATCTACTTATGCGTTTTTATGAGATAAATGATGGGAAAATAAGTATCGATGGTGTAGATATAAGAGACTTTAAGCGAGGAGAACTTCGTACTATCTTTGGTATGGTTCTTCAGGACACTTGGTTATTTAGTGGATCTATAAGGGATAACATAGCTTACGGAAGAACTGGCGCAACCTTTGAAGAAGTAGTTGAAGCGGCAAAGGCAGCTCATGCAGACCACTTTATAAGAACTCTTCCACAGGGTTATAATACAGTAATTGATGAAGAAGGAACAAATATTTCACAGGGTCAAAAACAGCTTTTAACTATAGCCCGTGCAATACTAGCAGACCCTTCTATATTAATTCTTGATGAGGCTACAAGTAGTGTTGATACAAGAACGGAGGCTCAAATACAGAAGGCAATGAATAATCTTATGAAGGGAAGAACAAGCTTTGTTATTGCCCATAGATTATCTACAATCAAGGATGCAGACTTAATTCTTGTAATGAATAATGGTAGAGTAATTGAACAGGGCAATCATGAAGAACTTCTTAATAAAGGCGGGTTTTATGCAGATCTCTATAACAGCCAGTTTACTGGAGGAAATAGGGAAGAAGCGGTTTAAAGTTAGGAGAAAATTAAATTTAAGCTGTACAATCACTAGTATTACAAGGATTGTACAGCTATATTTTTACATTTCTCTTTATTATTATCCCTAGCCATATGGGTTTCCTGGAAGAGAAGGTCATTTATAATTGTTTTCTTCATAATTTCTTTACATGGATTATATATAATGTAACTACAAGGTGATTAAGAAAATTAATTTAAGTTTATGGAGGGATAGCTATGAACTGTCACGGAAATAATAAAGAAAATAATAAGAGTAATAAGCATAATCCATTGAAGCATATGCTTCATATGATAATATGCTGTGGTTTACCTATGTTGCTTGTAGGATTTTTGCCGTTGATAACAAGATTCAGCCCAGGTGCAGGTAGTATAGTTGGGAAAATAGCACCATTTATATGCCCAATAATGATGATTTCAATGATCTTCATGATGATAGGCGGCAACAAAGAAAAAAGCTGCTGCAGCAATTCTGGTAAGGAAAGCAGCACTAAGGAAATAGTATAAATAAGGTGTGATTTTATTGGATATAGTAATTACTGATAGAGCAAAAAAATATTTAGGTAAGAAAAACTGTAACACCATAGTCTTGGACATGACTGTAATGGGAGGAAAAACTTGCTGAAGTGGCTATCGTGCTGAGATTCAGTACATTCCTTCTGTTAGAATGGTATCAAAGGATGAAAATATTCCAGCAGGTTTTTCAGAAATAGATAAGGATGATTTTCATATATTTCTATCTTTTAGATTTAAGTCTGTTGAAGATAAGAGGGTAATTGTAGATTCGAAAAGGGTACTGTTTTCTGAAAATCTTAAAATTATATTAGAATGAATGTGAAATCTGAAATGCTAAAGGGTATTTCAGATTTTTATCTTCATAAAATCTTCATATTATTTTCGTATAATACAAAAAAACGCCAATACTATATGAGATGGTAAAAATTGTAGCATTTCATATTTCTAAGTATTTTGGTAAGATATTTATTATAGACATTATTATGGACTGATAAAGTATACGACTTAATTTAATGCCCAATCTTATAATAAGGACTGAAGTTAAGGAGAGATAACATTGAACAAAAGATTAAAGCAGCTATTAATGGTGCTGGCACTTACAGTAACTGTTAATGGTGTAGTCTATGCGAACCCATCATCAAATGCCACTAATACATATTCAAAGGTTCAAGAACTTGAAAGAGGTATAGAAAATTTGGACAACCAAATAGAAGGGGTAATGGACAAAATCGACCAGAACAAAAATCAAATATTAACAAAGGAAAAGGATATTAAGTCTTCAGAAAATGAATTAAAAGCAGCTGAGACTGAACTCAATAAACAAAGAGAGCTATTTAGTAAAAGGATGAGAGCAATTTACATAAATGGGTCTAGCGGATATTTAGATATGCTCTTAGACTCTAAGGGACTTGGAGACTTTGTTTCAAAGGTTGATATGGCAAAGAGAATTATCAGCTTTGATAATAAAGTTATTTCAAATTACACTGCAAAACAAAAGGATATAGCTAATAAAGTGGACAAGTTGAAAACAGAAAATAAGAACTTATTAGCACTAAAGTCAGAGAATGAGAAGAAATTAGCGGAACTTAATAAAAGTAAAAATGACCAGAAAAAGTTGATAGAAGAAGCTAAAGTGAATCAAAGAGAATATGCATCAGCGGAACAAGCAGAAGTAAGTACAGCGGTAAATCAAGTAGCCAGTATAAGAGCTGCAGCACCAAAGGTAACTTTATCTAGAGGCGGTTCCACTGTAAATTCTGTGGTAAGCAGCGATAACGTTGTAGCATATGCTTCTAATTTTTTAGGAACCCCTTATCTATGGGGAGGAACTTCACCGAGTACTGGATTTGACTGCTCTGGCTTTACTCAGTATGTGTATAATCACTTCGGAATTTCACTAGGAAGAACTACTTACAACCAAATACAAGATGGAGTAGGTGTATCAAGAGATCAGCTGCAGCCAGGGGACTTAGTGTTTTTTGGTAAAGGCGGAAATCCTACTCACATGGGGATATACGTAGGTAATAATGCATATATACATTCCCCACGTACCGGAGATGTAATTAAGATTTCTCCTATGACTAGAGGAGATTACATAACTGGTCGTAGGGTTAAATAGTAAAAATCCTCCTGTTAACTCAATTGATTTTGAATTAACAGGAGAATTTTTATTTATCCAGGCAATTATTATACTCAGGGTTTCATTTTCCTGTTGGATATTATAGTTATAGGAATAAAATTATACTCTTAGAAAAAACTACTCTAAGAGGGGAGCTGGATTAAATGGATAAAGATATAAAGGATTTATTGTTCCATTGATTATAATCTTTACCATATTTAAAGATAGGCAGTTTTTGCTAGATATAGTTTTAATTAGTTCTGTAGCCTCTTTCACCACTATCTGTAGGTTCACCACTATCTGTAGGTTTTGGTGTAATTATTAAAAATATGTGAATAATATAAGAAGAGTATATGATTGAAGGAGTAGATTATGGGCAGCTTTAAATATGGCGAACCTTTAGCAAAAAGGTCAGTAGCCTATCTTAGTTTACTAGGAACAACTCAATTACATTTAAGAAATCCATTTATAATTGCATGTTGGTCAATAGCATTTCCTGGAATGGGACATTTGTTACTATCAAAGTATTTACGAGGATTTTTTTTGTTTATATGGGAAGTGCTTGTAAATCGCAATGCACATATTAATTTGTTGATTCTTTACTCTTTTATAGGGGACTTTGAAAAGGCTAAGGAAGTTGTAGATATTAAGTGGATGTCTTTCTACATACCTACATACCTATTCTCCGTTTGGGACAGTTATAGAACAACAATTGATTTAAACCATGCATATATGTTGGCTGCCAGAGAAGATGCAGAAATTAAACCTTTTAAAATAAGTTCAATAGAAATCAACTATTTAGATAAAAGAAGTCCATGGGTTTCAACAATTTGGTCATTGCTGATTCCAGGTGCAGGCCAACTATACATTCATAGACTTATTACAGCATTCTTTCTTGTTACTTGGTGGATAGTGATATGTTTAAATGCTAATTTTCTTCCAGCAATGCATTATACCTTATTAGGAGATTTTCAACAGGTAAAGTCTACTTTAGATATGCAGTGGCTTTTGAATATCCCATCAGTGTATTTTTTTGCTATGTATGATGCTTATACAAACACAGTTGAGAATAACAAGTTGTTTGATTGGGAACAATCTAAGTTTTTAAAAAAACACTACCAAAATCCAAACTTTGTAATGCCATTAAAGAAGAACCTAGGAGGTGATAATATGTATATTATTTCTACCTTTGAGCATTCAATATATTTAGAGTTAGCTATTACAGCAATTGAGATGAAAGGAATTAAGAAAGAAAATATTATGGCTATTCCTATGGATAAAAAAGGTGAACAAAGAGCCCTATTTGATTCTATTCATGGTTCTGACGGTCTCAGTTTATTTGATTTACCGGCTATCCTTGCTGTTATAGGTGGAATATTTGGAGGGATATATGGTTTTGTCCTAAAGTGGGGGCCTTTACTATGGGGTTTAATTGGTATATCTGTAAGTTTTGCTTTAGGTCTAATCATTAAGTTGATTATAACTAAAAAGTATATTGATAGACAAAGTGATAAAAGGGCAACAGAGGTGGTTATCATAATAGAGTGCATAGAGAGTCAGTTGGAGATGGTCAAGGATATACTCTGGGCTCACAAGGCTCTTGGTGTTAGAAAATTAGATGTGAATAATTCTTAATCCGGCTATATATTTACTAGGAAAAATGAATAGCCAGAAGGAGGTTTTTTTGAGCAAGGAGTATATAATTTATATTGTTGAGGTTATTTTAGTAATTATATTACTATTTCGATTCATTCCTAAAGATAAAATTCGTGAAGCACATGTAGCTTATTTATTTAAACTACTAATAACGTGGTCAGTAGGTTTAGCCGTTGCAGAGTATAGACTAATTGAATATCCTATTAGATTTTTCCCATATGCAACTAAAGCAAGTTTTTTATTTGAATTCTTTTTATATCCTGCTATTTGTGCCATATTCGTAGTTAACTATCCTGAAAAGAAAAGTGCTTTTGCTAAATTTATGTACTACTTTTATTACTGTACTACTTTAACAATTATTGAGGTAATCGAAGAAAGATATACTGATATTCTTACATATATTCACTGGAATTGGTTTATAACCTGGATTAAATTTTTTGTCACATTTTACCTATCACAAAAATATAATAAGTGGTTTTTTAAAAAGTGAAAGTAGCTGCGGTAAAAATAATAAGAAGTGTATCAATAATTTTGTCGATACACTTCTTATTCTGGGGATTTATTTTATAATAAGGGGATAAGTAAATTATAATAGATAAATGTGTAGAACTTATGAAGAAGATAAGTTTATTTTTTTGCTGCTAGTTTTTTATAAATTAGCCTTAAGGATAGTATGCTTATAATTAGTAGAGCTACTATTAATAAAGCAGAATGATAGAAAAATTTTTCTGGCAGTATATTAATAATAGGATCTATTTTAGGGTCAAATAGCCAATAATCATTTCTAAAAAATATTTTATGAAATATAGTAAAAGCAGCGTTAAAATTTATCATAAAGACTGTTAAAAGAACTATAGGAAGAATTATTAGTATTGAAGAAGTTTGTTTTAGAAAGTGAAAATTTTTATTTTTTATATTATTAATAAAACCTATTAAGCTGATGAATCCAGTTATAATCAGCAAAAGATCAATAGAATTAAAAATTTTTTTAACATCCTTAAAGTGAATTTGTCCATATTCTGAATAAGCTATTGAAGGAAGATTGAATTCTTGCTCCTTTGGACTTAATAGATAGTTAATAACATAATCATAGTTTTTTACTATTTCATCCTTGCTAAAATTTGATTGCTCCGGTATATTCAAATATTGAATATCAAAATAGTATAAAGGCTTAAACATAAGTGTTAACTTCACTGCGGTAAAAATAATAAGTAGACTAAAAGTCAAGGAAAATAATATTTGTAGTATTTTATACTCTCTCTTTTTAGATACATTTACCTCATAACCGTAACCTGGTGAGTTCATTTCTTTCACTCCATTCATTGAATTTTAGCATATACAGTAATTATTATAAAAAATAAATATGAAGATAATATGAAGTCTTTTGCCGCTAATATCACCAAATTACAGAAGGATATATATTTAAGTAAGAATATTTTCATTTAGTTAGAGGTATTATAAAGTTAAAAATGATTGGGAGGAGTAAAGTTGAGCTTAAATAGTAAATTAACCACTGCGGAAATTAGCCATCTGTGGAATAGTTATGTTTTTGACTCATTAATACATAACCTATTTTCATATTTTTTAAGTAACGTTGAAGATGAAGATATTAAAAAATATATGGAGTATGTCATTTCTGCAACTAAACAGCATATTACTGATTACGCTAATATTTTTATGGAAGAATGTATACCAGTACCAAGAGGTATACTACCGGAAGATGTAAATACCAATGCCTCCAGATTGTTTTCTGATAAATTTTATATAGTTTACGGAGAAAGTCTGGTAAAATTTGCTTTTAATAACTTTGCTTTGTCATATGTTGAATCTAATCGTGAAGATATTAGAGAGTTATTTAAAGAACGGGTTGACGAATTGAAGGAGGTTCATCAAAATGTAATAAATATACTAGCTTCAAAAGATATTAATCTAAAACCTCCATATATTGATACTCGTAGTAAAATTGAGTTTGTAGAGAATAATGATTTCTTTGCTGGTTATTTAGGAGAAATAAGAAACTTGTCTTCTTTAGAAATCAAGCAGCTTTTTTATAATCAGCTTAGCAATTCTATTGGAAAAGCACTTATGGCAGGATTCAGTCGAGTTGCAAGTTCAAGGGAGATTAAAGATTATTTTACTAAGGGAGCGGAAACGGCAGATAAGTATGTAAAATTATTTTCGGATAAACTTCTAAAAGAAGAGGTGTCTCAATCTATTTCTCTTGATTCAGAGGTATTAACTTACTCTGGAGAAAAATCACCACTATCTGATAGATTTATGCTCAATCATACAGTGTTCTTAAATAGCTTTGGAATTGGCAATTATGGAATATCCTTAGCGCAAAGCCAAAGGCGAGATTTAACTGCTATGTATGGAAAGCTTATTGTTGAAGTAGGGCTTTATGCAAATAAAGGAGTAGACTTATTGATTAATAATAAGTGGCTGGAGCAACCTCCTTTACCAGCACGGAAAAAAAATTAGCTCATAGATGAGGCTAAAGATTGTTTGTCCTTTGAGCATTCAACATCTTTAAACAGAATAGGATATTAAATCTAAATAAAGACAGATAAAATACATAAATTAGTATTATACCTGTCTTTATTAGGGTTTATAATGCAACTATTTAGATTCCCTATAGCTTATACCATTAGGTGTTTTATCAGTAGGTACCGTTGCAATTACTTTATTTTGAGAATTGTCAATTACACTTATAGTATTATCGTACATATTAGTTACATAAACAAATTTGTTATCAGCAGTTGTTACTACTCCGTGGGCACCCTTACCGGTTTCTATTGTAGCTACAGTCTTCTTTGCAGTTAAATCAATTTTGCTTACGGTATTTGAAGGACTGCTCTCAGTACCTTGATTTGCTACAAAGGCAAATTTATCATCAGACTGAAGATATACCTGAGCTGGACCTACGCCTACAGGTATTTTTTCAACCTTATCAGTAGCAAGATCAACTACAGCTAAAATATTTTCACCATTTACAGTTGCCACAAGAGTTTTACCATCACTTGTTATGCCAGTAGTTACAGGAGTCTTTCCAACTTTAATTTTTCTAATCTCTTTAAAGTTTACAATGTCTAGAACACTTATAGTATCTTCATTCATATTAGCTACATAAGCGAATTTATTATCCTTTGAAATACGAAAACCATGAGGACCATTGCCAGTGAAAATTTTACCTACCACATTATAATCCTTTGTATCAATTACTGAGACATTATTATCTTCGTTATTAGTTACTAAGGCATATTTACCATCAGAGGTATACACTACGTGAGCGGGATGCTTACCTACTTCTACTTCTTTTATAAGTTTATTTGTTTCAACATCGTAAAATAATGCAGAACCATTCATACTCATAGTACCGTGTTCTGTCTGACCTTCTTTCATCTTAACAGCTGAAGTAGCAGCTAATACCTTTCCATCCGGTGAAACTTGAACGTTATGAGGAGAACCTTTGTCTTTTATAGTCTCTAATACTTTATTTGTTGCTGCATCTATTTTGGATATACTCCCACCTTCATTAGCAGAATAGTAATAGGAGGCCTTTTTCTCAGATTTGTTTTGACTTTGAGTAGTAGGCTCCTTACTTTGCTTAGAAGTATCATTTTTAGTTTCATTACCGCAGCCTACTAAGGCTATAGTCAGTATTGTTATAGTACCTATAACTTTTAAATACTTGGATTTAAGCACTAAAATCATCCTTTCTTGAAAATAATAATTATTTGTGTATAGTTATTATAATTATTTAGTATGAGGAAATTATCAAGAAATTATTCTGATTTTGTCCAGGGATAAATCCTTCTTTGTGATTCCTATATTAGCTGCTTACGAGTATTAAAAAAACTCTTATAGGCTAGATAACAAGCTACAAAAGACGCTATAGAAGTAGTTGATAAAAGCATAAAGGTAACCATTATTTGATATTTTATAGCATTTATCGGTGAAGTTCCTGCCAGTATTAATCCCGTCATCATACCAGGCAGTGATACAATTCCAAGAGTTTTTGTAGAATCTACAGTTGGAAGCATGCCAGTTCTAATAGAATCTCTAATTATTTCAATAGAAGAGGTGTAAATATCTGCTCCAAGAGCAAGTTTAGTTTGTACTTCTTCTCTCTTATTTTTAAAATCTGCACTCATTTGCTTAAAGCACAAGCCTAGGGCAACCATTGAATTACTTATAATCATTCCACCTACAGGGATAATTTGATAGGGTTCGTATTTAATTGCTCTTGAAAATATGAGTATGAATAGTGTAATTGACGTTCCTAAGGTAATTCCTATAAAGGAAATAGCTAAAGCATTCTTTATTTCTTTACCTCTCTTAGCACAATTATAGGAAGCATTGAAGGTCATAAAAACTAATAATAGAGTTGTAAAAAGGGGACTTTTTAAACCAAATATGTAGTTAAGTATGTATCCTACAATTATTAATTGAATTACAGCTCTAAGTGCACCAACTATTATTTCTCTTTCTAGTTTCAATTTCTGCCAGTATGAAAATAGGAGAGATAGAGCTACTAGAGAGGAAGAAATCAGTAGGGAATATATGCTCATGTTTGCACCGTTGCTCATCTTATCACCTCCACAGATTTAATTCTTCCACTTTCAATGGTTACCACTTTATTTGCAAACTTTACACTTTGCTCAGGATTATGTGTAATCCAAAGTATAGTAATACCATCTTTATTCAAAGCTTCAATAACATCTTCAACAATTAAGGTATTGTCTACATCTAGAGCCGAAGTAACTTCATCTAAAAGGAGTATTTCAGGTTTAAATATCAGTGTTCTAATAAGGGCTATTCTCTGTTTTTCTCCTCCTGAAAGGTTTTCAATACTTTTATTTAGATAATTCTTATCCAAGCTAAAGGTATGTAATAGTTCTTCTATTCTATTAAGGTCTGCTTTCATATTTCTTATGGCATAGGGAAAGTTTAAGTTATCCATAACAGTATCCCTAAAAAGTTGTGGGGTTTGAAAGCAATAGGATATGTTTTTCCTAAGCTCAACAGGATTATATTCAATAAAAGGTTTATTTTTATAAAGAATAGTTCCTGAAGTGGGGCTGATCAGGTGGGAGCAGATTTTAAAAAGTGTACTCTTGCCACCACCGGAGGGGCCAACTAATGAAACAAAATCACCGGAATTTATTGATAGACTTATGTTTTCTAGTATTAAATCATTGTGGTGAACATAGCATAGATTTTTAAGTTCTAGTAAGGACAATAACAACACCTCCCAGATTAAGGATATTCTAATTATAATATTATAATGCAACAAAAATTAAAGTCAAATTTGTATTGGAGGTTAATGGTGAAGGAATGTTTTAGGTAAGGGAGTAGCCCCTAAAATTAGATTCTAGGGGCCTTAAGTGATATTTCAGCTTAAAATATAAATAATAAACTAAATAACAGGTCATGGTATTAAAAAAACTTATAGTTTAAATTTATTTACTTGCTCCATCATGTCCTTTGTCAGTTCACTTAATTTTTGTGCTGTATGGGCAACTTCCTGGGAAGAGGAGCTCATTTCTTCCGAAGATGCCGCTATTTCTTCTGATGAAGCAGATATTTCCTCTGCTATAGAAGAGGCATTTTCAATCTGAGTACTTATCTCATTTTTGTTTTTTTCAAGGCCTACAGCTGAGCTGCTTACCTCTTCAATTTTAGGGTTAATATCTTCAACAGCTTCAATTATTTTTCTAAATGAATGAATTACACTGCCAATGTTAGTTAATTGGTTTTCAAGCTCACTATTCACAATAACACTGTCATTTACAATAATGCCAGCTTCTTGAGATATATTACTAATAAGTAAATTAATATCCTTAGATGAAGTCTTAGACTGTTCAGCAAGCTTTCTTATTTCTTCTGCTACAACTGAAAAGCCTCGACCTGCTTCTCCTGCTCTTGCAGCCTCTATAGCTGCATTTAAAGCAAGCAGGTTAGTCTGCTCAGCAATGCTATTTATAAGGTTAGTAATTTCGTTAACTTTGTTTATATTTTCGCCAAGTCCTGATATTTTATTAGTAAATTCTTTAAATAGGTCACTTATTTTAGTTATTGAATTAATAGTTACCTGCATGCTTTCATTACTTTTACTAGCCATAATGCCTACTTCTTTTGAATTGTCATCAATATTCTTGATTGATAGCACCATATTATCTAATTGTTCACTGAAATCACCTACTATGCCTGATATACTTGCTAAATCTCCTGCTTGTACACCAGTTCCATTTGCAACATCTTGTATTGCCCCTGCAACATTTTCCGAGGATGAAGCCATTTCTTCTGAGATAGTAGATAAGTTTTCTGAGTAATCTTCTATAGTATAGGATTTATTCTTAACTACTTCTATCATATTAGAAATATTGGTTACTGTTTCAGCAAGTGTTTTTTTCATAATGCCAAATTCACTTTTTTCATTTGTTTCAATCTCTACAGTAAAATCTCCCTTTGATAAAACTTCTAATTTGTTTATCATATCTCTAGAAGATTTTTTTATTGTTATAATTATGGTAGCTGCTATTAGTAAAAATATTGTCATTAAAGTAACGCCTAAATAAAAAATACTATTTCGTGTAGCAATAAAAAGGTCATCACTTTGTGAATTTACTTTATTTGCATCTTTCTCTGCATCTGCCACAAGAGTTGCCAAAGCAGCTTCTGCCTTGCTTCCTAAACTATCTAGCTGAGCAATATCTTCTTTTGAAAAATTTTCACCTTTACTTAACTTTACGTTTAGTTTTTCCCATAAGTTCATATAGTTAGAGTATGTCTCTTCAAATTTAATAACATCTTCTTTTTCATCAGTATCTATACTATTCTTATAGCCTTTTAATTTAGTATCAATTACATTCTGATAGCTTTTAATTTTATTATTAACTTCAGGGTTATAAGTAGCATTTGCACTACTTACCTGAATTCTAATTATTAAATAGCTTGATCGTATATCTGCTATTTCAGTAATAGGAACAAGCTGAGTTTTATACATTGATGTCATATTGTCGTTAACAATGGTAACCCCTCTTATACCTAAAAACCCTAAAATAAAAATGGAAAGTAATGCTGATACTGCTAGAAAATAAATTCCACTAGTAAGTTTAATATTTGAGATTTTTTTCATCATAATATTCCTCCGTAAGTACTGTATTTTAATAGTCTTATATCATTATATAAGCGTTGCTATTACTTGGCAATATATAAATAAATATACATATTTATTACTTTTATTTACAATAGTTTCCCTTTCTAGCTCAATTTTTGTCAGTATGAAAGTAGGGGAGATAGAGCTATAAGAGAGGAGGAAATCAGTAGGAAATATACGCTCATGTTTGCGCCGGTATTAATCTTATTATTCAATAGATTTGATATTTGCACTATCCTTTGTTTTGTTCTCCTTTTGATAGTGTATAAAACATCATTATTTATAAAAAATAAGAGCTGCAAGAAATTATTATTCTTACAGCTCACAAATATACATAGTTTAGCTAATGGTTATAGCATAACATAACAGTATACATTAGGAGAAAAAAGAACAATTTTCTTGCATAAGTACAACAAAATAAACAGAACATATCCGTTTAGCTTTCTATCACATTGCACTTTAAAAACTAGCAAGAAAATTTAATCATTGTTTCACCTCAAGTTTCAAATTTATTCATATTGCATCACTATAGGTTGAAAAAATCAACAGCTGAGTCAAGAATTCTGTTTATTCTCATGACATATTAGAAATTTTATAGTTCATCTATAGCTTAAATTTATTTACTTGCTCTATCATGTCCTTTGTCAGTTCACTTAATTTTTGTGCTGTATGGGCAACTTCCTGGGAAGAGGAACTCATTTCTTCCGAAGATGCTGCGATTTCTTCTGATGAAGCAGATATTTCTTCTGCTATAGAAGAGGCGGCTTCAACTCGAGTGCTTATCTCATTTTTATTTTTTTCAAGGACTACAGCAGAGCTGCTTACCTCTTCAATTTTAGGGTTGACATCTTCAACAGCCTCAATTATTTTCTTAAATGAATGAATCACACTGCCAATGTTAGTTAACTGCTTTTCAAGCTCATTATTTACCATTACACTATTGTTCATAATTATGTCAGTTTCTTGAGATATATTATTAAGAAGTAAATTAATATCCTCAGATGAAGTCTTAGACTGTTCAGCAAGCTTTCTTATTTCTTCTGCTACAACTGAGAAGCCTCGACCTGCTTCTCCTGCTCTTGCGGCTTCTATAGCTGCATTTAAAGCAAGCAGATTAGTCTGATCAGCAATGCTGTTTATAAGGCCGGTAATTTCGTTAACTTTGTTTATGTTTTCGCCAAGTCCCGATACTTTACTAGTAAACTCTTTAAATAAACCATTTATATTAGTTATTGAACTAATAGTTATCTGCATATTTCCATTACTTTCATTAGTCATAACAGCTACTTCTTTTGAATTGTTGTCAATGTCTTTAATTGATAATACCATCTTATTTAATTGTTCACTAAAATCATTTATTATACCGGATATGCTTACTAAATCTCCTGCTTGCACACTAGTTCCTTTAGCAACATCCTGTATTGCTGCTGCAACGTTTTCTGAGGATGAATCCATTTCTTCTGAGATAGCAGACAAATCCCCTGAGTGATTTTCAATAATATAAGATTTATCCTTAATTAATTTTATCATATTAGAAATATTGTATACTGTTTCAGCAAGTGCTTTTTTCATAATACCAAATTCACTTTTTTCATCAGTTTCAATCTGTACGGTAAGATCCCCTTTTGATAAAATTTCTAATTTATTTATCATATCTTTAGAAGATTTTTTTAATGTTGTAACTATAAAAGCTCCAATTGTTAAAGACATTACCATTAAAGCAACGCCTAAATAAAAAAGATTATTTCTTGTAGTAATAAAAATAGCATCACTTTCTAAATTTAATTTTTGTGCATCCTTCTCTTCATCTGCAAGGAGAGTTGCTAAGGCATCTTCTGCTTTGCTTCCAAAATCATTCAGCTTAGCCAAATCTTCTTCTGAAAATTTTTCACCATTACTTGATTTTGTGCTGAGTTTTTCCCATAAACTCATATAGTTAGAATATGCCTCTTCAAATTTATCTACCTCTTTTTTCTCATAACTATCTAGGCTGTTTTTATAGTCTTTTAATTTAGTATCAATTATACTCTGATAGTTTTTAATTTTATTGTTAACTTCTGGAGTATAATTACTGTTTCCATTACTTACCTGAATTCTAATTCTTAAATAATTTGATCGTATATTAGCTAATTCGGTAATAGGAATAAGCTGATTTTTATACATTGATGTCAGATTTTTGTTAACAGTGGCAACCCCTCTGAGGCCAAAAAAACCTATAACAAAAATAGACAATAGTGCCGCTAAGTTTAAAAAATGAATTCCACTAGTAAGTTTAATATTTGATATCTTTGTCATTTTTAGCATTCCTCCGTAAGTACTGTATTTTAATAGTCTTATATCATTATATAAGCGTTGCTATTACTTGGCAATACATACTTATTTCAAAGAGGAACTAGAAGCGTATTGTTCCACAAAATTAAAAAAACTCTGTCACCTTTTCTAAAAATATCGGTATATATTAGGTGAAAGGAGTTGGTAAATATGGCTGCAACAGCAACAAAATTAAGCACTACATTAATAATTAAGTACATTGACGGGGTGGATTCAAAGGGAAAGGACATTATAAAAAGTCAGAGTTTTTCAAAGGCTAAAGTCTCTGCTGCAGAACAGGATTTATTTGATGTAGCAAAGGAAGTTGAAAAGCTTATAGGTAAGACTTTAGATCAAGTTTTAAGGGAAGATCAAAGTGTAATAACTAATCGATAGTTCCTTGACAGTAACAAAAAATCATTCATATTAAGTCACTGCAAACTAAGTGAAAAGGGGGAAGGATGCCATGAGTAAAACTCTAGTAATGAATTTTTTAAATGAGGAAGGAAAAAAGACGGCAGTAAGAGTTAACAACGTTAGAGAGGATCTAACAGACCTTGAGGTAAAGGCTGCTATGGATGTCATAATTGCTAGAAATATCTTCACATCCACTGGTGGGGATTTAAAACTTATAGACTCAGCGGAGCTAGTTGATAGAAGTACTACTGAGCTTAAAGTTAAATAATATTAAGTAATATTAAGTAATAAGTAAAGCAGCTAGCTAGAAAGTTAGCTGCTTTATTCTATAGAGAAATTATTAAATAAAAAAGGAGTGATTAGATGAGTGCAGAATTTTTAACAACTGTAGGCAATTTAGGATTTCCTATAGCGGTATCCGTTTATCTATTAGTTAGATTTGAAAGTAAACTTGAAGTACTTACTTTAAGTATAAATGATCTTTCTATTACCATAAGGCAAAATTTAAACTCTTCGAAAGGATAATTTTACTGTTATTACCTATATAGTTGAAAATAAAAATATACGAAAATGGGACAGAATTTTTAGGTAAAACTCTGTTCCATTTTTATTTTTTGCAATTTCTTAAAAAGAATATGAAAGCAGAAATAATATACACCAGAAATGAGAATAAACTACACTAACACAAGTAAATTCAGGTAAATTGTCTTTAAATGACAGAAAAAAATCACAGGAAAACCTCAACAAATTTAGCGAAAAATGAGTATGTATTATGCATAAAGAATTAAGAATGTATTTATGCGGTCATTATAGTTCATAAAAGCCTAATTTTCTCAGACAAGGTCTGAAAATATCATAGTAAATGGGGGATGGGGTAATGGATTGTAAGGAGAAGAACATATCATTCTTAAAAGATGTAAGGAACATGAAGGAAGAAGCCTTATTAGAACTAAACAACATGTTTATGGGTTATGCAATAAATGAATACTTTCAATTTGGCAGAAGTGCTGATTATCGATGATTTATTTAAGGGAAAGATTAATGAATCGGATATAAATATTATTTTTGAAATAGTAAATTACAGATACATGAATAATCTGCCTATTATCGTGTCCTCAGAGTTTACTCCAGAAGAACTTTTATATTTTGATGAGGGGATAGGAAGCAGGATTATTGAGATGTGCAAAGACTATATTGTGGAGATTGAGGGAAGGGAGAATAATTACAGAGTTAAATAGTTGGCATAGGAACTTAGGAGTTCAAGTATCTGCCTTTTTTATGAAACTTAGGGGACTTTTTGCTATAAAAGTTTATATGTATATAAAATTCCTAAATACAAACAATATTATAGTATGAAAAGTTAATTCTATTAAAGGTACTGGCTAAGACACTGCTTAGTTAAAGGACAGCACCTTTTTAGCCATGAAATAAATTTAGAAATTTGCACAACTAAATAAGGAGATAGAAACCAATGAAGAAAAAGGTAATAACAACAGCAGCAGTTCTTTTAGTAATAGCAGCAGTCCTTTCTTTAGGAATATACAGCAAAAGAAAAAATCAAGTTAAACCAGTAAAAACAGCAGTGGTGAAAAAAGGAGACATTAAGGCGTATCTCTCTACTACTGCAGTTATAAAATCAAAAAATGCAAAGGACTATTTTGGCACTCAGTTAAAAATAAGAAATGTGAGAGTGAAGGTAGGAGATGCTGTTGCAAAGGGACAAAATCTCATTAATTATGATTTATCAGAGCTTAGTTCTCAAGTTAACCAGGCGCAGCTTCAATATGATAATGCCCTCCTTCAAAAAAGAGAATTAGTAAGTCAAAGGGATTCCATAAACTCAAGGATTAATGAGTTAGATAAAAAAATTAAGGAACTGGAAAAAAGCAGCGATTTAAGTTCAAAAGCAGCCCTTTCTGGACTTCAGCAGCAGAGAAGTGCACTTCAACCTATACCGGAATCAAAATTGCAGCAGGCGGATAACTCCGTGGCACTGGCCAAATCAGCTTTAGATGCTGCTAATTCAAAACTAAGTGCTGTTAGCAGTGGAATTGTATCTCAATTGGATGGGGTAGTAACCTCTTTAACTGCAGTAGAGGGGGCAGTACCAAATCCATCTCAACCATTGGTTACGGTACAGGACTTAAATAATTTAAAAGCAGTAGTGTCGCTGGGAAAATATGATGCGGAAAAGGTAACCTTAGGACAGGAGGCTAGTATAAAAAGCGGAGGCAGTGTCTTCAAAGGAAGGCTTTCCTTTCTGAGCCCTGCTGCATCAAAGCCTTCTTCCCCTGCTGGTGGAGAGACAACTCTTGAAGGTGATATAGATATTTTGGATAAGGATACAAATCTAAAGGTAGACTTTGATGTAGATGTAGATATACTGCTGGACAGTAAAAGTAATATTTTAAAAGTACCAGTAGAGGCTATAAAAAGTGATAAGTATGGCAATAGTTATGTTTTTGTAAACAGTAGTGGTATTGCAACGCAAAGGAACATAAAGACAGGAATTAAATCAGATACAGAGGCAGAGGTCTTGCAGGGACTTTCCGGTGGAGAAAAACTTATCTTAAATCCAGGCAGTGTTATTAGCAACGGAACTAAAGTAAAGGAAGCTGCTTAAGGAGGATGCCATGCTTGAAGTAAAGGATATAGTTAAAACCTATAATACAGGAGAAATAAGTTTTACAGCATTAAAAAAGGTAAGTCTTAAAATAGAAAAGGGAGAGTTTACTGCCATAATGGGACCTTCTGGTTCAGGAAAATCTACCTTTATGAATATTTTAGGGTGCTTAGATAAAATGGATGAAGGCAGCTATATATTAAATAACAAGAACATCACTAATTTAAAAGAAGAGGAGCTTGCTGCAATAAGAAATAAGGAAATTGGCTTTGTTTTTCAAGCCTTTAACTTACTTCCTCGTATGACCATCTTAGAAAATGTAGAACTTCCTATGGTTTATGCTGGCATCTCAGAAAAGCTTAGAAAAGAAAAGTCTATGACAGCCCTTGAAAAGGTCGGTTTAAAGGATAGAATAAAGCACAGACCAAATGAAATTTCTGGTGGACAAAAGCAGAGGGTTGCTATAGCAAGAGCTATAGTGAATAATCCTGCAGTGATTATGGCAGATGAGCCTACTGGAAACTTAGATACTAGATCTACTTTAGAAATATTAAGGATTTTTCAGGATTTAAATAGAGAAGGTTCTACTATAATAATGGTCACTCATGAGCCGGAGGTGGCAAAGCACACTAAGAGAATAGTAAAGTTTACTGACGGGGAAATAGTAAGTGATGAACAAGTTAAAGATAGGGTAATTATAGAATAGCAGAAGGAGAGGAGAAAGGCAGAGCTTATTTAGTGTAGGTGAATTTAAGCTTTACTTGCATAGGATTGCCTAAGAATATGAATATAAAAGAAAATTTTAAAATAGCGATAGAAAGTGTAAAAGCAAATAAAATGAGATCCTTTCTCACCATGCTTGGAATTATTATAGGCATAAGCTCAGTAATAGCTATAGTTTCACTAGGACAGGGTGGGCAGAATGCTATTACCGGTGAATTTGAAAAAATAGGAGCTGCCTCTGTAAGTATCAAAGTGAATCAGCAGAAGGCAGACAAAAGTGACTATATAACCTTAAAGGATGTAGAACAGATAAAAGAGAGAATTCCTACTGTAAAATATGTATCTCCTACCTTGCAGAAACAAGGAATAGTAAGCTCTGATATTAAATCCAAAAGGGCCTTTATAACAGGAGCCAATGAAGATTATGGAAATATTGGTGATACGGAACTGATATATGGAAGATACTTTAATAGAGAAGAATATTTAGAAGGAAAGCCTACAATAGTAATAGATAATATTACTGCAAAAGCTCTCTTTGGCTATGAAGATGCAGTGGGCAAAACCGTTAATCTTGGAGCTAAAATTTTTCCAAAGAAGGCAACTATAATAGGAATATCAAAAAATCAAATGGGAATGTTTGGAGGAGCAGATGAGAATATGCCAGCTATGATATCAGCTCCTGCAACCTTTGTACAGCAGTTATATCCCAGTGAGAACCTTATTGAGTCCATAGTTGTAGTAGCTGTTGCAAAGGAAGATAGTGAAAATGCAGGTAATGGAGCTATAAGCATTCTGGAAAACAGACATAACAATGCTGGGAGAGATATCTATAGCGCAGAAAGTCTCTTGAAACAGTTAGACCAGATTAACAAGGTACTGGGGATTTTCACAGCCTTTATTAGTGCAGTAGCTGGCATATCCTTATTAGTTGGAGGAATAGGTGTAATGAATATTATGTTGGTTTCCGTAACGGAAAGAACAAGAGAAATAGGCATAAGAAAGGCAATAGGGGCTACCACTAGAAACATATTAATGCAGTTTCTAACAGAGTCTCTTATCATTGCTCTAATAGGTGGAATAATTGGCATGATTCTTGGTATTTTAGGCTCATATTTTATCGGAAGCTTTGCAGGAATAACTCCTGTTGTATCCCCTAAGGTTATACTGGCTGTTATACTGTTTTCTTCAGCAGTTGGAATATTTTTTGGTATATATCCTGCTAAGAAAGCAGCGGATCTGGACCCTATTGATGCTTTAAGACATGAATAAAGAGAGGTAATAATTTTAGTATATTTACAAGGCTCCTTTCATTGATTTATAATGATTTCTAAGGATTCCTTCAACTAGGATCAGGTGGGGTAAGACTCCATCTGATTCTAGTTTTACTTCATATTTTTAGATTGGGGAAAGAGTTATGAATAAAGATTTATTAGAAAAAACATTGCTGCATATTAGAAAGAGATTTGAAAATGATTATAGTGGACATGATTACTATCACAGTGTTAGGGTTTATAAATTAGCTACTCATATTTGCAGAGAAGAAAAGGCTGATTTAGAAATAGTTCAATTAGCTTCTCTGCTGCATGATGTTGATGATTATAAATTATTTCACGGAAATCCAGGCACCTGTTCAAATGCAGAAACCTTTTTAAGGGACAATAATATAGAGGATACAAAGATAAAGGCTATATGTGATATAATCTCCTCAATATCTTTCAAAGGGACAGGCACACAGGTTCCTGCAAGCAAAGAAGGGAAAATAGTACAGGATGCAGATAGATTAGATGCAATTGGGGCTATTGGTATTGCAAGAACCTTTGCATATGGAGGTAGTAAAAATAGAGCTTTGCATATACCTAATGAAAAACCTAAGGGCAATATGAGCTTTGAGGAGTATTCTTCATCTAATGGAACTACTATAAACCACTTTTATGAAAAACTTTTAAAATTAAAAGATTTAATGAATACAGAAACTGCTAAAAGAATAGCTAAATCCAGACATCAATATATGGAGAGTTTTTTATCAGAGTTTTTTAATGAATGGGATGGAATAATGTAGGAGGTATACAGCAGATCTTATGAAAACATCACCATGAATTAACCGTATTCCAAGGGCTAAGTCCTTAGAATACGGTTAATTCTTTCCTTTGAAAATTCTCAGGATTATCTTCTGTAATTACCTTAAATTCATATTTTTTCTCTACAATATTCAATTTATAATTTAGAACAGTACCAGCAACATTTACTTAGAAGGCCGCCAATAAAATTCTGGTGTATTATTTGTAATAGTTCTAAATTCATATCCAAGTTTTTTGTAATGCTGAATAATTTGAGGTAATGCTTTAGATGTATTCACATTTATATTATTACAGTGCATGAGAAAGACAATATAGGGTATTCCGCTACCTCTTGCAATTGCTTCTTTAGCAAACTCTTCTGGAGAAGAATAGGGTTTTGTTCCATCTGAAATGGAAGCATTCCAATCATAGACCTTAAAATTGTTATTATGCAATTTTACTAAAAAATCATTGTTTAAGTAGCAATTACTTCCATAGGGAAACCTAATAATGTTAGGTTTGATGCCTATTACCCTATTTATTTCTTCTGATGTTTTTATCATTTCCTCAATAAATGAATTTTCACTTGAATAAATTTGTTTGTATTGGTGGCTGTAAGTATGTAAGCCTATACTGTGACCTTCCTTATAAATTCTTTTTAATACATCTTCGCTACCTTTAACATTGTTTCCTATTATGAAAAAGGTGGCTTTTACATTTTGCTCTTTTAAAACATCTAAGATATTATTAGTTACAATTGAACTAGGGCCATCATCAAAGGTTAAATAGATTATATTTTTATTAGCACTTGAAAAAGCTGCCTTAGAGTTAGATGTTTTAATACTATAATTAGAAGTTGTTACAAGTATATATGCAAAAAATATTAAAAGAAAGAATAATGTTTTTATCTTTCGTTTCATAATACATTCATCCCTTCCGTAGATTTTAATGAAGTTTTAAATAAACCTAACTTCCAATGTCAAAGAACTACTATATTGCATAGTAGTACCAACACTTTGAGTTATCAGTTATACTACCTCATAAATTTTATATGTGATGACAGATATAACAAAACTTTTGACTGCACTAAAAACAGGTGTGTACATCTATCAAACACACCGGTATCCAGTGCACCCAAATTTTTCTGTAGTATCATTCATATGTTGTTCACAAAGGAACTTTTTATCCATTTATGTGTATAAGAAAAAATCTGATTTTAGCGTCACCCCAGCCTAAATCCCAAGGCACATGATATCTATCTGTAGTATGGGAGTTTACTAGAGGATAACCATGAGAATCAAAACCTGTTACTACTGCAAAGTGATCTATATTTCCTCTACCTTTTTCATAAGCAACTAAGTCACCAAGTTGTAATTTTCCAACTGCTCCATTAGGAAGAGTTTCTGACGGCTTAGTTAACTCCTTGAAGGTACCAACGCTAATAACACTTCCTCTTCCACTGCCTACTAAATAACTCTTTAAACCATCTGCATTAGCCCAAGCTCGACTACCTGAGGTCCAAGCACCACCAATAGGCATACCGCCTCCTTCTTTATCACCTAATACTTGGGAGACATAATTGGTACAATCTCCACCTATACCGTTATAATCATTATATTTTTTATTGTATTTAAAATTATTACCACTTCCCCAAGCTGCTCCACAGTATTTATCCGCATAAGCAACAGCCTTTTCGCGGTCGTAAAAACGTTTGTAATAGCTTCCTGCTTGATAAGTTGTATCTAGCTTATCTCTGAGAGTATCTATAAGATTTAACCTTGGTGAAAAATTGGACACATCACTAGAATAACTATGTAAGGCATCTTCAAAGCAGTCTGTATACCAATCGTTATAAATAACCCACTTGTCATTCTTTTTAATCAAGCTTGCAGTGTGTCTTATACCAACACCAAAAGAGTTAATTGAAGAGTCAGTATCGTTGTTATAAGAATAGTCAAACTTATAGGATTCTTCTAAAGCTATCTTTATTGTATCTCCTTTAGGGTAAATTTTTTTTATTCTTATTGCAGACTCTATTTTACTAAATACTATATTTCTTTCCCTTGCCCAATCAACAAGATATTTTACACGTTTAATTTCATGCGCGAGTGACCATTTGCCGTACTTTTTCGAAGTATCAAAAAGTGTATTTAAAGAGGAAATATCACCAGAGACAAGGGCTTTTGAACGCTCATTATATATTCTTTCAACTTCAAGTTTTAATTCATTTTGATCAACTGGCTCAGAATTAGTAGAAGCATAGGCATTATAGCTTAAACTGGAAAAACTAAATAAAAAAATAAATAATGCTAACAACAATTTTTTTATAGAACTAAAATATGTATTCAGCCTGCATTCCTCCTTGTAGAAACCTTTATAATTCAATAGTATTATTTTAACCAAAAAAACTATATTTACTTGATACAAGTTTTGGTTTTTGTAATTCTTTATTGTTAATATTTATGGTATAATATAGAAAAATTTAATGTTTATGGGGGGATACTGATGGATTATAATATTGAAGATGAAAAAGTTAAACGTTTAATTGAAATAGGCTCCATATTTGAGAGCATGGGAGTTGACTCAGTAGAGTTAGCAGAAAGTATTAAAGAACATATTCAAAACTGTCCAGGCGGCAAAGCCTGTCTAGAAAAGCTTGTTTCTAAAAATAATCCATAAATAGAAAAGTTTATGTAAAAAGCAGATGAGCAAGGTAAACTAAGAATGTCGACCTTATAGGACAGAAAAGTTCTAGTATTATATAAAAATAAGCTGGCAGCATAAGGCCAGCTTTTAAAATGACTTTATAGTGAAAATATTTCTGGTTCATCAGTAAAAGAAGAAATGGTAGCTGTTCCCTCGGTAAAGTATAAAACTGCGAAAATTCCATCATTAGCATTATACATAGACTTTAAGTTTTGCACCAATAATATTAGCCTATCTCATATTTAGAATTTTATATATTTCCAAATTAGCTTTCAAAACATTTACTCTAGGCTCACCAAATATTCCAAGCTGTTTACCATCTGTATATTTGTCAATTATTTTATTTAATTGAACTTCGCCTATACCCGTTGCTTTAGCTATAGCAGGGATTTGAAGCTGTGCAGCTTTAGGGCTTATATGGGGATCAAGCCCAGAACCAGAAGCAGTTAAAAGATCTGCAGGCAGCTGATCTTTTCTAATATCAGGATTTGCCTTTAGAAAAGCATCCATATCCTTTTGAACTCTTTCCGCTAAGGCAGGATTGCTCGGTGCAAGATTTTGAGAACCAGAGGAAACTCCTAAGTAAGCGGTTTTTCCTTCATTATCCGGTTTTGTGTCTGCTTCTGTATAGGTATTGTAATTTACTGCTGATGGTCTTCCTTTAAAAAATCTTGCATCACTGAAGCTTTGCCCTAAAACCTCAGAACCTACCTTTTTTCCACCTATTTCTATAATACTTCCCTTAGCCTGCCTTGGGAAAACAAGCTGGCTTAATCCTGTCATTAACAGTGGATAGCCTATTCCGCATATAATTAATAAAACAATACTTAAAAGAAAAGCCTTTTTTATAATTTTCATAGACCTTCATCCTTTCAATTAAAGCCATATTTATAGGTTACCTATAAATCACTTCTTAATCTTTTAACAATGAAAATTTATAGTCAAAACTATTTTTTCATCAGCCCTAAGCAAGGTTTAATATTTTAAGTAGTGGTGTAATAGCAATATCAATTATTTTAATTCCTATAAAAGGAGCAATTAAACCACCAACACCAAATATCAGCACATTTCTTGCCAGCAGCATAGATGCCTTCATAGGCTTATATTTTACCCCCTTCATTGCTATAGGTATCAATAGAGGTATAATTATAGCATTGAAAACTAGAGCTGAAATTATAGCACTTCGTGAACTTTGAAGCCTCATAATATTTAAAAGATTCA
Source organism: Clostridium sp. CX1 (assembly GCF_025398335.1). Taxonomy (GTDB): domain Bacteria; phylum Bacillota; class Clostridia; order Clostridiales; family Clostridiaceae; genus Clostridium_AM; species Clostridium_AM tanneri. Next base: position 292,336 of record NZ_JAODOO010000001.1, read on the forward strand.
TCTGTGGTATAGCAGCAGCAAACATAGCTGGAATAATAGCAAAGTATTTGGCAACATCGTTTGCTATACTAAAGGTTGTAAGTGCACCTCTTGTTATTAAAAGCTGTTTTCCTATTTCTACAACTTCAAGTATTTTTGTTGGGTCAGAATCCAAATCCACCATATTAGCAGCTTCCTTTGCTGCAACGGTTCCGCTGTTCATAGCAAGACCAACGTCAGCTTGTGCAAGGGCAGGGGCGTCATTTGTACCATCTCCTGTCATGGCAACAAGCTTTCCTTCTCTCTGTTCTTTTTTAATAACCGCTATTTTATCCTCTGGCTTGCACTCTGCAACAAACTCATCTACTCCCGCTTCCTTTGCAATAGTTGCAGCAGTTAAAGGGTTGTCTCCTGTACACATTATAGTTTTTATGCCCATCTCTCTAAGTCTATCGAACCTTTCTATAAGACCAGGCTTTACTGTATCTTTTAGGTATATAACTCCTAGAATATTTTTATCTACAGATACTACAAGAGGAGTGCCACCCAGCTTTGATATTTTTTCAGTTATCTTATCAAGATCTTCAGGTATTATACCTCCCAGTTCTTTAACAAAGTCTTTAATACTATCTGCAGCACCTTTTCTAATGTGTGTGCCGTTCTTTAGGTCTAAGCCGCTTTTTCTTGTTTGTGCTGTAAATTCTATAAAGTCACAGCCTTCATATTCTTTAGTGTTAACTGAAATTGCAAGCTTACTAGCAAGTTCTACTATAGATCTTCCTTCAGGAGTTTCATCTTTAATTGAAGATATAAGAGCAAATTTGGTTAACTCATTCTTAGAAATATTATCAACGGGATAAAAATCAGCAGCCATTCTGTTACCAAAAGTTATTGTACCTGTTTTATCTAGTATCATAGTACTTACATCTCCGCAGGCTTCTACAGCTTTACCAGACATGGCAATAACATTAAAACGAGTAACTCTGTCCATACCTGCTATACCTATTGCAGAAAGCAGTCCCCCTATAGTAGTAGGAATAAGACACACTAACAGAGCTATTAGTGTTGCTGCATTAATAATTACTCCTGAATAGTTAGCCATAGGAAGTAATGAAACAATAACAACTAAGAATATTATAGTTAAACTGACCAATATGGTATTTAAAGCAATTTCATTTGGAGTCTTCTGTCTTGAAGCTCCCTCAACTAAGGATATCATTTTATCTAGAAAAGACTCTCCTGGAGTTGCAGTTATCCTAATTTTTAGGAAGTCACTTACTACCTTCGTTCCACCTGTGACAGAGCTGAAATCACCGCCTGCTTCCTTAACCACTGGAGCAGATTCCCCTGTTATGGCAGACTCATCTACAGTAGCTATGCCTTCGATAACTTCACCATCGTTTGGTATGATATCTCCAGCTTCTACTAATACAATGTCATCTTTTTTTACTTCATTTGAACTGACAATTTTTATACTGTTGTTTGAACCAAGAAGCTTTGCATTAGTATCCTTACGGGTTTTCTTTAAGCTGTCCGCTTGTGCCTTTCCTCTGCCTTCAGCAATTGATTCTGCAAAGTTTGCAAAGAACACGGTAATAAGAAGTATTATAAATACTAAAGCATTATAGAGTCTTAAATTTTCACCTTTATCTCCAAATATATTTGGGAATATAGTTAAAATCAGGGTAATTGCTGCTCCAAGCTCTACTATAAACATAACAGGACTTTTAATCATGTAGGCTGGGTTTAGCTTAACAAAAGCATCCTTTATTGCTTTAGTAACAATTTCTTTAGACATAAATTTATTTTTACCTTTTTTATTCATATATAATCTCTCCTCACTATCTCCAAAGAGTTAAGTGTTCTGCTATAGGCCCTAATGATAAGGCTGGGAAAAAGGTTAAAGCTGCCACGATAATAATTATAGAACTAAGCATAACAACAAACATGGAGTTATCTGTTCTAAAGGTTGAATCTGTAACTGGAACTGGATTCTTTTCTGCTAAAGAGGCTGCTACTGCAAGTAGAAGTATTATACTCATATATCTTCCAAAGAACATTACAAGTCCAGTAGCAGTATTCCAAAAGATTGTGTTATCTGCTAAGCCCTCGAAGCCTGACCCGTTGTTAGCAGCAGAGGAAGCAAATTCATATAGCACTTGGCTTAAACCATGGAAGCTGGGATTTGTTATTCCCGCCATGTCGCCTTGAGTTATTAGAGCAATAGCAGAAGGTATCAAAATTATTACTGGGTGTACAAGAATAGCTATAGCAATCAGCTTCATTTCTTTACCTTCTATTTTTTTTTGGAGAAATTCTGGAGTTCTTCCAACCATAAGCCCGCATAGAAATACTGTCAATATGATGTACATAAGCATATTCATAAGGCCTACACCTTTACCACCAAAGACAACATTAAGCATCATTTGCCATAGTGGAACTAAGCCACCAAGTGGAGTTAAAGTATCGTGCATATTGTTCACTGCTCCCGTAGTAAAAGCTGTAGTAACAGTTGTAAACAAGGAAGATCCAGCTATACCAAACCTTACCTCCTTACCCTCCATGCTTCCCATTAATTGGCTCAAGCCAAGCTTTCCAAGTATAGGATTGCCTGCTTTTTCTGATATATAACATAGGGTAAGAGAAGTTATAAATAAAACAGACATAGCCGCAAATATGGCATAGGCTTGTTTTTTATTTTTTAGCATGTGACCTAATGCAAGCACTAAAGCTCCAGGCAGTATCATCATAGATAACATGTTAATTAGATTACTAAGAGGTGTTGGGTTCTCAAAGGGATGTGTTGCATTTGCCCCAAAAAATCCCCCTCCGTTTGTACCTATATGCTTAATTGCTTCTAAGGAAGCTACAGGACCTAAGGGTATATCTTGAAGTTTTCCTTCTATAGTATTAATTGTAAGATTAGAAGATAGAGTTTGTGGTGTTCCCTGCCATACCAATAATAAAGTAACTATTACTGAAAGTGGAAGAAGCACTCTTGTGTGAATTCTTACTAAGTCTACAAAAAAGTTCCCAAAGCTTTTCTTTCCTGATAAACCTCTTATAAAAGCTACTGCTGCTGAATAACCAGTACCTGCTGAGGTAAACATTAAATAAGTAATAGCAGCCATTTGACTTAAATAAGAAAGTCCAGATTCTCCAGAGTAGTGCTGGAGGTTTGTGTTGGTTATAAAACTTATAGCTGTGTTAAAGGATAGGGATTGTTCCATAGGCTTTATGCCATTTGGATTAAAAATTCCCATACCTTGAAGTCTAAAAATTAAATATACTATAAGTGTCATTACTGCATTTGTAACTAATAAAGATAAAAGATAGGTTTTCCAGTTCATCTCTTCCTCTTTTATACCTGTAATTTTGTATATTAACTTGTCCACAGGATTTAGAACAGAATCTAACAACGTTTTTTTCTTTACAGAAACTTTATATAAGTATTTTCCTAAAGGAATAGCAATTAAAATAAACAGCCCTAAGGATATTACAATTTGTAGAATGTCCATTTATGCTTCCACCTTCCTAAAATTTTTCTGGGTTAACAAGGGCATAGCCTAGATAAATAAACAGTAAAACTGATACTATAATTAAAATTATCATATACCTTCTCCTTTCAGTAGTAACACTGGATAACTAAAGAGTTATCCCTACCTGTATTAATTATAGGTTAGAGTAACACTTTAATTTACCAATGTTAACCATCTTCTTTACTAGATATTTGTTTGTCACACCAATTAGTAAATAAAAAAGCTGCTACAAAGCATAGGAGTAATATTCCTGCAAAAATTATATCCTTCATATTATCCCTCCTAAAAATTAATATTTATATTATTAAATACAAGCTTAATGATTCTGTATCTATAACACACTAAGATTATACACCTATGCCCTCCTACAATTCGAAAAGTAAAACCTGTGCTTCCTTAAGGCTATTCGCCTTATAAGAGCTGATGTAGTTAAACTAACTTCTTCTTTCCTATGAAGAATCAAGTTTTCTTTATTTTAGATATAGTTTTTATATGTAAATTGACTTTTAGAGTTGTAAAATTTATACTAGTCTATATTAAATAAAGGTTTATAAGAGGGAGCATATCTATGATTAAGACCTTAAAAGGCAAATTTTTAATTGTTTATTTATTTTTAGTATTTACAATTGCAGTAGTAGGAATAGCCTCAATAGCCAATATCTATTCCTTAGAGAGAAGTATCCAAGGGTTAATGACAGATAATTATAAAAGCATAGATGCAGCTAGTTATATGCTTGAGGCATTAGAAGGTCAGAATTCTGCCGCTTTGACTTATATGAATATTAATAAAAATCAAGGTATAGCCAACTTTTATAACCATAGCAATAACTTTTACAGGTGGTATCATGTGGAGAAATCAAACCTTACAGAAGTTGGTGAAAAACAGCTTGTTCGGGAAATAGAAAATTCTTATGTACAATACTTGGCTTTATTTTCTCAGCTTCAAGAGAGGGCAGTAAAGAATAATACTGATGAGACCATAAATTTTTACAATAATAAAATGTATCCACAGTACAGTGAATTAAAAAAGCTTATTAGAGGTGTATCAAATCTTAACGAAGAGGCGATGTTTAACAGCAAGGAGCGAGTAATAAAAGACTCGGAGCAGTCTATGTATATTATTTCAATTCTGTTAGTTCTTTTTGTTTTATTAGGCTTTGCTGTTGCTTGGTTATCACTAAACAAATTTTTAAGTCCACTATATGCACTAAGAGATAATATGAGAGTACTTAAAGAAGGGGAATTAGACAAACAAACAGAAATAGTAAGCGAGGATGAGGTTGGAGAATTATCTAAGGAATTTAATGATATGACTAAGAGACTTCTTCAATTTGAGCAGAGTACCTTAGGCAAGCTTTTGGCGGAGAAAAATAAATCTTTAGCCATTGTAAAAAGCATTTCAGACCCCATACTTGTTATGGACACAGACTATAAAATAGTTCTGATAAATGATGCTTTCGAACAGCTATTTAACCTTAGTGAAGAGAATATATTAAATAAGTATTTTCTTGAAGTAGTGAGAAATGGTGAATTGTATGATTATATAAAAAATACATATAACTCAGATGAAAAGGAAGTACAACAGAAAATATTTTATTTTAGCTATAATCACAAAGATTATTACTATAATGTATTGGTTACTAAGCTTATGGAAGTTGACAATAAAAGATACGGCTTAGTAGTTCTCTTTCAAAATGTAACTGAGCTTAAGGAAATTGAAAAGCTTAAAGGTGATTTTATAGCCACAATATCACATGAGTTTAAGACTCCACTTACTTCCATAATGATGGGAGCAAGTTTAATTTGTGACGAAATTGCTGGAAATGTGAATAAAAAGCAAAAAGAGATAATATCTACCATAAATGAAGAAAGTGAAAAACTATTAAAGTTAGTCAATAACCTGCTTCATCTTTCTAAGTTAGAATCTAGTAAATCTATATTTAAACTAGAAGCTTACTCTATAGAAGTTATTATTGAAAATAGTATTAAAGGATTTGTTAATCAGGCATATGATAGGAATATAAGCTTACATTATAATTCAATTGATTCTGTCTCAAAGGTTAAAGTAGATTTCGAAAAAACAACTTGGGTTTTAAATAATTTAATATCAAATGCCTTAAAATTTACTCATAGAGGAGATAAAATAATAATTAGTTCTTTTATTAAGCAAAACAAGATGTGTGTATCTGTTAAAGATACCGGAGAAGGAATACCTGAAAACTATGTAGAAAAGATTTTTGAAAAGTTTGTTCAAGTTAAGGGTAAAGAAGACAGGGGTACTGGCTTAGGTCTTGCTATAGCCAAAGAAATAGTAGAGGCTCAAGGTGGTGAAATATGGTGTGAAAGCACCTTTGGAGAAGGCAGTACTTTTACTTTTACCATTCAATTGTATGAATAAGTTTAGCATAACAGGAGGTTATTATGAAGAAGGTTCTTGTTGTAGATGATACAAAAAATATAAAGCTATTGCTTACTACTTGTCTGGAGTTTACTGGTTATGAGGTTTTAACAGCAAGTAATGGGACAGAAGCTTTAGATTTATTAAAAAATGAGGGAGTAGATTTAATTTTTTTAGATATAAAAATGCCTGAGATAAGCGGTACAGAAGTATTAAGACGGATAAGGGCTATAGGAATAGAGACTCCCGTTATAGTAATGACAGCCTTTGGAACAGTTAAAAATGCGGTGGAATGTACTAAACTGGGAGCTATTGCATATCTTCAAAAGCCCTTTACTGCAGAAAAGGTAAGACATGTACTTAATGAAGTAGAGCCGCAGCTGGAAAGTGATGCGATTTCTACAGATAAATACATTAAAAAAGCTAAAGAACTATTAAAAATAGGAGAACTTCAGGAAACTTTTAATATATTGAAAAAGGCTTTATCCACTAATGTAAACAATGGCGAAGTATATGAACTTTTAGCTAGGATATATGAGCTTAGAGGGGATTTAAAAGAGGCGGAAAGATTCTATAATATCAGCAGGCAGTTTAAATAGTACTAGCCGTAGAGTTAATTATATAAAATTTGAGGTGTAGTTTATGTCTAAAAAATCTCCAGACCAATTTTTGAAGGAAATTGAAAACGCAAACAAAGGCAGACTTAAGTTATATATTGGAGCTGCTCCTGGGGTAGGTAAAACCTGTGAAATGCTCAGAGATGCCCACGAAATGAGAGAAACAAATATTGATGTTGTTGTTGGACTAGTTGAAACCTATGGCAGAAAAGGTACTGCTGAGCAGATTAAAGATCTTGAGCTTATTCCACTGAAGGAAATACACTATAAAGGTGTAGTTCTTAAAGAATTGGATTTAGATGGGATAACAAAAAGAAAGCCTCAGGTGGTTATTGTAGATGAGTTAGCCCATACTAATGTACCTACCTCTAAAAATAAAAAACGCTATCAAGATGTTTTAGAGCTTATAAACAGTGGTATTAGTGTTATGACTGCAGTTAACATACAGCATCTTGAAAGCTTAAATGATTATGTAAATAGAATGACTGGTGTAAAGGTTAGAGAAACTATTCCCGATTCTATGTTAGAGATTGCTGATGAGGTCGAGGTAATTGATATATCTATAGATGCCCTAAGAGATAGACTAAAAAGTGGAAAGATTTACAGCAAAGATAAAATAGAAACTGCTCTTAATAATTTTTTTAGAGTGGGAAATTTAACTGCCTTGAGAGAACTTACCCTTAGAGAAGTTGCAAATGAAGTAGATGAACACCTTATGGAGTACAAGAAGGAAAAACATGTTGAAGGTCTTGTTGGAGCACAAGAAAAAATACTTGTATGTGTTAATGTTAACTTTAATGCAGAGTATCTTATAAGAAGGGGTTACAGAATTTCAAAAATGCTAAAAGCTCCCCTTTACGTACTTCATGTGAGAAGGGAAAATATTTCAGAGGATAAAAGTAAATTAAGAAAACTTGATGATTTAACTCAGCTTTGTTCAAAACTAGATGCAAAGTTTCAGGTTGCCACCTCTAAGGATGCTGCTGTTCCCATAATTAAATTTGCTAAAGAAAATGGAATAACACAAGTTATAATTGGCCAGTCTGCGAGAACCAGGTGGCATGAAATATTGAGAGGATCTATTGTAAGAAAAATTATGAGGGGAACTAAGTATGTAGATGTATTAGTAGTAGCAGATCCTAGAGAATAAGGAATTAAAGGGATGGAAAATATTATTACCTATGCTTTTTCATATCATAAGAGTTTTCCATCTCTAGCATTGTCTTGTAATATTGTTTAGGGGAGAGCTCAAAGGTCTTTTTAAAAGCTCTTACAAAGCTTGAGTAGTCCTTAAAACCACATTCCAGGGACACCTCTGTTATTTGCTTCCCTTTTTTTATTAGCGATGCTGAAAGCATTAGTCTCTTTTGCTGAATATAGTTATGCAAAGTATAACCTGTTTGAGTTTTAAATTTATGCATGAGATAGTACTTACTCATGTAAAATTTAGAGGCAATATTCTCTACAGACAGGTCATCACCGAGGTTTTTATTAATATACTCCAATATACTTGAAATCCGCTTATCATATTCAACATCACTTTCTTCTTTATTAGTTTTCACTGCAAGATAGAGCCTGTTGATATAAACAATAAATTGAAGGAACAGAGAGTTTTTAAGAATAGCGCTTCCAAAGGAGTTATCATTAACAGCCTCTTCAAGAGAAGCTAAAGTAGCCTTAATACTGTTAACATTCTCTGGCATAAGGGTAAGTAAGTTTATTTTTTTTCGTGAGGAAAAACTAAAACAGGTTAGTAAATTGCTGCCTTCTACATTATGCAGTTCTAAAAACCTAGAATTTACCCAGATAATTATTCTTTCATAAGGTTCATCAGCGCTTATTATAGGTCTATGAACGTCATTGCTGCCTACGAAAAGCAAGTCCCAAGGCTTCAGCTTATATGCCTTTCCTTCTATTAAATAGGTTACATCACCGGATATAAAGATTATTATTTTATTAAACTCATGATAATGGGATTCAAACTCCAGACTCTTTCTATCTGCTAGGTGAAAATACTGAAAATCACCATTAAGATAGCCTCTTTTTACTTTTAATATAGCTTCTTCCTTCTCCACAATTATCTCCTTTACACACAGTATAGATATATTATAGCACTTTTTGCAATATTTGAAGCAGTTTTAGCTAGGAAAATAGTAAAAACTATGTGTATAATATATATTAGAATACATGGTATAATATTCTATCCATAAGGACTAATAGTTATTTATGAAAGGGAGTGGATGTATTGAAATTTTTAAAGGGATATAAGTCCTCTATAATATTGCTTGGTTCAATTATTATCGGAGGAATTGTAGGAATGGTTATGGGTCCAAAGGCATCGGTACTTCAGCCTTTTGGTGATCTATTCTTAAACTTAATGTTTACTGTAATTGTGCCCCTAGTATTTTTTAGCGTTGCTTCTGCCATAGCAAATATGGGAAGTATGAAAAGATTGGGGAAAATAATGCTTGGGATTGTACTAGTCTTTACCTGTACTGCCTTTGCAGCGGCGATAATTGGAGTTACTGGAGCATTAATTGCAAATCCAACTAAAGGGGTAGACCCAGGAATTATTCAAAAGGTCATAGCAGATACAGCGGAGACTGCTCAAAAATCAGAACAAACAGGGCTGCTTCAGCAGCTGGTAAACACCTTTACTGTTTCTGATTTTGTGTCATTGTTCTCGAGAAAAAATATGCTTCAGTTAATAGTATTTTCAATAATTTTTGGAATTGGAACAGTGCTTTCTGGAGAAAAGGGAAAACCTATTGCTAAACTTTTAGAATCTGGTACAACAGTGGTAATGAATGTAGTAAAAATAATAATGTATTATGCTCCAATAGGACTTGGCTGCTATTTTGCTACAGTAATAGGACAACTTGGCTCACAAATACTTCAAGGATACCTTAGAGCATTTATCCTATATGTAGTACTTGCAATAATCTATTATTTTGGTATGTTCACCTTATATGCCTTCATAGCTGGAGGAAAACCAGGTCTTTTCTCCTTCTGGAAAAATGCCATAGCTCCATCTATAACCGCTCTGGCTACCTGTTCCAGTGCCGCATGTATACCAGTTAACCTAGAGTATGCAAAGAAGATGGGAGTAACGGATGACATTGCAGAAACGGTAGTTCCTCTTGGGGCTAATACTCATAAGGATGGTTCTGTAATAGGAGGAGTTTTAAAAATTGTCTTCTTGATGGGGCTTTTCGGGAAAGATATGACCAGCGTTAAAGCGATAGTTGGAATAATATGCGTATCTTACTTAGTAGGTGCTGTAATGGGAGCTATTCCAGGAGGCGGAATGATTGGAGAGATGCTTATTATAAGTGTCTATGGCTTCCCACCAGAAGTTTTACCAATAATAGCAGTTATAAGTACAATTATTGATGCACCTGCAACGCTGCTTAACTCTACAGGAAATACTGTATGTGCTATGATGGTAGCAAGATTTGTTGAGGGAAGGAATTGGATTGCAGGAAAGGTAGAGAACTTAGGAAAGGCAGTTTCCTAAAAAAGTACAGACTTCAAAGCGTGGTATTCTTGAGTGATTAAAAAGAAGTATGTTTATTATATCATAAATTGCCCTCTCATCCCACCCTTAAAGGGTGTGAGATGAGGGGGCAGTTATTTGTAATTTAATCTTAAAGCACCAATCAATATTACTGGAAAATAGCAAGGAATTACCACAGTGTGTTAAGGAGGTATGGTTATTTGGAAGTTGTCTTACTTACAATGTTAGTCTTGAGAGTGACATAGATGTTTTAGTAATTATAAAGGAAGTAAAATTGATTTATCAAGATGCAGATAGTGGTGTTATTTTTTACATATTTTTTCACTGTTGAGTAATACTATAGCTATAACAAAATTTTCTAGATAAACTTGAGAGGTATCCTATGGTTCTAGTATTATATATTACAGTTTCCTGGTTAGTTATCACTTACTATATAACAGGTACAGAAAAACACGAGGTAATAAAAGGTATAATAATTTGTATGATACTGGTTATTGTGGAGGTAAACATAATTTTCAGTATTAGTCTAAATATGGAATTAATTAAGCTGACTGAAGATAAAATTAAATTCTTGGCACTTTGTTTATATGTATGTGCAATAACCCCCTTTCTGATAATAATCTTTATTGATAAGTTTAATACAGCAGATACACATTTAAAAAAGGCAGTATTGACAATTTTACTAATAGCACTAACTGCAATATTAGAAGCTATTAATATAGAATTAAGGCTCTATACCTATGCAAAATGGAGCTACCTCTTCTCTATACTTCTAAATTCTTTTTATATTTTAATATCTCTAGTGCTTAATAAAGGATTAGGTACCCTTGAAAAAAGAGGTGCAATGTATAAATGATTACTTATGACACTAATATGTTTAATAAAAATGAATGGTTTGTAATAGCATTATTAGCATTTTATATTTTAGTTTTTCTGCTGCCTAAACGATTTCCCTTATTTATATCAATAATATTCATCTTATATGGAATAGCTGTAGCTGGTGTTACCTTTGATTTTATATTAGGTGGTCCTACTTTAGACTACTATGATGATAATAATAATTCAAAATATGAAATAATTGATTTTTTACTTTACACCTCATATGGCTCCTTTAGTTATCTTATTGCTTATTTTTTTGATAAATTTAAATTAAAAAAACAATATGTAACCTTGTATGTTTTAGCTTTAGCAATAATGTCTATAGGAGTTGAATGGATAGGACATAGGTTAGGGGTATTTCATTATAAAAATGGATATAAGATAGAATTTTCTTTTCCTATATATTTAATGGTATACTCTATTCTTCTTATTCTCTATTTTAAGTTACATAGAGAGAAAAATTAAAAGACATTATGTTGATTAATCTTCTTTGTGTATATTATAATGTACATTGTAATATACACAAGACTGCTTACTAAAAATACCTGCATAGAAGGAGAAGGAAAATGTCAAAATCGTCCAATGATAGACGGACTATACGAACAAAAGAGATGATAAGAAAGGCTTTGTCAGAGTTAATTCAGGAAAAAGGCTTTAATGACATATCAATTACTGATTTAACTACAAGAGCTAATATAAATAGGGGAACCTTTTATCTTCACTATATGGACAAGTATGATTTGCTAGAACAGGTGGAAAATGAAGTAATGCAAGAACTTTATGAGAAAATAAAGATCATCGATTCTACAGATTTTATGAACATAGATGCTATAAGAGAACCTATGCCCTTTGTAATAAAAATATTTGAATACTTTAAGGAAAATTCAATGTTGATGAAGGGGATTTTAGGTCCAAAAGGGGATTCTAAGTTTCAAGCAAAGATTAAGAAGTTTATGGAGACTACTATATTTGAAAAGAAGCTGATTAAAACTTTTAACCCGGAAAATATGTTAATTCCAAAAAACTATTTTGTGTCATACATAATTTCAGCCCATTTAGGTGTACTTCAACAGTGGCTTGAAAATGGTATGGAAGAATCTCCAGAGGAGATGGCAGCAATATTATCCAAAATGTTTTTACTTGGTCCTTTGAAGGTGGTAGGGCTAAATAATAAAATACACTTATCTGATGACTAGATATATAATAATTAAAGAACTCTTATCACCATTAACCTATAGTGATAAGAGTTCTTTAATTTTAAGAAATTATCTACACTCCTAAATAATCCTTATCTACAGTTATAATTGCATTATGCTCAGGATGAAATTTCTTCAGTTGAACATTTATATTTTTCTGTAAATCAAGCTCTTCAGCTTTAGTAAGTGTATGATCTGCATCGATTACTACGTCAAAAATTAAATTTTTCTTTTCCCCTTCTCCTACAACTCTAAAATCATGAAAGGATTTTACTATAGGAATAGTCTTTAAAGCTTCTGTAAGCTCTTCTCTGGCAGCCAATATTTCCTCATCATCAGTAGTAACAGGGTCCATGTGTATTACCAAGTATATGTCTAGAGCAGCGGATATTTCTTTCTCTGCTCTGTCTATAATCTCATGAATTTTAACTACTGATATATTTGAAGGTACCTCTGCGTGAATAGAAGCAATAATTCTTCCAGGCCCATAGTTATGAACTAGCAAATCATGGGCTCCATCTATGTGGTCATAATCTAAGATCATTCTTTGAATATCTTCTACCAGTTCCTTATCTGGAGCAGCACCAAGAAGAGGGTCTAGTGTATCCTTTATTAAGTTATATCCAGCGTAAAGAATAACAGCGGAAACAACCATGCCTATGTATCCGTCTATAGGCAGTGAAGTAAATCTAGAAATAAAAAGGGAGAGCACCACCGTTGAAGAAGAAACTACATCACTAATGGCATCTACTCCTGAAGCTTTAAGGGCAGAGGAATTTATTTTAGTACCTATATTCTTATAGAATCTGCTAAGCCATATCTTGAATAATATAGAAACTAACAGCAGAACAAAGGGAATTACAGAGAACTCTACTGGAGTAGGATTTTTTATTCTCTCAAAGGAACTTTTAATAAATTCAAAACCTATTAACAATACTAAAAATGCCACTATTAATCCAGAAATATATTCTATCCTGCCATGTCCAAAAGGATGTTCCCTATCTGCAGGCTTATTAGAGAGCTTAAAGCCAAAGATAGTTACCAGGGAAGAGCCTACATCAGAGAGATTATTAAAGGCATCAGCAGTTACAGCAATACTATTTACAAGTGTTCCTACAGTAAATTTAATTCCAAAGAGAAGTATATTTACTAAGATTCCTATTATACCACCAAGGTATCCATATCTTTCTCTAACTTTTTTGTTTTTAACATCAGAGTAGTTTTTTACAAATTTTTTTATCAATAAATCTGAAACCATTACCACACCTCATTTGAAAATTATGATTAAATACAATGTACCATATATATCTTACCACAATGTGACATCCGTTATAAGTAAAACTTTACTCTCACAAGAGTAGTTGTCTAATAAAAGGATTTGCAGTAAGTTCATAGAATATATACTGTAGGGGATTTATAAAAGGGGAGTTATAAAATATTCATTTAACTTTAGGATATGTACTTCAATAGGGAGGAAAGTATATGTTGAGGGAAAAGTTAATAGTTTCTTTGGAGGATAGATGTGAAGGATGCAATAAGTGTATTCGTTCCTGTCCTCAATTTCTTGCAAATAAAGTAATAAATAAAGAGGGGAAGTTAAAAATTAATGTTAATCAGGAAAATTGTGTTTCCTGCGGGGAATGTATAAAGCAATGTCCACATAATGCTAGAGTGTATCTAGATGATACTAACAGCTTTACTGAAGCGTTAAAAAAAGGGCAAGAAATATCTGTAATTATAGCGCCGGCATTTATGTTAAATTATCCTAAGGAATATAAAAAGGTTTTGGCTTGGCTAAAAAAGAAGGGTGTAAAGCTTATATATGACGTAAGCTTTGGCGCTGATATTACTACTGTACTGTACATTAATGCTATTAAGGAGAAGGGACTAAAGTCAGTTATTGCTCAGCCCTGTCCAGTAATAGTAAACAGCATAGAAAGATACTATCCAAACTTAATACCTTATTTAAGCCCAATAGGTTCTCCAATGCACTGTGCAGCGGTTTATCTAAAGAAATATGATAATTTTAAAGGGAAGATTGCTGCTATTTCACCTTGTATTGGAAAGGTTGATGAGTTTCAGAGACATGGTGCTATTGACTACAATGTAACCTTTAAAAATCTAATGACTATTTATAATGCAGAAGGAGGCTCCTCAGAGGAAGCTGATTTTGACTCACCAGAAAGTCTGGTTGGATTTTGGTATCCTACTCCGGGAGGACTAAAAGAATCTGTTGAGCAGGTTTTTGGAAAAGGTTTTCACATTAAGAGAATAGAAGGTCCTCATCTGGTACAGGAGTATCTAAATGAGTTACATAAGAGACCTTATAATTTACCACTGCTAGTTGATATACTAAATTGTTCAGAGGGATGTGCAATGGGCACTGCCACTGAGAAGACCTTCACAATAGATGAAATGGATGCTTTGCTGTTAAAGAAAACTCAAGAAATACACTCCAGAAAAAAGAGTGTTTTCAAGAAATCCTTACTAATGGATATGGTTAAAAGCTTTAATAGAATATTGAAAATGGCTGACTTCCAAGTGACTTACAGTGACAGATCCTCAAAAGCCAGGTTGTCTGAGGAGGAAATAAACAATAGTTTTAGGAGCCTTCTTAAGTTTACTGAGGAAGAAAGAACTATTGACTGCTCCGCTTGCGGATATAAGAATTGCAGGTCTATGGCCGTTGCAATTGCACAGGGGAACAATGTGGTGGAAAATTGTCTTGAATATAATAGAAAGAAAGTTCTTGAAGAGCATGAAAAAACCATTGAAGAGCATAAGAAGGTTGAAACCTTACTATCTAAAACTCAGGAGGTTTCAGTACTTCAACAAGAATTTTTGGACAAGTTAAATAACAATATATCTTCTATATACAATGCTCTAAATGAACTAACTACAATTACTGATAACACAGCTCAGGATATGACAAATGTAACGGAGAAAATGAAATTTATAGACAAAGCCTCAAAGGATGCGGTAGATGAGGTAGGTAATTTAAGACTTAGCTTCCATGGTTACTTACAGATGTCAGAGGTTATAATGGGAATTGCTTCTCAAACAAATTTATTGTCCCTTAATGCTGGTATTGAAGCTGCCAGAGCTGGAGAGGCCGGCCGGGGATTTGCAGTAGTAGCTTCAGAGGTAAGAAACCTTGCAGAAGAAACGAAGGATACGGTGTCAATGGCTACTGAAAATAATGAAAAAGTACAGTCAGCTCTAGATAGTATTGTTTCACTGATAGACATCCTAGGAACTTCTATAAATGGAGTAAGCACTAATATTGAAAATGTACTTGCTGCTGCAAAGGAGACAAGTGCCTCAGTGGAGGAGCTGACCTCTACTACAGAACATATTGTATCGGAAGCAGAAAAGTTAAATAGAGATCTATTAAGAAAATAAAACATATTTGAAGTCATACCTTGTTATAAAACTGCAGTTTTGACTTGATATTTAAACCTCGGAGAAATTCGAGGTTTAGTTTTGCATTTAAAAAATAGACAATTTTTAAGAATCTGTCTATTAATAGTCACATATAGATATTCTGTTTATTGAACATAGGTGTACACTAAATTATAATGATTACATAGAAATAATAGACACATCGTTCATTAATTTTAATAAAAATCATATCAATTAGATTAGCTTTATATAATATAGTTTTTTCTAGAGAGGAGTGAATCCATGGAAAATAAAAAAATTACAGGTTCGCCCTGTATTAGAATTGAAAAGGTTAATAGAGCTTTCGGAGAAAAACAAGTACTTTTTGATATTACTCTAGCAGTACCTTATTCTCAAATTTTAGGATTGCTTGGCCCTTCAGGGTCTGGTAAGACAACCTTGGTAAAAATGATTGCCGGAGTTGACAGTCCTACCAGTGGAGAGGTATTTGTACTAGAGGAAAAAATGCCAAAGCTTTCAATGATGAGTAAAATAGGATACATGGCACAGTCAGATGCACTATACGGAGAACTTACTGCAGAAGAAAATCTGAAGTTTTTTGCCTCTATGTATAATCTTACAAAGGAAAAGCAAAGGGAGAGAATTAAGGAAGTTATGGAGCTTGTAAATTTGTCAGAGCATTTAAAGAAACAGGTGAAACAGTATTCCGGTGGTATGAAACGACGTCTATCTCTTGCCATTGCACTACTTCATGAACCTCCAATTTTGATACTGGACGAGCCTACCGTTGGTATTGACCCTGTTCTCCGTAAGTCTATATGGGAAGAACTCTACAAGCTGCAAAATAGAGGTACTACCATAATTGTTACTACCCACGTAATGGATGAAGTTGAGAAGTGTAACAACCTTGGAATGATTCGTGATGGCAAATTAATTGCGGTAGGTTCCCCAGAGGAGCTTAAAGCTGCCACTGGTTCATCTAATATTGAGGAGGCATTCTTGTACTACGGAGGTGAAGGAAATTGAGAATAAAAGCAGTTATGATTAGAATCTTGCTTCAGCTAGCTCATGATAAGCGTACTATTGGTCTAATGATTTTTGCACCAATACTAGTATTAACCTTAATGTCCTTTGTCTTTAACGGTACAGATTACCATCCAAAGATTGGAGTAGTTAACGCACCTCTTAATCTGGTTAATAAACTAGAGGAGGACGATGTAAGGATAATTAGGTATGATGAGAGCAGTGCTTATGAAGCACTAACCTCTTCAAAGGTTGATGCAATAATTAATTTCGAAAGAGGAGTTCCCAAAATAAAATTAGAAGGCAGTGACCCAACTAAAAACAAGGCTGTCATTATGTCGGTGCAAGGGGCAACCCAGCAGTTAATGCCTTCTACTGAGCCAGATATTACTTATTTATATGGTTATGAGGATATGGCTTCCTTCGATAACTTTGGACCTATACTTATTGGTTTCTTTGTATTCTTCTTTGTCTTTTTAATAGCAGGAGTTGCCTTTCTTAACGAACGTACCAGCGGTACCTTAGAGAGACTTCTTGCTACACCTATAAAGCGGTGGGAAATTGTTATAGGTTATTTACTAGGCTTTGGAGCCTTTACTATAATACAGTCTGCACTTATAGCTTGGTTTTCAATTAATATTCTCAATATGATGATGATAGGCTCCTTTGCCTTGGTACTTATAATAACAATATTAACTGCAATGGTTGCTCTTACCATAGGTACATTTATATCTGCCTTTGCTAGTAATGAATTGCAGATGATTCAATTCATACCAATAATTGTGGTGCCACAGGTGTTTTTTTCTGGGCTATTTGATTTAAGTACTATGGAGCCATGGCTGCAGGCTATTGGAAGGTTTACACCTCTATGGTACATAGCAGATGCTCTTAAAAATATTATGATAAGAGGAAAGGGCTGGAATTCTATTAGAGTGGATGTCTTTGTTCTAATAGGAATTTGTATATTTTTCATCATAGCAAATATATTGGCTCTTAAGAAATACAGAAAAATATAAGTAAATGAGGTGAAATTTTATGAAAAAATTATTTATATGCCTTTTATCCGCTGCTCTTATTACCACAGGCTGTTCTTCAAAGTCAGGTACTTTAACCTTAAAAGGGGATATTGAAAATAATATTATATCAGCAAATAGTACTGTTGCAGGGAAGATTATAGAAATGAAAAAAGAACAGGGACAACCAGTAAAAAAAGGTGAAGTTATAGCTGTAATAGATAATACAAATCAGAAATATACTGTTGAAGGGCTGCAGGCAGTGGTTAATATGAAAAAAGCAAAGCTGGAGGAGTTAAAGTCAGGAACTCGTCCAGAACAAATAGAGCAGGCAGAGGCACAGGCTCGTGCAGCAAAGGCACAGGTAGATCTTTTAACCTCTGGTAACAGAGCTGAACAAATAGAACAGGCTAAAAATACTGTTTCAATATCTGAAGAAGCTTTAAACTCTACAAAGTTAACCTATGACCATATAAACACACAGTATAACAATACTCTAAAACTGTACCAGGTAGGTGCAGTATCAAAAAGTGAATTAGATGATGCTAAATATAAATTAGATACAACCTCAAAACAACTTTCTACTGTACAGTATCAATTAGAAAGTTCAAAACAACAGTTAGCTTTATTACAAAATGGTTCCACTCCTCAAGAAATTGATAAGGCAAGGGCAAATTATGATGCAGCAGAGGCACAGGTCAATTTACTTAAAAGTGGGGCAACAAAAGAAGCTATTGAAGCAGCACAGGGAGATTTAGATCAAACCATTGCACAATTAAATCAGGCTGAAAATAATTTAAATAACTGCAGCATTGTAGCTTTAGCTGACGGAATTATAGTAAGTAAGAATTTTCAATTAGGTGATATAGTTAATGTAGGAAGCAATATTGCAGATATAGCTATTAAAGATGATTTATACCTGCTTTGTTATATACCAGATGAATATCTAGGTAAAATTTATTACAATCAGCCTTTAACAGTAAAGACCTCCATTGGTACTCAAACTGGTAAGATTAGTTATATTGCTTTAAAAAATGAATACACACCTAAGGATAAACAATCTACCTCAGAAGGAAAGCACATAGCTACTAAGATAAAGATTGCCATAAAGGACAGCAAAGGAATATTAAAGTCTGGAATGACTGGAGAAGCTCAAATTCCTTTAAAGTAGTCATCGGATAAAGGTAAACCTTCTCTATAGATTAAGTCTTCATGACGAATATTATGCATTTTTGAATAACTGCTGACATTTTGCAGAAAACTATAGTTGATATTTGTTAAAGGAGATTTGCTATGAGGTATACATTAATACGAATAACAATGGCTTCATTATGGATTACAAGTGCATATAAATGGGGGGACTTAAAAAACTGGAAGAGATATTATCCCACTATGTTGTTCTTTGGCATGGGAAATCTTATTTACCACCTGGTCTTTTGCGATAAACCTTTATGGAAATTTCAACCTGACCTTATAGTACCTGCTATAAATGAGCTATTTATAATATTTACAATATTTTTTGCAACTACACTACTATTTCTATCTAATCTTCCTAAAAAGTTATCACATAAGGTTGCTTATATAGCATTATGGGTTGCTATTTATATAAGCATAGAATTATTTACAACTTCCATTGGAATGCAGAAGAATTATAATGGCTGGAATATATGGTGGTCCTTACTTCACAATGTTGTTGTATTTCCTTCACTGATTATTCACCATAAGAACCCTATTTTAGCATGGATTATCGCTTTTATTCTTCTTGGATTTATAATGAAAATCTTTAACATCCCTTTTTTACAGAAGTAATCTTTTAGTTAATAAATGAATAGAAGCTGTTAAAAGGAAAATAAGTTGTTTCTAAAGGCAAGTTCTTGTATAATAAAAGTAATGAGGTAAAAGATGGCAATTTTTCCTTTAAGCTGAATGAAAGATTCAACAAAGCTTACAAGAAGTTGCATACATAGCTTCAATTAATTATGTTAAAACTGAAAAGTGAGGGGATAAAAATGATTTGTAAAAAATTAGGTTCAAATTGGGTTATAAGAATAGATAAAGGTGAAGAAATCGTAAGCAATATTAAAGAAATATGTGAAAAAAACAATATAAAGGCTGGCTTTATAAGTGCAATTGGTGCTGCAGATAAGGTTAAGATTGGACTTTTTAATACAAATACAAAGGTTTATCATTCAGAAACTTTAAGTGGAGATTTTGAAATTACAAATCTTACTGGAAATGTATCAAGAAAAGATGGTGAAGTATACATTCACTTACATATAACTGTCAGTGACGAAGAGTATAAAGCTTATGGCGGTCATTTAAATGAAGCTTGGATAAGTGGAACTTGTGAAATGCTTTTAACAGAAGTGGATGGAGAAATAGGAAGACAGTTTGACGACAACTCAGGATTAAATATTTTTGAATTAAAATAAATTATACACTAATATGTTAAGATATATACAATAGATTATAGAATAGTTATACTATAAAAGAGCAGTATTCCTAATAGGGTAACTGCTTCTTTAATTTTATCCATATTTATAGTTAAAGCTATATCAAAATAGTAATTTTAGAGAGATGAGAAAAATGAGATTTGTTAAAAAATTTTTATTTCACAGAGTTGCTTTCGTATTTTTAGCAATATTAATACAACTTTTAGTTATAATAGCTGCAATTTTAAAGTTTTATAACTATTTTGCAATCTTCTATGGAGCAAGTATATTTATAAGTGTAGCTGCTCTATTATGGATTATTAATAAAAATATGAATCCGGCATATAAGATTGCTTGGATAATACCTATACTGCTCTTTCCTATCTTTGGAGGGCTATTTTATATTTTTTACCGTGGCAACAAACTAAGCGAAAGACAAAGGAAGAAAATGAAATCTATAGTAGATAAGACTAAGGATTCCCTTAAGCCACAGCAATCTATTTTAGAAGAGATGAAATTAAAAAGTGAAACTGCTGCTAATCAGTCCAGATACATTCAAAATTATGCCTATTCCCCTCCTTTTAAGAATACAATAACGGAATATTTTGCAATTGGGGAATTGAAATTTGAAAGGCTGAAGGAAGAACTAAAAAAAGCAGAACATTATATATTTCTGGAATACTTTATTATTGAAGAAGGTGTTATGTGGAATAGCATACTGGATATACTAGTAGAAAAAGCAGCTGCCGGTGTAGATGTTCGTGTTATCTATGATGATGCAGGCTGTATATTTACTTTGCCCCATAGGTATGACAAAAAGCTTGAAGAAATGGGCATTAAGTGCTGTATTTTTAATTCTTTAATTCCTGTATTGTCTTCAAGATTGAATAACAGGGATCATCGTAAAATCGCAATAATTGATGGACACACAGGCTTTACAGGAGGCGTTAACCTGGCTGATGAGTACATAAATGAATTTAGAAAACACGGTCATTGGAAGGATGCAGCTATAATGCTTAAGGGGGAGGCTGTATGGAGTCTCACTGTAATGTTTTTAACAATGTGGGGTTATCTTAGAGGAACCTATGAGGATTTTAACCAATTCAAGAATGACAATTTACCACATAAGGCACAGGAGAAAGATGGATATATCCAACCTTTTACAGATAACCCATTAGATGATGAAACTGTTGGTCAAATAGTGTATCTAAACTTAATAAACAAAGCAAAAAGATACCTTTATATAACTACACCTTATTTAATTATAGATAATGAAATGATAACTGCACTATCATCCGCAGCTAAAGGGGGAGTGGATATTCGTATAATTACTCCTCATTATGCAGACAAATGGTATGTTCATGAGGTAAGCAAATCCTATTATAAAGTTCTTGTGGATAGTGGAGTTAAAATCTATGAATATACTCCAGGGTTTATTCATTCAAAAACCTATGTAGCAGATGATGAATATGCTGTTGTTGGTACCATAAACATGGATTTTAGAAGCTTATATTTACATTTTGAATGTGGTGTTTGGCTGTATAATTCTGAGGGTATTGTAAATATTAAGGAAGACTTTCTTAGTACTTTAAAAATGTGCAGACAAATTACAGTAGAGGACTTCAAAGATGTTAAATGGTATAAGGCACTAGCAAGGTCAGTATTACGTATTTTTGCTCCCTTAATGTAAGCTTGAGGATGTATTTTAAAATAGTGAGCCTCATAGGTGGCTGTAAGGCCCACTACTTTTTCCCATCTTCGGTATACAACGATTTAGTCTTCGCTTGTTCTGTCTTTAATAAAGTGATAGTGCTGCTCGGTTATATAGGTCGGACCTGAAATAAAATGAATATGTCCGCCAGGCACTGGATAATCAGGACTTGTTTGCATTGTATAATAGTGTCTGTGTCCATCAGCAAAGTCCGTATATCCTGTTATATAATGAATATGACGCACTCCTGTAGGTGCTGGAGAGGTTTTTCCAGAATATCCATGACTGTGCCTGTCGTTAACTGAAGTATAGCCTGAATAATAATGAGTATGGTACATTTTTACACTCCATTAATATTGCTCACACTTATATAATATGTGACATATGTTGTGTTTTGTGCTTTAATATTCTCATAAATACAGTGCAATAAAAAAGGATAACTAAGGAGGGAGCTAATAGTGAAGGCTCCATTTGCTCCCTCTTATTAAGTAGATGACAGTAAAAATATATGATAAGATATTATTGAAAACTACATTGGCTTAAGGAATATATTCTGAGGAGGAATTAATTATGAATTTACAAGATATCAAAGAAGGTATAGTGACAAATGTATATCATATAGATGCTCAGAAAAAAGTAGCATTACATAACCACCCGAAGCATGATGAAATTTTTTATTGCATAAAAGGGGAGGGCTTTGGAGTATTAGAAGATAAAGAGGTAAAACTTGCAGTTGGAAGAGAATTTATTGTTCCAGCGGGAGAAATGCATGCACTTAGAACAGACAGTAATCTCTATGTAACTTCTTTTTTAGTTCCAGTTGTGGAATAATAAACACCCTATTTCTTAGCGCTGTTAAGAAATAGGTTTTTTTATTATTAGATAAAAGGATTAATAATATCTTGTGGAGTAATTGTACTTCCAATTAAATGAATAATAAATAGGCCTGAGCACAGAATAAAATAAGAATGATATGATTAAATGATGAGAGACAAAGGGAAGTGAAAAAATGATTTCTTCGCTATTTTTATGCCACGGAGGACCAACACTTGTGGTGGAAAAAAATGAATACACTAATTTTCTTAAAGACTTAGGGAAAAAACTAAATCCTAAAGCTATAGTCATATTTACAGCACACTGGGAAAGCGAAATCACCACAATTTCCTCTTTAGACAGTACTTATGATATGATATATGATTTTTATGGGTTCCCAAAAGAATTATACTCTATAAAATATCCTGCTCAAGGTTCTGTAGATGTAGCTTCAAAGTTGCAATCCATGTTAAGGGATCATGGCATTGAGAGTAAGCTTGATGAAAATAGGGGATTAGATCATGGTGCCTGGGATGTGCTTTATTTAATGTTTCCAAAAGCAGACATACCTGTTATTCAAGTATCTGTAAACCCTGAGTTATCAATGGAAAAACAATATGAAATAGGAGAAGCAATTAGGGAACTGGGGAAAGAAGATATCTTAGTGATAGGAAGCGGCTCAACTGTTCATAATCTTTCTACAGTGGACTGGAATTCAGAAAAAGCTGAAGAATGGGCAGTGGAATTCGACAACTGGCTTATAGAAAAGGTAGAAAATAATGACAGGGAAGTTTTGTTTAATTATAGACAGTTAGCACCCTATGCAAAACTTGCTGTACCTCGTGAAGAGCATATAGTTCCTATGTTTATAGCCATGGGAAGTGGAAATAATCATAACCCAAAGCTTTTACATCAAAGTTATGTATATGGAACCTTAAGTTATATATGCTTTGAGTTTTAATGTAATGTAAAAGTATGTTCAGGATTTGTGAAAGTAGATAAAAAATAATATATATAATAATATGTAACAATGCCTTTTCTAGCAATAGAGAAGGCTATATTTATGTAACAAAGTAAGACACTTATTAATCAAGTGTAAGAATAAAAGCTTAGAATGATGAATAGAGGACAACAACTTCTATGGTATAATAGAGACAGAGAATTACTAAATTCCGCTAATTAATATATTAGTTTACAGTATTTATATAATTACAGCTTTATAATGTAGACTTAAGTAGATTTAATAGATAATTTAGTGTAAGTTTAGGAATACTTAACAATTACTTTGTATACTTATGGTATAGTTTAGAAATAGAAGGCTTAGAATTTAGTGCTATTTACAGGTAGATGAAGAAAGGAATGTAGTAAGAAGATGGAAGAAAAAAGGGAACTAAGTTTAAAACATATGAGAATATTAAAGACAGAATTGACTAGATTTCTAATGACTTACAAGTTTGGTTTAGACGAATTGAATACAAAAATTGATATTTTAAAGCAGGAATTTCAGTATGTTCATGACTATAATCCTATTGAACATGTTAAATCGAGAATAAAGACACCGGAAAGTATTTTAAAGAAAATTTATAGAAAAGGATATGAACTTTCACTGCCTTCTATAAAAGAAAATATTCAGGATATTGCTGGAATTCGTATAGTTTGTTCATTTGTATCTGATATTTACAAGTTAAGTGAAATGCTTCAAAATCAAAAGGATATAAAAACTATTAAGTGTAAGGATTACATAAAGAACCCAAAACCTAATGGATACCAAAGCCTGCACCTAATCCTGCAAGTTCCTGTTTTTATGTCTGACAGAGTTGAAGATATCTGTGTGGAAGTACAAATTCGAACTATTGGCATGGATTTTTGGGCAAGTTTAGAACATAAAATCTATTATAAATACAATAAAGAAGTACCTAAGCATCTAACGGATGAACTTAGAGAGGCTGCTATTTCAGTGGCTCAGTTAGACAAGAAGATGGAGAACATAAATAAAGCAGTTAACAGTTTTAAGGAAGCTGATAATCCTGAATATGAATTACAGGAAATATTCATTGACGATAAGAGCTTTTATCTCCCAGACGAGTTTTTACGTGTTTGGTAAGGGAGTTTTCAGCACTAAAGGTTAGTTAAGGTGAAAGACCTTGGTAAAATTATGTCAATCTCAAGTATAAAACAACTCTAAATAATAATACTATATAGAAGGCCATAGTAAAAGGAGTTGTTATTATGAATTTTAATTCCTGGTGGTATATGGGATTGGCAATTATAAGCCTTGGCATTTTAATTTTTATATATTCTAAAAAAAGAAAATCTAGTTTTTTATTGTTATTCTTGGTAATGGTTGAATTTGCTTTTCTTATTGAAACTGTAATCTATATTTTTGGGGGCAGCTATCAATACTTTCCTAAGATAATTAAATATAATTCCTATTATGATAGTAATGTAGGTGCTCTTGTTTCAAACTTACTAATAGTACCTGCCCTGGCTACCTTAATAGGTGTCTTTAAATTGAATTGGCTTTGGATTAGCTTTTTTACAGCATTTCTAACTTTCACTGAGTGGCTGTTTTTAAGGCTTAATATATATGAACATAATTGGTGGAAAACAGGGTATACAACCTTTGGCCTTCTTTTTGTATTTTTTCCTTTAGGAAAGGTAATTTATAGACAAATATCAAAGCCATTAAAAGGAATTAAGCACTCCATATTTTTATTTTTATGCACTGCACCGATTTTAGGCTGTATGCATATTATTCCTATTATGTGGCTTTCTAATAGGGCTTATTTTCCTGGGTGGTTTAAAGATTATGCCCATGACACAACTGCCTTTGCCTCACTTTATCATGTAGTGGTAGCAATAATTTTTACTATATTGATAAAGATCAACTGGAGACACAGAGGATCAAAATATCTGGTTATGGCAAGTATTAGTTTTGTCACTACGCTAATTCTTACGAAGATTGGAATACTGAAAAGATATGTATGGTGGGACCCGTGGTATTATATATTTTACCATGTGATTGTTTTAACAATGTCTGGAGCTATAAGTAAGAGGTTGTTTAGGGGGAGTAGTGGAAGGAGCATTTAAAAGGAAGGTTCCACAGATAAAGAAAAGGTTGATGATTTAAAAGAACTTTTAGATATATGGATTGAGAGTCAAGGAGGAAATCTAAAGCTATATTAATAAAACCTTAAGGTTTTATTAATAAAATTACTATGATATAAATTTTTACTTTGCAGTACTATAATAATGAGTGAGAACAAGCAAGAATGAAATGAAAAATGGGGGTATTATGAATAAACGAGAGAGAATTGAAATAGTCTTTTTATATGGTGTTTTCATTTGTTACATACTTTTGCTAATTAAAATATTGTTGGTATCAAGAATTTCGTATTCGGGGCCTAGGTCAATCAATCTCATTCCTTTTTATAGTATAAAGGAATATATATATAGTAACTCTGCTACTATAAAAAGATTCGCCTTTGGTAATGTGATTGGCAATATAGTTATCTTTATTCCTCTTGGTGCATATTTGTTATTATTCAAAAATGATAAAAGAGTAATAACCAATTCGTTGTTTATATTTATAGTGAGTTTGTTTGTTGAAATCATTCAAGGGCTTTTAGGTATTGGATCATCAGACATTGATGATATAATCCTAAATTGTTTAGGTGGATTGATTGGTATTTTAGGGTACAAGTTTTTATTGTGTATATTACGAGATGAGAAAAAAGTACATACTGCAATCACAATAGTATCTGCTATCGGATTACCTCTTATATTATATTATTTATTCATGATGAAAATGAGATTCTAATAGCTTTATTGCAATGATAGGCTATTGCTGGGAACCTTATTTCTTAACTGGGTGAACAAAATGAATGGCAATTTAAAGGCAATTGAAAAAACCATGAAGTAATTTCAGTTGAAGCACAGGGATTATAATTATTTTAAGGAGAGTTTTATGAATAAAAAAGAAATTGTAACCAAGGAAAACTTAATAGAAGTATTGGATTTATTAGATAGTATGGAAATGAGATATTGGATAGATGGGGGATGGGGCATAGATATTTTACTTGGAAAACAAAACAGAGAACATCGAGATATTGACGTTGATTTTGACGGAGAGTTTACGGAAACTTTATTAAATAAACTGAAAGAAATAGGTTATGAGATTGTAGTTGATTGGAGTCCTTCTCGTATCGAGTTATATCATCTGAAATTGGGATACATTGATATACACCCTTTAATAATAAATGAAGACGGAAGTGCCAGACAGGCTGATCCACAAGGTGGGTGGTATGAGTTTGAAGCAAAATGGTTTTCGACTGCAGTGTTTGAAGGTAGGATTATTCCATGTATTTCTGCTGAGGCTCAAAAATTATTTCATAGTGGATATGAGCCTAGAGAAGTTGATAAAATCGATATGAAAAATCTTGATAGACTTATTATAGAATAGTATATTATACGTTACACAAATATCTTGCGAGGAGAATAATAATGGATAACTTAGCCTTTGATAAAAGTTCTTTTGATGTAATATGGTCGGAAGCATTCTTGAAAAAATATGATTATGTTGATGAGGTTAAAGAATTCATTGAAGCAGACATGTATAATCGTTTTAAGGATTATTACAGCTATGTATTTTATATCGCAAAGAAAAAATAGTAGTTTAGGTGTAACCTTCAATAATAAACATCAAAGGAGTGTATTTGTATGGTAGATAATATTATTAAATTAGTAACAGAGAAGCTATCATCTTTGCCTTATATAGAAGGCATTGTATTGGGAGGCTCACGTGCAAGAGGCACTCATACAAAGGATTCAGATATAGATTTTGGAATCTATTACAATTTAGAATCATTTGACCTGAATGCTATTAATCAACTTGCTACAGAGTTGGATGACGAGCATAGAAGCAACCTTGTTGTACCTCCCGGAGCATGGGGTAATTGGGTTAATGGCGGCGGATGGTTAGTCATAAATGGGCATCATGTGGATTTAATTTTACGTGATATAAAACGGGTAGAACAAATAGTAAAAGATACAGAGCAAGGAATTGTTACTGCTAATTACCAGACGGGACATCCCCATGGATATATTAGCGCCATGTATCGTGGAGAATTAGCAATCAGCAAAGTGCTTTATAACAAAAATAGCGTGTTTAATGAATTGAAGAAAAAAGCAGAGATTTATCCTACTGCTTTAAAGAAGAGCTTGATAAACTTTTTTATGTTTGAAGCTGAGTTCTCTTTAATGTTTGTAAAGGCAAATGCGGCAGCAGACGATAAATATTATATTGCAGGCCATGTTTTTCGTATAGTTTCATGTTTAAACCAAGTATTATTCGCATGCAATAATGCTTATTGTATCAATGAAAAGAAAGCTATCAAACTGCTTGAAACTTTTGAACATAAGCCTGAAAAATATGCAAAAAGGGTTAATTATATTTTTGAAGTACTCGGTTTTTCCCCTTTTGAATGCTACCACATGACTGAGAAGCTTTATAATGAAGTGAGGCAAATTGTATCGGAAATAAATAACTTTTGAAAGGTATTCCA
Source organism: Clostridium sp. CX1 (assembly GCF_025398335.1). Classification (GTDB taxonomy): domain Bacteria; phylum Bacillota; class Clostridia; order Clostridiales; family Clostridiaceae; genus Clostridium_AM; species Clostridium_AM tanneri. Next base: position 320,419 of record NZ_JAODOO010000001.1, read on the forward strand.
GAGATAGAGGATGAAATTCGCCATCCCATAATGTTGATTGTTTCAGCAAGAAAAAATTAAGGGTAGAAATAAATGAAATAAAGCGACTTTTTCACTTTATTAGAAAACGGTAAACTTATGAATATATGAAGATACGGTGAGGTAGATAATATGACATCAAAACAAGATAGTAACAGTGACCTGGTCAAGACTTATTAGTTGATGTTGAGAATAATGATAATAGCGAAAATAACTATGGTTATGCACAATGCTAATATAATTAAAGTTCAAGGACATGATCCTTGACTTATTTTATTCAAAAGTTATATAATCTAAATGTACTAAAATAAAAGCTTTGAGGTGATTAGTTAAAATGATCATATAATCTTATCCGGTTTTTAGCATTTACAGTAGTATAGATAAGAGCGAACATATCTCTTAATGTTAGGATATGTTACTTTGAGTTGGTCTAAACTACTAAAAGTTTTGGATAGGATTATAATTATGTCATATTTAACTTTTTATAGAGCGCTATTATACTATTCTTGATTCAGAATAGTTGTTTTGTGTTAACTATATATGATGATACTTATAACCTTTCCGAAACTTCATAGTTGGAAAGGTTTTTTTATTTTTTAAAGATATGAAAGGATGATAAGTATATGAATATAAAGATAAGTGAATATAATCTCCCAATAGAAAAATCAGGACCTTATGGAATTACTGTAGGACCTGATGGAGCTATATGGTTTACAGAAAATGCAGGTAACAGAATAGGAAGAATTTCAACAGAAGGTGAAATAAAAGAATATGCAGTTCCAACCTTAGATGCAGGACTTTCGATTATAGCAATTGGAACTGAAGGTCACTTATGGTTTACAGAATATAAAGCCAATAAGATAGGGAAAATTACAATGGAAGGTAAAATTACAGAATATGATATACCAACTGCAAATGCAGGACCATATGGAATAGTCTTAGGTCCTGATGGTGCAATGTGGTTTACGGAGATTACTGGTAACAAGATTGGTAGAATTACCACTAGCGGAGAAATTAGTGAATATGATTTACCTGCTCAAGGCTCATTTCCTTCAATGATTGTATCAGGACCTGATGAAGCACTTTGGTTTACAGAGAATCAAGGTAATAAAATTGGAAGAATTACTAGGTTGGGGGATATAGCTGAGTTTAACATACCAACTGCAGCTTCTGGTCCAGTTGGAATTTGTAAAGGGACAGATAATTGTCTTTGGTTTGTTGAAATAATGGGAAACAAAATAGGAAGAATTACTACATCCGGCGAATTTGTTGAATATCCACTGCCAACAGAAAATGCTAAACCACATGCAATTGCTTCAGGTAAAGATGGGGACCTCTGGTTTACAGAGTGGGGACGTAATAAAATTGGTAGGATTACCTTATCCGGAGAACTTATAGAATATCAAATACCTACACCAGGGTCAGAGCCACATGGACTTGTACTTGGACCAGACGGAGGAATATGGTTTGCCGAGGAGTCAGATAAAATAGGGCAGATAACCTTCTAGAAGCCATGTAGTTTTCATAAAAAATATGAACCGAATAAGGGTTCTGTATAGATAAGGAGGTTTCTCTCCAATGAGAGCATAATTTTAAACTAATTAAAGCTTATTGTTTTTCCCGCAGGCACAAGATATTTTTAAGTTTCCCACATAATACTTGTAAGAGTAGTGTTATAATAAATCTAAAATAGAACCTTTGAAGGGAGAAAAATTCTATGTCAAATAGTATAAATTCGAGAAAAATAGTGTTAGATTTGGCAGTGACTCTGGATGGATTTATTGAAGGTCCAAAGGGAGAAGTTGATTGGTGTATAATGGACGATGATATGGGGTTTACCGATTTTTTGAATAGTATAGATACAATTTTATATGGTCGAAAAAGCTACGACTTGTGGGGACAATATATTCCAGATGAAGGGGTTTCTGATACGGAAAAAGAAATTTGGAAGTTAGTTCACAGTAAAAGGAAGTATGTATTTTCTAAAACTCTTACAGAAATTAATGGAAATGCAACACTGATAAAGGAAAATTTACAGCATGAAGTAGAAAAAATAAAAAAAGAACCTGGTAAAGACATTTGGCTTTATGGAGGATCAAGTCTTGTAACAACTTTTATAAATTTAGGACTTGTTGATGAATATAGGTTGTCTATCCACCCTGTGGTTTTGGGATCAGGCAAGCCTTTGTTTAATATAAATCAGAGAGTAGAACTTAATCTTGTTAATATGAGGAAATTCACCTCCGGAGTGGTACAGCTTTGTTATCATCCAAGGGAATTGAAGTAATCATTATGATGAAGTGCATGTATAAAAAATATGCAAGTAATGTTAGGTAAGGAAAAAGTAAACCACTATACTGGGAATAAAATAGCGGCGGCTTATAAAATAAAGCTGCCGCTATAATTATATTCCATTAAAATAAATTAAAAAACTTTCTGAGGCCATAGAATTGGTAGTTAGGCAGTGGAATAGGAACAGTGCCATATGCACATGGAATGCTTAGGTTAAAAAATCATATTGTTAGTTGTAGCAGAATAGAGGTGAAAAGGCACCAAAATTAAGGTAGGAGAGTAGATACATGTTTGAAAATAGTAATAGAGAACCAAAAAAGAAATTATATAGGGTGGGGGCAGTGTTTTGCACAGTTATAGTGATTCTAGCTGCTTGTTATTTCGGTTATTATAAATACCAGCAAAGTAAGGTTAAGTTTCAATCACCAGAAGGCTTCTCTGTTAAAGTTAATACAAAAGATCTTACTGTAGTGGGAGCAAAGTGGCTTGAAGCATATACTGAGCAATATCGGGGGAAATATGTGCCTAGGAATCAAAGGCTAATTGAGTATTCTGTTGATGGTATTGAAATCAAAGAAACTAATGTAATTCAAGTTGATTTTTCCATTGTTACAAAGAAATTAGATGAAAGAAGTGCCTATAATTGGAATGGGAGTATAGAGAAAAACAGAGTTAAAAGTCAATGGGTTTTACGGTTTAAAGAAGAACTAAACTCAGATGGAACTTTCACTTACACCGTAACTAAATTACAAAGACCTGCTGGATATGATTTAGAAAAATATCAAAGTAGTGGTGAGAAAGAAAGAGATGAGTATAAACATAAATATGAAGCTGAAATTCCTTATGAAAATCAGCAATATACCTATAAGATAGAAAATAAAATGGTCTATGTAAGCTATAATAAGGGAAGTTCATGGAAAGAAGTACCTGTCCCACTGGAAACCTTGGTATCAGTTGGAGACGGACGGCCTTATTATAATAAGTTGCAGGAAAAAAGCTATGTGATAACACCAGGAAAAACTGCCTTTGTTTATGGAGGCACTAGAGACCATCCTCTTATGATGATCCATTCAGAGGACGGTGGAATCACTTGGAAAACATCTGAAATAAGTAAATCCTTAGATAGTACAAGAGTGAAGTTTTGCAGTTTTCCAACAGCTACAGTAGGTTATGTCATTGCAACAAGTGGAAGAACTATGTCTCAAGAAGGACAAATGATCTATAAAACAACAAATGGCGGGGACACATGGAAAGAGGTTGGGGATGGACCTAGCACCTGGCTTTTACAGTCAGCAGGTTTTGTAGATGAAAATCTGGGTTTTATAAGTTATCCAAAGGTGGACGGTGCGGCTACTAATTTTTATAGAACAGAAGATGGAGGCAAAACCTTTGAGTCGGTAATACTGCCTGTTCACAGGGAAAAATGGATGGATGTTACTCTTGAACCTTTTATTCAGCCAGAAACTCCTTATGTTGAAAGTGGAAAATTGTTTCTTTTAGTAGGGCAGGGAGAACAGGGGGATTTCAAGGGAGGCACTGTTATGGCAAAATACAAATCAGAGGATAGGGGAAAAACCTGGAGTTTTGTGGAATTGGTGGAGCCGCCTTCTAAAGAAACAGGTTAATTATAAATTAATGTAGGTAGGTGTTAATAGTAAATGAGTAATAGAATTTCAATATTGGTGATAGAAGATGACAAAGATATAAGCAATATGATTTGTGACTTGCTTAAGCAGAATGGCTATAATGCAAAGCCAGCTTATTCAGGCACTGAAGCTTTAACGGTTTTTGATACTGAAACAGATTTGATATTGCTTGACCTTATGCTTCCAAGCCTTAGTGGGGAGCTGGTACTACAGGAAATAAGAAAACACAGTAATGTTCCAGTTATTGGACTTTCAGCAAAGAGCGATAAGGCCTCAACAATTAATCTACTGAAGTCTGGCGCTGACGATTATATTGTAAAACCCTTTAATAATGATGAACTGCTTGCAAGAATTGAAGCACAAATGCGAAGGTATAATCAAGCTTTAAGTATTCCTAGTGAAAACAATAAATTAATCTATAAAGACTTATCCATAGATACAGAAACCTATTTGGTACAGGTTGGCGATACCCCTATAAGCCTTACTAAGCGAGAATTTTTGATACTGGAATTATTGATGAGATATCCTAAAAAGGTGTTTACTAAGTCAAATCTTTACGAACATGTGTGGAATGATGAATTTTTAGGGGATGAGAATACTGTAAATGTCCACATTAGTAATATTCGCTCAAAGCTTGCAAAGGCAAATCCAATAGGGGAATACATACAAACTGTTTGGGGAATAGGCTTTAAAATGAGTGAGTAAACTTAAGACTTTATTAAGACTTTTTTTATTGATTCTTAAATCCTGTAATTCATAATAAGTACATAAGTTAATAAGAGGAGAGTGCTTAAATTGGGTGAATATATATTACAAACCTTTGAGCTTACAAAGAAATATGGAAAAAGTACTGCAGTTAGCAATGTAAATATGAAGATTAAAAAGGGAGATATATATGGTTTTATTGGCAGAAACGGTGCTGGTAAAACAACAATGATTAGAATGATTACAGGACTAGTTACACCAACAAAAGGTGAAATAGAATTGTTTTCACGAAAGGGTGAAAAAAATATTAATGCTGAACTGCCTAGAATAGGAAGTATAATTGAACACCCTGCCTTATATCCTGATTTTACTGGATATGAGAATATGGAGCTTCGAGGCAAGTTACTGGGAATACCTGAAAAAAAGGTCATTCACGATATATTGGAGGTGGTAGAGTTATCAGATGTGGGAAAGAAAAAGGTTAAGAATTTTTCTTTAGGAATGAGACAACGTCTGGGTTTAGCTCTTGCGCTGCTTGGAAATCCGGATTTTCTCATACTTGATGAACCGACAAACGGACTTGATCCTGAGGGTATTGTGGAGATGAGGAAGCTTTTAAAAAGACTTAATGAAGAGCAGGGTATAACAATTTTAATTTCAAGCCATATATTAGGGGAATTATCTAAAATGGCAACACGCTATGGGGTAATCAATAATGGTTCGTTAGTAGAGGAGTTTACAGCTAAGGAGTTAGAACTAAAATGCAGAAAGTATCTAGATATAAGGGTGAGTGACAGCGCTGCGGCTTCTTTTGTTTTAGAAGACACCTTTAAAACAACAAATTATGAGGTACTGCCAGACAATATAATTAAGGTTTATGATTTGTTGGATATGTCAGGTGAAATTTGCTTGGAGCTTGCAAAGAATAATGTAAAGATATACTCTATTGAATCCAAGGGGGATGACTTGGAGGGGTATTTTATGAGATTGATGGGGGATAATAATTATGCTTAACTTATTGAGAGCGGATTTTTATAAATTAAGGCGAAGCAAGTCCTTTTTTATTTGTTTGGTTATGATTGCTTTCTTTGTAGCCTATGTAATACTAGATTTTAGTTCTTCAGCACATATGAAAGAGCGGCTTAGCCAAAGTACTTTTCATTGGATATATATGCTTTTTAAGGAAAGAGCTTTTTTACCATATTTTATTCCGATGTTCCAGGCCATATTTATTACAATGCTTATAACAAGCGAGTATAGTGCAGGAACAATTAAAGATTCTGTTTCCTTAGGCTTCAGCCGTAGTAAAATTTATATATCTAAATTAATCACAGTATCTGTAGGTTCAATTTTAATGATGCTTGTTGCTATATTTTTTACGGTCATTACATCAATTTTTGTTTTTGGCATATACGGTTCTTTTACAACTTATGACTTGCTGCTGCTTGTTCGAATGTTTTTAATCCAAAGCTTGTTATATACAGCTTATGCATCTATATTTTTAATGATAGCATTTTTGATTAAAAATGTAGGAGGTACAATGTCTTTTAGCATTTTCTTCAGCTTAATACTAGGCTCTTTAGGTTCAGTAGTTGGCAATAGCTATCTAGGAAGAATTTTACTGCTTATGAACTTTTCGCCTACTGCTGTACCACAGCCACAAGTAGTGGATATAAGGATAGCAATTGCGGTGGCTTTATTCTACCTGATTTTGTGTTTGGGTATAGGAGGATTTATCTTTAAAAAGCAGGATATCAAATAGACTTGGAGGCAGATTTTATGCTTTGGTTAATTACTATAATACTTATATTAGTCATAGGCGTACTATTCGCCTATATTTTCCTTTATAAAAGAGAGATTAGAAATATTGCTAAAAGACTTCAGTTTATTAGGAATAATGATACAAATAGGAAAGTTAACCTTCAAATTAAAGCAAAGGAAATTAATGAACTGGCAATTCAATTAAATCATTTAATTAACTATTATAAAATTGAAAAAGTAGCTATTTCAAAGGCTCAACATGAATTTAAAGAGGAGATAACCAACATATCTCATGATTTAAGAACACCACTAACCTCTATTGCCGGATATGTTCAGATGTTGGAGTCGGAGAATACGCCTAGAGAGAAGAAGGCTGAATATTACAGCATAATTAGAAGACGTATTGATACATTAATTAAAATGTTGGACGAGTTTTTTGAATTTACTAGAATTGAATCCGATGAATACCCATTGAAGCTTGAAAAAATTAATGTGAGCAATGTGCTTGCAGATGCAATTTCTCTGTTTTATTATGATTTCCTTTCAAAAGGCGAGGAACCAAGCATCCAAATGCCCTCAGCACCGATTTATATCCATGCGGATAAAGATGCCCTAAAAAGGGTTTTTCAGAATCTAATTAAGAACTATTTAAATCATGGAAATGGAAATATATCTATTTCAGTAAAAGAGGAAGGGAATCATGTATGTATTAGTTTTAAAAATTATGCACCTAATATAGATAATGAAGAGGCTAAGAAATTGTTCAAGCGCTTTTATACTGCTGATAAATCCAGAACTAAGAAGACTACAGGCTTGGGACTCTCAATTGTAAAAAACCTAGTTATTAAGATGAAGGGTGAAATTGAAGCATATGTTGAGGATTCATTTCTTATTATCAATATAACTTTCAATCTTTAGGATGCTAGTCTAGAGTAATTACTGACCTGTAAATTTATAGAATATAAAATGATTTATAATAAAGGTCCGATATTTTTTGTATTAAAAAAGTCGAGCGTCCTTAAAGCAGCTTTGGTATTATGTACATATGAAAGGAGGGGGGCAATGTTAAAGGAATTAAATCATGTAATTGACTATATTGAAGATCATTTAACTGATGATTTATCTTTTGAATTAATTTCTGAATATGCTGGGGTTTCTGACTATCACTTTAGAAAGATATTTTTTTACCTTTCAGGGTTAACACTTAGTGAATATATCAAAAACAGAAGACTGTCGGAAGCAAGTAAAGATTTATTACATGGAGAAAAAGTAACAGATGTTGCCTTTAAATATGGTTATCAGTCAATAGATGGCTTTACTCGAGCATTTAAAAAATGGAGTGGGTTTTTACCCTCAGATGTAATGAAAAAAGGCATAAGTAAATCATTTCCCAAACTTTCATTCATAATAACCGTCAAGGGAGGAGTTTCTATGGAATTTAGAATTGAAGACAAACCAGCGTTTAATTTAGTCGGTGTAAGTAAGCGTGTTCCTATGCAATTTGAAGGTGTTAATAACGAGATTGTAAAGCTTGCACAAAGCATAACGGAGGAACAAAAAGAAGAAATGCATTCTCTTCAAAATATGGAACCTTATGAGGTTGTCAGTGCTTCTTATGAGGCTGACGCTAATTTCCTAAAAGAGGAAGGATACTTAACTCATCTGATAGGAATTTTAACCACTGAAAATCAAGTAAGTGATCTATTAGAAAAAGTGCCAGTGGATGCTTGTACTTGGGCTATATTTCCTAATGAAGGGCCATTTCCTTCTACCTTACAAGAAACAATGGCGAAAACATATTCAGAATGGCTTCCTTCTTCCGATTACGAGCTAATCAATGCCCCATCTTTTTCTTTTACTAAAATGGATAAAGATAAAAAAGATTACGCTTATAGTGAAGTTTGGATTCCTGTTCGCAAGAAATAAAAATAGGATTAATGTGAAAGTATTCCTCCTTTAAGTAAAGGGGGAATATTTTACGTGAAATTAAAATCAAAGTGTGTTTTATATTCCTTCAGACTGGTGGTTTGAAGGAATTTTCATTTAGTAGGTCATACCAGTAACTTAAGATTTTCTTAAGACTTTCTTTATTGCTTCTTTAATCATATAGTTCATAATGAATATATCAGTTAACCAAGTGAGGACAAGGAAACTTAGTACAATATGTGAATAAAGGTAAGAAAAAAACAGGGCTATTTAGAGCTCACATGGTAAACAATAGTGATAAGATAAAATTGCAGGTTTGTTAGGCTTTTACAACAGGCCAGACCCCTTCAGGTAAAGATACAGACAATAGATAGGAGAGATTAAAATGAGAAAAAGGTTATATATTATCTTAATGATAATAGTATTTTTAATGCCATTGATTTTTTATCCTTTATCAGTTAATGCTGATGCTATTATAGAAAAAGAAGCTATTGATGAGTTTGTCACTAACTATTTAAAACGTAACGGACTACCTGGGGCATCCATTGTAATCGTAAAGGATGGTAAAGTAATATATGGAAAAGGATATGGCCATGATTCTGAAGGTAAAGCCTTAACAGAAAATTCATTAATGAGAATAGGTTCCGTTTCCAAATCCTTCACTGCATTTTCAGTTTTGCAATTAGTTGATGAAGGAAAAGTTAACCTAGATAATCCAGTTGTTAAGTATTTGCCAGAACTTACAATGGATGATCCTAGATTACAAAAGGTTACAGTAAGGCATTTGTTAAGTCATACATCAGGGATTCCGAATCCGACGATTGTGCCACCAGCCAGCACCTTAAAAGCAGGTGTTCACCGTCTACATGACTGGAAACTTAATTGGCAGCCTGGAGATAAATATTTGTATAGCAATGCTAATTATTGGGTACTTGCTCGATTAGTAGAAGTAATAAGCGGTATGGAGTTTCCTAAGTATCTTAAGAAAAATATATTTTATCCACTGGGAATGAACGATACACTATCAGCTATCAACTCTGGTGATCCTGTAAAAGGGTTATCTAAAGGATATATAACAGCATACGGTACTGCACTTCCCTGGTCAGAGCTTGAGCAAATGTTTGCTGGTTCTGGAGGAGTAATTTCAACAGCTGCTGACATGGGGAAATGGATTTCCATGCACACTAATGAGGGAAAAAATGTGAATGGAGAAAGGTTACTATCAAAATCATTGCTAGAAGAATCCTATTCTCCTCAACCGGGAAGCGCTAAATATGGTCTTGGTTGGTCTTTAAGCTCTCCAAATATTAAACCAGCACGTATTTCTCATAGTGGGGCATTATCTACTATACAAGCACAACAAGATATTGTACCTTCCAGTGGATATGCTGTAGCTGTGATGCTTAATAGCTTTACAACTACTTTAGAACACTCATATGAAATTAGTTCAGGAATTATCCAATTAACTGAAGGACAAATGCCCGATACTAAAGCCCCTACACCTACGATAATAGATTTATCACTTGGTTTCATTACACTAATATACTTGATATTAGGTATTAGAGGTATTTTGCGCAGTGGGGAGTGGTCCAACAGACGCAAACAACATCCCACTTGGAGATATTATCTTCGTCTAATGCCCCAAGTTATTCCGGTATTGTTTATAGGTTGGTTGTTTTTTATTGTCCCAAACCTACAAAATAATAGTGCTACAATTAAAGATGCTTTTGGGCTTTGGCCAGCTGCTATGTTATTTTTCACAGTAGTTTTCTTAATTGGAGTTGTAGTTACAGTTATGAGGACATATTATAGGAGAAGATTAAGTAGAAATTGATAGATTTAGATATAAAGTCCTAAATAAAATAAATACATATATATCATATTGACGATATCACTACTATGTGTTACTATATAGCCGTAGTAAGTAATACTGAATACCGGTTGTACAGAATAGCAAGGAGGAGTTGCATTGGAGAACCTTACGGAAATGCTCAAAGGCGTGCTGGAAGGCTGTGTTCTTGAAATCATAAGCCAGAAGGAAACCTACGGTTACGAGATCACGCGGAGACTGAACGCCCTCGGATTTTCAGACGTTGTGGATGGGACAGTTTATACCATTTTGGTGCGGCTTGAGAAGAATAAATTAGTAGAAATTACGAAAAAGCCATCGGATATGGGACCGCCGCGAAAGTTTTTCACGCTCAATGACGCAGGGCGCAAGGAATTACAGAAGTTCTGGGAAAAATGGGAGTTCCTATCATCAAAAATTAATGAGTTAAAGGAGGAAACACAATGAGTTTTTGGGAAAAAATCACAGGCAATGACATGACTAAAGAAATGAAAGCTTTTGAAGCTCGTGCCAAAAAGCTGCCCGCTGATTACCAAGATGCATGGGAAAAAATTAATTCTAATCTTTGGTCGCATTCAGATTTCACCGGTCGCAACCTCATGCCAATTCTTGACGGTGTGCTTAGCCTGCTCGAAGAAACGGCGGCGGACGGTCAAAGTGTTCAAGAGGTTTTAGGTGACGATATCAAAGGCTTCTGCTTAGCACTAGCTGGCGAAGAAGGAGCAAAGTCTTATCGCGATAAGTGGCGCCAGCAACTCAACAATAATATCGCAAAAAAATTAGGTAAATAGGAGGATAAAATGAGCATACAAGATATCATCGAAGGCAAAAAAAAGTGGCGAGCGCACGTGGCTCGTGTGAAAGCGCTTCCGCAGGATTATCAGATTGTTTATAAAGAGATTCAAAAATATCTCTTTAAGGTCGGCCCTGTTGAGCTAACCGATGGGACGGATTTGCTCTCCGGGATTATTGATCTTTTTGAAGAGGGCGCGGCTCTTGGGAAAGCCGTGCTGGAAGTAACGGGCAGTGATGTAGCAGCTTTCTGTGACGATCTAATCAAAGATTCAAAAACCTATGCTGACATCTATCAAGAATCTGTTGATCAAGAAGTTAATAAGGCAATGAAAAAGGTTAGGGATAAAACAAGGTAAAAGGGAAAAATGTTGCCTTAGGTACAAGAAAAACAGCACTTGCTTTAGTGCTGTTTTCTATGCCAAACTATATTTCACTGAATATTTATTGTTTTTTCTTTTTTCTAAACAAGATTGCGTGACTCCAGATAGTATCAAAGATAGCTGGGGCGACATTTGTTTCTGGATTTGCATAAATCCTGAAGCCTAAATAAGCATCCTCATTGTTATCAACACCATATGCTGAGGCTTTAGGATTGCCTGTACTATATGGTATTATAACTTCATTACCTTCTTCAGTTTTTCTTGCCATCTTTACTGCATAATAGTACTTTGAGTTTTTATAATCTCTAGGAAAATACTCGGTTGCGGGGTACTTTAACTCATCTGTAATATTGGCTCCCACAACACCATTCCATAATTCTTCGCCGTAAAAGCTTATGTTAAAAAATGTTGCAAATCTGGTTTGTGCGTGATCAACGCCATATATTATCACAAAATCCTCATCAGTTTCTAATTGGAATTTATCTGTCCTTATATAGAGGCCGTCTCTGTTATCATAATACACATTAACATCCTGTAATATTCCCTCATAACCATCAAGTATCCAGAGTTTTGAATTCAGATCCACAGGTTCATATTCTTCATTTTGGTACTTCTTAATTATCTCATTTCGCAGATAATTCAGTTCATTTCTTGCATAAGGAACCACCTGGAATTCAGTAGTGCCGGTTTCATGCTTCTTAAGGGCTGGTATCGGCCAAGGATCTAGAGCGGGAGAAGCAGTTTTAGGAGTAATACGTAATACCTTTACATAGTTTTCGAGGTTATTGATATAATCCCAGCCAACATCATAATCTATCCAAATTGCAGCCCTCATTATAAAGGAGAAAGTATCTTTTCCTTTTTCAAGACCCATGTTAACCATTGCCATAGGGATGTTGTCATCGTTCATAATACCTGGACTAAATCCTGAAGCAACTAGAGCATCACGCATTTGCGCATTTATGCCTCTGTCTGCAGTTGTAATGATGATGGTGGAACTGTTAAAGGGATTTCCAGGGGACCCATAAGGTGTACTATCAGTCCAGATACGACGATTATTGATTTGATCACCCAAGCTGGCAGTGATAGCGTGATAAAAACCAGTATAGTCATTGCCTACCGTAATATTATCACTGTAATCTTTTGACGGTTTGTTTTCTACAAATCCAAGGTAACTTCTGTAACTAAAGTTATATGCCGGTGGAGGTGTCTTTCCGATTAATACAATAGCTTCGTCAGCACGCAGCTTATAGTCCATTCCAGGTGCTGCGTATTCTATATTAGCTGGGTAATTATTAGGATCCTGAGGATTATATCCTTTTGGAGGTTTTTGACCGGGAGATGGATCTTGGTTTGGCGCCGGTGGAAGAAAATAGGTTGCATAAGGAGCACCTGCATTGTTGGCAAAGGCATTGTCAAATTTTCCTTCACTAACTAGCTTCAGTATGTCTAAATACTCCAGTTTTCCTTCCTGAACAATAAACCCTCTTTCTTCTAATGTAGAGATAAAATCTGTTAGCTTTTTATCTTCATCATCTGCATAATTAGAGAATTGTCTTGAGAAGTTCCAGTCATACATTGGTGCTTTAACACAGTTTAGGCATGAGCACATTCTACAGCTAGCACAAGGTGCTAAACTGTATATTGGAGTGTTAAAGTAGGTAGGATTTGTCTTATACATATGATTCTTTCCTTTCAAAGACTCTCTATCATTTTATGATAAGGGATTAAAATATGTGCACTAATATGCAGAAATTGTGTTCACGGAGGGATAAAAGCCTAGGAGATATTTTAAGATTATTTCCTTTGGCTTTTTTGTTTTTACTTGTTTTAGAATGATACTTCATAGTATGCATAATTGGCTTAATATTTGTTTTAAAAAGATAATAGTTATGCAAGTCCAGTAGGATAAGACAGACTGTATAATAACAAGTGAATATTGAAAAATAATTTCTAATAATTTATTCTAAAAAAGGAAATGCTAAACTATAGCCTAGATATATGCTTTTTAAGACAAGCTATTTAAGGCCAATATTTACAGAAAAAATTAATAAAGTTTTAAATACCAGTTGTAGAAACTGGTTTATAAATATTAATAATCAAATTATACTAGGAGGCGTAATAATGAAATATTTTATAGTTGAAGATGATTTTTGGAGTCTGTTTCCTAATGCGAGAATTGGTATTGTTATTTGTAATGGGATAGATAATTGTATAAAGGACGAAGAAAAATATAAAGCAACCCTTTTAGAGGCAGAAAAGGAAGCTTTAAAATATTTGCAAAACCCAGAGTTTAGCAGTAATGAAGCAGTAAAAGTATGGAGAGAAGCATTTCAAAAGTTTAAAACAAAGAAAGGTGCCAGGTCATCTATTGAGGCATTATTAAAGAGAGTGCATAATGGAAATCACTTAGGGACTATTAATCTTTTGGTAGATATTTACAATTCTATTTCGTTAAGATATGCATTGCCTTGCGGTGGTGAGGATATAGATACCTTTGTTGGTGATATAAGATTGACTAAGGCAATTGGAAATGAAAATTTTGTTACACTAGGAACGGATAAAAGTGAGCCACCATATGAAGGTGAAATAGTATATAAGGATAACCAGGGAGCAATTTGTAGATGCTGGAATTGGCGTGAATCAGTGAGGACAATGCTAACTGAAAATACGAAGAATGCTTTTCTATGCATTGAATTAGTTGACGAAAAAAGGACAGCAGAGTTTGAAAATGCTTTAAAAGATTTAGCAAAAACAGTACAGGATAATTTAGGTGGAACATGCAAGATTTCAATTCTTGATATTAACAATAAAGAAGTATCAATAAAGTAATTTGGGAGGAAAAGATGATGGGTGGTTTCAGTTATAAAGATATTTATATTGAAAATGAAAGAAGGGTACTAGAAGTTAACATACTTCCTGAGAAGTATTGCAACTTTGACTGTATATTTTGCCCTATTGGAAGATCAGAAAATAAAGTAGATATCCAAAAGTCATTTGATGAAATGGATAGCTCATTAAAAGAACTGGAAAGCATGATAGAAAATACTAAAGCAGAATTAATCTTTGTTAACTCAAAGGGTGAAGCCTTTGTTAATGATAAAGTTATCGATGTCATAAAATTAATCAAAGGTAAAGGACTGCCTGTAAGATTGCTTTCTAATGGATATTTGCTAGGTAAAGACCAGTATATAAAAATAGCTAACATGTGCGATGAAGTTATTGGAGAGATAAAAACAATAACTGAAGAAGATTTTCAAAAAATCCAAAGACCCATTGAAGGGTATACTTTAGAAGAATACATTTCAAACATGGTTTCCTTTAATAAACAATACAAAGGTAAGTTTATATTTGAAATAACAATTATTAAGGGCTATAACGATGATGAAGAATCAATTCAGAGGTTGAAAAATGTTATTAAAGAAATATCTCCTGATAAGATAATTATCGCAAGAATGGATGATGAAAAGTTTAAGAAAAAACTTGGCATATCTGATGAAAGATTTGAGGAAATTTCAAAAGTATTGCTAACTGAATAGACAGATAATTTAATGAAACTTATACTTTAAAGCTTATTTATAATATATTTGGTAGGATACAACATTCTTGTTGTATCCTACTAATGTCACTTAAATATTTTCTATTATCTTAGCTACCCAAGTACATAAATCCGCTGAAGCCTTTTTAGCTATTTCCACAACTTTTTCGTGTGAATGCTTATGCTTTTGTATTCCTGTTGCCATGTTAGTAATACAAGCTATTCCAAGGACATCTATTCCTAAATAGTTAGCAACTATTGTTTCTGGAATAGTTGACATTCCAACAGCATCAGCTCCTTGTCCGCCTATTGCTACTATTTCTGCAGCAGTTTCATAGTAAGGTCCTGTACAACCAGCATAAACTCCCTCTTTATAGTCAATTCCAATTTCATCAGCTAGTAATTTTGCTTTGTCTATTAACTCTAGTTTATAAGGCTCAGACATATCAGGAAATCTTGTACCAAATCTTTTATCATTAACTCCAATCAGTGGGTTATCTCCAAATAAATTTATAAAATCCTTTATAAGCATTAATGTACCAGGATTAAAATCAGTATTTATACCACCGCAAGCATTAGTTACGATTAGTTTTTCTATTCCCAACTGTTGCATTACATATACTGGGTAAGTAACCTCTTTCATTGTATACCCTTCATAGTAATGAAATCTTCCCTGCATAGCTAGTACATCTATTCCTTTTAATTTTCCTAATACTAACCTTCCCTCATGACCTTCTACTGTAGACTGAGGAAAGTTGGGGATTTCTTCATAATTTATATATTCTTTATCCTCTAATACATCCACTAAGTTACCTAATCCTGAACCAAGAATAACTGCAATCTTGGGATTAAAGTTACCAATCTTATCTCCTATATATTTTGCAGATTCTACAACCTTATCATACATATTATTCATATTAATGCCTCCTTTAAATTATAAAATTAATTTATCATGGAATTATTGAAAGTAATGATGACATATGTCACAATGATTAAAGAAATTTTCTTTTGAATTTTTTTGGGAGGCGTAAAGACATAAAATGAAAAGAATTAATGATTCAAAACTTATAAATCAATACATTGAAAAATACAATATAAATGAATTTTTCAGTAAAGATATAAAACCTTATACTGAGCTTTTTCTATTTAGTAAAGGTGATCATGTTTGTAGAGAAGGAGAAAGTTTAAGACATCTTTTTTTTCTAGTAGAAGGAAAAGCAAAAGTTTACTCATCACTAAGCAATGGTAAAACAATATTAATATGTTTTTATAATTCAGGTAGTATAATTGGGGATGTAGAATTTATGAAATTAGAACCGGCAAATTCAAATTTCCAGGTTATAGAGGATAGTTACTGCATAGCAATTTCTCTTGAAAGAGTTAGAGAATATTTACTAGATGATACTAAGTTCATGCAATTTATGTGCAGGTCCTTAAGTGAAAAACTGATCAGGTTATCTAAAAGTAGCTCCATTAATTTACTTTACCCCTTAGAAAATAGGTTAGCTAGCTATATTTTGGCCACAGCAACAAGTACTTATATAAATGAAGCAAGAGCTATGATATTCAGTGAAAATTTAACTGAACTAGCAAACTTACTAGGCACAAGCTACAGACATCTTTTAAGGACATTAAAAATGCTTTGCAAAAGTGAAATTCTTGAAAAGAAAAACACTTACTTTAAAATTATAGATCTTGATAGATTAAAAAACCTTGCAGCAGACTTAGGTAACGGACTTTGGGAAGCCTTTTAAAATTCTGCTCATGGCATCACTTTCCTTTTTTAAAGATAATTTTTTATTTAGTTTGAACCTGATAAACAAATTTACCGTCTTAGTATATGTAATTAATTATAGATAGCATGCTGTCAGTAAAGTTTGGAAGGGGGCATCAGGGTGGAGCTAGAGTTTTTAGTTAAAAGAGCACAAAAAGGTAATGAAGAAGCCTTTATTAAACTTATAGAAATGCATAAAAAGCTCATGTATAGCGTTGCTAAGTCCATGATTGACAATGATGAAGATATAGCAGACCTAATACAGGAGACCATATTAAAAGCTATAAAAATATAAGAAATTTAAAGGATTACGGTGGATTTAAAGCTTGGCTTATGAGAATTCTTATAAACAATTGCAAGGATTTTATTAAAAGTAGTAAAAAAGTTGTGAGTATAGATGAAGTAGTCTTGCAAAGCTCAAAGTGTGAGGAGTTTGAGCAAATTGAGCTTAGAGAAATTTTTAATAGCTTAGATGGAAGCTTAAGATTAATAGTTCAGCTTTATTATATTGAAGATATTTCAGTAAAGGATATAGCTAAGCTGACTAATATACCAGAAGGAACTGTAAAATCAAGACTTCATAGAGCACGCAGGATACTGAATGAATTATTTACAGATAGGAGGACAAGCTATGCAGGAAATGTTAAGTGATAAGGAAATAATAGAGCTTTTAAAAAAAATGTAAGGATATGGATATACCGGCTGTAGTTGATAACAAAATAGAAGATACTTATAAAATTATAAAGAGAAACAAGGATAAGAGAAAAATAAAAGGATATGCAGCAGCGGCAGCATTAATATTGACAATTGGTGCAGTAGGTGGAACCTTATATAGCAATCCTGCTTTAGCCTATGAAATACCAGGTGTAAAAACTTTAGTCAGTAAGACATCCTTATTTAAGGATGAAAAGTTATCTAAATATGCTACACCTATGGAAGCAAGATGCAAAGATAAAGGAATAGAGCTTAGAATTAAGGAAGCTGTATATGATGGAAGTGATATTTATATTGCGTATATTGTTAAGAGTGATAAAGCATTAAAAATAGATGAAGATAAAATCTACGGTTCTGCTATAGTGCCAGTAAGATATAACGGAAGGGAAATAAAAGTCATTGGAAGTGAAGTGAATGAGTGGGAGGATATGGGCTATGAAAAAGTGGATGATAACACATATATAGTAAAGGAAAGGTTGGGAATTGAAAGTTTTAGAAAACCCATAAATGAACTTGGTTTTGAAGAAAAAATTAATAAATTAGCAGGTATTGAAGGCAATTGGCAGCTTAACTTTAAGATAAACGTTGATAGTATGAAGGATAAAATAAAAGCTGTAAAAGTGAATAAAAATGTTGATTTTGGATATGGTAAGCTAAAAATAACAGACTTACAGATAAGTCCAATAAAATCCAGAATAGTTTTTGAAAAGTGGAACTTCACATTTAATAATGATAGTGAGAGAGAAGATACACTATTTGAAAAAAACTACAACTTTGTTATCTCAGACGATAAAGGAAGAGGTCTGCAAAAGGTGGGGGGAGGATCATCTACAAACCAAATAAAATCAAAGGGAGAGGAAAGATTTAATACTGCAGATGAGGAAATACCTAAGTTTATAGTAATAACACCGGTAAAAAGAACTGTCCCATTAATTTATGAACTGTATCAAAACATGAATGAGGAAGATATAAATGCCGGGGTAATACCAAAAGAAATAATAAACGGACAAGTATCTCATGGAACATTAGACAAGCTTCCAGCAGTAATAAATACAGAAAAGTTTGGAAAGATAATTATAAGCAAAATAGAAGAAAAAGAGGAAAATGCATATATT
Organism: Clostridium sp. CX1; assembly: GCF_025398335.1. Lineage (GTDB taxonomy): Bacteria > Bacillota > Clostridia > Clostridiales > Clostridiaceae > Clostridium_AM > Clostridium_AM tanneri. Next base: position 338,932 of record NZ_JAODOO010000001.1, read on the forward strand.
TATTTGACAATTGAGCAGGGTAAATATTTAAGTATTTTTGATAGCCAAATTAATATATATGATAAAACTAAAGATAGAAACAACAGAAAATCCTATTATGGTAGTGGGATGCTAGAAAGAGTAAAGGATAATGACTATGTATTAAGGATAGATAAGGATGAAACTAGAGAGACAGGGAAAATAGATTTTAACAGATTAAAAGACTATGAAGTTGTAACTCCAGATTTTGATGAAGGTTATGAATTAGTAGGGAAAGAGATGAAAATAGAATGGGTAAAATAAAAATGGTATCGGTGTAAGATGAGGCATATGTTGACTTTATTAAATCTTAGAACTAAAATAACCTTATTAAAGGTTTGGTAGGGGAAATTTTGTAGCTGTTGCAGATATAATATTAGGAGGTGGCGAATTATTTATAAATTATTACTAATAGAAGATGATTTGGAGATTTCTGAACTTGTAAGTAGGCATCTCAAAGGTGAAGGATTTGATATAGTAGCAGTCAATGATGGTGAAAAGGCCTTACAGGCTTTTTATAATAATACTTTTGATTTAATCCTATTAGATTTAATGCTGCCTAAGGTCAGTGGAAAGGAAATATTAAAGAGAATAAGGGAGTCTAGTTCTGTACCTGTACTTATTGTTTCTGCAAAGGATTCTGAAGTTGATAAAATTTTAGGATTAGAATTAGGTGCTGATGATTATATAGCCAAGCCATTTTCGGTACTTGAGCTAACAGCAAGGATATCTGCAATCTTTAGAAGGATAGGTTATTATATTAAAGAGGAAAATAGTACTAAATCAATTTCAAGAGGACCCTTTACACTTAACTTTGATAACTATCAAATCCTAAAAGGTGAAGATCATATAGATTTGACTGCAAAGGAATTCGAATTATTAAAGTTATTTTTTGAAAACCCTAAAAAGGTATTTACCAAAGCACAAATATTTGCCAGTGTTTGGAAAGGTGATTTTATTAATGATGATAACACTGTTACAGTCCAGATAAGAAGATTGAGAGAAAAAATTGAAGAAGATCCTTCCAATCCAAAGTATATAAAAACTGTTTGGGGAATTGGTTATAGATTAGGAGATACATAGCATGATTAATTTTTTGATAGCTATTGTAATTATTGTACCTATTATACTTTTTTTAACTAAAATACATATGAAAAACAAAGACATATCTTTCATAATAAGTTCCTTAAGTAAAGTTTCCTTTGAAAGTGTAAATGACAGGATTAGACTAGTAACAGGCGACAAGATTATAAAAAGCTTGTGCTTAGAAATTAATAGTTTTATCTCAAGATTTTATACATTAAAGGTCAGTGAAACTGAGTCAAAAGAAGCTATGAAAAAGATGATTTCTAATATATCTCACGATTTAAGAACACCTATGACAGTTATGCTTGGATATATTGACCAGCTTAACTATAATTCTCTGCTAACTGAAAAAGAAAAGAAAGAATATTTGACAAAACTAGAAAAAAAGATGTATGAAACTATAACCCTTATGAATGAATTTTTTTCTCTTTCCAAATTGGAATCTGGGGATGAAGTTATCAATATAGTAAAGTTAAATATTTCAGAAATTGCGAAAAAGAGTATATTGAGTTTTTATGAAACTCTTGAGACAAATAAAATTAATGTAGAAATTGATATTCCGGAAAAGGATATATGGGCTTTAGGAAACGAAGAAGCTATTACAAGAGTCTTAAACAATCTTATAACTAATTCAATAAAATATGGATCTGATGGTAAGGTAATAGGAATAAAACTTTATGAAGAAAATGATCTAGTATGGATAGAGCAGTGGGATAAGGGCAAAGGCATATCAGAATCAGAGAAAAACAAGGTCTTTGAGAGGTTGTATACGTTAGATGAATCTAGGAACAAGGATTATCAAGGAAGTGGATTAGGACTTACAATTGTTCAAACACTGATAAACAAGATGAATGGAGAAATATATTTGAAGAGTGTTCCTTATGAGAGAACTGTATTCAAGTTCTATTTAAAAAAACAATAGGAACTTATAAGTTAATAGCTGATTTTGAATATTATATGATGTGGGTGAAAAAGTGGAATATGCAGTGAGGACTTTTAACTTATGTAAGAAAATAAAGGATACTGTAATAATTAATAATTTAAATATAAACATTAGAAAAGGAGAAATCTATGGGCTGCTTGGACAAAATGGTTCAGGAAAAACCACTACCTTAAAGCTTATCCTAAATTTACTTAAACCTACTTCTGGAGTTATAGAATTATTTAATGAGCCTATAACAAATAACAGTAAAGAATTTTTAAAGAAAGTTGGTAGTGTAGTAGAATATCCTGCCTTTTATGAAAATCTTACAGCTAAAGAAAACTTAGAGATTCATAAAACTTTCATGGGATATGAAGAAAAAAATTGCATTGATGACGCAATAGAAATAGTACAGCTTAAGGATTTTGAAGGAAAGTTAGTCAGTGAACTTTCCCTTGGTACCAAACAGAAGCTTGGTATTGCAAGAGCAATATTAACAAAACCTGATTTATTAATATTAGATGAACCTGTCAATAGTTTGGACCCATTAGGTATAAGAGACATCAGAAATTTATTAGGTATGCTTTCTAAAAAATATGGAACCACAATTTTAATATCAAGCCATATATTAAGTGAAATAGAACAAATTGCAGATACTATAGGTATAATTCATAAAGGTATTCTCCTTGAAGAGCTAGACTATGAAAGTATTAGAGAAAAAAGCAGACATTCCATAGAACTTATAGTTGATAATGTAAATAAAGCTTCTTTTTTACTTTCAGAGAAGATGAATATAAATAACTTTCTCGTATCTGGATTGAACAAAATTAAAATTTATGAAAGATTAAATGATAGTGGAAAAATAAATGTATTCTTATGTAAAAATAATGTAGAAGTTAAATCTATTAATATCAAAAGGGATACATTGGAAGAACATTTTATTTCACTTATTAGGAGAAAATCAAATGATTAGTCTTATAAAAATAGAGTTTCTTAAATTGAAGAGGCGAGATAAGCGTTTAGCTATTATTATTACCTGCTTGGCAGTTTCAATGCTTTTGATTCCTGCTGTAAGAAGTAAAAGAATAGATAACTGGGTGCAAGTTATACAATTTAATTCCCACAGTATAAATTTTGTTACTAACATATTCTTATGTGTACTTTTATCAGAATTATTTATTACTGAGTATAAGGATAAAACTATAAATGTAATGTTTAGCTATCCAATTAGCAGAACTAAAATATATATTGCAAAGATGGTAGTGGTATTTTCATATTGTTATTTTATAGTTATTATCAATACAATCTCCTCTATAGGAGTACTGCTAGCATTAAATAGCATAAAACCTTTTATAAAAGACAGCATTAACCTGTCGGTTATTATTAAGGGAGTTAACATTACCTTAATAGGCATAATAATAAGTACTTTGCTTACAGTGATATATTCGTTTTTTGCAATAGTAAAAAGATCTTTTCTTCTAATGATTATTTTTTCCACCATAATGCACTCAATAAAAGGAATACTTCAGACTTCATATCCTATGTTATATTTGCGGCTGCCTCTTATTTTATTAGGAATAAGCCTTCTTACAGTTATCCCTATAGTATATACTTTAAATAATAGAGATGTAATATGCAGTGAGGGTAAATAGAATATTAGTTAAATCAAAAATGGACATAATAGTTTAACACTGATGCAGGTTAAACTATTATGCCCATTTTTTTATTATATTTTTATATTCCAGTTCAGGAAGAGAATAAACATATGTAAGAATTATGTAATATTTAAGCAATAAATTTTAAAGATATTTTCTATATAATAAAGTTGAATATAAGTAAAGATGCACTAAATAAATTATTTACTGTTATAGAAATTCTGAGCAGACATAATTAGGATTGCTATTAAATAAGGAGGTTCAAAAATGTTAAAAGGAAAGAAATCACTTTGTATGATGATTATACTCATTACTGCCTGTGCAGCATTTGCTTTCAAAGGTATTGTTTTAGGTGGAACGAAGAAAAGCACTTCAACTATGACAACCAATATTAATAAGACTTCTGTAAAGGTAGTTAAGGCAAGTGCAGATATAATGGCAAATAGTACATCCTTTAATGCTTCACTAGAGGCATCTGAAGAAGGAACTATAAGTAGCAAAATAGGTGGAAAAGTTATTGAGGTTTCCTTTGAAAATGGACAAACAGTATCTGCAGGTCAAGCTTTAGCAAAGCTAGATGATACTGATATAAGAAACAATATAAAATCCAGTGAAGCACAACTTACTGCAGCAGAAGCACAATTAAGGTCAGCAGAAAGTTCAGCAAGTTCTTCCCAAATAATGATTGATAAGCAGCAGACCAATTTGGAAACTGCCCAGAGGAATTATGATAGAACAAAAGCTCTTTTTGATCAAGGAGCAGTTTCAAAGGTGGAATTTGAAACTTCAGAATCTAGTCTTAAATTAGTACAAGCTGATTTAGAATCAGCGAAGGCTAGTTCACAATCTTCAAGTCTTTCCACTGAAACACAAAGAGCTAATATACAAAAATCACAAACAGATTTGAATACTTTAAGAGAGTCATTGAAAAATACAACTATTACAGCTCCAACTAGTGGAATTATAAGTGGAAAAAGCATTACTGTAGGACAATATCTAAGTCCAGGAACAGTTCTTGGAAAAGTACAAAATGTATCTTCTATAAATGCTGTTATTGAAGTAAAAGACAGTGACTTAAGTTATGTAAAATTAGGGGCAATGGCTAAGTTTAAGCTCAGCGATAAAGATTCAGAGGAATATGATGGTGTTGTGAAAAGTATTGATGGAGCTGCAGACCCTATTTCTCGAGTATTTAAATGTAGAATTCAAATTGACAACAAAGATGGAAAGCTTAAGCCCGGTGTATTTGGAAATATAAAAATTGCTACTGATGAAAATAAAAAAGCAATAATGGTTCCCTTAAAAGCACTGGCAGGCAGCGAAGGAAAATATTATGTCTTTGTAAACAACAATGGAGTAGCAAAAAAGCAAAATATAACTGTAGGAGAAATTAGTGAAGATACAGTGGAAATAAAATCTGGAGTACAAGATGGAGACAGTATCATTTATACTAACGTAGGTACACTTCAAGATGGTGATGCTGTAAAAGTAGCAGCAGAATAGGAGTTGAAATTAAATTATGTTTTTATCAGATGTTAGTTTAAAAAGACCTGTATTTATCACTGTAATAATTATTGCTTTACTGGCCTTAGGTGTGGTTAGTTATACAAGTTTACCTATGGATCAGCTTCCGGATGTTGACATGCCAACGGTATCTGTTAGGATAATTCAAAGCGGAGCAGCCCCAGATCAAATTGAATCAAAGATAACAAAAAAAGTAGAGGATGCAGTAGGGCAAATATCAGGAGTGAAGCATGTTACCTCAACTATAACAGAAGGAGTTTCAAGTACTACTATTTCCTTTGAACTAGAAAAGCCTTCAGCTGAGGCCATGCAGGAAGTAAAAGATAAGCTATCTAATATCCGTAATAGTCTGCCAAGAGATATTGATGATCCTGTAGTTTCAAAATTTGATGCCAGTGCATCAGCTATTTTTTCTTTTGCTGTTACTGGAACAATGTCTAACAGTGAGTTATCACAGATAGTAGATGATAATATTGCAAAAAAACTACAAACTATAAATGGTGTTGGAGCTGTTAACACTTTTGGTGAACAACAACGAGAAATCCATATAAAGCTGGATAAAGAAAAAATGAATTCCTTTAATATTACAGTTTCAGAACTTATCAATAGCTTAAGTGCTGATAACATTAATGTATCTAGTGGTAAGGTTTCTAGTGGAGACACACAAATAAGTTTAAAAACTGATTCGTCTATAAAGAAGGTTGAGGATTTTCTTAATGTTCTAGTTGTAAAACGTAATAATAGTGAAATTACACTTAAAGATATTGCAACAGTTGAAGATGGAAGTAAGGAAAAGAACAGCTTATCCTTCTATAATGGTAAGGAAGCAATTGGTATTGATGTTGTTAAGCAATCTAACTCAAATACAGTACAGGTAGCTGAGGATGTTAAAAAAGAAATTGAAACTATTAAAAAGAGCTTGCCATCAGGAGTTAGAATTGAACTTGTTGCTGATAACTCCACCTCTATAATAGATTCAGTTAAAGATGTTCAGCGCACAATGCTAGAAGGATGCATACTTGCAGTAATTGTAGTTTTCATATTTCTTAAGGATATTGCCAGCACCGCAATTAGTGCCATTGCTATCCCTGTATCTATAATTACTACCTTTGCAATAATGAAGTTTATGAATTTTACACTTAATACAGTTTCTTTAATGGCTTTATCTCTTGCTGTGGGATTACTTATTGACGATGCCATAGTTGTTATCGAAAATATTGTACGTCATCTTCGCATGGGAAAAAGTCCGATTCAAGCAGCAAAGGAGGGTACTTCGGAAATAGGACTTGCAGTTATAGCTACTACTCTTGCTATAGTAGCAGTATTTGTTCCTATTGCTATGATTAATGGTATGATAGGAAAGTTCCTTGTACAATTTGGAATGACTGTAGCTGCCAGTGTTTTAGTTTCCCTGTTTGTAGCCTTTACTTTGGTACCAATGCTTTCTTCAAAGCATTTAAGCAGTAAAGAAAAGGAGATACCTATAATAGGAAGGTTCCTGGAATGGTTTAATGAATCCTTTGATAAAATATCTAAGTCCTATTCTGAATTACTAAAATGGTCACTAGAACACAGAATTATAACTTTAATGATACCAATAGGATTACTAATAGTAAGTTTACTATTAGCTACACAATTGAAAACAGGATTTATTGCTGCAACTGACAATGGACAGATAGCAATATCAGCAAGTCTAGATTCAAGTTCTACCTTAAATAGTGCTTCAAAAGTCGGTAAGGATATGGAAGCTATTGTTAAGAAAAATAAGAATGTAAAATACATATATTCTACAGTTCAGTCTGATAAAGTTAACCTCACTGTAAAACTTTCAGATAAGAAAGATAGAAAAGAAGGTATTGATGAAATTATAGCAAAAATCCGTCAGGATTTAGTGAATGTCCCAGGAATTGAGTTATCAGTTACTTCCGCTGGCGGTTCTATGGGATCAGGTAAATTAGTTCAATATCATATTCAAGGTTCAGATTTTACGAAGCTGCAGGAATATGCTTTGAAGGCTCAGAAAGTAATGAAAAATACTCCTGGAGCTGTAGATGTAGGACTTACTTATAAGTCTGGAAAGCCAATAGTTAAATTGGAGGTGGATCGTGATAAAGCTCAAGATTTAGGAGTAAACCCCAATGCAGTTGCCAGTACATTAAATACTTTGTTTAACGGAACTGTAGTGAGCCAGTATGAAACTGAAAAGGATAGATACGATGTTCGTATGCAGCTTGAAGAAGGAGATAGGAAAAACTTTGATAGTTTACAGAGAATATATGTACTTAGCACAACCGGAAAAATGATTGCTATTGATCAAGTAACTAAAAAAGTCTTCACTACATCTTCATCTACCATTAATAGATATGATAAAGAAAGAGAAATCCAGTTAACAGCAAACTACGCCCACGTAGAACAGAGTGATTTTACTAAGGCATTTAATAATAAGCTGAAAAGTGAAGCTCCAACACCAAATGGTATAAAGCTAAGTGCTGGAGGAAGTCAGGATCAAATGGCAGAAAGTATGGGAGGATTGGCTACAGCACTCCTCATGGGAGTTCTATTTATATTCCTTGTAATTGCAGCTCAATTTGAAAGTTTTATAGATCCATTAGCTATTTTGCTTTCGTTACCACTAGCGATTATTGGTGCAATTTTAGGACTGCTTATTGGTAATAAAGAACTTGATATGATGTCTGCTATAGGTGTTATCATGCTTATGGGCTTGGTTACTAAAAATGCAATTTTGCTTATTGATTTTGCAAAACAAAACTACAGCAAAGGAATGAATCTAAAAGAAGCTCTAATTGATGCTGGTCATACACGTCTAAGACCAATTATTATGACTACTTTGGCAATGATTTTTGGTATGATTCCTACAGCAATAGCATCCGGTGCGGGCTCAGAACAACGTGCACCTATGGCCTTTGCAATTATTGGAGGATTGATAACATCTACATTGTTGACTCTATTATTTGTGCCGGTGGTGTACACCTATTTACATGATTTTAAGAAAGCATTTGACCAAAGGGTTAAAAAGAAAGATAATACCCTAAATACTTTTAGTTAAAACCGGAAAAAATTTGTAATAACTACAGATCCCCAAGACTCGGCTTTCGAATTTTTAGAAGATATTTTTACAAACAAAAAATCCGTTACCTATGGATATTCGGATGCCCCCTTTATTCAAGGGGGCATCTTTACTAAAATCAATATTTGGGTCTTTTCTTGTTTATTGCAAAATTAATTATTTCCTTATGGAACATATTAAACTACTGATTAATGCTATTCCACTGCAGATAAATGGCAAAATATAAAACCCAAACTTGGAAATTACAAAGCTTCCTAATATAGAACCAAGCGTAATTCCAATATATAATGCTGTGTTGTTTAAGGCAAGTGCCATTCCACGAGTTTCTGGAAAACTTTCTGCTAAACGAGCTTGATATGAAGTAAAGGAGGTATATCCAACAAGTGCCCACAAAAACAACAAAAAATAAACCAAAGTTTCTGATGAAAAGAAAATGCCTAATAGTACAAGGATGCCCATAAGCATGGCTGTACTGAATATTGATACCATTCTTGCACCAATTTTATCAGTAACTCTCCCACTGGATAAACTACCAATTACAGCCCCCATACCATAGGCAGTAATTGAAGTTGTAAGTTCATCTGAAGAAAAATGGTTATATAAAACCAATCCTGTTCCAAGAAATACATAAAGGGCATACATTGCAATGGCCCAAAAAGTAGTTGCACTAACTGCGAATATAATTTTTATTGGGCGGCCTTTTGTCAATTTTTCTGCTAAATGTGCTTTACTTGTTGATGCCCAAACTTTAAAGTTTAAAATTGATAGAAAAAAAGCAATTGCAGCTAGAGATATAAAAACAGAACGCCATCCAAGAAATTGTTCTAACAGAGTTCCGATAGGTGCTCCTGCCCATAAAGCCATAAGATGTCCAGATACTACTACAGAAAGCCATGTACCCCTACGTTCAGGTAATGCTATATCGCTAATAATTGCGTAGACTAACGGGGTTATAGAGGCAACAGATAAACCAGCAAAAATACGACTAATTATTAACATGGTGAAGGTAGAAGAAATAGCTGTTAAAAAATTGGATAAGCAAAAGGATAATAAACCGGAAACAATGAAAAGACGGCGGCCTTTGTGATCTGAAAGCCACCCAAAAAATGGCGCACTAATGGCATAAATAAGTGAAAACACGGTAACTATCCACCCTGCAGCAGCAGGAGTTATTTCATATTCTTTGGCTATAAATGGTAACAAAGGGGAGATAACAAATAAATCAGTGCCAATAATAAATAAGGTAAGCCACCCTGTAAGAAGATACATGGTCTCTTTTAGGTTAAAACACACATTCATCACCTTTAAGTAATATTACATTAGTTAGTTTATGAAAATGAAATATTTAAAGTGCCTGCATCTGATATAACCCCTTCACTATTTCGTATAAATTTACAAAAGCAAAGTAATCTTTTCAATGGATAATAGAATAATGAAATAAAAAGATTTATATGATATAATTGCCTTTAGGTTTAGTCGAAGTTGTAAATTTTCCGTAATACTTGCGATATGAACTTGGTAATAGTCTTTACTTTATATGAATTTGCTCCAGAGATTATAAATAATGAAATAATAAAATTGAGAGAAAACACTAATGAGAGTCATATAGAGATTTTTATTATAACATTGAGGAGAATATAGATGAATTTTATAGCTATAGATTTTGAGACTGCAAATGAAAAAAGAAACAGTGCATGCTCAATTGGTATTGTTGTTGTGAAAAATGGACATGTTGTAGAAAAAATACACCATTTAATAAGACCTAAGGAAATGAGATTCATGCCAATTAATATTGGAATTCATGGAATAAGACCAGCCATGGTTGAGAATGAACCAGGGTTTGATAAAGTATGGGAGAAAATTAAGCATTATTTTAATGAAAATTTAGTGATAGCACACAACGCTTCCTTTGATATATCCGTTTTAAGAAAGAGTGCAGAACTTTATGATATAGAACTGCCTAGTTTTAAATATATTTGCACAATGAAACTTGCTAGAAACTTTTATAAAGGAATTGAAAATGCAAAATTGAATACAGTGAATGATTTTTTAGGATATGAGTTTAAGCATCACGATGCACTGCAGGATGCTCTCGCCTGTAGTAACATATTGCTTAATATATCAGAAGAATTAAAGTGTGGGGATATTAATGAAATATCTAAATTAATAGGTGTAACTATTGGAATAGCAGACAGCAGTGGATATAAACCATCATCATCTAAAGGAAGTGGCATTAAAACATCTAATAGAATTTATGATCATAAAAAAGAAACTATATTTGAAAGGCTAGAAAAGGATCTATTTAGAAATGAAGTGGTTGTATTTACAGGAAGGTTAACTTCCATGTCTAGAGATGAAGCCATGAGATTAGTTAGAAGGCTTGGAGGGGCAACAGGAAGCTCTGTTACAAAAAAGACAACAATTCTAGTGACTAATATGAAAGATGTTAAAGATTTGCGTAGGGAAGAAATGAGTAATAAGCTTAAAAAGGCAACAGATTTAAATGCAGAAGGACAGAATATAAGGTTTTTAAATGAAGAAGAATTTTTAAATATGAGGAAGGGTTCTTGATATTTGTGCATAAAAAGGTTAATCCTTTCAAAAAATATTTAGAACGAAAGAAATATACATATAACATGTGTCATGAGGAAAGTATGGGAATTCCTAGGGAATAATATAAATAAAAAATGAAAAGAGAAGGTGTCAACTTGAGTAAAGTATATTTTATTAAAAATTCAGGATCCGATTACAGTAAGCTTGGAAAAGATGCTTTGGAACTTTTGAAGAGAATAGTATCAGAAACGGAGCATAGCTTTGAAAAAGAAGTGCCTATAAAAGTGCATTTCGGTGAAAAAGGAAACAAAACCTTTATTCCGGCAAAGTGCTACGATGAAATTATAAACTATCTAAAAGAAGAGGGAGTGTCCCCATCTTATATCGAAACTAATGTATTATATAGAGGATCAAGAACTACTACAGAGCTTCATATTGAGACAGCAAAATCCCATGGCTTTACACAGATTCCAATTATAATTGCAGACGGAGACATTGGAACAGAGTACGATGAAGTAGAAATAAATAAGGAATATATAAGCAAATGTAAAATAGGTAAGGGATATGGAAAATACAAACAATTTATTGTTATGAGCCATTTTAAAGGTCATGTTGCAGCGGGATTTGGTGGTGCTCTAAAACAGCTTGCTATGGGTTTTGCTGCTAGAGGAGGAAAGCTAGAGCAGCACTCTGGAATATCTCCTGTAGTAGATGCTGAAAAATGTATTTCCTGTGGTATTTGTGTGAATAAATGCAACTTTGGTGCCATCCAGAAGCCAGATACTGCGGTTATTGACGAAAGTAAATGCATTGGCTGCGCAGGGTGTATTGCTGTTTGCCCTGAAGGTGCAATTGAAAATACCTGGGGAGGATCTCATTTTCTTGAGAAACTTTCAGAGTATGCCTACGGAGCATCAAAAGACAAGGACATCATATATATTACCTTTGTTCACAATATCACCAAGGAGTGTGACTGCGCCGGAACAGCTATGAAACCAATTGCAGGTAATATTGGTATTCTTGCTGGAAAGGATCCTGTTGCCTTGGATACAGCATGTCTGGACTTAGTTCAGAAAAGCAGCGGAAAAAAGCTTTTTGAAAAAGGCAGGCAATCTCTTATGCATGCAGAAAAAATAGGACTGGGAATAATGGAGTATGAGCTTAATGAGGTAATAACTGAAAGCAATGAGTAATCTAGAAAGTAAGATTTAATGGATAATAAAAAAACTTATTTGAGGTCTCAGTACAAAAACTGAGGCCTTAAGTACATTATCTTTCTTCCTCCCAATTATATTATATCATATGAAATTTTTAAATAACAGGCTTATAATGTGCGCTTATTGTGTGTATTATAAGAGCAGACATTATTTCATAGAGAATTGTTTCAACTACACCTGGAAAAGAGGAAGGAGAATGTGTGTGAATTCATATGTGCTTAGCTTTCAGGAAATTGACAAAACAAAGATTTCCATGGTTGGGGGTAAAGGCTCCAACCTAGGGGAACTATCCAAGACTCCGGGGATATTAGTACCAGATGGTTTTTGTGTTACTACAGAAGCATATAAAAAGATAACTGGAAATAATCAGGAACTTAAAAGTTTATTAGATGAGTTATCCCGTCTTAGAGTGGAAGATAGGAAAAAAATTGGTGGAGTTAGCAGGAAAATTCGCATGGTCATCGAAAGAATATCTATTTCTGAAGATATAGAAGAAGAGATCATGGGTTATCTCACAAAGTTTGGTAAAAAAGATGCCTATGCAGTGCGATCTAGCGCAACTGCAGAGGATTTACCGACAGCCTCCTTTGCCGGCCAGCAAGATACGTATCTGAACATTATCGGAAGGGAGGCAATCCTAAAGCATATCAGTAAGTGCTGGGCATCGCTATTTACTGCGAGGGCAGTAACTTACCGCCTTAAAAATGGCTTCAACCACCGTAAAGTCCACCTGTCTGTAGTTGTTCAGAAGATGATCTTCCCAGAGGCAGCAGGAATTTTGTTTACTGCAGATCCCGTCACTTCTAATAGAAAGGTGTTATCCATTGATGCCAGCTTCGGACTTGGTGAAGCCTTGGTCTCCGGCCTAGTGAATGCTGATAACTATAAAGTCCGTGATGGTAAGGTTATTGATAAGAAGATATCTACCAAGAAGCTAGCTATTTATGCCTTAAAAGATGGCGGCACAAAAGAATATGAGATTGAGCCTGAGATACAGGATAAGCAAGTGCTGAGGTCTGAACAGATTTTGAGCCTCGCGCACATGGGCAGAAAGATCGAAGAACATTTCCGCTGCCCACAGGACATCGAATGGTGTTTGGCTGATGATACATTTTATATTGTCCAGAGCCGCCCAATCACTACTTTATACCCAATCCCTGAAGCAAATGACCATGAAAATCACGTTTATGTATCTGTAGGTCATCAACAGATGATGACAGACGCCATGAAACCATTGGGATTGTCTTTATGGCAGTTAACAGCAGCTAGACCTATGTCTAAAGCTGGTGGAAGGTTGTTTGTACTTGTCCACTTAGCACAACTAACGTTAAAGTGGCTTAAATCAAGGCTTCCATATATAACGGAGTTAATTCCTTTTAAAATTTCCTATAGAAAACCTATAAAAAATTTTTTCATTATAAAAGATACAATTACATTACCCATTAAATTATACCAATAAAAGTACCATTTAACTATATGATTTTTTCATAGAGTAAGCTAAAGATTTTTTAATATTTATTTCACAGGCAGAAACAACTTAGGACTTATTTTTATACAATAATGATATGTTAAATTTAAAAATATAAAAGGAGTGTATCAGTATGAATGGCAAAAAAGATGTTTTAGATAGTGGTCCTTTTTTTCATGGTACTAAAGCAGAACTAAAACTTGGAGATTTATTAAAACCACAACACTTATCAAATTACCAGGATAAAAAATCAAACTATATCTATTTTACTGGAACATTAAATGCTGCTAAATGGGGTGCTGAATTAGCGAAATCTAACTCAAAAGAAAGAATTTACATTATAGAACCATTAGGTGAATTTGAAAATGACCCGAACTTAACTGACAAAAGATTTCCTGGAAATCCAACACGTTCTTATAGGTCTAAATCTCCTTTGAAAATAATAGCTGAATTAGGTTCATGGGAAAGACATTCCGATGAAGAAATAAATCATATGCTTTCATCTTTAAAAAAGTTAAGTGAAGAAGGAAAAAATGTAATATACGATTAATCCATAAATATACAATTAACAACATTGCAAGGCTTCTTTTTATGTTGTAAAATCAACATTATTCTTCAGCATAGCCTAAAATAAAAGTGGAGAATAGGTGCATAATTTTTTGAATGAGAAAAGGTAAAGAAAAAGGGTAATGAGAATTAACCCATTACCCCTAAATTAATAACTATTTTATTACCTACTGTCCGTCAATGCCTGTGCTAGATAGTATATCAAGGTATTATATAAAAAGAGTTTTTATGACATACATTGACACTTATAAAAACATTGGAAATACTCATTCTAGAGGGGGATTAGGTCAATTTTGAAGGGGTAAAATTATGACTTTGCTAAATACAAATGCGTAAATTTTCCATGCATTCGTACCAAGGACATAAAAAGGAGAAATTTTAAACATCCTCGTTCCTAAGTAATAGTTCTACATTTGCATCACAAATCCGTGCTATCACTTCATCATAGTGAAACTTCATTATAACAAATGTATCATCATCATTTAACTAACCACCTTTTTTCTACTCTTTATTAGTACCCCACTAGAAATATTTTTTAATTATTTCGTCATTCAAATAATACCTTTTGGCAACCCCTTCTTTTTTATAAGGTTGTCCGTCACTAACAATTAAACCTAATTTCCTTAACTTAGGGACGGACTTCTTTCTGATTTGTTCTATAGATAGGTTTGTATATTCGGATAACTGTTGGTATGAAGGACAAGCATATTTTTTGCCATACTCATCCCTATACTTAGTATTTTGGTATATTCCAACTAATACACCTAATACCCTACTATCTGCCAAGGTTAGTCTATATTCTTTCTCTAAGTCTACACTCTCCATTGTGTAGAATTTTTCTCTAGCCATAATTTTACACCCCTTTATTTTAAGTTATACTTCGTAAGCTTCATTTTTAAGAAGCCTATACTTATCTAACAAGCAAAAGGGGAGGTATGGGACAGAGTACCTAGGTAGTGGTATTTTGTACACAGGGTAATGGTACAGAGTACCTAAAACTATGGTACTGAATACACACCTATATTAATACAAACCATTACCAATACTATTACTAATAACATTAATTTACCTACTAAAGTAGGAGATTACTTCGTTATAGATATATTAGATATTAAGGATTTAATCCGTTATATAGTAGATAAGGAATAAGAGTTTATAAAAAAGGGGACTAGACAGGGTGCCTTTTCCGTAAACTTGTCCCTGTACAGATGAGTAACGTACTATATTTTTTTATTTGCAGTTGTTCCATCCATTTACTCAACTCGGTAAATAACTATATAGAAGGTCTTGGAGGAAATCTAATTGGAATATAAAGGGACTAAACTAAATGAACCTGTTAAGCTATTCAGGGACGACGGAAGTTATTGTTTAATAGCTAAGCTATGTTAAAGATTGATGTTGAAAATCATATACATTACTTCTAGATAAAGTTATGCAATCCATGTATAATGAAGTTAGTTGGTACTTGTAAAATTATACGAAGTAACGTCTCTTTTGCATTGAGGTATATTATGAATGGTAATGAACTGAAAAAATGGGTAATTGAAAATAATATTAAACAAAGGACTATTGAAAGCTTTTGGCGATGCTTTGAAAAATATAAGGTAGAGAGTCCTGATGAATATGATGAATACTTTGGCTTATTTGATAAAGGTTCATTAACTATATGGACAGATAAGATAGCACTTAAAATTATGAATTGGGATACCTTTTATGAAGAATATAATGAAAACCACGAATTTATTGAAGCATACTTAAAGTTAGAATATAAAAACAAATATATTGGTTACTATAGTTTGCTTTTTAATTTTTCAGGGGAAACATTCGATGATTATTTTGTTTTAGAATGAGGGATTACTAATTAGGAATGTTGTTATCTTGTGTTACAAGTTTAAATTAAGACGAATAAATATATGTTTTGTGAGAAAAGAAAGGAAGGTACATATGTTATATTATGAAGATTTTTCAAAATGGGTAGATAGTAATTTGCAACAACTTCCGTCAGATGTGATTGCAGTTAACTTTAATTTGTATGAGGGTTCAAACCAAACATATGATATCCAATTAATTGGAACAGATACATTTGATGAAGAAGATGAGGATTGGGTGTGTGAAGAGATATTTACAACAGGAGAAGATGTATTTCTTATACCTCGAACTGATGATATTGAAAATTGGGAAGATGGTTTATCCTTTATAACAAAAATGATAGAAAAATATCTTCAAGACGGAAAACTTGCCAATGTACTTCAAGAACTACAAGGTGTTGGTGTTGGATTTGTAGATGGAGATATTGAAATTTTACATCAAGCAAAATAAATCTAACTAGTTCGTATTCTCATATGATGAACTAAAGAAGCCTTAACTAGATTTTTAAACAGCTTCAACCTATACAGGAATGTAGAAATAGCTTTGCTATCTAAATTAACAGATAGTAAGGCATTTTCTTTTTATTTACCCATCTTTCCGATAGCTTACATCATTAATCTCTCCGTTATTCTAGAGGTTTCTATTAGTATCTATATCCTAACGGATATTATTTCTTTTTCTAATAAAAACCCCCTTATAGTAATTTAACAAGTTATTTTACCTAAATGGGACAAAATACCCAAAACTATTTTTTAAGGCTTGTCTGATACGGAAAACATCTTTTTATAATCAACTTGCTTTTAATTTTTCCTATAGGTAGCTAGGGTATTTTAAATCTTAAGTCATATGGGAAGGGTATAAGTCCTTTAATTAACTTCAATCTTAAAAAGTTGAGTTAGCTAATACATAAAGGGAAGCCAATTAACGGAAAGTCTAAATGTAAAATCGTAAACTTTGTTGGCATTAAGTCCCAAATGTATAAGGGGAAATTTATTACCTACCCCCTACCTATTTGCATTTGGGTCATTATTGATATTCCTTATATGAGTTCATAAAAGTATACAATTACGGACTATTTAAAAACACAACATTTATCGTCCGTTAAAGTTGCTAAATAATATTGTGAACGTTCGTAATTATATATTGACTATTACGAACTATACTGTTATTATATGATTAATGAGTTTATTGTAAAGGAATGATATACAATGAAAAATAAAACATTTGCTTACATAAGAGTAAGTACACTTGAACAGAATACAGATAGACAAGTACAGGCTTTAAATGATTACTGTAAAGAGAACAATATTGTTATAAATGAACGTGATATTTACACCGACAAAGCAAGTGGAAAGGACTTTAACAGGGAAAACTACAAGGCTTTAAAGCTTAATTTAAGGGATGGAGATACTTTAATAATTAAAGAACTTGATAGACTTGGCAGAGATATGCAAAGGATAAAAGAAGAGTGGCACGAACTGTTAAAACAAGGGGTAAACATTATTGTAATTGATACCCCTATACTGAACACTACAAATAAGACAGATTTAGAAAAAAGCCTAATATCTAATATAGTGTTTGAACTATTGTCATATATGGCACAAAAGGAAAGAATTAAAATAAAACAAAGACAAGCAGAGGGAATAGCATCTGCAAAAGCAAAAGGTCTAAAGTTTGGTAGACCTTCGGTTGAGTATCCAAAAGAGTTTAGTAAGGTTTATGCTGAATGGAAGGAAGGAAGTATATCAGCCGTAAAAGCAATGGATATATTAAACCTTAAAAAGACAACCTTTTATAAATTAGTAAAAGACTATGAACAATAGGTTTGTAGTTCTTTTTTTATTGGGTTATATTTGTATATTCCCTCCGATTCCTTTACAGATTAGTTAAAACTTTATTATAATAAAGGCTTTCCTTAAGGGAAAATAAAACCCCCTTAGTCAATACACTTGTACCAAGGAGGTTACTAAATGTCATATATTAAATACTTTCTTAGGTAATACAGTTAATCTAAAATCCTCAATGCCATTTTCATCAGTTTCCCATCCCAAAAATACCTTGTCCAAGAGTAGTCTAAGCAATCGGTTTGCCTGTTCCTTATCCTCTATTAAAGGTAGTGTAGTTATAGGGAATGTACCCTTTGACGGAATGGATTTAAGGCTATTGATTCTACCTATTAATTCAAGCTTCTCTTGGTACTCATTAGATACCTTAGTTTTGTCTAGGGAATCAATTCTACTAGAAATTTCGGCTATGCTTTTATCTAAATCTTGTAATTGTACCCCTATATCATTTTTAATTTCTTCAAATTCAACTCTATTGATTTCTCCGTCTAATCTCATTTCCTTGGCATTGGATAACCTCTTAGTCAGCTTGGTTTTCTTCTTCTCTAAATCCTGTATTTGTGATTCAAATATTTCCGTTGTATCTATAACAGGGGTATTTAATACCTTCTGCCATTCTTCCCTTAACATTAATTCTATATAATCTATTTGGGAGTAGAAATCATTCATTATTTTGTCTGCTTTAATACCTTTGTTCTTGCCACAGGTACAATTTCTTACCATCAAAGAAGGATGATTAGTATTCCTATTAGACATTTGAAAGAATAGCTTATTTCCACACTCATCGCAATACAGGATGTCTTTTAATATGTTTAGTACCTTCCCCCTGAATCTGCCTCTTTTACCCCCTTCTAAAGTATTCCTACTTTTCAAACCTTCTTGTACCTTTATAAAATCATCCTTGGAGATTATTGGTTCAAATGCGTCCTCTACTCTTAAATCTTTATAGATTATAGTCCCTGTGTACCCTTCATTGGTACAAATACAATGTACGGACTTGGCAGGTTTATCCACCATTTCAGCAATGTGTTTAGTACCATATCCGTTTAATGCTAGGTTAAATATCTCTTTTACTGTTTCAGCATACTGATTAGGGACAAAGGTTCTTTTACCATCTATTTTTACAGCATCATAGCCAAAAGGGGGACGTGCATTAACATTCTCTTTACGTAGGGTCTTGTCTACCTTGCCAGCTAACATTATTTTTACAATGTGTTTGTATTCCTCTTCTGCCAAAATAGCTTGAAATTTTAGTACCATAATATCACTCATATTATACTGTTTGTCGGGTGTGATTATTGGAATATTAAGCTTTTCAATTTTTTCATATACTTCTGCGGCGATTTTTAACCTTCTTGCAATTCTATAAACATCTACAACAACTAAAGCATCATACAAATGTAATGTATCAAGCATTTGGGTTAAAGCTACTCTGTCCTCCATATCTGCATGACCACTTATAACTTCTTCGAATATAGTATAGTTATAATTTCTTTCATTGCATAGTCTCGTTAATCTTTCTCTATGGCTTTGTAACGTGTCTTCCGTTTCTTGCTTTTCCCTTGATATCCTTAAATAAATGGCAACGTGCTTAATCTCATTCATTTTTTTAATCTCCTTCTTATTTTAAATTTTTATTGCTATAATCTATTTAACAAGTCAAGTCTGATAAATGGGACATTATATTTAAATGTGCTAAAGGGATATGTTTGTTGATGTGACACAAATGCTTGCTTCACCTGACATCAGAAAAGTGTTATTAAATAACATGGGGCAACACGATCCTCTCATGAAAGACTCACTTATGACCATAATAGAGGGAGATTTTATAAAATCTTTACCGAATGATAAGAAAGAGCAGAGCTCTGGTAACAGCAATAAGGTTAAGTCTCCTGTAGATCCTCAAGCACAAATCAAAAACAGTCCGTCAATCGTTTTTGATTTGATTGAGAAAAGTCAAAGATCCATAGAAGAGTTAAAACAAAACATCCAAGGGAAATCAGGAACAGATTTAATAGATTTTATACTAGAAGATATTCAAGAGTTAAAGAGGATTTTATTTGACCCACAAAGTTCAGCAGTATTTATGGCTGCTATAAATGCTTCATATTGGATTAATGAAAAAATGAATAAGTGGTTAGGTGAAAAGAACGCAGCAGATATACTTTCTCAATCTGTACCAAACAATATTACTTCGGAAATGGGTCTGGAACTATTGGATGTGGCAGATGTAATTCGTCCTTATCCAGAAGTAATCGATTATTTACAACATGTAAAAGATGACAAGTTTTTGGATGAACTGGTTAAGTTTAATGGTGGTAAGGAAATCCAAGACGCTATCTATTCTTATATTGACAAATACGGAATGCGATGCAGCGGAGAGATTGATATTACTAGACCTCGCTTCAGCGAAAAACCAACTACACTTATACCCATGATTCTAAATAATATCAAAAATTTTGAGCCTAATGCTAGACATCAAAAATTTGAGCAAGGGCGACAGGAAGCTTTGAAGAAAGAACATGAGTTATTAGAAGGATTGAAGCAATTACCGGATGGTGAAGAAAAAGCCAAAGAGACAAAAGGAATGATTGACTTAATCCGGAATTTTATTGGGTTTAGGGAATATCCAAAATACGGCATGATTAGTCGTTACTTTATTTATAGGCAGACTCTACTGAAAGAAGCGGAGAGACTGGTAAAAGCAAAGGTTATTCATGAAAAAGAAGATATATATTACCTCACCTTTGAAGAACTTCGCCAAGTGATAGGCACAAATAAACTGGATTATGATACCATCAGCAAAAGAAAGGAAGAGTACAAATTATTTAAAAAACTAACTCCTCCACGTGTTATAACCTCTGAGGGTGAAATACCCGCAGGTAAGTACAAAGGAGAAAATCTCCCAGTAGGCGCTATTGCAGGTCTACCTGTTTCTTCTGGAAGTTTTGAGGGAAGGGCACGTGTCATCTTAGACATAGAAGATGCTAATCTAGAAGATGGAGATATATTAGTCACCTCTTTTACTGACCCTAGCTGGACACCATTGTTTGTATCCATAAAAGGCCTAGTAACCGAAGTTGGCGGATTGATGACCCATGGAGCAGTTATCGCACGTGAATATGGCTTACCAGCAGTTGTGGGAGTAGAAAATGCTACTAAACTGATAAAAGACGGACAGCGAATTCGGGTGAATGGAACAGCAGGGTATGTAGAAATCCTATAATGAGGGAATTAATAAAACATTTGTGGAAACTACACAAGCTAAATGCACAAGTAAATTTGCTTAAAATATTAAGAATGGATGATGTCTATGCCTGTAAATTCTTTTGGAAATTATCCAATGAGTTGGAAACCAAAATTGACCGACAGTAATCAAACGTTATACCTGGCCATTGCAGTAAGGCTGGCTGTTACAGCTCCATCTAGCGATGAAGAATTAAAAAAGGCACTTAAAATTCTAAAAGGAATATTATCAAATCTCTAATTATGGCCCATACAGAAAACAAAATTGGGTTGCGCACAATTATAGTATTGAGTGCAACTTTTTTCTTTGTTAAAAGTCCTCGGAAATGATGAAAACTATAATAGTAAAATCCTGTAGTTGTACATTAATTATTTTATGTTTCCTATATATGTTTCCTATAAATGATATATAATTGAAAAGGGAAATAAGGACATTTAGAAGGAGTGCATTAGATGCTAGTTAAAATTACAAATGGCTGCGTTGCTTTTGGCACAAATACAATATTATCTAATATTGATTTTCAAATAAACGCAGGGGAAAAGGTTGCTTTAGTTGGACGAAATGGATGCGGAAAGACAACTCTTCTTAAGTTGATTTCCGGTGAATATGAGCTTTCAAAGCTTGATAATGGTGAAACATCCTCTATTAGTACAGCGAGAAATATAACTATCGGTTATCTTAAGCAGATTACCTTTGAGGATGAAACTATTACGCTTGAGGATGAAGTGAAAAAAGCCTACAAAGAAATATCAGATATAGAAGTTAGGATGGAAAAACTTCTTAGTGAGATGGAGAGTGACTCAAATAGTTCTGCAGTTAAGAAATACTCAGAATTACAGGAAAGATATAATCTGCTTGGAGGATATACCTATAAGAAAGAATATGAGGTTGCTATTAAGCAGTTTGGATTTACTGATGAAGATAAGGCAAAGGCTCTTTCAGAGTTTTCTGGAGGACAGCGCACTAAAATTGCCTTTATCAAGCTTTTGCTCAGTAAGCCGGATTTATTGGTATTGGATGAACCTACTAATCATCTTGATATTAATGCTATTGAATGGCTTGAAGAATATTTAAAGGAATATAAAAAGGCAGTTCTTATAGTTGCCCATGACAGGGAATTTTTAGATAAAATTGCGAGCTCAGTTTATGAGATTGAGCGAGGAAAAATTACAAGATATACTGGAAATTACTCCGCATTTGCTGAAAAGAAGCGTCTTGAATGGCAAATTCAGCAAAAGAAACATATTGAACAGCAAAAGGAAATTGCCCATTTAAGCGGACTTGTTGAGCGTTTTCGTTATAAAGCTACCAAAGCGGCTATGGCACAATCTAAAATAAAACAGCTTGATCGTATGGATATTGTGGAAGCTTCTGAGGTGGCAGATACAAAGGGCTTTTTTGCGGATTTTGAACCTGAGTACCAAAGTGTTCAGTTGGTATTGAGAGCAAAAGATTTGGAAATAGGCTATAGTAAAACACTTTCAACAGTTTCACTCAATATAACCCGCGGTGAAAAAATTGGGATTATAGGCGGCAATGGATTAGGTAAATCTACATTCTTAAAAACCATTGTTGGCGCTATTCCTAAGCTCGGTGGTACATATTCCGTTGGGGATAAGGTTAAAATCGGATATTTTGACCAGCATATGGCACAGTATAAAAGTGATAAAACTGTACTGGATGAATATTGGGATGAGTTTCCTGATTTAACTCAGACAGAGGTTCGCAGTGCTCTTGGAGCTTTTCTTTTTACACAGGAGGATGTATTTAAACCGGTTAATGCTCTTTCTGGTGGAGAAAAGGTACGTTTAGAATTGTGTAAAATATTAAAGCGCAGACCAAACTTTCTGATCCTTGATGAGCCTACAAATCATATGGATATAATAGGCAAGGAAACATTGGAGAAAATGCTTAAAGACTATACCGGCACGCTAATTTTCGTTTCTCATGATAGATATTTTGTGAAACAGATTGCTTCGTCAGTTCTGGTATTTGATAAGGGTAATGTTGGCTACTACCCTTTCGGATATGAAGATTATTTGGAAAAGGCAGCAAAGAAACTTGTTGATAAAGAAACAACTGTAGTTAAAGAGAAGAGTCAAAAGAAAAAGTTTACAACACCTGGTAAGGAAAAGGCTAAAATAGAGACAAGGGTAAAAAAACTTGAAATATTACTTGAGAAATGTGATGAAAAAATTGCAAAACTTCAAGAAGAGCTTCAATCACAAGAGGTTATTTCCGATTATGTAAGACTAACGGAGCTTCAAGAGGAACTTATGGCACAAGAAGAGATCAATATGGGCTATTTAGAAGAATGGGGCGAATTGCAGGATAGGTTAACAGAAGATAGTTTTGGATTTAGATCATAATTGCGTTATGGCTAATGTTACAGTGTAATATGCCGAAAGCAGACTTTAGAGGAGCACGTGGATATGCTATTGATATTAAAAACAATAACTTAGAAGGAGCGAAATTTTCTTATCCTGAAGTTGTTAGTTTATTAAGCTCAATAGACATTATTATTGATTAAGCTGTATCACAAAGGAAAGGATTGATTGTTATGGAAAAAGCAATATATGTAATTACTGGTGTAATGGCAGCAGGCAAGTCTACTGTTGCTGAAGCCTTATCAAAAAAATTAGAAAAGTGTGTTCATCTTCACGGAGATGTTTTTAGGAAGATGATTGTAAGCGGTAGAGAGGAAATGAGTGACAATCCAAGTGAAGAAGCCTTAAACCAGCTTAATATTAGGTATCGTATTACTGCGAATGTAGCAAAAGAGTATTATGATAATGGCTTTACTGTTGTTGTACAAGACAATTATCTAGGGGATAAACTTACGTATTTTACCGAACTTCTAAGGAACTACCAAGTTTACGTTATAGTGTTATGCCCTAGTATAAAGACTATAGAACAACGTGAAAAAAATAGAGGAAAGAAAGGATACATTGGTTTTACAGTTGATAGCTTATATGGGAGTTTTATGGAAAGCACGCCTAGAATAGGAC
Source organism: Clostridium sp. CX1 (assembly GCF_025398335.1). Lineage (GTDB taxonomy): Bacteria > Bacillota > Clostridia > Clostridiales > Clostridiaceae > Clostridium_AM > Clostridium_AM tanneri. The sequence continues at coordinate 362,998 of NZ_JAODOO010000001.1, forward strand.
TTTGGCTAGATACTTCTAATATGTCACCGGAGGAAACAGTTAACGAAATTATAAGAAGGGCTGATAAGGAAGGAAAATATAGATAAATCTACGATTATTCTAGATTTGTTATCAGTATGCTGGATGGTTCAGAAATTGAATAAGCTTTTATGATTGACCAGCTGAGGTGCTCTTTTACCTTAGCTGGTTTTTTGTGATTTATTCTAATACATCAGATAAAGGCTTCGAGCTAAAATAATCCAGTTCTTGATTAACGCTGTGAATATCATAAATTTTTTTCTCAAGGCAAAATTAGAGCAACAAATAAAATACATATCTCAAGGAAAAGCAGCAAAACTAAAATATAAACATTGTGGTATAAGAAGTGTTTAAAATTATTCATACATAGGTGTTGACTAAGATAGTCAATGGTGTTATATTTAAATTGACCATTTTAGTCAAAAACCACATGTTTTTTATTTAGAAAGAAGGTGAACAGTATTTTTACAAAGTTTTTTAGCTTAAAACCTGAGAAACAACAGCGAATATTAAATGCAGCAATAAAGGAATTCGCAAAAAAAGGATATAAAAATACAGCGACAGATGAGATTGTAAAGGAAGCTAATATCTCGAAAGGAGCATTATTTCACTATTTTAATAGTAAAAAGGGCCTGTTCATATTTTTATATGACTATACTTTAGAGATTCTTATGAATGAGTTTTTCGGAAAAATAGATTTGGATGAAAAAGATATCTTAAAAAGATTGCAGCAGGTTTTACTAACTCAATTTATGCTAGTTAATAAATATCCTGATATGCTTGACTTTGTTAAGACTGCTAATTTTGAAGACTCTGATGAAGTAAAAAATGATATGGAGTTAAGGAATAAAGAATACCTAATAGATGCCTATAGTAAAGTACTAAATAATTTTGATACTTCCAAATTTAAAGAGAATATTGACATAAAAAGAGCTGTAGATGTTATTGTTTGGACCATGGAAGGTTTTGTATCCAAAGAGAAGGAAAAGATAAAGGATCACTCTATAACTAATCTTAATTTTGATGAAATATTATCGGAAGTGAATATCTATTTTGAACTGTTAAAAAGTAGTTTTTATAAGTAAAGAAAAAGGAGATAATTGATATGCCAAATATGGTCAAAAGCTTTAAAGATTTGACTCCTGAGCTTCAGGCGTTTGCAGGAGGAAAAGGTGGCAGCCTAGCTAGAATGTATCAGGACGGGTATCCTGTTCCTGATGGTTTTGTTGTTTTACCGTCAGCTTTTCAGGAGCAAAAGCTTAATGATGAAGCCTGGAACGAGATAAGGGTTTATCTGAATACCATTAGAAAAAATCATGAGGGAGCGTTGTTTGCAGTAAGGTCATCCGCTTTAAGTGAAGATTCAGCACAGGCTTCCTTTGCAGGAGAGTTTGAAACTGTTCTTAATGTTAAAACAGATAAAGAGATATGGGAAGCAATCTATACAGTTTTTAGATCAAGAGAATCAGATAGAGTAAAGGCATACAGCACTATTCAAGGTATGGAACAGTCTCACCAGATTGCCGTAGTGATTATGCTTATGGTTCAGTCTGAAATTTCGGGAGTATTGTTTACTGCTGATCCTATTACAGGCAGCCACACAAGTATGGCAGGTAATTTTGTATATGGATTGGGAGAGCAGCTTGTATCAGGGGAGGCCAATGCATATCCTTTTAAATTGATGAGACCAAAAGGAAAATATGAAGGCCCCAATGACTTTATGAAGTATGCCTCAGAATTATATAAACATGCTGCTAAACTTGTGAAGGAGTTGGGATGCCAACAGGATATTGAATGGGCTGTTGCAAGAGGGAAAGTATATATTCTTCAAGCAAGGCCTATTACAACACTGAACACAGGTAATCTGGACACCTATGAATTGAATGACACTTTGGACGGAGACTTCCTCTGGACTAATACCAATGTAGGTGAGGCTATGGCGGATGTTTTTACTCCCTTAAGTTGGTCTGTAATAAGAGCCCTTGATGAGGAGCAAATGGTAGTTCCCGGATATTATTTATTTTCCGGTAATATATGCGGAAGAATGTACTCCAATGTAAATCTGGCATTATCCATATATCCTGCCTTCGGTAAGGATTATAAGCCTGTGCTTAAAAAAATGAATGATATATTTGGACAGATGCCAGAAGGAATGAATATTCCTATCTATCCATATTCAGGGTTAGGATTAATAAAAGCAATGATACCAGGAATAATGAATACCTTAAAAAAATCTAAAGAAGTTGCTAAGGCAATGCCGAATTATCTTAAGGACACACCAAACTGGTGTAGAATAATGAAAGAACGTATTGAAAGAATAGAGACTAGTAAAGAATTACTGTCCCTTTGGAAGGGGGAACTTTGGCCTTACAACTGTAAGGCGTTGTGGGTTGGTCGTTTTGCTCCTCGAAAAAAATTGATGGGATTATTTAAGTTAAATGAAGAGCTTCCAAAGCTTTTAGGAAAGGAAGATGCAAATACACTGTTATCGAATTTAAGAGGAAGTTCTGAACTTGAAAGTCTTGGTCCAGTTGTGGGGATATCCAAGATTATTAAAGGGGAATTAAGCAGAGAGGAATACTTGATGAAGTACGGCCATAGAGGTCCCCATGAGTTTGAGATATCCATACCTGACCCTTCAGAAGATAAAGCTTGGCTTGAAAAACAGATAGAGGAATTTAAAAAGTCCAATGTAGATGCTGAAGGACTTCTAAAGAAGCAGCATACCCAATATGAAAAAACTTTAAAGAAACTTGAAGAGTATTTCCCAGGAAAAGCCAAAAAGATTAGCAAGCAAATTGCAGATGCTTCTGAAGGTAGCTATTTAAGGGAAGCTGCTCGTTCGGAATGGACAAGAGTATTCAGGGTTAACCGTGCTTTTGCGCTTAAAGCAGGAAATCTCACAGGAATTGGAGAGGATGTATTTTTCCTCTACCTAGATGAAGTTTTGAATTTGCTTTCTGGAGACAAATCGGCATTGAAGCATATTCCTGCTAGACGCAAAACTTATGAAAAATATAAAGCACTACCTCCATTGCCATCAATTATCCGTGGAAGATTTGATCCATTTAAGTGGTCAGAGGATCCAAAGAGAAGAGTAGATTATTATGATCCTGATTTAAAAATTGTTAATGTACCTGATTCTGAAACACTGAAAGGTTTTGCCGGAGCAGCAGGCAGAGTAGAAGGAGTTGTGCGTGTTTTGACTAATCCAGAGGAAGGTGAAAACCTTAAGTCCGGTGAAATATTAGTAGCATCAACCACTAATGTAGGATGGACCCCACTTTTTCCTAAAGCTGCAGCAATCATTACCGACATAGGAGCACCTCTGTCCCATGCCGCCATTGTAGCCAGAGAACTTGGTATTCCTGCTGTTGTTGGATGCGGCAATGCTACTACACGACTTAAGACAGGAGATAGAGTACTTGTTAAGGGTGGACAAGGTGTTGTGCATATCTTGGTTTGAACAGCAGCTGGTGTCTCTAGTTCTGATTAAGCATAAAACAGCTTATGGAGATAGTGGATATCATGGATGTATAAAGAAGGTTTAGTAAAAATAACATTGACAGTTAGGTTAAAAGTAATATATATTATAAGAGATAGATTTCAAAGAAGAGAGGTATTTTTGTGAGTGTCTAGTATCTAAAATAGTTAACTTAATATTAATTCCAAAAAAATAAAGGATAGTATGCCTTTTATTTGCTATGGAATTAATTTGTACTATTGAAGATACAAGTCCACGAATTTACTTTAAAGAGGTAATTAAAATTACCTTTATTAATTGTTGAATTTTAAGCTGTGGAGGTATCCATGGCTTTTTTTATTATACAAAAAATAGAAATCTATCGAGATTTCGTTGACTTGTAGTGTAATAAAAGAAAGCAAGGAAGGGTTATTAATATGAATAAAGAAACATTAGAAAAATTACATTACTATGAGTTAAAAGAAATAGTAAAAGGATACTGCGTTAGTGGATTAGGAAGAATATTAATTGATAAATTAGAGCCAAGTAGCAATATGAAAATTGTAAATCAAAGACTAAATGAAACATCAGAAGGAAGAGCATTAATAGATGCTTCTTATCATGTACCATTAAAGGGAATCTTTAATGTACTGCCTCTTATTGATAAGATTGAAAAGGGAGCATCCTTAGATGCAGCTGATTTAACTATGATGTCAAACTTTTTAAGTGGGTGCAGGAAAGTGAAACTATTCATAAAGGATAAAGAGGGATATGCACCTACACTAAGTGCCTATGGGGGAAATATTTCTGATTTAAGCTACATTGAAGATGAAATAAACATTTCAATTAAAGGAAGCATAGTTGACTCAAATGCTAGTAAAGAATTAAAGAAAATAAGAAGATATATTGATATATGTGAAGGTAAGATAAAGGAAAGATTAGACAAATTCCTTAGAAGCAATGAAAATAAAGAATATATTCAAGAATTCTTCATTAGCCAGCGTGATGGGAAATATACGATTCCTATTAAGGCAGCATATAAAAATCAAGTTCAAGGAACAGTTGTTGAAGCATCTTCAAAGGGAAGTACTGTTTTTATAGAGCCAAACACTATATTAAAGTATACAAATGAACTAAATGTATTAAAGGCAGAAGAAGCCGTTGAAGAATATAGAATATTAGCTACTTTAACAGATATGCTTTTTCAGAGAATAAGGGATTTAAAGATGAATATTGAGGTTATATCCGAGTACGATATGATTTTAGCAAAGGCTAAATACAGCAAAGAAATAGATGGAATTAAGCCCAAGTTAAATGACTATGGATATATTAAGATAATTAAAGCAAAATATCCTTTAATTAAGAACAGCGTGCCTTTAGATTTTGAAATTGCTAAAAGCTACAGGGGACTAATAATAACAGGACCAAATGCAGGTGGAAAGACTATAGTGTTAAAGACAATTGGATTACTCACATTAGCAGCACAGTCTGGGTTTCATATTGAAGCAACAGAAGGTACAGAGCTTTCCGTATTTAACAATGTATTTGTTGATATAGGAGATAATCAAAGCGTTGAAAATGCTTTAAGTACATTTTCATCACATGTAAAAAATCTAGCAGAAATAGTAAGAAAAAGCACAAATTCAACATTATTATTGTTTGATGAAATTGGCAGCGGAACAGAGCCTAATGAAGGATCAGCTTTGGCTATTGCAATACTAGAAGAACTATATCACAAGGGATGTATAACTATAGCAACTACTCATTATGGAGAAATAAAAAACTTTTCAAAAGAACACCCTGATTTTGAAAATGCAGCTATGGAATTTGAGAAGGAAAGCCTTGAACCGCTATATAAGCTTAGTATAGGAAAAGTAGGAGCTAGTAATGCACTATACATTTCTAAAAAGATGGGATTATATGACTCAATTATAAGTAGAGCAAGAGAATATATGGATACTAAAAATTATAATTATAATTTAATAAAGGATAGTAAAAAGGCTAAAAGTAAAGAGGAGCAGGAAGCTGAGAATTTATATGAATACTCTGTAGGAGATAAGGTTATTCTTTTAGAAAATGATGAATCAGCCATTGTATATAAGGAAAGGGACAGATTAAATAATGTAACAGTTCTATATAACAATGAATTTATTGAAGTTAATTATAAGAGAATAAAACTAGAATTAAAGGCAAGTGATCTTTACCCAGAGGGTTATGATTTAAATCAATTATTTGTAAGCTATAGGGAAAGAAAATTAGAAAGAGATATTGAGAGAGGATCTAAAAAAGCATTGAAAAAAATAAGAAAAGAAAGCTTAAAATAAAGATACAAATATAAATAGAAGTGGAGAATAGATTAAAGAATTTTTATAGTAGATTATTGAACACCAATGGTACAGATTCCATATATCACGTCAAATAGCCAGTTAAGGTGAGTAATTTTCACTCTGACTGGCCTTTTTATTGTAAAATTGTTTTTGTACTTTTTTAGAAAAAACTATTGACTTGGAGTGAACTCCAAGGAGTAGAGTAGTAATGCGGGATGTAAAAGTAACAGCTGAAGATATGGCAAAGATAAGTTTACTTTTGGAGAAATATCCCAATATCCCACCCCGTTACAGTTGAAATGAAAATAAATTTGTAAAAGCAATAAGAAAGGAAGTAATTAAATGAATAATTTTACTTATGATATCCCTGTTAAAGTATATTTTGGTGAAAACCAGCTTGGAAATCTTGGCGAGGAACTAAAGAAGTACGGTAAGCGGGTTTTACTTACATATGGTGGAGGTTCTATTAAGAAAATTGGATTATATGACAAAATTGTAGCTGAGATAAAAAATGCAGGACTTGAATTGTTCGAGCTTTCAGGTATTGAACCAAATCCTCGTATTACATCTGTTAATGAAGGTGCAAAAATCTGTAAAAAAGAGAAAATCGATGTATTACTGGCTGTAGGTGGAGGTTCTACCATAGATGCTACAAAGTTTATTGGAGCAGGAGCTTACTATGATGGAGATGCATGGGACATTCTTACGGGAAAAACGCCTGTTACCAATTGCCTGCCTATCATTACAGTACTTACACTGTCTGCTACTGGATCGGAAATGGATGCAGGTGGCGTTATCAGTAATTTAGACACAAAGGATAAAATTGGTTACATACATCCTATGTTGCTTCCAAAAGTATCTTTCCTTGACCCAACAAATACTTATACAGTTAGTCCATATCAGACTGCATGTGGTGCAGTAGATATAATGTCTCATATTATAGAAGTGTATTTTAACATGAATCAAGATTTGTATATGTTAGACACTGCGGCAGAAGGTTTTATGAAAACTGTAATCAAATATGCCCCAATAGCAATGAAAGAGCCAGAAAACTATGAAGCTCGTGCAAACCTCATGTGGACCTCATCCTGGGCGATTAATGGTTTTATAAACGGTGGCAAGAGACAGGCATGGAGCTGTCATCCAATGGAGCATGAGCTGTCAGCATATTATGATATAACCCATGGTCTAGGGCTTGCTATTTTGACACCACGCTGGATGGAATATACACTGGATGAAACAACAGTATCAAAATTCTATCAGTTCGGATGCAATGTATTTGGTATTGATAAGGATATGGAACCAATGGCTGTTGCAAAGAAGAGCATTGCGATGTTATCTGACTTCTTCTTCAATACACTTGGTTTAAAGAGTACTTTCACAGAAATAGGAATTGATCAAGATAACTTTAGCATAATGGCTAAGAAGGCTTGCGGAGGTAGTGTTCTACCTGGATTCAAAGCTTTGAAGCAGCAGGATATTGAAAATATCTTTAAGATGTGTCTATAAAAACCTAGTTTATTAATTGTAACGCACTTGCATTAAAAGCAGGTGCGTTGTTTCAAAGCAAGAATATTCAAAGAGATACTAGCTAGGAGGAGTTAGCCCTAGCTAAATCTTTGTTATAAATCTATAATAGAAGAGTGTAGTTAAATTTCATGGGAATCGTATAAAATTACTTTTTACTTGGAGCTGGCTCCAAGTGATATGCTTAATTGTGAGGTGTATAATATGGAATATCGGATTTTAGGAAGAACGGGAATTAAGGTAAGTGCCATTGGTATCGGCGGCGAAGGATTTGAAAATAAAAGTTATGAGGAATGCGAAGCAATTATTGATTGTGCATTTAAAGAAGGTATTAATTTTATCGATATATATAATTCAAACCCTGAGGTTAGAAGCAACGTTGGTAGAATTTTAAGCAGGTATCCACGGGATAGCTTTGTTATTGAAGGGCACCTATGTTCCACCTGGGACAATGGTCAATATCGGCGTACCAGGGATTTTAATGAAGTCGTCAGCGCATATGAAGATCTTTTAACCAGAATGCAGCTGGACTACGTGGATATAGGAATGATTCACTATGTTGATGATGATAAAGATTTTGATAGCATCTTTAACGGAGAAATAATCAAATATGCAAAGGAATTAAAAGAAAAAGGGGTAATTAAGTACTTAGGAATGTCAACGCACAATACTGATATTGCTTTTAGAGCAGTGGAAACAGGAATAATTGATGTGATTTTATTCAGTATAAATGCTGCCTATGATATGCTGCCGGCCACTGAGGATGTATACGAACTGTTTGAGGAAAGCACTTTTAAAGACAGGACCTATGAAGGTATTGATCCAAAGCGGGGCAAGCTATACCAAACTTGTGAAAATGTTGGGGTTGCCTTAACTGTCATGAAAGGATATGCTGCAGGTGTGCTTTTAAGCGACAAGCAATCACCCTTTGGGAAGGCACTGACTCCGGTGCAGTGTTTACATTACTGTTTAACTAGACCAGCAGTTGCTTCCGTAATGGTTGGGATATCGAGTAAGGAACAAGTTCTTGCAGCAACTGCCTATGTTACGAAAAGCGATAAAGAAAAAGACTATAGTGAGGTTCTTTCCAATGCTCCAAGGACTTCATTTAGTGGGCATTGTATGTATTGTGGGCATTGTGCTCCCTGTTCAAAAAGGATAGATATTGCAGCAGTAAATAAATATTTGGATTTGGCCTTGATTCAGGAAACTGTTCCTGAAACCTTAAAGAATCATTATGAGTTATTAGAACAGCATGGAAGTGAATGCATAGAATGCGGGGCATGTATGAAAAACTGTCCATTTGGTGTGGATATTATTAATAGAATGAAGGAAGCAGTTAAACTATTTGGTAAATAAACAGCTAAGATAGGAGGTGAAATCCCATGACAATTACAGAAGTAAGTAAAAAATTTAACCTTTCACAGGATACACTCCGCTACTATGAACGCATCGGACTGATTCCAACTGTTAATCGAAATAAAAGTGGGGTACGGGATTATACAGAAGATGACTGTAGGTGGGTTGAATTTATTAAATGTATGCGAAATGCGGGACTTCCCATTGAAGTATTAATTGAATATGTTGCGCTGTTTCAACAAGGTGATGAGACCATTAAGGGAAGAAAAGAGCTTTTAGTAGAGCAGCGTGAGCAGCTTATAACAAGAATAGAAGATATGAAAAAAACACTGGAACGCCTGGATTATAAAATTGAAAAATATGATCAATCGGTGGTTAAAAAAGAGAAGGAACTAAAAAAATCACAGGATTAGAAAGAATAGTTTAACATAAAGGGGGGATACTTACTATGTATAGCACAGATCAATTAGTTATTGCATCAAGCTCCAAGCAAAAACTGTAGGATGCAGAGCATATTTTGTTTGGAGCTATTTCAGAGTGTTATAGTTTGGCAAAATAGTTTTGTGCAGTTTTTGCGTTAATATTTACATTAATATTAGTGAATAGGAGCAAAAACATGAAATATGAAAATGCGCAGAATATATTACCAAATGATATTCTTCATCAACTTCAACAGTATGTTGATGGGATATATTTATATATACCTAAGAAAGATAACAATAAAAAATCATGGGGACAAGATAGTGGAGTTAAGCTTGAACTAGCTAAGAGAAATAATGACATATTTCAGAAGTTTCTAGCAGGAACATCCGTTAAAGAACTAGCTAGTAACTACTATCTAACAGAAAATAGTATAAGAAGAATAATAAGAGAATGTAGAGAATTAACTAGATAAATAATAAGAGGAGTATTTGTATGAAGACAAATATTCCTTTTATTTATGTAAGGTTATAAATAAGACAGAATCATTTATGAAATAGCTTTATGAGCAATTGCTGTGATATCATTTTTATTAAATAATAAATAGAAATAAAGGTGAGGAATAATGAAAGAAAATAAATATGATGATATCAATTTTTTTAACCAATATAGTCAAATGCCTCGTTCCATCGGGGGATTAAAGGCTGCAGGGGAATGGCCTGTGCTGCAAAAAATGCTGCCTGATTTACGTAATAAGCGGGTTTTGGATTTGGGATGTGGCTTTGGCTGGCACTGTCAATATGCCGTTGAACAAGGAGCTAAGTCCGTAGTTGGCGTTGACATCTCTGAAAAAATGCTGGAGGTAGCTAAGAAAAAACATCAAGCATCTTCTGTGGAATACAAGCATATGGCAATTGAAGATATAGATTTTCCTGCAGATAGCTTTGACATAGTTGTAAGTTCTTTAGCGCTTCACTATATTCAATCTTTTAATGACATTTGTAAAAAAGTAAATACCTGCCTTTCAAAAGGTGGAGATTTTATTTTTTCTGTGGAACATCCAATATTTACAGCTTATGGGGAACAGGACTGGTACTACGACGAACAGGGCAACCGTATGCACTGGCCTGTTGATAGGTATTTTGATGAAGGAACACGGAAGGCTATTTTTCTAGGGGAAGAAGTAATAAAATACCATAAAACACTAACTACTTATGTAAACATTATTCTCAAGTCTGGTTTTGAGTTAACAGGACTAGTTGAACCAAAGGCTGATGCAGCCTTTCTTAAAGCATACCCAGATTGTGAAGATGAGTTACGAAGACCAATGTTTCTTATAATATCTGCTAGAAAAAAATAAATTACCTTAAGTATATGGGCTGTTTCCAACTTCAGTGATTATATATACTTTAGAGAAAAAGGAGAGAATTTATGGAATATATAGTTGTTTTAAATGTTTCTTTTGATTTTGGTTATGGAGAAGATACAATCTATCCTGTTATACTTAAAGATAAAAATGAAATGATTCTAATAGATTGTGGGTACCCAGAGTTTCTCCCAAAATTAGAACAGTCTGCTAAGGAAAAAGGTATTGACTTTTCTGAATTGACAAAGGTAATCATAACACATCATGACCACGACCACATGGGAAGCTTAGCTGCAATCAAGAGAAAGTATCCGAGGGTTCAAGTAATTGCAAGTGAAAAGAATGCTCCTTATATCGAAGGAAAGGCTAGGTCATTACGACTTCAGCAGGCAGAACAAACTCAGTTACTTTTGCCTCCAGAGCAACAGGAGGCAGGGAGAGTATTTCAAGATATTTTAAAAGCCGTTGAAAATGTAGAAGTAGATTTCACTGTAAAAGATGGAGATTACTTTCCTTGGTGCGGAGGAATCGAAATTGTGGAAACTCCTGGACATATGCCAGGGCATATTTCACTTTATATAAATAAGTGTAAAGTTTTAATTAGTGGAGATGCATTAGCAATAGAAAATGGTAAACTTGAAATCGCAGCACCACAATTTACCTTGGATATGCCGGAAGCAAAAAAGTCTGTTTTAAAGTTGCTAAATTATGATATAGAAAAAATAATCTGCTATCATGGAGGTGAATATAAAGAAAATATATCAGAGGCTCTACAGAATATTTGAAGCTACTCCGAAAGATAGGGAAATAATGCCACATCTTCCTATCCTCTAGTGGTTAGGATGTTAAAATAGGTACTACTAAATGGAAAGTAGTACTTCTTTATTTTTTGGGAATACTAGTAACAATCAGTATTAAGACGTAAAGAACACCAAATTTAAATATTCACATTTTTTAATAATATAAATACCGAAAGGATAATTAACATGAACTTTCCAGATATACATACTAATTTTTGGGATGCCGTAATTGCAGTGCCGTTAATTGTTTTATTAACACAGATTTTTAAGCTGTTTCCCATACCACGAAAATATTTTCCAACAATTGCAACAATCATTGGATTTATTATCTCAATATTTTTTAGTCATCGAGGGAATCTAAGTGCTGGTATTTTTATGGGTGGTTTTTATGGATCAGCAGCTGTTGGATTGTATTCATCATTAAAAACAGCATGGTTAGCACATAGAAAAAAAAGAAATAATCCTTAAGTTTTCATTAAGGATAAATGGTACACAGTTATTCCAACCGGCAATACTACAACGCAGAGGTGGTATTATTGAAGTATAAAAAGAATAAGATAGTTCATTTTCTTATATTTGGCAGTATATATTTGAATATAGAAGTATTTTCAAGGGCTTATGGTGGTGCATTAGTAGGCTTTGATGGAATATCCAAATGGAGCTTATGTGGTTGGACTTCCTTATGGATGTTCCCAATAGGTGGGTTTTGTGCAGTATTAATTGGGTCTTTAAATGATGTGCCTGGCTATTACAATTTGAAGATGTGGCAGAAGATGATTATGGGAGGTTCTTTGATTACTGGAATAGAATTACTTGCAGGTATATTTTTCAATATATACTTAAGCTTAAATCTATGGAATTATTCTCATGATAAATGTAACTTCATGGGTCAGATATGCTTTCGAAATTGCATATGGTGGTACATGTTAACTGTAGTCATTATTTGGCTTGATGATGTCTTGACTAATTATCATTATGGAGAAGAAAAAACGGGAAGTTTATTTAGTTATTTTAGAAAGTTAGTTACATTGCAATAGAATAAGACCTATTAATTTTGTGTAAAGAGGACTGATGTAATTTCAGCAGTCCTCTATCTTAGAAGCCATTCCTCAGCTTCTTCTTTACTTCCATACATTCTAAAATGATTGCCCTTATTGGTTTCTAAGGCCATTTCTCTAAATCTGCCTTTTTCCATGATCTCCTGGGGAATGACAGCCACAGTTTTTACACCATAGTTAATAAACTTTTGAAGCATATCACCTGCTACTCTAGTCTTAAGCTTGAAGAAGTCTTTAGATAAGGCAGCATAATGGATCATAAGCAGATATGTGTCATGTTCACCGGTTAAAGCTACTAGGTCAAGTGCATCATTCTCAGTACTTAAAGGGTTGGTAGCAGAAATCAACTCTATGTATTTTTTATTATTCATTTCTATAATTTGATAATTCATTTTATCTTTCTCCTTTATATCTAGATTTTCAAATAACTTTTGACGGGTTTCTCGGACCCAATTCAATTCATTATTATAGGTTGAAATAATATTTTCTGAAATCCTCTCCCATATAAATCTTTCTCTAGTGCTTCTATTAGGCCAGTGAAGAGCACGTCTGTCTTTTTCCTGCTGCATAACTAACTGCACTTGGAGTTCCTCTTCATATTTGGAGAGCAATTCATTTAGTTCCTGAGTATTTAACATATCTGACCATGCAAGCTGTATTAAAAATGTCTTTTTTATCTCAGGAGCTTCTGGTGATGACATAATCCATTCTTTTAGCTCCTTAAGGCCTTCCTCAGTTATGGTATATAGCTATGGTGTATAGATACTACCTATTATGCTAAGACGCTTTTTAGAAAGTCGAAAGTGATAGTTAATAGCAATGCTTTTAGTAAAATGAATAACATATTAAAATATATCTGCTATGAAAATAGATAAGAATGTTGTCAATATAGGCATAGATGATTTTGCATTTAAAAAAAGCAAGAACTATTGTACATTAATATTTGATATGGATAAAAGACAAATACTAGATATATTACCTAGTAGAAATAAAGATACAGTTTCCAATTGGCTGAAAAACTACACACACATTAAATCGGTTAGTAGAGATGATTATATAGCCTATGGGAGAAAGGGTTTAAACGTGGAAGTAAATTAAACATATTCAAAGAATTGATAATTAAACTCTCTAAAGAATTGATAATTAAACTCTCTTATGAAGAAAAAACGCATCAAGAAATATTTAATATTATAAAAGAAAAAGGATATGATGGAACACGATTATCTCTCTCTGCATGTATGAGCAGAACTGGCATAAGAAGGAACTCATACACAATAAGACTTGATTATGAAAATAAATCTAAGCCTGCAATCATTAATATATTAGAACTAAACTCTTTTATTTCAGGAATGGAAAATGATTTAGTTTCAGTTAAAAACAGCACTAGGACTAGTTATACAAACGGCCTTTTAGAAGGCATGGTAAGCAAGGTTAAGAGAATAAAACGTACAAGCTATGAAAGGTGTAAATTTGAATTATTGAGATTGAAGGTATTGAACTATCAGGAAATATGTGATTGATAACTTACTTGTATTAACTAAGTAGGCAAGTATATAAATTTTTCACCAAAATTGCGAGAAAACCAAAATTTAAGTATAAAATACATAAACTCGCTCCCATCTTTATCAGAGTCATCTTTTTTAGATTTTAATGTCTCTTCATCTAAAATTATATGAGAATTTGAATCTATGATCATACATAATATATTCGATTTCTCCTTAGACCGATGTTTGGGCGGAGTTTTTGTTCAGGGGGACTATACTTTTTCATATAATTTAGGATGCTAGCGTTGAGGTCTAAGGCTTTATGTAATTATATATAGGAAATAACAAAAAATATTTCATAAAGTTTAAAAATAAGTATCTAGATTTACAGGAAAATATGGAAAAACAGAGTTTTGAGGAATATAATGTAACTATATGAGCAATTTGGTGTAAAAGTAATATTTTACATTAACATCAAGCTGTTATAGCTAAAGTCAGCAAAGGAGTGATTATATGTTTTGTGCTCACATCAATCCAATAACTTTAAAGGAACAGAGTGTTAAAGAACACTTATATAATGTTTCTGCATTGTCCAAGGACCATGGTGCAAAAATATCACTTAATGCAACAGGAGAATTAATTGGCATTCTTCACGATATGGGAAAAGAAACAGAGCAATTTAATTCCTATATACATTACAGTTCAGCTAATCCTAAAGATAAGTCTCTTAAGGGAAAAATCAACCATTCCACAGCAGGAGCTAAGCTTATTTATGGCAACTTTTATAATACAACTAATCAATATGAAAAAATCACAGCACAACTTATTTCATTAGCCATTTGTTCCCACCATGGTGGTTTAATAGATTGTCTAGACTTAAGTGGTATGGATGTATTTAATTATAAAATGAATACAGATAAAGAAATTTTTTATGAAGAAGCACAATCTAATTTTAAAAATGAGTGCCTTGACATGGAACAGATTAAGAAGTTGTTTAATAAATCTAAAGCTGAGATAAAATCTATTATTGGTAAAATTAATGCAATACCTATTTCAGATAAAAAAGATATTACTTTGAAATTTAGATTATTTTCAGTAGGATTTTTACAGAAGTACCTTTTTAGTTCGGTTATAGACGCAGATAGATATGATACATATGCATTTATGGAAGGTGCTGAGCAGCAACATAAAGTTGACAAACCAGCTTTATGGAATGAACTTGCAGATATACTGGAAAATAAACTAGAAGGTTATCCTAAAGAGACTAAGATGGACTTATTGAGAGAAGAAGTTTCAAGATCTTGTAGGGATTTTGCGAAGAACAACACGGGAATATATCAGCTTTCAGTTCCAACAGGTGGTGGAAAAACTCTTTCTAGCTTACGATATGCTATACATCATGCTAAAGAATTTAGTAAAGATAGGATTTTATACGTAGTACCTTATACTACAATCATAGAGCAAAATGCTAAGGAAATTAAAGATATTTTAGGTAGAGAGGATATTGTTCTTGAACATCATTCAAATATTATTATTGATAATGCTGGGGAAGATTATAAACTTTTAACTGAGAGATGGGATAGTCCTATTATTCTTACTACTATGGTTCAGTTCATGGATACTTTGTTTAGTGGAGGAACACAAGCTATAAGAAGATTACATAACCTGGCAAATTCAATCATCATATTTGATGAAATTCAATCAATTCCAATTAAGTGTATTAGTATGTTTAACAGTGCAACTAATTTTTTATCAAATATTTGTAATGCTACTATAGTGCTTTGTACAGCAACGCAACCGCTTTTAGGAACAACGGAAATGCCCTTGAAATTAAGTGAACATTCAAATATGGTTCCTAATATTCAAGAAAAATTCAAGGAATTTAAACGTGTGAATTTGATTGACAACAGGATTATTGGAGGCTATAGTACAGTTTCTTTGGGAAATTTTGTTTTAGATAAGATGAGATATTTAAAAAGTGTGCTGATAATTTTAAATACTAAAAATTCAGCAAAAGAACTTTTTAATGAGCTTAAAAAAATGAACAAAGATTTGCCTAAAAAAGATAAGTATTTAATTTTTCATTTAAGTACAAGTATGTGCCCAGCACATAGAATGGATGTTCTTAAAGATATAAAAAGTAAGTTAGGTAATGAGAGAGTAATCTGTATAAGTACACAATTGATAGAAGCTGGAGTTAACATCTCTTTTGAGTGTGTTGTGAGGTCACTTGCGGGGCTTGATAGTATTGCTCAAGCAGCTGGCAGATGTAATCGACATGGAGAAAGAAAATGTAGTGATGTCTTTATAGTTAATGTTGAAGGTGAAAATGTTGATAAATTAGTTGATATTAAAGAAGGACAAGAATGTACATTAAGGGTACTTGAAGAGTTTAAGAAAAATCCAATGGAATTTGATAACGATTTACTTTCTTCAAAAGCTATGGATAGATACTATCAATATTATTTTTATAACAGAAGTGTGGAAATGAACTATACGTTGAAGAAGCCTAATAATGATAAAACAATGTATGATTTATTATCGACAAATACTGATGGAGTCAGTGCTTTTAGAGGAAGGCATGACACTAATCCAAATTTAATTCTAAAACAAGCGTTTAAAACAGCAGGAGATAAGTTTGAGGTAATAGATCAAAAAACAACAGGAGTTATTGTTCCTTACCAAAAGGGTAAAGAAATTATAACTCTTATAAATGGGGAATGTTCTTTAAGTGAGTTGAAAACGTATCTAAATAGAGCTCAACAGTATTCTGTTAATTTATTTGATATTGATAAAAGAAAATTAGATGATTTAGATGGAATTATTGAATTAAGGAATGGTGGAGTACTTGCTCTTAGAGAGGGTTTCTATAAGGAAGATATAGGTGTAACGCTGGAAAAACAAACAATGGACTTTTATAACATATAAAGAAGGTGAGATAAGTGGAAAAGAAAAATAGCGTTGAGTTTAAAATTAGTGGACGATATGCACTTTTTACCGATCCTATAAACAGAATAGGTGGAGAAAAATTTACATACCAAGTTCCAACCTATCAGGCATTAAAGGGGATACTAGAAAGCGTGTATTGGAAGCCTACAATAATATGGGTAATTGATGAGGTAAGAGTTATGAAGTTGATTAAAACTCAATCTCAAGGAATACGCCCTGTGAACTTTAATGGAGGAAATACTCTATCTATTTATACATATCTATCAGATGTTGAATATCAAGTAAGAGCTCATTTTGAATGGAATTACAATAGACCTAATTTAGAACAAGATAGAAATGAGAATAAACATTACTTTATAGCTAAGAGAATGATAAATTGTGGTGGCAGACGAGATATCTTCTTAGGAACAAGGGAATGTCAAGGTTATGTTGAACCATGTAAATTTGGAGAGGGTGAGGGTGCATACGATAACTATGGCTCACTTTCCTTTGGACTAATGTTTCATGGCTTTGACTACCCAGATGAAACAGGAGAAGACAAGTTAACTGCGAGATTATGGGTACCAGTGATGGAAAATGGAGTAATCGAGTTTTTAAAACCAGAGGAATGCACAATTAAAAGAGAGATTTCTTCAATGAAACCTAAGGTGTTTGGTAAAAGTAATTTCACTGGATTTGAGGAATTTGAAATGGAGGGATAGTATATTGAGTTGGATTTATAAGCTCTATGAAACTTATGAGAATTGTAACAGTGAAGTAGGCGTTATAGTAAATAAGGATACAACACCTCTTCTTCCAATAGCACATTCAACGCAAAATGCTCAAATAGAAGTCGTTATTAATGGTGATGGTAATTTGTTAAGGGCAAAGATTCTAGAAAAAGATGACATTGTCACAATTATTCCTGTAACAGAAGATTCAGCAACTAGAAGTAGTGGAATAGCACCACATCCACTTTGCGATAAATTACAATATGTGGCGGGTGACTATGCTAATTATGTTTCTAAGAAAAAGGCTGAAGAATACTATAATAAATATATAGAGCAACTTCAAGGTTGGTGTAAGAGCCCTTATTCTAATAGAAAGGTAAGTGCAGTTTTAAATTATTTAAAGAAGAAGACTCTAATGACAGATTTAATAAAAAACAAAATATTAGTATGCGATGAGGATGGAAATATATCAAAAGGAATAAAGCTTGGAGCAAGTGCTCAAAGTGATGCATTTATAAGGTTTAGAGTTGAAATTCCAAAGGAGGATGAGTCAGCTGTATGGCTTGATAGTAAAATCTATGAAAGCTATATTAAATATTATTCAAGTATTCAAGAAAGCTCAGATTTGTGTTATGTACGTGGAGAGAAAATTCCTTGTTCACAAAAACATCCAGCAAAGGTTAGGAACACAGCTGATAAATCAAAGCTAATTTCAGCAAATGACCCTGATGGCTTTACATATCGTGGACGATTTGAAGACAAAAATCAAGTGGTTAGCATTGGTTATGAAACCTCACAGAAAGCGCATAATGCCTTACGTTGGCTTATTGATAAACAAGGATATAGAAATGGCGAGCAGGTAATAGTTGCTTGGGGAACTAAGGATCAGTCTATTCCAGGGATTCTTGAAGATACGGAAGATAGTCTTTTTGGAGAAGATACTATTACCACGATTTCAACTGAAAAAGAATTTGCTGAAAGGCTAAATAAGGCTATTGCAGGATATGCTTGTGACTTAGATACAAAGGCTGAAATTATTGTAATGGGATTGGAGGCCGCAACAACAGGAAGGTTATCCATATCCTATTATAGAGAACTTTATGGTTCAGATTTTTTGTCTAGGATAGAGCGCTGGCATGGAAGTTGTATATGGAAACATACCTATAAAGAAGTGCAGGATGGATTTAATGAAAAGGGAAAACAGAAGTTTAAGTCTATTACTTTTATAGGAGCACCATCACCAAGAGATATAGCTCTAACAGCTTATGGCAATAAAATAAACGACAAGCTTAAAAAGGCAACCATAGAGAGATTGTTACCATGCATTATTGATAATTCTAGATTACCATATGATATTGTGAATTCAGCAGTAAATCGTGCTTCAAATCCAGTTTTAATGGAAAAGTGGGAATGGGAAAAAACACTAACTATAACTTGTGCTTTAGTGAAAAAATATAGATATGATAAGTTTAAGGAGGAATGGAGAATGGCACTTGATGAAAATCAGACTGATAGAAGTTATTTATTTGGTAGACTTTTAGCAGTAGCACAGCAAATAGAAGAATGGGCATTAAGTACTACAGGAGAAAAGAGAGATACTAATGCAGAAAGATTAATGCATCAGTTTAAGCTTCATCCATATAAGACTTGGGGGATTATTACAGATAAACTTAAACCATATGTATCTAGATTAGGAGCAAAAGGTGTAAACTTAGTAGAGTTAATGACAAAAATTAATTCTATGCTTTCGTTTGAAGAATTTACAAGTTCTAAGCAATTAAATGACAGCTATATCTTGGGATATTATTGCCAAAGACAGGTTTTTATTGATGAAAAAAATCAAAGAATTCAAGAAGCAGTAGAAAAAAAGCTAAATAAAATAAGCGAAAAGGGGAAATAAATCATGAGTAAATTTAATAACAAAATTGACTTTGCAGTTGTTATTTCTGTAAAAAATGCGAACCCAAACGGTGATCCTTTGAATGGAAATAGACCTAGAGAGAATTATGAAGGTCATGGGGAAATTTCTGATGTTTGTATTAAAAGAAAAATCAGAAATCGCTTACAGGACATGGGACAAGCAATATTTGTTCAATCAGATGAAAGAAGATCAGATGGTTTTAGAAGTTTAAAGGATAGAGCAGATGGTTGTGCAGAACTTAAAAAGCTAAGTAAGGATAAGGAGAAATATGCAGCATTAGCTTGTGAAAAATGGATTGATGTTAGGAGCTTTGGACAAGTATTTGCGTTTAAAGCAGGTGATGATAACTCAGTTTCAATAGGCATAAGAGGACCTGTATCAATACATTCAGCGGTAAGCGTTTCACCAATTGAAATATCAAGTATGCAAATTACGAAAAGTGTTAATGGGGAAACTGGTAAAGATCCAGATAAGAAAAGTGCAGACACGATGGGTATGAAGCATAGAGTAGAGTTTGGAGTTTATGTTATCTATGGAAGCATTAACACTCAACTAGCAGAAAAGACAGGATTCAATGAAGAAGATAGTGAGTTTATTAAAAAGGCGCTCATTACACTTTTCGAAAATGATTGTTCATCAGCACGTCCAGATGGAAGTATGGAGGTTTACAAGGTATACTGGTGGAAGCATAACTCACAAATCGGCCAATATTCTTCTGCGAAAGTCCATAGAAGTCTAAAATTAGTGCCAACTGCTGAAATACCAAAAAGTATTAATGATTATAGTGTATCTAATGAAGCCTTAGATGGATTAGTACCAGAGATTTACGATGGAATATAGAGAGGAAGATTATCTTCTATTATCTGGTATACAGCACTTTGCATTTTGTAAACGTCAATGGGCATTAATACATATTGAACAGCAGTGGCAAGAAAATCTCCGTACAGTTGAAGGAGGGATTTTTCATGAGAAAGCTCATGACAATACCTTGGCAGAAAAACGTGGCGATTTAATAATTTCTAGAGGAATGTCAATTTTTTCTCGTTCGTTAGGAATTACAGGAACCTGTGATATTGTAGAATTGCACAAAAGTGTAAAAGGTATAAGTATATTCGGCAGGGAGGGTACTTATAGGCCAATCCCTGTGGAGTATAAAAAAGGAAAGCCTAAAGAAAATGATTCTGATGCATTGCAGTTATGTGCACAGGCAATATGCCTAGAGGAAATGTTATTATGTGAAATTCCAGAAGCATTTTTGTTCTATGGAGAAACAAAACGGAGGCTTAAAATTGTCCTAGATATTGAGTTACGTGAAAGAGTTAGAACTATGACAAAGGAAATGCACCAATTATATGATAAAAGATATACACCTAAAGTAAAGTTATCTAAAAGTTGTAAGGCATGTTCGTTATCTGAAATTTGTGTTCCAAAGCTATGCAAGAATCCATCAGTTGATAACTATATAAGCGAAAATCTGTTGGAGGTTGAGAAATGAGAAAATTACTTAACACTTTATATGTTACTTCCCAAAATACTTATTTATCTCTAGATGGAGAAAATGTTGTAATTCTAAAGGAAGAAATAGAGGTATTAAGAATACCGTTTCATAATCTTGAAGGCATTGTTACATTTGGTTATACTGGTGCAAGTCCGGCACTAATGGGTGCTTGTGCAAAACGTAATATAGCATTAAGTTTCATGACACAAAGTGGTAAATTTCTGGCTAGGGTAGTTGGTGAAGTTAGAGGTAATGTAACACTTAGAAAAACTCAGTATAGAATTTCAGATAGCTTGGAGGAAAGTAATAAAATTTCCAGAAATTTTATTATAGGCAAGATTTTCAACACAAGGTGGATAATTGAACGTGCAACTCGAGACTATGCAATGAGACTTGATGTGGATAAATTAAAAGGTATTTCTAAGACTCTTTCGAATTCCATAAAACTGGTTGAGAGAAGTGAAAATTTAGAACAACTTCGTGGTTTTGAAGGGGAGGCAGCATCACAATATTTTAGTGTATTTAACGATTTAATTCTTCAACAAAAAGAGGCATTTTATTTTAATGGTAGGAACAAGAGACCACCTCTAGACAATGTAAATGCCATGTTATCATTTGTATATACACTCTTAGCACATGATGTTGCAGCAGCATTGGAAACAGTAGGTCTAGACCCGTACGTTGGATTCTTACATCGGGATAGACCAGGAAGGATTTCACTGGCACTTGATATGATGGAAGAACTACGCTCAGTTTATGCAGATAGATTTGTTATATCAATGATTAATAAGAGAGAAGTAAATGCAAAAGGATTTACACAAAAAGAAAATGGAGCGGTTATAATGGATGATGATACAAGAAAAGTTATTCTAAAGGCATGGCAGAACAAAAAACAAGATGTAATTACACATCCATTTTTAAAGGAAAAATTAGAGTGGGGACTTGTACCGTATACACAGGCAATGTTATTAGCACGATATATTCGTGGTGATCTAGATGGGTATCCTCCATTTATGTGGAAGTAGGTGATGAAATGTTAGTATTGATAACCTACGATGTAAATACAGAGACAGCGGCTGGAAGAAAACGCTTAAGAATGGTGGCAAAACAATGTGTTAACTACGGACAGCGTGTGCAGAATTCGGTATTTGAATGTGTAGCAGATGCAGCTAAATGCCGCGAGATAGAGCACAAACTGGAACAAATTATTGATAAGGATAAAGATAGCTTAAGATTTTATTACTTAGGAAATAATTATAAAAGCAAAGTTGTACACATAGGTGCAAAAGAGTCATTTGATGTAGAAGGAACACTTATAGTATAATGCGAATGTGAAGTAACCATAAAATCACCATATCTTTCGCACCTAAAAAAGTACTAAAAATTGCATGTGAAAAATAAAATATTAGATTGGAGATGATTATTTAGAGATTAAAACTGCAAAAAACGACTTGAAAGCTGAGAAGTTGATAACTTTTAGGTTATTTTTGCTGTCACTCCCTACATGGGAGTGTGGATTGAAATTAAAGAACAGCTTATACAACTTTTAGAAGGTAAGTAGTCACTCCCTACATGGGAGTGTGGATTGAAATTGCTACAGATATTCCGAAAAAGTTGCCAGCATCCTTTGTCACTCCCTACATGGGAGTGTGGATTGAAATCTATAGTTGTATGGGGAAAGAGTGCTGAGAATTTAGGTCACTCCCTACATGGGAGTGTGGATTGAAATTGTAGTATTATAATTATTACTTGTATCGTAAGGTCACTCCCTACATGGGAGTGTGGATTGAAATAAACTCACTATAGAAAAAGAAAATAAGATAACAGGTCACTCCCTACATGGGAGTGTGGATTGAAATCTTTATAGGGATGAATATTACAACAAGGAAACAGGTCACTCCCTACATGGGAGTGTGGATTGAAATTTTCTGTCTAAGCATACCTTATGACAGATTAGATGGTCACTCCCTACATGGGAGTGTGGATTGAAATAAGAATGTTATACGGTGATGGAAAAGGTATTATAGGTCACTCCCTACATGGGAGTGTGGATTGAAATTGCTATGGCTCTTAAATTTTCTGCTGTCACCCTATGTCACTCCCTACATGGGAGTGTGGATTGAAATTTACCCCATTCATCAAATGCTCTATTTATAAAACGTCACTCCCTACATGGGAGTGTGGATTGAAATAATTATAAAGAGAAAGGAGCCTAAAAGTGTATGAAGTCACTCCCTACATGGGAGTGTGGATTGAAATTTAGCTGTGGTCTAGCACTAGAAATTGATTATTGTCACTCCCTACATGGGAGTGTGGATTGAAATCTAAGTAACTTCCAGCTTTTTTACTAGTTGAATCTGTCACTCCCTACATGGGAGTGTGGATTGAAATGATAAGAATATAAAGATAAGCTGATGGATGAATAGTCACTCCCTACATGGGAGTGTGGATTGAAATACCTAAATCACTCCCTTTAGGTATTTACTCTCACGTCACTCCCTACATGGGAGTGTGGATTGAAATTATGACAGTAAGACCAATGACAAGTGATAATGAGTCACTCCCTACATGGGAGTGTGGATTGAAATAATTATAAAGAGAAAGGAGCCTAAAAGTGTATGAAGTCACTCCCTACATGGGAGTGTGGATTGAAATTAAGTCAGAATTTTGTGAACTTATCTGTTATGTGGTCACTCCCTACATGGGAGTGTGGATTGAAATTACTTATAAAGATAACAGATTTATAGATGATGTGTGTCACTCCCTACATGGGAGTGTGGATTGAAATATCTAAGTAGTCTATAGCAGATTGTATCTTAACATGTCACTCCCTACATGGGAGTGTGGATTGAAATTTCTTGTGCAAAAGTAGAAGGTAGTGGAGCATCTTGTCACTCCCTACATGGGAGTGTGGATTGAAATCCTACAATAGGTTTAGACTCTGCTATGTTTTTGTCACTCCCTACATGGGAGTGTGGATTGAAATTCCTACCTCATAAGGACAAGTACCATAGTACAAAAGTCACTCCCTACATGGGAGTGTGGATTGAAATCATAACAATAGCTGAATCGTCTTTAGTAGTCCTAGTCACTCCCTACATGGGAGTGTGGATTGAAATAAAGACGGAAGATAAAATAAAAGCTGGGTATTTATGTCACTCCCTACATGGGAGTGTGGATTGAAATCACCAACCTAACATATTTTTACTCCTTTTTATTAGTCACTCCCTACATGGGAGTGTGGATTGAAATTCCTGGATATCCTAACTTAAAAGAAAAGACAGGAGTCACTCCCTACATGGGAGTGTGGATTGAAATAGTTTCCTGACTCAACCACACGAAAAGGAAGAGTAGGTCACTCCCTACATGGGAGTGTGGATTGAAATTGAAATTATTACGACATTAAAGGAGTGAGATAATAAAGTCACTCCCTACATGGGAGTGTGGATTGAAATAATCAAAGGCACATCTTGATGGTGTGCTATTTTCGTCACTCCCTACATGGGAGTGTGGATTGAAATA
Source organism: Clostridium sp. CX1 (assembly GCF_025398335.1). GTDB lineage: Bacteria > Bacillota > Clostridia > Clostridiales > Clostridiaceae > Clostridium_AM > Clostridium_AM tanneri. Next base: position 387,420 of record NZ_JAODOO010000001.1, read on the forward strand.
ATATCCGTTGCACAATAATCTAAGTGGTTGGTTATGTCACTCCCTACATGGGAGTGTGGATTGAAATAATTTAACCATTTATTGTTTTATACGTATAATTTAGTCACTCCCTACATGGGAGTGTGGATTGAAATATCTATAGCTTTTTTCTTTAATAATTTGATTAAGTCACTCCCTACATGGGAGTGTGGATTGAAATCTGTTAACAAAGGAATGAAGGGCATATGTGCTAAGTCACTCCCTACATGGGAGTGTGGATTGAAATTACAATGTAAGCAATGGCGTTGCTAATAGTCCTTTGTCACTCCCTACATGGGAGTGTGGATTGAAATTATAGTCTTTGCTCCTGTCCATTTGTAACGACCAGTCACTCCCTACATGGGAGTGTGGATTGAAATTCCAATAATCATTGGTACCGCATAGGTAGAAAATTGTCACTCCCTACATGGGAGTGTGGATTGAAATCAGCATAGTTTTATATCTATCTTCACCTTTTAAGTCACTCCCTACATGGGAGTGTGGATTGAAATTAAAATTCCGAACTATTAAATTAATTCTATTATGTCACTCCCTACATGGGAGTGTGGATTGAAATCCATACATAATCATCTTTTAGACATCTACATTTTGTCACTCCCTACATGGGAGTGTGGATTGAAATATTACTTTACTTCCTCCTTATTTTTATAAATTTTGTCACTCCCTACATGGGAGTGTGGATTGAAATACACACAAGTAACTAGAAAAAACGTAATAGGTTGTCACTCCCTACATGGGAGTGTGGATTGAAATTGTAAATGGTGATAGAAGGTATAGAGCAAGCGATTGTCACTCCCTACATGGGAGTGTGGATTGAAATATTAAATTGCCCCTCTGTTGTCCAGTAATAATTGGTCACTCCCTACATGGGAGTGTGGATTGAAATCATCATCTATAAGTCTTGTACTTAAATCTTTACTGTCACTCCCTACATGGGAGTGTGGATTGAAATAAAATGATGCAACTTTAATCACTGATACAGTTAAAGTCACTCCCTACATGGGAGTGTGGATTGAAATAAAATGATGCAACTTTAATCACTGATACAGTTAAAGTCACTCCCTACATGGGAGTGTGGATTGAAATTGGATATAATGCGAATTAAATTTAAGGAGGATTTAGTCACTCCCTACATGGGAGTGTGGATTGAAATGCTAGAGGTGCTATAAAAGGACCTGGCAGTGTAGAGTCACTCCCTACATGGGAGTGTGGATTGAAATTAAAAGTTGCTAGGCGTAAAAGAAGTAAGTATCAAGTCACTCCCTACATGGGAGTGTGGATTGAAATAGTAAGAACTTATACAGATGAACAACTAAAGAACATGTCACTCCCTACATGGGAGTGTGGATTGAAATTTATGACAATGTAATTACTATAATGTCAGTGGTTAGTCACTCCCTACATGGGAGTGTGGATTGAAATGCAATTGGAGGAAAAGGCGAACAAAACAGATTTAGGTCACTCCCTACATGGGAGTGTGGATTGAAATAGCATTAACAAGCATTACTGACGCTTCAGCAACAAGTCACTCCCTACATGGGAGTGTGGATTGAAATAAGTTTTAGTTGCGTTAATTGAAGGGATTGCTGAGTCACTCCCTACATGGGAGTGTGGATTGAAATTTTTAATTCAAACTTACCTTCTTCTGTTTCATTAACGTCACTCCCTACATGGGAGTGTGGATTGAAATCTATCATCATCTAACAATTTTTTAATCCTAGTTTCTGTCACTCCCTACATGGGAGTGTGGATTGAAATTTGAAGTCAGGATCGGGAAAGTCCTGGGCTATTGGAGTCACTCCCTACATGGGAGTGTGGATTGAAATATACAAGGCAATCAGTACTGCGATATAAACGAGGTGTCACTCCCTACATGGGAGTGTGGATTGAAATCTTTGTACCACACATAAATCCCATAATATAATCTAGTCACTCCCTACATGGGAGTGTGGATTGAAATCTCAAAAATTGTACGAAGCTTTATACAAATATAAGTCACTCCCTACATGGGAGTGTGGATTGAAATCTCAAAAATTGTACGAAGCTTTATACAAATATAAGTCACTCCCTACATGGGAGTGTGGATTGAAATCTAAGAGCTATATAATAGACCATGATTACACTGGGTCACTCCCTACATGGGAGTGTGGATTGAAATAACTGTAGATGAAAAAGGCTGGGAGCTTTCTGCGTCACTCCCTACATGGGAGTGTGGATTGAAATATTTTGGTATCAATAGCTAAGTTATCATCATTAAAGTCACTCCCTACATGGGAGTGTGGATTGAAATCTCAAATTTTACTTTATATTGATTCCAAAGAGTTGTCACTCCCTACATGGGAGTGTGGATTGAAATATCGACTTTTCTAGCGTTTGCCGCGGTAATAGGGTCACTCCCTACATGGGAGTGTGGATTGAAATCTCTAAAGATTTCTCATATTTATACTTTTCCTCTGGTCACTCCCTACATGGGAGTGTGGATTGAAATAATTCTAAAATAACTAACGTAAATGACCCTTTAGTCACTCCCTACATGGGAGTGTGGATTGAAATATCTAGGCTTGAAGTTCCTAAGTATTTTTTCTCTTGTCACTCCCTACATGGGAGTGTGGATTGAAATAATTCAATATAGATACTGCAACGTGGTCATTAGAGTCACTCCCTACATGGGAGTGTGGATTGAAATAGTAATGATGATGACACTGACATACCAGGAACTTTAGGTCACTCCCTACATGGGAGTGTGGATTGAAATCTTTTAATTACAAAACAAAACTCTGGCATAATGCGTCACTCCCTACATGGGAGTGTGGATTGAAATTAAATCATGTGTGCTTTCTGGCACTGAATTATCTATGTTGTCAACGGCAATTTAAAAATCCATAAAAAAGTCACTAGAAAAATACAGAGAAAAGTTACTAGGTTATTTAGACAAGAGGGTATTTATAACATCCTTTTTATTATTTAAGAATTCTTTTCTATCCTTAAGTCTATAGGAATCTCCTTTGATGTTAACTACAGTAGCATGGTGTAGAACTCTATCTAGAATAGCTGCGGCAATAGTATTATCACAGAAAACTTCTCCCCATTGAGAGAAGGATTTATTAGAGGTGAATATTGTCGCACATTTTTCATACCTTCTTGCTATAAGTTGGAAGAAAAGGTTAGCTCCTTGAATATCCATAGGAAGATAACCTATCTCATCTATTATAAGGAGCTTATATTTAGAAAAATGTTTAATCTTAGAAGCCAGCTTGTTTTCAAAATGAGCCTTATTTAGTTGAGTAATAAGATCCTGGCAGCTTATATAGTAAGTTATATACCTATGCCTGGCGGCAATTATTCCTAGGGCTATTGCAAGATGCGTTTTACCGACGCCCGGAGGGCCTAGAAAAACAACATTTTCTGCATTGTTAACAAACCTTAGTGTTGCTAGTTCATCTATCAATTTTTTATCTATAGAGGGCTGAAAATCTAGGTCAAACTCTTCTAGAGTCTTTTTATAGGGAAAAGCAGCAACACTTACTTGTATATCGGCTGCTCTTTTATCCTTAAATTTCACTTCTTCCATCAGCAGATAATCAAGAATTTCTACAACATTCTGATCTTCCTTTAAGGCTCTTTCCAAATAGTTATCAATTATATTATACGTATTTGTTAGATCCAGTGCTTGAAGATTTTCTTTAACTCTTTCATATGCCAACCTATCCATTATTTATTACCTCCCCGAACAAACTATCAAGTATTTTAAGATCTCTACATTCCACTTCAGAGATTCCGCGATAGCGATCAGATAGATCATATATACTATTCTTGTACACCTTTGATTCTTTTGAAGATATCTTATCGTAGTGCGTCTTCGTTACAATCATATTGTGTTTGGTATCAGGTATATTATGAGTTGCTATAAGTATCTCATTATGATAAACTTTAAGTAGGTTTTGGGTGGATAGAACTGTAACTTCTTTTCCTATGTATTCTGGTGGGACAGAATACTTGTTGTTCTGGAAAGAAATCAAGCAGTCCTTTTCCACTTTTCTTATTTCATTAATATTTAGCACATATTCTCTATCTATCTTGTTTAAATTTTCTCTACTAAGTCTATCAAAGGGCACTTCGTTTGTAGTTGAATGTGTTCTAGAGTTTACCTTGTCACACCAGGCTAGCGCCTGTTTATTTAGGTCATCAATGCTTTCAAATCGTATTCCTACAAAGAAATTCTCTCTAACAAACCGTACTGTTCTTTCTATTTTTCCCTTAGTTTGCCCTCTATATGGTCTGCACAGTATAGGCTTAAATCCATAAAATCCAGCAAAGTCTTCAAATAGCGGATTAAGCTTTGAATTTTCTTGTTTTAGAACCCTTTTTATTACTACCTGTTTCATATTGTCATAAAGGATTTCATCAGGATAACCTCTAAAGTACCTAAACGCATTGTTATGACACCTTACTAGTGTTGTGGTTGTCATATCTGTTACAAATTCAATGTACCTTGTTCTTGAGTACCCTAAAACCATAAGAAAGCAGTATAAGTTGCGCTTAATGCTGTTTTTGTCTATGAACTCACCAAAGTGCCCCCAATCTACTTGTCCTTGCTTTCCGGGTAAAGTTTCAAATCTTACAGTTGCTTTGTTATTAAGCTTTCGCTTAATAGATTTAACATATTTCTTTACAATTCCCAGCTTACCAGTATATCCATTTTCTAAAATAATCTCATATATTCTAACTGCAGTATATGGTGCTTCTTCAAGCAAGCTGTTTATCATGGGTTTAAAATCATCTAACTTTGAAGGTTTAGGCTCCCTTAGTGTGTACTTAGGTTTGCCTTCTGAAGTAGCATATTTTTTAGCAGTACGCCAATCTATATTATAC
>NZ_JAODOO010000010.1 GCF_025398335.1 Clostridium sp. CX1
AAAAAAGAAGTAGTTATTAAACTACTTCTTTTTTTATTTACAAATATAAGAATTACAGCCTCTTATGCCGATAACCTAAATGTGATATAAAAAGGATTCAAATTTTTCAGTTCTTGAAAAGATACAACGAAAAATTTGAATCCTTTTTAAATTAAAGTCAGTATTAGAGGCTGTTTTCTAAGTTAAGGTTGACAGAACGATAGAGATCTGTCCATATATAGGTAACTATATTTAACTTTTAAGGTTCTCTTTAATCAGAATACAGCTTTATTTAGCAGTCTGAAGTTTTTCAATACCTACTTTTATTCTTCTTATTGTTTCCTCTTTACCTAGAATTTCAGCTATTTCAAAGGCTCCTCCTGGAGAGGATTGTTTACCAGATACAGCAGTTCTAATTGGCCATAACACGATACCATTTTTCACGCCTAGTTCTTCCACTAACTCCATGCAGGAATTTTGGATATTATTTAGGTTCCAATCAGTTATGTTTTCGAATTTAGGTAATATTTTTTCAAGAGTCTCTAAGGAATTTTCGAAAGTAGTTTTCATCTTTTTGTGTAGATACATATCAATTGAGTATTCAGGTAGATCCTCAAATAAATCTATAAGCTCAGGAATTTGTGTTAATATTTCAACTCTTGTTTGCATTAGTTCACTTATCTTCATAAAGTCTAAGTCTTTAGTTATTACTTCCTTATAATAAGGAAGAGCCATTTTATTAAACTCATCTAAGGTTAACATTTTAATATATTCGCTGTTCATCCATCTTAGTTTAACATCATCAAATATTGATGGCGATTTATTTATGTTTCTATAGTCAAATACTTCAACTAATTCTTTTAAGCTAAATATCTCTTTTTCAGTACCTGGATTCCAACCTAAAAGAGCTATGTAGTTTAGAACTGCATCTTTTAGATAGCCTTTTTTAATTAGGTCTTCAAAGGAGGCATCTCCATTTCTCTTACTTAACTTATGCTGAGCATCCTTCATTATTGGAGGACAGTGAACATAAATCGGAATTTCCCATCCAAAAGCTTCATATAGTCTGTTGTATTTTGGAGATGATGATAAGTACTCACTTCCTCGAACAACATGGGTTATCCCCATAAGGTGATCGTCTACCACATTAGCAAAATTATATGTAGGGAAACCGTCAGATTTTATCAATACCATATCTTCAAGTTCGGAATTGTCTACAGAGATAGTTCCATAAATTTTATCATCAAAGGTTGTTGTTCCAGTAGTTGGGTTATTCTGTCTAATTACATAAGGAATACCAGATGATAACTTTTCCTCGATTTCTTCTTTTGAGAGGTGAAGACAATGTTTATCATATTTAGGTGTTTGTTTTTTAGCTTCTGCATCAGTTCTTAAAGCATCAAGTCTTTCCTTTGTGCAGAAACAATAATAAGCTTCACCCTTGTCTATTAGTTTTTTAGCATACTCTAAATATATAGCTGTTCTTTCACTTTGCACATATGGTCCTACAGGTCCGCCTATATCAGGACCTTCATCGTGCTTTAATCCTGTAATCTTTAAAGTATTGTAGATAATATCTAGAGCTCCCTCTACAAATCTTTCCTGGTCAGTATCTTCAACTCTAAATATAAAATCGCCGTCTTCATGCTTAGAGATTAAATAAGCGTATAATGCAGTTCTTAAATTACCAACGTGCATATATCCTGTTGGACTTGGCGCAAATCTTGTTCTAATTTTAGCCATTTTTTTCACTCCTATTTCTTTAAAATAAAAACCTCTCATCACCTGGACGAAAGGTAGTTTAGAAAAATATTACTCTTATTAAATGATATACTAATGAACATTTTGTGTCAAGTTACATTTATGTTCTACAATTTTTATTATCAATGATTTGTTTACAATTTATCAAAGAGGAGTGCATTATTTTTAACAAGCTTTTCAGCAATTTCATTAATGATAGTAACTATTGTAATCTATATGATAAATTGGAAAAGTGATGTTTCAACTGACTTAATATTAGCAATACTTTTAACTATAATCCTTATTATAGAGACAGCTTCATTTCTTGTGTGTAAATTTCCATCTAAAAAGTTAGTTATATCTACAAAAGAATATATCCTATATTTATATAAATGAAGGATGAGAAAAGAGCTTTTCTATAATTGAGGACTTATATTCTTCGATGATATATTTAATCATGTCGCTGCCATATTCCACAGGTGGAGTAATGTCAGCAGAACGGTAATAAGATATTAACCATATAAGTATAAAATATATATAAATGGGTATATAGTGTAGCAAAATTAAGATATATAATGAAAGATTGAGATATTCCCTAATAAAGATACGTAAAATATAATTGACATAAATAAATATTATTGTTATAAATAATATAGCACATATATTAAATAGTGTGCATATATTATTAATAAATAAAGATATTATGATGTGTAATTATTTGAATAATATATCATACAAGATTTAGGGGGAAAAATAAATGTCTATAAAAGTTGCTATTAATGGATTTGGAAGAATAGGAAGAGCAGCACTTAGAATTGCTCAGGAAAGATTAGATGATAACGTTGAGATTGTAGCTATTAATGCTAGAGCAGATAGTGATACCTTAGCTCATCTTTTCAGATATGATTCTTGTTATGGAAGATTTAGAGGAAACATAAAGACTACAGAAAACTCTATTATAATAAATGGTTCCGAAATTAAAATATATAATGAAAATGATCCTGAGAACTTGCCATGGAAAAAACTTGGTGTAGATATAGTTATCGAATCTACAGGAATCTTTAAAACTAAAGAAAAACTTATGAAACACATAAAGGCTGGTGCAAAAAAAGTTATATTAACTGCTCCAGCAAAGGATGAAGACATTACTGTTGTTATGGGAGTAAATGAAAAGGATTTAGATATAGAAAATCACAGTGTAATTTCAAATGCATCTTGTACTACTAACTGTTTAGCTCCTTTCGCTAAAGTTTTAGACGATAACTTTGGAATTGTAAAGGGATTAATGACAACTATACATTCCTATACAAATGACCAAAGAATATTAGATAAAACTCATAAGGATTTGAGAAGAGCAAGAGCAGCAGGGGAGTCAATAATACCAACTACTACAGGTGCTGCTAAAGCTGTAGAAAAGGTACTTCCAAATCTTAAAGGAAAGTTAAACGGATTCTCAGTAAGAATACCAACTCCTACAGTTTCCTTAACAGATTTAGTTTGTGAACTATCCAAACCTGTTACAGTAGAAGAGGTTAACAATGCATTTAAAGAAGCTGCAGAAGGATATATGGAAGGAATACTTGGATATTCAGAGGAACCACTTGTATCTATAGATTATAAAGGTGATGATAGGTCTTCTATAGTAGACGGTTTATCAACAATGGTAATTAGTGATAACATGATAAAAGTAGTTTCTTGGTATGATAATGAATGGGGATATTCCTGTAGAACTATAGATCTTGTAAACTATGTTGCTGAGTTAATGCAACAACAATACGACTATGATATGGATATAGCTGCTAACAGCTAAAAAATTATGGCTTTCCAAAAGGAAAGCCATAATTTTTTTATATAACTAATATAATTTAATGAGGGAGTTATTAGAATAGAGTAATTTTGTTAAGAAGGAAAATAATAAAAAATGTAGAAATTATTTATATAGAAGAGTTTAAAACTTAATTTATATATATTTAGAATTGCTGATGATTTAATAGAATAATTGATTGGGGGGAGTTATATGGCAGATTTAAGCGTAAACCTTCGTGGCATAAGATTAAAGAATCCAGTTATGCCTGCTGCTGGTCCACAGGTTAGAAATGCTGAGTGTATGATGGAATGTGTAAGACAGGGCGTAGGAGCTTTAGTTACAAAAACCATTTCTCAGGAGCCGGCGGAAATACCGAGGCCCTGTATGCAGCAAACTAAAAGTGGACTTTTTTTAAATAGTGAATTATGGTCTGAAATATCTGCAGAACAGTGGGTAAAGGAGGAATATGAAAAGTGTAAGTATTCTGGAGTGCCTTTTATAGTAAGCTTAGGATATACTGCAGAAGAAATAGAAAGGCTGATACCTATAGTATCTCCTTATGCAGATGTAATAGAAATATCAACTCATTACATGGAAAAGGATATAGAGCCTGTAATTAAATCCTTAAAAATAGCAAAACTCACTGATAAACCTGTATATATAAAAATCAGCCCTGGTATTACTAAGATAGGATGGTATGTAAAAAGACTGGTAGAGGAAGGTGCTGATGGATTTGTCGCAATAAACTCCTTAGGTCCATGTCTCAATATCGATATAGAAACGGGATTACCCTATCTTGGTAGCGAAAAAGGATATGGATGGCTTTCAGGTAAGTCTTTAAATCCAATAGCCCTACGGTATGTTTATTCTATAGCAAATTCTGTAAAGGTTCCTGTAATTGGAGCAGGAGGAATTTCTAGCGGAGAAGATGTAATAGCTATGGTTATGGCAGGAGCATCTGCTGTCCAAATCTGTACTGCAGCTATACTGGAAGGACCAACTGTATACTCTAGAATAATAGGGGAAATGGATAGTTGGTTAAATAACCATGGGTACAATACTATTGAGGAAATAAGAGGCTTAACAGCTAGGAAGATAGCTGAAAGGAAGGTAATAACTTCACCAGTTTTTCCTAATATAGACAGGGGAAGATGTATATCCTGTGGAAAATGTGCTAGAGGCTGTACCTATAATGCTATAGAAATTAAGGATACAGCTGTTATAAATAAGACAAAGTGCTTTGGATGTGGATTGTGTATAACAAGATGTCCAGAGCTGGCAATAAAAATTTAACCAAGTAAAAACCCCATCCTGGAGATGGGGGTTTTTTATAGTGTCATATATTTTACGGATACACCTTTTACATCTAAAAGCTCTCTTTCAAGATCCTTTATTTTATCAAGCTCTGCACAGATATGTAAAATTATTAAACCTTTTTCAGAACAATGATCTGAATGAACTTCATGAAGACCTATCCTGGTTTTAATTATACAGCCATGTTTAGTTAAAACCGTTTGTACTTGAGGTGCATGAGCTGTTCTTGGATCAATTGTTAGAGCCATAATCACACTTTCCACAAAATCACTCCTTAATTAATAAATTGAATATATCTTTAGTATTACCTAAAAAATTATTTTTAAAGATTAATAGTTTAAATGTCTTTTATAGCATCTCTTATCTGATCTAATAGAAGGTTCTTATCCATAGCATCTAAATCCTCAACAGAATTGACAATTGAGACAATCTTATTTCTAACTAAGCTAAATTTCTGTGGTAACTTACCAGGTATAAAGCTATCACCAGGTTTAGCTATAAAAGTAGAATAGCCATTGAGCTCTAGTAACTCCTTAAATCCCTGCTGGGCGTTATTGTCCCCGTGAACTAGTATTACTTTCTCTGGTTTAGCTCTTAGCCCTTCTAGCCAGTCTATAAGGCCATTCTGATCTGCATGACCTGAAAGACCATGCATGTTATAAATCTTTGCATTTACGGCAATTTCTTCGCCAAATATCCTAACCTTCTTAGCACCTTCAATTATATTTCTTCCTAATGTGCCTTCCGCTTGATATCCTACAAATACTATAGAGCATTCTTTTCTCCACAAATTATGCTTTAAGTGATGCTTTATTCTCCCAGCCTCACACATGCCGCTAGCAGATATTATAATTGCTCCTTTTTGAATTTTATTAAGTTTCATCGATTCTTCAGCTGATTTTGTAAAGGTTAGACCATTGAACCATAAAGGGTCATCTCCACTATTTAAAAGCTTGGTAGCTTCATCATCATAATATTTGTGGTGTTTAGCAAATATTGCAGTAGATTCAGAGGCTAGAGGACTATCTACGTAAACAGAAACATTTGGCAGCATATTATTTTCTATATAATTATTTAAAGCATATAAAACCTCTTGGGTTCTTCCTACAGCAAAGGAAGGGATTATAACATTACCTCCTTTTCTAAAGGTACCTTTTATAATATCTGCGAAATCCTTTAGTTCTGAGGATAAATTGCCGTGAAGTCTGTTACCATAGGTGGTCTCCATAATTACATAATCTGCGTAATCAATAATAGTAGGATCTTTTAATATAGGTATATGCTTATTTCCAAGATCTCCGGTATAAACAATTTTAGTTTGTTTATTATCCTCAGATATAAGCATTTCTATTATAGCTGAACCTAATAGGTGTCCAGCATCTCTAAATCTAATTTTAAAGCCGTCGAAAGGTTCCACCCATTGGTCATAAGGATATCCTTTAAAAAGATACATGGAAACTTGGGCTATTTTTGAGGTATATAGAGGTTCTAGTAAAGGTAAACCTTGTCTAATTCTTTTTCTATTTTTCCACTCCATTTCAAATTCTTGAATATGTCCACTGTCTGCCAACATTACATTACACAGATCTAATGTTCCTTCCGTGCATAGGACAGTTCCTTTAAATCCCTGCTTATATAGAAGAGGAATCCTCCCACTATGATCTATATGGGCATGGGATAGAATTACAAAATCAATGTCTTTAGGATTGAAGAAGAAGCTTTCGTTACCTCTATCATGCTCATCTTTTCCTTGATACATCCCGCAGTCTAACAAAATGTTTTTACCCTTAACTTTAAGTAAGTGGCAGGAGCCGGTAACGCAACCAGCTGCGCCATTAAATTCAATTTTCATCTAAATCCCCCTTTGTATATTGCTTGTATTAATCATATTATAATTTAAAAAAGTTTATGTTAATTACAGGTGATATTTATTTTTTTCATATGTAGGTAAATGTATACGCAAAAACTTAAACAACTAAAAGAGAGAGCATACCAGTATAAAAACCGGTATGCTCTCTCTTTTATAAATTAAATATACTTTCCTCTTCTTCTTCTTCTCTTAATATCTAGTATTTTTTTAACTATAAACGCTACAACGGCAACTGCAGCTAATACTACAAGAGCTGCTACACCATATATAGGTAAGTTAGTCTTTGTAACTGTTCCTTTCGGCACATTTGCGTATAGTTTATAATCCTTAGATGCGTTTCTTTCTTTAATCGTTAAAGTACCAATGGGATTGTTTCCTTTTAAGCTTGCAACAGTTATGTTATCTAGCTTTATTTCTTCTTTTAATTCACTTTTATTTACTGCATTGTTGTAGTATTTGCTATCATCCTTTATTACTACTGGTACATCTATAGTTCTCTCTGGGCCTATAAATCCTAAAGGCTTATACTTAACAGTTTTAGTTGTTATTACTGAGTCTTTTTTATGTAGAGTTTCAGGCTTTATAGAATAACTCCAGTCCATAATTTTTTTCATATCTTCAAAAACCATAGTATCATTTTGGTCATATACTGAATTCATCACAACTCCTAGAATTTTTCGTCCATCCTTTTCTTTTACAGCTACAAGGCACCTTCCTGCAGCGGCAGTATATCCAGTTTTACCTCCAATATAACCATCTTGTCCTAAAAGTTTATTTCTATTTTCTATTATGAATGTTGTACCTTTGGAAGTCTTTATGGTACTTTTTAACTTACCCATAGATTCTTTTACCCATGAATTCTGAGAGGCAGTCTTAGCAATTATACCTAAATCATAAGCTGTAGTATAATGATTTGCATCATGAAGCCCATTAGGTGTAATAAAATGGGTGTTTTTAAGACCTAATTTTTTTATTTCTTCATTCATTTTATTTTCAAAATCTTTTGCACTTGTTCCTACATTTTCAGCAATCATATAAGCAACATCGTTTCCGGAATAAAGTAAAAGACCGTCCATAGCATTTTCGGCAGACATCTTTTCGCCTACATCGATAGAATGTAAGTTTATGTTAAGAGAATATTCAGGTTGACTTTTAGCACCTTCTGTATAACTAAGCATATCTGTCTTGCCTTTATTTTCTGCAAGAAGTAATGCTGTCAAAAGCTTTGTAGTACTTGCAGGATACATTTGCTTGTCTATATCCTTTGCATAAATTATTTCACCTGTTTTCATATCTATTGTAATAGCTGCTTTACCATGAATTTCAGGTTCTACTTTTGTCGTATCCTCTGCAGCAAATACATTAAAGGTTAGTGAGAAAGTAAGAAAAAACGATAATAATAAAGGTAACTTTTTTGATTTCACGGCTCATCTCTCCATTTACAATAATTTTATATACATATTACAATATTAAATATTATAATTAGACTATAGATAAGGTTTTATTTATCTACAGAACTATTTTAAAGTATAACACTTAGAAAAAAAATTTACAATCTATATGAACCTGGTTATAAAAAATTAATCGAAAGTTATCACAAAATAACTATAGTGAAACCTATTGCAGGAGTGGAGGAATGTTGTATGTTAAATAAGGTAGAGAAAAGCTTTAAAAATAGAGAAGCCGGTATCTTAGGAAATCATAAAAAGAGTGCAGTAACTATTTTACTATTAGACGAAGGTGAAAAAACAAGTGTTATTTTTGAGGTCAGATCATTAACTTTGAGAAGACAACCTGGCGATATATGTCTGCCAGGTGGAAAAGTAGAAAAGGGAGAAACACCGAGAGAAGCGGCTATAAGAGAGACTATGGAAGAATTGAACTTACAAAGAGATGATATAGAAGTAATAGGAGATATGGATTATGTAGTTACTCCTTATGGTTTTATAATGTATCCTTTTGTTGCGAAGCTAAATAAAAGTGAAATTAAGCCTAATAGAGAAGAAGTTGACCATGTATTTAAGGTTCCGCTAGAGTTTTTTATAGAGAGTTCACCAGAGCTTTTCGAATTGCCTTTAGTACCGAATCCAGGAGAGGATTTTCCTTACCATTTAATAAGGAATGGTAAGGATTATCAATTTAGGGTTGGAAAGATACCTGAGTATTTTTATAAATATAATGATTATATTATATGGGGATTCACAGCTCTTATTATTAAAAGTTTTGTCGATATAATAAAGTCAGATTAATATGGATATATACACTAATTACCTACTAGGATGAAAGAAAAAAGAAGGCTTTTAAGCAGAAGCCTTCTTTTTTGTCCGTGGAAAAAATATTAAAGACAAAACTATAAGTACCGCATAAATGATTAAATAAATTATTGGAATTAAGGCAACTGAATATAAAAATTTCAAGTACGCAAAAGCTGCTATAGAAACCACAAACCAGAAAATACAAACATAGGACATTTTTCTATTTCTTTCTCTCCAACTCTCCGGATCTTTCATATTCCCAATTATTTTTTCTCTATTAGAGTTATCAGGAGAACTTTTAACTATCAAAAGTCTAAAATATAAGTAGGCAGCAATTGCAATTATAGCTACTGCTAAAAAGAAATATGAAAGGGATATACTTGGAAGATACATATGACCAACTCCTTTTCAATAAATTTTTATCATAGTTAGTTTAACCAAAAAATAAAAAAATAAGTAGTATATACTTTAATGGTATAGGCTACTTATTTACATTAATTTATTTTGCGACGGAATGATCCTTTTCTAGTTCCAAGCATTTTTGAACTTTTTCATAATATTCTTTTCCCCATTTACACATAGTGTCTAAAATAGGCATCAAGCTTTTTCCTTCAATTGTTAAAGAATATTCAACCTTTGGTGGAACTTGGGGGTATATTTTTCTATTAATCATACCATCTGCTTCAAGTTCTCTTAATTGTTGAGTTAGCATTTTCTGGGTAATTCCAGGCAGAGATTTTTTTACTTCGCTGAACCTTTTAGTTCCTCCTGTTCCCAGGTGCCATAGAATTAAGGGTTTCCATTTTCCACCTATTATATCCAAAGTTAACTCCACAGAACAGGTATATTCTTTATTTCTTATCTTCATGACTTTGATTTCCTTGTCCATAAAACAACTCCCCTTTAAATTTGCTACGATGGATGATGGGATGCATGTAAACTAAGTATATTTTTTATACTTTTTTACTATTAAAGATGTACTTTATAATAAAGTAACTATCCAAGATTATATCACTTATACAGGCATTATTCAATTTAAATAATGCTAAAGAAATATTAGTAAAACAAAAGTCCAAATAGCAAAGGAATGAAAATTTTTAAAATTTGGTAAATTATATTCATTTTTACATATGGTTGTTGTATAATAGGGGTAACATGATAATATCTTTTTAGGAGAGGGTGTATGATAATGGAGGAATGCCCATTTTTATCAACGTACGAAAATGATGTAGAGTGTTTTAAGGATTGTGCTTTATATAACTACAAAGGGACAGGCGGTATTTGTCCTTTTAAAAATGTTCCTAGTTATAAGATGCACAGGGTTGATAGTGAAAAAAGTGATTTAGACTTTTTAGAAAGAGACTTAAACTTTATAAGAGAAACTTATTTAGAGAGACATAATCAATATCTATAAACAATGGACAAAGGGTAAGATATTTTAATCTATAATTAAGATAAAGACTAGTAGAATTAATAGTTAAAAAGAGAAAAGTGCTGTTTTGATATATAATTTTAAAAAGATAAAATGGTGATTATAACATAAAAGCGGCTATATCGCCGCTTTTACTAATTGCACAAGCTATTCTTCATAGTTACTTGAATACTTATGAAGCAATTCTTGTTTTAAATTCCACAGTTTTTTTGATAAATCTACATAGTAAGTATGAGGATTTTCGAATCTTAAAACCTCTGGCCACATTCGTTCAGTTTCCTGTTTAACAATTTCTCTTATATCCATAACTTCAGGACTTTCATAGACTAGCTGCCCCTTATCAAAAATCTGCACCATAAGCTCTTTAACATAATACTCTTTAATCTTTTTCTTTTTCCAAGTAAAAACAGGATCAAATATTTCTATAGGTTCATTTTCGTCTATTACTTCATCGTTTAACGTTATTAAATCAGCAATAGCTTTATTTTCTGCCTTATCAAATATTCTATAGATCTTCTTAAAGCCTGGATTTGTTATTTTTTCTTCATTTTCGCTTATTTTTATTTTTGCTACTATATTTCCAGAGTTATCTTCCACTGCTGCTAACTTATATACTCCTCCGAAGACTGGCTCTGATTTGGCAGTAATTAGTCTTTCACCAACTCCAAAAGAATCTATATGAGCTCCTTGACTTAATACATCCCTGATAATAAATTCATCAAGAGAATTTGATACAATGATTTTTACATCACTGAAACCTTCTGCATCAAGAATTTCCCTGCATTTTTTTGAGAGATAAGTTATATCACCACTGTCTATTCTTATACCCTTAGGTCTATAACCTTTAGGAATAAGGACTTCATTGAAAACCTTTATAGCATTAGGTAAGCCAGACTTAAGTACATTGTATGTATCAATAAGTAAGATACAGTTATCTGGGTATACATCAGCCCAAGCCTTAAAGGATTCATATTCTGTTGGAAATAACTGAATCCAACTGTGAGCCATGGTACCTATGGCTGGAATTCCAAACATTTGCTCTGCGATAGCACATGCAGTAGAAGAACAACCTCCAATAGCAGCAGCCCTAGCACCGTATATAGCTCCATCGTAACCTTGAGCTCTTCTTGAACCAAATTCCATTACAGACTTTCCCTCTGCAGCTCTGCAAATCCTATTGGCTTTAGTAGCTATTAAAGTTTGATGGTTTATTGTAAGAAGAATCATAGTTTCAATAAATTGTGCCTGAATAGCTGGACCTTTAACAGTAATTAAAGGCTCATTTGGAAACACCGGGTTTCCTTCTGGAACTGCCCAGACATCACAGCTAAATTGGAAGTTTTCTAAATAATCCAAAAACTCTTTTGAGAATATATTTTTACTCTTTAAGTACTCAACGTCATCCTTGGAAAACTTAAGGTTGGATAAGTATTCAATTACCTGTTGCACCCCAGCCATTATGCAGTAGCCACCGCCATCAGGAACTCTTCTAAAGAACATATCAAAATAAGCTATCTTGTTTCCAATATCGCTTTCAAGATACCCATTGCCCATTGTAAGTTCGTAAAAATCTACTAGCATTGTAAGATTTCTTCCGTTTCTCACATCAAAATTCTTAGTATATTCCATAACAAAAACTCCTCTACATGTTTTAATAAAATGAATAAAGTTAACAATTATGTATATACACATTGTAATACTTTACTAAAATTATTACAATAGTGTTAAAAAGTCTACTATTGTAAGCTTATAAATATATAATAGATATTATATATTTATAAGTTGAATTATGCAAAGGGAGAAAATGATGATTGGAAATAATAATTTAGATTCATACCAAAAAAGGGCAGTATTTGCAGAAGATAAAAATGTTCTGGTGGTAGCCCCACCAGGCAGTGGCAAAACTACTGTTATTATAAGTAGAATTGTACATCTTATAGTCAATAAAAGGGTTAGTGTTGATAACATGATAGTAATAACTTTTACAAGGGCTGCTGCTTTGAATATGAAGGAAAGATTTTTAAAGCTAACAAAAGCTAGCAGGTCTCCTTTTTTTGGAACCTTTCATGCCTTATTTTATAAAATACTATCTAGGCATAAAGGAGATATAAATATAATAAAAACCTCTGAGGTCTATAAGTTAGTTAATGGAGTGCTAATCTCCTTTCTTGACTCTGTAAGTGATGAAAAAGTTAAGGAGATAATTAATGATATTTCACTTTTTAAAAATAGCCAAGTAGATATAAATGACTTTAAATCCAAGATAGATAAGGCAATATTTAGAGAATGCTTTACTGCTTATGAGAATTATAAAGAGGAAAATAGACTGATGGATTTTGATGATCTTCAGCTTAATACAAAAAAATTGTTTCTAGAAAAACCAGAACTTCTAGATGGATACAGATCACTTTTTAAATATATACTAGTTGATGAGTTTCAGGATTGCGATAAACTTCAAGTTGAGTTGCTACAAATGCTTGGAGTAGAGAACTCTATATTTGCAGTAGGAGATGAAGATCAATGTATATATGGTTTTAGGGGATCAAGACCAGACTGTATGGTTGAGTTTGACAGATATTTCAAAGATGGACAGAAGATATTTTTGCGTATTAATTATAGAAGCTCAGAGAATATAGTTTCCCTATCAAAAAAGTTAATTCAAAATAACAAAAACAGAAACAACAAGGAAATTGAAGCCAATAAAAGTGAAAGGGGAAACATTAAGATATATAATGTGGAAAACGAGAAAAGTCAGTCAGAAAGAATTATAGAAAGTATAGAGGGCTTAATTAAAGAAAATAACTATACTTACAAAGACATGGCGATTTTATATAGGACCAATATGGAGAGTAGAAGTATTATTGAAGCCTTATTAAAAAAAGATATCCCCCTTATGCTTATGGACAAGGAGTATGATTTTTTTGAACACTTTGTATGCAAGGATATTATAGCTTTTTTAAAGCTAAGTATTGACAGTACTGATAGAGAAAGCTTTGTAAGAATAATAAATAAGCCCTTTAGATATATTAGTAAGGTTAATATTGAGAAAGTTAGAAAAAGTATAATTAAAGACAATTGCTTCGAAATACTAAGAAATATAGAGGATATGCCTATTTTTCAAATTAAAAATATTGAAACTTTAGAGAGGGATATTCTAAGGTTAAATAAAATGAATCTTAAGGATGCAATAAATTTTATCATAAATAATTTAGGGTACCTGGACTACATAAGAGAATATAGTCAGAGAGTGAAAGCTGATACTTCGGAACTGAAGGATGTTTTGGAAGAGTTTAAAGAAGCTGCAGAAGATTATAATAGTATAACCAACTTCCTTCTTCATATAGATACTCTAAAGGATCAGCTTAAAAAAAAGTCTAAGGACACAAATGGAGTTGTTTTGAGTACAATACATGGTGTAAAAGGGATGGAATTTACTAACGTATTTATAATTAACTGTGACGAGGAAGTTATACCTCACATAAACAGTATTCCGCAAAACCTAGAAGAAGAAAGAAGATTATTTTATGTAGCAATTACAAGAGCAATACATAATATATATATGTACACCACTAAAACCTTGAAAGGAAGGGGGAGATCACTTTCGAGATTTATTAAGGAATTTGACATAGGTGTAGAGGAGCTACATAAGAAGGAAGCGGCAGTTAACATTCCTTATCAATTGGGGGAAGATATAGTCCACAAAGCCTATGGTAGTGGAAAGATATCTAAAATTGAAGGAAAATATATAAGTATTATTTTTAGTAATGGTATAGAAAGAAAGTTTGATGCATTAGTAGTTATTGATAGTGGATTATTACATAAATACTAAGCAACAATTCCTTAAAATGCATTTAATGCAGCATTTTTACACATATTAAAATATAGGGACTCTAAAGGCCTTAAAACCTAGGAGAAAAAAATCTATGAAGGAGTATGAATATGCGAGGAAAACTATTAATTATTTCTGCTGTAGCTGTATCTTGTGCGGTATTTTTTGCAAGTTCATTAAGAAAAAATAACCTATCAAAAAACGTTGAACCACCGCCAGAAACAATTGAAGAGCCATCACCTTATAAAAAATATGGGTATAATATCGATGAAGCTTTGTCAAAATATAAAAATGCGTTGAAAAATACAAATACGCAGAAAGTAAAAATATATTGTATAGGTGAATCTAACACAAGAGGAGAATATTCCAGTGATGAGGTAAATAAGTCTTGGGTTGGAATAATGAAATCCTCTTTACAAAATAAGTACGGGAATGCAGGAGAAGGTTTTATTAGTGTATATGAAGGAGCATTACCTTCTGGCACTAATCCTAGATGGACATTAGGAGAAGGTTGGAGTGTTTCTGGCGCTAAAAATACTATTGTTTCTAATGTTGGCGGCTTTGGTGGTTGTTTTGCAACTTCTGCTAAAAATGCTTCACCAGCAACTTTAGTTTTCACTGGGACAGATTTAGATTTACTATACTCCAAGGTAACAGATGGTGGTACAGCTACAGTAACAATAGATGGTGCAGAAGTAGGAACTATAAATTGTTTGGGGGAAACAACTAGTTTCTCTCATAAAGTTTCTTATTCAGGTTTAAGCAACACTAAGCACACGCTGATAATAACTCCTAATACAACAGCAAGTATTTATATAGAAGGTGCAATTGCTTTATCAAGTCCAACAGGAATTCAAGTAGATAAAATAGCAATTTCCAGCAAAGGAGCAAGTTATTTTAATGCACTTTCACAAAAGAAAAGTTGGGACACATTAGCAGAGCCAAATTTAGTACTTTTATCCTTTGGACTTAATGAAGCAGCAAATGACGTTCCTGTTGAAGATTTTAAAGCGAACATGATAGACTTAGTAACCTATTGGCAAGGAAGAGGTAGTAGTGTATGTTTAATTCCAAACCAAAAACCTGCTGATACATGGACAACAAATTGGGCTGCATATGTAGCATCTATGTATGAAATAGCAGATACTTATAACACTGGTATTATAGATATTTACAAAGCATATTTTGAAGATTATACTGAAGCACAAAAGCAGGGCCTATTTGGAATGGGAGCTAACGATTACTCTGGAGGCAGTGGAACAAATACTGGTCACCCTAGTGACAAAGGTTATAAATATATTGGAGAAGTTGTTTATAATAATATACAATAATAGCTGATTATTATTATAAACAAACAAAATGTGATACATTATTAAGTGGCTGTGTAACAAAGTCTTTGACTTCTACATAATATATGATATACTATATATAGATTTGAATACAAAGATAAAAATCAGGAGGGAAACCAATGGTTGCATTTCAAAAAATGTGGGATGATGTAAATGTAATTTTATCAAAGGATGAAATTAAGAATATTGATATAGTGGAAAAATTTCAGAGTGGTTTTGTAGTTAAAGATAACGATAACACTCATTTTGTAACTAAGGATGATTTTGTGGACTTCTGGTGCAATATGCTTTGCTATAATGAGGTTGAAAAAGGTGAACTTTTAAAGGGTGAAAGATCAGGATTAAAGTATGTTTACGAAATAATAAAAACATTACCATATATAAATGAAAATGAAGGTACATTAAAGATAACAGAGTAGTTTATTGAATGTTTATTCATAATGTTATATAATTTTATTAAGCTCATATTCTTAGAATATGAGCTTTTAAATTATCAAAAAAGAGGTATGAAATATGGACAACATTAATATAAATACCCAAGACGTTATATTTGCATTGGATATAGGTACCCGTTCAGTAATAGGCACAGCGGGGATTGTAAAGGATAAGAAATTTCATGTAGTGGCAGAATATTCTATAGAACATGAAGAAAGGTCTATGATAGATGGACAAATTCATGATATAGGGCTAGTTGCTGCGGCAGTGAACAATGTAAAGAAAAAGCTGGAAGAAAGTCTAAATATGAAGATGGAAAAGGTTGCAATTGCTGCAGCTGGAAGATTTTTGAGAACAGTAATTTCAAAGGCTGAACTTAAATTAGACTATGATAGAGAAATAGATAATGATACAGTGAGAAGTCTTGAACTTACAGCAGTTAAAGCTGCTGAAGAAGAAATTAATGACCAAAGTGAAGGAAAGCTCTATTGTGTTGGGTACAGTGTCAGAAATTATTTTTTAAACGGATACATAATAAATAATTTGCTTGCACATAAGGGAGAAATCATATCAGCGGAAATTATAGCAACATTTTTGCCAAGATCTGTAGTGGATAGCCTTTATGCAGTTATGAATAAAGTAGGGCTTCAAGTGGCAAGTTTAACTTTAGAGCCTATAGCAGCTATGGAAGCAGCTATACCCAAGAATTTAAGGCTTCTAAATATAGCACTAGTAGATATAGGTGCAGGAACTTCTGATATAGCTATAAGCAGCAAGGACAGCATAAGTGCCTATGGGATGGTTCCAATTGCTGGTGATGAGGTAACAGAGACTATAGCACAAAGTTATTTAGTAGACTTCAACACTGCAGAGAATATAAAGAAGGATTGTACTAACAAGGAGATAATCTCTTATGTAGATGTATTGGGTTTAGAAAATGAGATAACTTCTGAAGAAGTAATTAAACTAATTACTCCTGTTGTGAGAAAAATAGCAGAGGAAATAGGCGCTACTGTTATAAGATTAAATGGAGATAAATCCCCAAATGCTATATTTCTTGTTGGAGGTGGAGCACATACCCCAATGCTTAAAGAATTTTTGGCGGAAAAGCTTAATATACCTATCCAAAGAATCGGAATAAGAGGAAGAGATGCAGTAGTCGATTGTGTCTGTCAGGATAATTCTATGGGAAGCATTGGGGTAACAGTTCTTGGTATCGCATTGATTTCAATAAAAAGGCTAGGTCATGACTTTATTGATGTAACGGTGAATGGAACGGTGATTAGTTTATTTAATTCACATAAGCATACAGTAATGGACGTTATGATGCAGGCTGGAGTTGATCCTAAGATACTTATAGGTAAAAACGGAAGAAATATGAGATTTAATTTAAATGGCATAAAACGAGTTGCCTTTGGCTCACTTGCTTCCAATGCAGAAATTTTTATAAATGGAGTTGCAAAAAGCATAGATGAAGAGGTAAAAGAGGGAGATACCGTAAACATTATCTATGCTAAAGCTGGAAAAGATGCATCGCCAAAGATAAAGGACTATGTTAAGAAACTTTACTCAGTAAGTTTTTTTATTAATGACATAATAGAAAATTTAGAACCTATTGGCATTATTAATGGGAAAAAAGCAGGTATAGAGGATGATATTAGAGAAGGGGACGAAGTACAAATAATATTTCCTGAAACCTTGGGAGATTATAAAAAGTATTATACAGATAATTCATTAGATTATAAGTACTTTTTAGATGGAGTGGAATTGTCAGATAACTATGTTATAAAGGATGAAAATAGGATATATAGAATTAAGAATGAAGAATCTGAAAGAGTTGACGGAAGCTTAAAAGAAGAGATTGTTGAAAAAGGTAAAGAAGACAATAACTTCAGCAGCAGTACAGAAAGCTATAATATTGATAATGACAAAGATACTATCAGTGAAGTAAGCAGCAGAGAGTATATAGATCTTGAGTTAGATAAAAATAATTCTGAGGAAATTGAGATTATAGTTAACGATAAATCTATTACTCTAAAGGGTAAGAAGGAGTATATATTTGTAGATATTTTTAACTACATAGAATTTGATTTAACGGTACCAAAAGGAAACCTTTATCTACGCTTAAATGGAAATAGTGCAGGATATTACGATAGCCTTAAAAACGGAGATCAGATAGAACTAGGTTGGGAATAAGAAAGTTAATAACTAAATATAAATGTTATTTCATAATTGTTAATTAAAAAGATTGGAGAGTTGACAATGGAACTAGATTTTTTTAAGATGGCTAAAGAAATTAAGGATGAATTAGTAGAAATAAGAAGAGACTTTCATAAAAATCCAGAGCTTGGTTATGAGGAGCATAGAACCTCAGAAAAGATAAAAGATTTTCTAAGAAGAGAGGGAATAGAGTTCTCAGAAACTGCTGGAACTGGTGTATGTGCAATAATAAGAGGTAATGGTGAAAAGACAATAGGTATAAGAGGAGATATAGACGCTCTTCCACTGGAAGATAAAAAGGGATGTGCGTATAGTTCTGCAGTAAAAGGAAAAATGCATGCCTGCGGACATGATGCTCACACTACTATACTTCTTGGAGTAGGAAAGGTTTTAAATAGGGTTAAAGATAGATTAAATGGAAACATAAAATTACTATTTGAGCCAGCGGAAGAAACTACTGGCGGAGCGCAGGTTATGATAAAGGAAGGAGTTCTTGAAAGGCCTCATGTAGACAGCGTTATAGGACTACATGTAGATGAGAACATAGAAGTAGGTAAGGTTGGAATTAAGTGGGGAGTAGTTAACGCTGCATCTAATCCCTTTACTATAAAAATAAAAGGTAGGGGAGCGCATGGGGCACGTCCTCATACTGGAATAGATCCAATAGTTATAGGAAGCTCTGTAGTTATGGCTCTTCAAAATATAATAAGCAGGGAGCTTCCTCCAACGGATCCAGCAGTTTTAACAATAGGTTCTTTTCATGGAGGTACTGCTCAAAATATAATCCCTGAAGAAGTGGTTATTTCAGGAATTATAAGGACCATGAGAACAGAACATAGAGAATATGTTAAGAAAAGACTTGTGGAAGTGGTGGAAGGAATAGTTCTCTCTATGAGAGGACAGTGCGAGATAGATATAGAAGAAAGTTACCCATGTCTGTACAATAATGATGATACAGTAAAGACGCTTTTAAGTTCAGCAGAGAGGGTTATAGGAAAAGAAAATATAAAAATACTAGATAGCCCAAGTATGGGCGTTGAAAGTTTTGCATATTTCTCTATGGAAAGGCCAGCTGCTTTTTACTATCTAGGCTCTAGAAACGAAAGTAAAGGAATAATACATCCTGCCCATGGAAGTCTATTTGATATTGATGAAGACTGTTTACCTATTGGTGTAGCAATACAATGTGAAACTGCTTTTAGATTACTTAAATAGCTTATATAAATAAAAGGCGAGGTAATTTAGTTACTCTAAGTTATCTCGTCTTTTCTAGCTTTTATGATTTACAAGTAATAGTTGTTGTGAAAATCCTAAATATAAATACAGTAAATGTGTTGCTTTTGGGAATAATAGTAGTATATAATTAGATGTTGTTAATGTATAAACTGTCAATATGAATATAAAAATGAAGATTGATGTAGAAAAGTAAGCAATCCCCTACAATTTTGTAGTGATGATTTATTCCTTTGATTAAAAAAGAACTATCATTAATAAATATAGGAGTGGATTTAATGAGAATAGAGATAGGACCAAATGAAGCAGGTCAGAGATTAGATAAATTTTTAAGAAAGTGGCTTAAGGACGTACCTTTAAGTGCTATATATAAGAGTATTAGAAAAGGCGATGTAAAAATTAATGGAAAAAAAGCAAAAGAAAAGTACTCTTTAGAGGAAGGTGACATACTGGAGACTAGAGAAATAGTTACAGAACAAAAGAAGGAAAAGTTCAACAGAATAGAAAATGAATTTTTAAAAGTGATTTACGAAGATGATAATATGCTTTTAGTAGAAAAGTGGCCAGGAGTTTTAGTACACTCTGATAGAAAGAATGGAGCTCCTACTCTTACTGATTATGTGCTCTCTTATTTATTTGATAAGGGTGATTACAGACCAGAAAGTGAAATAACTTTCATACCAGCACCTTGTAATAGATTAGATAGAAATACTTCTGGTATTGTAATTTTTGGAAAGAATTTTGAGGCTCTAAAGTTATTAAATGAAATGATAAGAGAAAGAAAAATAGAAAAGTATTATCAAGCTGTAGTAAGCGGAAGAATTAAAGATGGCCTATATGAGGCTTATATATCTAAAGATGAAGGAGAGAATATCTCTAAGGTTTTTGAAGAACCAAGAAAAAATACTAAGAAAATATCTACAGATGTTAAAACTATTAAGAGTATTGGAACCTTTTCATTAGTAGAATTAGAATTATTAACAGGAAGAAGTCATCAATTAAGAGCTCACTTAAGTCATTTAGGCAATCCTATTGTAGGAGACAGTAAATATGGAACAGCTAAGTCAAATAGCTTTTTTGTAAATAAGTATGGATTAAACTACCAGTTCTTATATGCATATAAACTAATTTTTAAGGATTGTCCGGAAAAGCTAGCTTATATGGAAAATAAAACTATTGCAGCAGCGTTGCCACCAGTACTCAAAAAGATCAAAAAGGATCTATTTGATAAGTTTTAAAATTTCTCAAGAACAGATGCTTTAAAGGTAGTAAATATAGAAAATTAATATTA
The DNA here is from genome assembly GCF_025398335.1 of Clostridium sp. CX1. Taxonomy (GTDB): domain Bacteria; phylum Bacillota; class Clostridia; order Clostridiales; family Clostridiaceae; genus Clostridium_AM; species Clostridium_AM tanneri. Next base: position 20,755 of record NZ_JAODOO010000010.1, read on the forward strand.
GTGATATAATAGTGTATGAAAGTCATATGTTATAATATCATGCACTATTAAGGTTGTGTATAGGGAGTTTTTATTATGAAGGAACAATCAACCACCAGAGGATTTGCTATATTATCTGCGGCAACTATGATGGTGAAGATTTTATCTTTACTTTACATACCATTTTTGAGATTAATAATAGGCGATGAAGGGTATGGAATATATGGCGCTTCTTACCAAGTATATGCTTTTGTGTTTGTTTTAACGAATTCTGGTATACCAGTAGCCATATCTAAGCTTATTTCAGAACTTACTGCGGTAAGAAATTATAAAGATGCTGTAAAAGGCTTTAAAATAGCAAGATTTATTCTGCTAGCTATAGGGATTTTGATGGCTAGCTTGCTGCTTATTTTTGCAGAACCTTTAGCAAGAGCTGTCCATTATAATAAGGCCTATTTGCCAATTTTGACACTAGCACCGGCAGTTTTATTTACATCAATTGCTTCTGCTTATAGAGGATATTTTCAAGGAAGAGGAAATATGACTCCTACAGCAGTTTCGCAGGTTATAGAGCAGGTAACAAATACTGTTTTTGGACTGATTTTTGCTCTATACCTCTTAAAATATGGTGTAGAAGCTAGCTATGCTGGACCGCCGATAGGTACTTCACTAGGAGCCCTTGCCTCTGCAACTTTCTTAATATTCTACTATGAAAGAAACAAAACCTTTAGAGTCCCTAAAGGATACCTAAATGAGGATAACAGAAGACTTACTACTAAAGCATTAGTAAGAAGAATAATAAAATATGGAATTCCTATAACTGTTTCTGTAGGAATGACCTATGCTGGTAACATAGTAGATTTGTATAATACAAAGGTTAGACTTATGGCAGGGGGAGTACCTGAAGTTCAGGCTACAATACTATATGGGTTTTTAACTAAATATCAACAGTTATTGAATGTGCCAATAGCTATTATATCTTCATTATCTATGGCTATTTTACCGGCAATATCTGCAGCAGTTGCTGTTGGGGATAGAGATAGAGTAAAAGGTAATATTAACTATTCGCTTAAGCTTTGCTTTCTAATTGCAGTACCTTGTGCCGTTGGACTGGCTGTTTTAAGTGATCCAGTATTCCAAATGCTTAAATTTGGAGGAGGATCCTACATTATGGCATATGGATCTATTGTACTTATATTGATGTCTGTTATGCAGATTCAGACTACAATTCTTCAAAGCATAGGAAAGCTTTATACTGCAACCTTGTATTCAGTGTTAGGTATAGTTTGTAAGATTATTGCTAATTATTTTTTAATAGCAATTCCAAGTGTAAATATATTAGGAGCTGTTGGTGGAAGTGTGATAGGCTTTGCAATTCCAATAATTCTAAATCATAGAATAATAATAAAATCCCTAGGAGTAAGACTAGGACTTCTAAGGCATTCTGTTAAACCGGTTATTGCGTCAGCTATCATGGCTGCCATAATCTTTATTGTACGTTATGAGATTGGTGGTTTCCTTGGATTAGTTACTAAAGGGTATGTGGTTAACGTGATACTAACGACGGTTTCTATCATTATAGGAATGCTTGCTTACCTGGTAGCATTGATGATTACTGGAGGAATAAGAAAAGAAGATTTAGAAACTATGCCTCGAAAGCTAGTAAGACTAATTCCTGGTTTTGTCATGAAGAGAATAAGATAAGAAAGGTTGATGATAACGAAAGTTATCGTCAACCTTTTATATTTATATAATCGCTGTTATCTTAAAATACAACTTTGTTTCTTCCGCCTTTTTTAGCTTCATAGAGCTTTATATCTGCTTCATTCAAAAAGCTATCTACATCAATATTTTGACCCAATATGGTCTTAATGCCGAAGCTGGCAGTGATATGAATTTTTTTATTTTCCCAGCATATTTCTATGGTTTCTAGTGTTTTTCGCATTCTTTCAGCAACCTTAACTGCAGTATCTATATTTGTATTTTTTAAACATACAATAAACTCTTCACCTCCATAACGAGCAATCCAGTCAGAATTTTTCCTTATACAGTTTGAAAAAGATCTAGCAGCAGCCTTGAGAATCCTATCACCTAGTACATGTCCATAAGTATCATTTACTTTTTTAAAATAATCTAAATCAATCATTATTATTGATAAAGGTTCTTTATTTTCAGAGCTTAGTTTAATCTCCGTAGGCAGTCTTTCGTTTAAGAACCTTTTATTAAACACTTCTGTTAGTGGATCTTGAACAATTAAATTGTTTAAGTTATTTACTATATTATAGATTGTGTCTGCGTTCTTATTGTCTATTTTTTCTATTATGCCACTACAGGTGACATCCTTTAATAGTTCAATTACGACTCTTCTATTCCTTATATCTACAGGGATAGCTGTAAGCATATATAACTTTTTCCCATCATAATCTACTTTATCAAAGGACTTATTTTCATTATAAGCTCTTATAGAGACACAATTATTGCAGGCTTTATTTTTATTCCACAGACAGTGGCAAGAAGATAGAGGGCTTAGTTTTCCAGAAGATAAGTCTAAAACCTGTTTCTTTACAGGATCTATTATTCTCACAATGTCATAAAGCATTTTAAATATACCCATATTTTCAACAAGTAATTCTAGAGTAATATTTTTATAATCCATTGAATCAATCCTTTATTTAATTATTATCTATTTATTTATATTCTACAGCATTTGCTTCATTTTATAAATAGAAAAACAGTAATATTTGTCGTATTTTGTACATAAATAAGCTATTATATAAGTCTGCAATTGTATTTATTGATAATCTAATAATGCTATAATAAAATTGTAATATAAGTCTTATAGATAAGGAGAGAGGTAAGGTGGCATACCAAAGTGAGGCTGAGTTAGAAAAACAATTAGTAGATCAATTGGTAAATCAAGGATATGACAAAGTTAGTATAGTTAATGAAGAAGAATTAACTAAAAATTTTAGAATTCAGTTATATAAGCATAATGAGAAAAGTTTAAATGGAATACCCTTTACAGATAAGGAGTTTGAAAGAGTACTTAGGCAGCTAGAAGGTAAGAGTGTATTTCAAAGTGCAAAGATATTAAGAGATAAATTTATACTAGAACGTGAAGATGGTTCAGAAGTATATATTGAATTTTTTGACACAAAATCATGGTGTCAAAATAGATTTCAAGTTGCTGCCCAAACTACAGTAGTTGGTAAATATACTAATCGTTATGATGTAACTTTATTAATTAATGGATTACCTCTTATTCAAATAGAATTAAAACGTAGGGGATTGGATTTAAAAGAGGCATTTAATCAAATAGAACGTTATAGAAAACATTCTTATCAAGGACTATATAGATATATTCAAGTTTTTGTTGTAAGTAATGGCGTTGATACAAAGTATTTTGCCAATACTGATAGAGAACTTCTGTATAGTCATACCTTTTTCTGGACTGATGAAAATAATATAAGAATCAGCAACCTAAAGGATTTTGCGTTAACCTTTTTAGAGAAATGTCATATATCAAAAGTTGTTGCAAGATATATGGTACTAAATGATACGGAAAAGATACTAATGGTGATGAGGCCATATCAAATATTTGCTGTGGAAGCTCTTGTAAAAAGAGCCTTTGAAACTAACAATAACGGGTATATATGGCATACAACTGGAAGTGGTAAAACCCTAACTTCTTTTAAGGCCAGTCAAATTTTAGCTAACGAACCTAGTATAAATAAAGTATTTTTTCTTGTAGATCGTAAGGACTTAGACAGCCAAACTATTGCTGAATTTAATAAATTTGAGGAGAATTCTGTAGATACAACAGATAAGACAAGTACCCTTATAAATCAAATAAGGGATATCACCAAATCGTTGATAGTAACCACTATACAGAAGATGTCAAATGCAATAAATTCAGCACAATATCAATCTATTATGGAAAAATATAAGAATGAAAAAGTAATTTTTATAATAGATGAATGTCATAGATCACAATTTGGAGATATGCATAAAGCCATAAACAAGCACTTTAAAAATGCACAATATTTCGGCTTTACAGGAACACCTCGTTTTGAGGAAAATAAGAGCCAGGATGGCAGAGTTACAGCAGATTTGTTTGAAAAATGTCTTCATAGCTACCTTATTAAAGATGCTATAAGCGATGGAAATGTTCTAGGATTCTCTATTGAGTATGTTAAAACCTTTGATGGACAATTTGATGAGGAAGATGATACTAGGGTTAAAACTATTGATACTAATGAAGTGTACATGAGTGAGGAACGTATTTCATTAATAGTAAATCACATTATTAAAAATCATTCCTTAAAGACGAGAAATAAAGAGTACACAGCAATACTTACCGTTGAAAGTATTAAAGCTCTTATCAAATACTATGATAAATTTAACGAACTAGATTCTGATTTAAGGATAGCAGGTATATTTACCTTCAGTGCAAATGAAGAAAGTGAAGGCATGGATGAACATTCCAGAGATAGTTTAGAAAGAATGATTCAGCACTACAATGGTATTTTCGACACAAACTATTCAACAGATGTTTTTTCAAGCTACTTTGCAGATGTATCTAAAAGGGTGAAAACAGCCCAGATTGATGTATTGATAGTAGTCAATATGTTTTTAACTGGCTTTGATAGCAAGACACTAAACACTTTATATGTAGATAAAAATTTAAAGTATCATGATTTACTTCAAGCTTTTTCAAGAACAAATAGAGTTGAAAAATCTACAAAACCCTATGGGAATATAGTATGCTATAGAAATCTAAAGAAAAATACTGATGATGCTATATGCCTATTTTCCCAAACTGAAAATACAGATACAGTACTAATGGAAAGTTATGATTACTATTTAAATATATTTGATGAAGAGTTAAAGAAATTATACAAAATTGTATCAAATCCAAGCGATGTTGATTCACTTAAAGGAGAGGAAGAAAAGAAAAATTTTATAATAGCCTTTAGAGAACTATCTAAAGTTCTTCTGAAATTACAGACCTTTACAAACTTTAAGTTTACAGAAGAAAATCTAGGTATTAGTGAGCAAAAATATCAAGATTTTAAAAGCAAATATTTTTTAATTTATGATTCTGTAAGACGTAGCGAAGATGATAAAGTTTCTATTTTGTCAGATATTGATTTCGGAATTGAACTTATGCATACAGACAAGATTAACGTTAGCTACATAATGAATCTAATAAGAAATATTAATATTGATGATAAAGAGAAAATGGAAAAAGATATTAGTCATATTATCACTGAACTGGATAGAGCAGATAACCAGGAATTAAGATTAAAGGTGGATTTATTAAAATCCTTTTTACACAAAGTAGTGCCTAATCTTACAGCAGAAGATTCTATAGATGAAGCTTATAGTGAATTTGAAGATATAAAAAGAAAAGAGGAGATTAATCAGTTTTCTCATGAAGTAGGATTAGATTCGGATTTAATAAAAGAACATATAGCAGAGTATGAGTATAGTGGATTATTAAACCATGAAGAAATAAGCGATAAGGTTATAGCTCCTCTATTGAAAAAGAGAAAGATCCTAAAAAAAATAAAGGATTTTATTGTGGAGCATGTTGAGAAGTACGAATAGTTAAGATTACTTGTAGTATTAAATCAATTAATTCATGATTCTTGAATATTGAAGAAGTAGTGGCGTAATAACTAGAAAAAAATTCAACAGTTAATAAACTAAAGGAGGAACAATAATGACAGTAAGTGAAAAGCAGCAGGAGCAGCAATCAAATTTGCATACAAGATTATGGGCAATTGCAAATGATTTAAGAGGTAATATGGAGGCTAATGAATTTAAAAATTATATATTAGGACTTATATTCTATCGATATCTTTCAGAAAAAGTAGAAGGAAGAGCGGAAAGTCTTCTAGCTGAGGACAATATTTCCTATATAGAAGCTTGGGAAAATGATGAATATAGAGAGGCCCTTCAAGAGGAGTTACTAAGCCAAATTGGATATTTCATTGAACCAAAATACTTATTTTCCTCTTTAAAGAAAGCTATTGAAGAGGGGAATTTTGACATCGAAATGCTTCAAGGTGCTGTAAATGATATTACAGAATCTACTATAGGCCAAGAGAGTCAAGAGGATTTTGATCACTTATTTGATGACATGGATTTAACCTCTACTAAGCTTGGAAGAGATGTTAAAAGCCGTTCAAAACTTATTGCAAAGGTTATGGGAAACATAGCAGAGATACCTTTTAGTCATGAGGATACAGAAATTGATGTACTTGGAGATGCCTATGAATTTCTTATATCTCAATTTGCTGCAAATGCGGGAAAGAAAGCAGGAGAATTCTATACGCCACAACAGGTGTCTAAAATATTAGCAAAGCTGGTTACAGTAGGGAAAAAAGACTTAAAGAATGTGTATGACCCAGCCTGCGGTTCTGGTTCTCTGCTTTTAAGAGTTGCAAAGGAGGCAAAGGTACGTAAATTCTATGGACAGGAACTAACTTCCACAACCTACAATTTAGCTCGTATGAATATGCTGCTTCATGATGTATCTTATCAAAATTTTGATATTAGAAACGATGATACCTTAGAGCACCCAAGACATATAGAACTGAGATTTGATGCTATCGTAGCAAATCCTCCTTACTCAGCAAATTGGAGTGCTGACGATAAATTTTTGGATGATGAAAGATTTAGTGCCTATGGAAAATTAGCGCCGAAATCCAAAGCAGACTATGCATTTATTCAGCACATGATTTACCAGTTAGATGATAAGGGAACAATGGCTGTAGTGCTACCTCATGGTGTGCTATTTAGAGGAGCATCTGAAGGAATTATTAGAAAGTATTTAATAGAAAAAAATTATTTGGATACTGTAATTGGATTGCCTTCTAACATATTTTTTGGTACATCAATACCAACAGTAATTTTAGTATTTAAAAAATGTCGTGAAAATAGTGAAAATGTTTTGTTTATAGATGCCTCTAGCAACTTTGAGAAGGGTAAAAACCAGAATTTGCTTAGGGATGAAGATGTGGAAAAAATACTTTTAACTTATGCAGAAAGGAAAGTGGTTGATAAATATTCCTATGTTGCAACTTTAAAAGAAATTGAGCAAAATGACTATAATTTAAATATTCCAAGATATGTAGATACCTCTGAAGAAGAAGAGCCTATTGATGTGAAAAAGGTTAAGGCTGAGGTTGAAAAACTTGATGAGGAAATTAAGGGCATTGACAGTCAACTAGAGTTGCTTTTAAGGCAATTAGGAATATAAGGAGGTGCATAAGATGAGTAAGACGCCTAAATTAAGGTTTCCTGAGTTTAACAGCGAATGGAAAACTTATTCCTTAGGGAATGTTGTAGAATTTTATGATAATAAAAGAAAACCAGTTAAAGAACAGGAAAGAACTAGTGGACCGTATGCTTACTATGGAGCTACTGGAATTATAGACTATATAAATGATTTTATCTTTGAAGGTGAATATTTGTTATTAGGTGAAGATGGAGCCAATATAGTTACGAGAAATGCTCCGTTAGTGTATAAAACATCCGGTAAGTTTTGGGTAAATAATCATGCACATATTTTTAAACCTAAAGATGACTTTAATATTGATTTTCTAAAATATTATTTGGAACTGATAAACTATATCCCATATAATACAGGAACAGCACAGCCTAAGCTAAATGCTGAATCGGTAAAAATAATACCAGTAAAAGCTCCTAATATTAAAGAACAGGAAAGGATTGCCTCCCTTTTTCTATTAGTTGATAAAAAAATAGAGAAACAAAAAAAGAAAGTTGAAACACTACAAGAGTATAAAAAGGGCATTATGCAGAAGATTTTTTTGCAGAAGGTAAGATTTAAGGATGAAGATGGAGAAAGTTATCCAAAGTGGGAGGTAAAAATTTTAGGCGATATATGCAGCATAAATAAGGGAGAGCAGCTTAATAAACTAGATTTATTAAGTAATGGTGAATACTATGCCTTAAACGGTGGTATTGAACCTTCAGGATATACAGAAAATTGGAATACCAAGGAGAATACTATTTCTATTAGTGAAGGTGGAGCATCCTGTGGGTATGTAAAATTCAATGTGAAAAAGTTTTGGAGTGGAGGGCATTGCTATACTTTAGAAGGACTCTCAAAAAGCATTTATAATGAGTATTTATATCAATATTTAAAGTTTTACGAACCGAGTATTATGGCGTTACGGGTAGGTTCTGGATTGCCCAACATTCAAAAGAGTGCATTAACAGGATTCAAAGTCAGTATTCCGGCTATAGAGGAACAACAAAAAATTGCTGATATCCTTTTTCAAATTGAAGAAAAGATTTATAAGGAGCAGAAAAAGCTAGAACAACTAAAAAAGTTTAAGAAGGGATTACTTCAAAAAATGTTTGTTTGATAATAAAAATATGCCACCTATATATAGGTGGCATATCATATTTTGGGTAAGTTTTGCCGTATCTCTCTTTATATCTATGCTGATTGATTAAGTTCTCTTGTTTCTTTTTTCGCCATAAAGGATTTAAACATAGTAAAGGATGTGTATAATACAACACAAACTACTAGCCATTTTAATGTGTTAAGCGGTAAAGTCTTAACAAGATAAGCGGCTATTAAAACTCCTATAGGACCACATATATTAATAGCAGTAGAAGTTTTAGTAGAATGAGTTTCTGACTTTATGAATTTAAAGGATGCAAATGGTAGTAATAAAGCCCCAGATCCCATCATTATAGGGAAGGCAATCTTAGGATCCATTCCAAGTGCAAATATTAATGCCATACATGGGGCATATAAACCAACTCCCAGAGTATTAAGACCACCAAAAATAAAGTTACCAACCATTCCTATCACAAGTTTTGTTCCTGTAAGTCCAATAGCGTTACCACCAACAGGGAAAAGATTTAGTAGACCCGCAACCATTAAAAATGCTATGGCAATTAAAGCGATACCCATGGATGCTTGTACAGCTTTTTCATTAAGTTTAGATATAATTCCTGCACCTACTAAAGCACCGGCAATTGCGGCAAGAATCATACATATAAGTGTAACAGGCTCAACCTCTACCACTGTTAGAAAAATAAGTGCTTCTACAATAGTAGGGATTGTAGCTCCTACATTAAGGGTACCAGGAATTTTTTTATCATCTACAAGTTTTAAGTTTTTAAAGAGAGATGTTTCAATAGCGAAACTTCCAACGCCTAAGGTGTCAAAAAAGTTTGCAATAATCCCAATAATTCCTGAAATTAGAAAGCTTCCTTTCTCAAGAGTTCCTTCTTTAGACTTTCTAATATAGTCTCTGGCAAGGGTTACTGTAAAAATAATTCCGATAATTAAGGTAATACCTAGTAAAATTTTTAGCATAAATAGTCATCCTTTCAAGTGTTTTGTTATTTTAATAACAATGCTATTTTATAGGACATATTAAAGTTTTACAACAATTATTGGAAGATAAAATGTATAAGCGATCTAGTATTGAAAAAAGTTATGCATCATTCTGAAAAGTGACCATAAAGCTTCTTTTTAAAATTCAACAATGTTTACTTATAATACTTGATTATTATTGATTTATGAGATATACTTACCTAGGTAACAATTACTTAAGTAAGTATATGAAGGAGGCGTACAATTGATAATATACGGCCATAAAATAAACCAATTAGCTCGAAGCTTTACTAAGAAATTAAATGAAAAAATTAATCCCCTTGGGTTACATAGTTCACAATGGGCGATTGTATTATATTTACATGAAAGAAAACAATGCACACAAATTCAGCTCAGTCGATACCTAAATGTAGAAGCACCAACTATTACTAGGACGTTAATTAGGATGGAAAAGAGTGGATTAGTAATTCGTGAAGAGGGAGTTGATAAGAGAGAAAAACACATAAAACTAACGGAAAAAGCTTCTAGGATGTTTGGAATATGGAAGGAAGTTGAAAATGATATACAAGCAGAGTCTATAGATGGCATTGATACAAATGAACTAGAGGTCTTTAACAGGGTTTTGGAAAAGATGATGAAAAATTTAGATTAGGAGTGACAAAATGGTAGAAAAAAATGCAGCAAATTTTACTTTCAGATTAATACTATTCGTACTAGGAATATTTATTTTGGCATTAGGAGTTTCTGCTGTAATCAAAGCAAACTTAGGTGTTCCCACCTGGGATGTTTTGCATATTGGTTTAAACAGATTAGTTAATTTATCTATAGGAAGATGGATTCAAATAGTAGGAATTATTATGGTTTTAATGACAGCTTATTTTGAAAAGGAAAGACCAGCTATTTGGAGCATATTAAATATAGTATTAGTTGGATTTTTTGTAAATAGTATCTTGGGTTTAAATCTAATCCCTTCCTTCACAGGAGTAGTACAAAGGACAGTATTACTAGTATTAGGGACTATATTAATGGGAACTGGTTCTGGAATGTATGTATCTTCTAAAATAGGGGCAGGTCCAAGAGATGGTATGACTTTATTTATATCTAAAAAGTTTTCTATTTCTGTCAGGTTATCAAGAACTCTACTTGAGATAATGGCTTTAGCAGTTGGATGGTTCATAGGAGGGCCTGTTGCACTTGGAACATTTATTACAATTTTCTTTATTGGGCCTGTTATGCAAACTTCATTGAGGTTTTGGACAAGGCAATTAGCAAGAATTTAAATTTTTATTATATTTCTAATGGTAAAAGACCAAGAGCATAAAGCCTTGGTCCTTTTGTCTAGTTACTAATATTTCATTTTAACTAAAGTTATTTTTGGCCACAAATATTATAAATATAAAGGATAGGAAAAAACCTAAGCCAATTATAATAAAATTCTTAATTACAAATAAGTTGGAAGGTATTAAAGTATTAAGTATAGCTAGTACAAAATATAAAAGAATAGCTAAAAGGACGTATATCATAATTTCATAGGCAGTAATATTTATGTTGAATATTTTTTTTATCTCATGCATGTTTAATAGTAGCAATGCAAAAGAGGTTATTATTAAGGTTATTCCATATCCATAAATATTTATCCAGGAAATTCCTGTGAGTATAAATAAAAGTATAAGCTCAAATATAGAAACAATTACTGAATTTCGTAGGATAACACTTTGTTTTCCAAGACCATTAAGTATACCAAAAGTAGTGGCAGATACGAAAGTAATAGGGGCTGCTAAGGCAGAAAACTTTATATAAGAGCCTAAATCAGTTCTATTATAGAATAACTGACCTAAGGAATCCGGGATACTGAGACAAATTATCATTGTAGCAACTCCTAGTAAAAAGGCAATTTTAATAACCTGAAGTATTCTCGTTTCTGCTTCCCAATAATTTTTTTTACTTAGCTTTTCTGAAAGATCTGGTATAAGCACTGTGGATATAGAGTTAACTATAATCATAGGAAAGAAAATTATAGTTAAAGACATTCCTTTGAATTTTCCTATCATAGATAAAGCAACACTATATTCTATACCAGAGCTTACTAGTCTTCTTGGAACTATTAAAGCAGATACCGTTGATAAAGCGGTAGATAAAAATCCATTTAAGCAAAGAGGAAAGGATATAATCAATATGTTAAACAGCAATTGAAGCCTGTCCTCTGGAGCGGAAAAAACAAAACGATAGCTTCTTTGTTTAACCTTAAAGTAAAAGTAAAGCAGAATAAAACTAGATAATTCCCCTATGGCTAGAGTTATATAGGCGGCAGTTACTGTGCTTTTTACACCTTTTAGTGCAAAAACGTTTATAATTGTCACGATAAATATTATTCTCAGCAGTTTTTCCAATATATCTATAAAAGCTGGAATTTTAATATTAGAGGTACCATAAAAATACCCTTTTAAAACAGAAGAAAGAGCTATAAAAATCATAGCAGGACACATAACCTGTATGGCGTGTAAAGTTCTAGTGTCCTTAATTATATAGTTACTTATAAAAGAAGCATTAACAAAGACAAAGGATACAACAATCAAAGACCATACAGAATCAAATAGCAGAGATATATCTATAGATCTATTTAAATTTCTAAAATCATCCTTTGCAAAATAAATTGCAGCTATGGTTGAAATAGCTGTAACCATTCCACCAGAAATAAGACATATAAACAAGTCATATATAGGCATTACTAAGCCATATAGTCCCATACCCTCTGCACCTAATTCACGGGACAGTATTATAGAAAATATAAACCCAAAAACCCCGGTAATTAGATTAGAAGAAATTAATAAAAGTGAATTTTTCAAAAACCTGTCTCTTCTCATATAAAAACTCCTATGTATTTTATTTTTTGTTTAAAATGTTCCCAACTCTAAATATCAGTAGTTTATATAGTGGGATTTATTTCATATGTTATAAATAAAGATTTAGAGGATGGAATTTAAGAGTTATAGAAAACTACTAATTTATTTTCTAATAATAATAACTATGTTAATAGTTTTTATTATATTCTTTATATCTGTATCATTTATTTAAGTGACTGTGGAAATTGAGAATTTTAACTGTAACTTGACTATATAGGCAAGTACTAGGAATATGGTACTCTATGAATATTTTTCAATTCTTTAGAGAAAACTTATCTTGAAAATGTAAGTATTGGAGGTAAAATAATGAGTGAAACCATATTAGAAAGAACAGAAGGGCGAGTAAGTTACCACGATTCTGTAGAGGAAATGCTGAAAAGAATAAGAGAGGATGGAATGTCAAATGCATTCGATAGATGGGCACTACAAGAAAAAATCAGATGTAAATTTTGTCTTCAAGGTTTAAGTTGTCAATTATGCTCACAAGGTCCTTGCAGAATTAGTGAAAAAACTGGTCAAGAAAAAGGTGTCTGTGGAATAGGACCAGATGCCATGGCAATAAGAAATCTAGTATTGAAAAATGTTATGGGTGCAGGTACATATAGCCATCATGCCTATGAGGCTTTTAGAACATTGAAGGCTACAGGAGAAGGAAAAACACCATTTAAAATTAAGGATGAAAATAAACTTAGATGGATGTGTGAGAAGTTAGGAATTAATACAAACCAAGATGTAAATAAAATGGCTATTCAGCTTGCAGATGTTTTAGAAGAACAAATGAGAGTTGATTCAGAGGATAAAAATCTAATGGTAGAGGCCTTTGCACCAAGAAAAAGAAAACAGGTTTGGAGAGATTTAAACTTATATCCAGCGGGAGTTTTACATGAAGAACAAAATTGTGTAGCAAGCTGTTTGACAAATGTAGATGGAAATCATGTGTCTTTGGCAGCTAAGGCATTAAAATTAGGTTTAGCTACTATATATAATGCTCAAATTGGACTTGAGATGGCTCAAGATATTTTATTTGGAACTCCAATGCCACATGAAGTAAACGTTGACTTAGGCATTATGGACCCGGACTATGTAAATATAGTATTTAATGGTCATCAACCATGGGCTGGAGCTGCAATGATAGAAAAGGCACGAAAAGCTGAAGTTCAAGAAAAAGCAAAGGCAGCTGGTGCTAAGGGACTTCGCGTAGTAGGATCTATAGAAACTGGTCAAGAGTTACTTCAAAGATTTGACGTAGATGACGTTTTCGTAGGATTAATGGGAAACTGGTTAACTATAGAGCCATTGCTTGCCACTGGTACAGTAGACGTTATGGCTATGGAAGAAAACTGTTCACCTCCTGCAATAGACCATTATGCTGAAAAGTATCAGGTAACATTAGTAGCAATAAGCACTATTATAGACATACCAGGACTGCAACATAAAATTCCATATCATCCTGATAAGGTAGATGAAATGGTAAATGAACTTATTAACTTTGGAATAGAAAACTTTAAAAAACGTAAAGATAAAAAAATTGAATCAATGGTTCCTAAAATAACACAAAAGGCAATTGCAGGCTTTTCTACAGAGGCAGTACTTCAAGCCTTAGGAAACAAACTAGATCCATTAGTAGATGTAATCTCAGCAGGAAAAATTAAAGGGGTAGTAGCTTTGGCTAACTGTTCTACATTAAGAAACGGTCCTCAAGACTGGAACACAGTTAACCTTACAAAGGAACTGATAAAGAGAAATATACTAGTAGTAGCGGGAGGTTGTGGAAACCATGCCCTTGAGGTAGCTGGCCTCTGCAGTTTAGAAGCAGCAGATATAGCAGGAGATGGATTAAAAGAAGTTTGCAATTTATTAAAAATTCCTCCAGTATTAAGTTTTGGAACTTGTACTGATACAGGAAGAATATCTATGCTTGTTACTGCTCTTGCAGACCATTTAGACGTAGATATACCTCAGTTACCGATAGCTGTAACTGCACCGGAATGGATGGAGCAAAAAGCTACTATAGATGGCGTATTTGCTGTAGCCTATGGTGCTTACACTCACCTGTCTCCAACCCCATTTTTAACAGGAGCTCCTAAAGCTGTAAAACTTCTTACTGAAGACGTTGAAGGAATGACAGGTGGTAAAATAGCTCTTGGTGATGATCCTGTTGAGGTTGCTAATAACATAGAGGCACATATTAATGAAAAGAGAAAAGGATTAGGTTTAAGCTAAATAAAAAAGCACTAGTAGATATTATCAAGATTGAATAATACTTACTAGTGCTTTTATTATGCTAAGTAAGTCTATATAAACTATTTTTTTAATACGGCTCCAGTACTAGCTGAAGTAACAAGTTTACTATAACGATAAAGATAAGTACCTTCCTCTGCTTTACAAGGTGGTTGTGTCCAATTAGATAAACGGCTATTTATCTCTTCTTCAGAGAGTTCTACCTTTAAAACCCTGCTTGGTAAGTCTATCTGTATCATATCACCATTTTCTAGTATTGCAATAGGTCCTCCTTCGGAAGCTTCCGGAGAGACATGACCAATACAGGGGCCTCTTGTGCCTCCGGAGAAACGTCCATCAGTAATTAAAGCTACAGATTTTTGGAGACCCATTCCAATAATTGCGGCAGTGGGACTTAACATTTCTCTCATGCCAGGACAACCTTTAGGCCCTTCATATCTAATTACCACAACATCACCAGCCTTTATTTCCCTTTTTATAATTGCTTCAAAGGCTTCTTCTTCTGAATCAAATACCCTAGCAGGGCCTCTATGATGAAACATTTCTGGCTCTACACCGGATTGCTTAATAACTGCTCCATCAGGAGCCAAGTTGCCATTTAATATTGCAATACCTCCTTCGCTGTAATAAGGATTATCTAAAGGTCTAATTACAGAGCTGTTAAGTATCTTTGTGTCTTTTATATTTTCCCCTAAAGTTTCTCCTGTGACAGTGATGGTGTCAGTAGAAATCAGGTTACCTTCTGCGAGCACTTTTAGTATTGCAGAAATGCCACCAGCTTCATTTAGGTCTTCAATGCTGTGCATACCGGAAGGGCTCAATTTTGCTATATTTGGTACTTTTCTACTTATTAAATCAAAGTGCTCTAAGTTTAGTTCAACTTTGGCTTCAGCTGCAATAGCTAAGAGGTGAAGAGTAGTATTACTTGAACCACCAATAGCCATATCTACAGCTACTGCATTTTTGAAAGCTTTTAGCGTAAGAATATCTCTAGGACGAATATTATTTTTAACAAGCTCCACTATTTTCATACCAGCTTTTTTTGCAAGCTGTCTTCTCTTTCCGTAAGGGGCTGGGATAGTTCCATTGCCAGGAAGAGCCATTCCTAAAGCTTCTGCTAAGCAATTCATAGTATTAGCAGTAAACATGCCGGAGCAGCTTCCGCAAGTAGGACAAGAATTTTCTTCGATTTCTACCAGTTCTTCTTCGGCTATTTTGCCTTCAGCGTAAGCACCTACTGCTTCGAAGGCACCATGTACTAAATCTATAACTTTTCCATTATGTTTACCAGTAAGCATTGGGCCACCACTTATATAGATAGCTGGAATATTAAGTCTTGCAGCGGCCATTAACATTCCAGGTACAGTTTTGTCACAATTTCCAACTAAAACAAGAGCATCAAATTTATGGGCCATTGCCATGACTTCTATAGAATCTGCAATTAGTTCTCTGCTAGAAAGAGGATATTTCATGCCACTATGATTCATTGAAATTCCATCACAAATGCCTATACAGGGAAACTCAATAGGAGTTCCTCCGCTGGCACTAATCCCTAATTTTACAGACTGAACTATTTCATTTAAGTGAAAATGGCCAGGAACTATTTCGTTATGTGAATTTACAACTGCAACTAGAGGCTTTTCTAAATCTTCAGGCAAATACCCCATGGCATATAGTAAGGAACGGTGAGGTGCACGAGCTACTCCTTCTGTTATTTCTTTACTTCTATAGTTTGTTTTTGACATTATAATACCCCCAATTCAGAATATTAGATTTTTACGAAAACAAAAAACAGATCTCTCCCAATAATGGGGCGAAATCTGCTCGCGGTACCACCCAAATTTATTAGCTAAACAATACCATGAAAATAGACTAAATTTCCATATTGCCTAACATTATACTTGATTAAGATAACGGCTTACACCGGCGCGGCTTACTAGCTAGTTCAGCTTGCAACTCTAGGATGATTTTCAACAGACTTAGCTTATGGGTTTTCACCTAGTCCCACTCTCTTTAAAGCATAGGTATGTTTACTCTTTCCTGTCATAGTTTTTAGTATTTGCTCCTAAATATACTATAGTTTCTGAACACTGTCAATTAAAAATGATAAAATATTCAGTAATATAATATATAGAAAATTGAAATTTAGAATTTATAAAAAATCATAAAGTGAATGATAAAAAGTTTTTAGTAAAATCATCATATTGTAAACGTTTAATTAAGTTTTCTTGAAATAAAAAAGTAATATTCAATAAAAGGCTTTAATATTATGTATTATAGCAAAAAAATAGGATTAACTTTGCTGAAATTACAGTTTTGCAAGAATTAATAGACTAAAAAATGTAAGAGAATAAATGAAAAAAATATATTGACAAATGAAATTTTAAATATTATTATCGTCACATAACTATTTGATTCTAATTTCCATTCATCAATAAAAAGTGGAAGAATTTTAATCTATAAAATATTTTTTAAAATTTAAAAATAACTCTTGACATTAAATTTAAAAAGGTGTAAATTAATAACAATACTTGAATGATTATACAAATCTATATTTAAAAACTGTGATAGGGAAGAGTAAATAGTGAAAGGTTTTACAGAGAGTGAGGCTAGGTGAAAGCTCACAAACTAGAGGCTATTGAAAATCACCCTTAAGTTGTAAGCTGAACTGTAGTAAGCTGTGCCGGCGAAAGTCGTTATTTAGTTAAGTAAAAATTTGGGTGGTACCGCGAACAAACTCTCGCCCCATGGTGGGCAAGGGTTTGTTTTTTTTATACCTATTTTTAAAATTGATTAGTATATTAATTCAAAAGTAGTTATAGTTATGCAAAACAAAGGAGATGGTAGTGTGAAGAATAAATTTGCTAATAGAATGAATGTTGGAGCATCAAGGGAAAGTGATGAAATTATAGCTATGATAATGAAGCTTACTGAAATGCCTGAAGTAATATCTTTTGCAGGAGGCTTACCAGACGGGGAACTTTTTCCTATTGAAGAAATGAAAAAAGTAACTAAAGAAGTACTAGAAAGTGATGGAAGAAATGCTCTTCAGTACAGTACTACACAAGGAATAAGAGAACTGAGGGAAGTTATTGCAGAGCAAATTATGAAAGAGGCAGGGGTAGATACTACAGCAGATAATTTAGTCATAACCTGTGGCTCCCAGCAGGCTTTAGAGTTTTCAGGAAGATTATTTTTAGATGAAGGGGATGTGGTTATATGTGAAAGTCCAAGTTACCTAGGAGCTATAACTGCTTTTCAGCCTTATGGACCTAAATTTGTGGAAGTAAAAATGGATGAACATGGAATGGATATGGTGGATTTAGAAGAGAAACTAAGGAATAATCCAAATACTAAGTTTATTTATACTGTACCTGATTTCCAAAATCCTACAGGAATTACTTTAATTGTTGAAAGAAGAAAAAGAATGGTTGAGCTAGCGGAAAAATACGATGTCATGATACTAGAGGATAATCCATATGGAAACTTGCTATTTGAGGGTGAAAGGCTACCAGCAATTAAGAGTTTTGATAAAAATGAAAGAGTTATTTATCATGGTACTTTCTCAAAAATATTTTGTCCAGGACTTAGGATTGGATGGGTTTGTGCAGCAGAGGAGATAGTGAATAAGTATCTGTTAATTAAACAGTCTGTAGATTTGCAGACCAATACCATGGCTCAGAAAGAAACTGCACTTTATATGAATATGTATGATATAAAAGATAACGTAAATAAAATTAAAGAAGTTTACAAAAGAAGAAGAGATTTGATGGTAAAAACCCTAAAGGAAGAATTACCAGAAAGTTGCTCATATACAAATCCAGCAGGAGGATTATTTATATGGGTAACACTTCCTGAAGAGTTAGATGCATCAAAGGTTTTAGAAAAAGCAATGGAGTACAGGGTAGGATTTGTTCCTGGTATAGCCTTTTATCCAAATGGGGGTCATAGGAATAATTTCAGGCTTAATTTCTCAAGCATGAAGGATGAGCTTATTGTAGAAGGAGTAAAAAGACTGGGTCAGGTTTTAAGAAGTTTTTAAAAGGCACTAAAGATAAGGGGATTTGAGATATTTATAGAGCTTCTAAAAAATATTTTATTATTTAAATAAAAAGGAGGAGAGGTTTTATGCCTTTTATGAATAGTATAACCGTTGGAGTATGTGAGAGTTGTGGTAAAATGGGGGAAAAGAATTACAATTCAAGTGAAAATACAGTGTATTGTCCTAAATGCAATGACAAATATAATGTAGTTTGTTCAGGGTGTAATTCTGTATACGATAAAAGACATAGCAGTGATATAAGTTTGGTAAATGGAAAATATCTCTGTAAAAATTGTTCTGCTTAATCATCTTAGTTTAGAGAGAATCAACGAGGTATAAGATTATAAGACTGAAAATTCTGGATAAAGCAATTTGTTATGCTTGAAATTTAAAGTGGACAATTGATAATGAAGGAGCTTTAAAAAAGCAATTCTTATTCTATAAGAATAAGGCTCCTTATAAATCAATTGTTCACTAGTCAAGAATATTAGATGTTTTATATATAGTTGCCATTGCTGAAAATATGTATCTAGATTATAAAATAGAAAAAATGGGGGAATAAAAATGGAAAAATTAAAGGTTTATTATGATAGTGATGCAGATTTGAAATTATTAAAGGGAAAGAAAGTTGCGGTATTAGGATTTGGCAGCCAAGGACATGCACATGCACAAAATTTAAGGGATAGTGGTGTAGAGGTCGTAGTAGGACTTTATACTGGGAGTAAGTCTTGGAAAGCAGCAGAAGAAGCAGAGTTTAAGGTAATGGAAGTGGTGGATGCAGTAAGAACTGCAGATTTTGTAATGGTACTTGTGCCAGATGAAAAACAAAGTAAGCTATATACTGAAAGCATAGAGCCTAATTTAACAGAAGGAAAAGTTTTGATGTTTGCCCACGGTTTTAATATTCACTTTAATCAAATAGTTCCTAAGGAAAATGTAGATGTAATAATGGTAGCACCAAAGGGACCAGGTCATATTGTAAGGAGAGAATATGTAGAAGAAAAGGGAGTACCTTGTCTATGTGCTGTATATCAGGATTATAGTGGAAAAGCTATGGACTATGCATTAGCATATTCAAAAGGTATAGGAGGAACCAGAGCAGGAGTGCTTAAGACTACTTTTAAGGATGAAACTGAAACAGACTTATTTGGTGAACAGGTTGTACTCTGCGGAGGAATTTGTGAGCTTATAAAGTCAGGTTTTGAAACCTTAGTAGAAGCAGGGTATGCGCCAGAAAATGCCTATTTTGAGTGTCTTCATGAAATGAAACTTATAGTAGATCTTATGGTACAAGGTGGATTAAGTTATATGAGATATTCTATAAGTGATACAGCAGAGTATGGTGATTATAGTATAGGAAAGAGAATCGTAACTGAGGAAACTAGAAAAGAAATGAAGAAGGTACTTAGTGAAATACAGGATGGTACCTTTGCTAGAAACTGGATACTTGAAAATGCCGCTAATAGACCTTATTTTAATGCAAAAAGAAGAAACGAACAAAATCATCCAATAGAGGTGGTAGGAAAAGATTTAAGAGCTATGATGTCTTGGCTTAAAAACAAATAATATAGATTAATTTTAAGAGAGTGTACTAGAATATTAGTGTAGTATTTATATAATATATAGGGGGTATCATTATGAAATTAAGAGGTGCACAAGTATTATTACAATGTCTAAAAGAACAGGGGATAGATACAATATTTGGGTATCCAGGTGGTGCAGTGTTGCCTATTTATGATGCCCTATATGGTATGAAGGAAATAACTCATATATTAACTGCTCATGAACAGGGAGCTACTCACGCGGCAGACGGATATGCTAGGTCTACAGGAAAAGTAGGAGTTGTCATAGCAACATCTGGTCCCGGTGCAACAAATACTGTTACAGGAATTGCAACAGCTTGCAGGGACTCGGTGCCGTTAATAGTAATTACAGGGCAGGTTTCACAGAAACTATTAAAAAAAGACTCTTTTCAAGAAGTAGATTTTGTGTCAATAACAAAATCTATTACTAAGAAGAATTATATAGTAACAGATCCCATATCTCTTGCAGCTGTAGTAAGAGAAGCTTTTATGATTGCAAAATCAGGAAGGCCAGGTCCAGTAGTAATTGACATACCAAAGGATGTTCAGGAAGCTTTTATTGACTATGAAGCTGGACAAGGTGACAAAACTCTCTTAAGTGAAGGTAAAAAGTATGTTACTTTCGATGAAGTTAGTCTAGGTAGAGCAATAGATATAATAAATGATAGTAGGAAGCCTGTAATTTATGCTGGTGGTGGAGTTGTGATTTCAGAAAGCCATAAAGAGTTGAGGGAATTTGCAGAGAAGATAAATTCTCCTGTCACATGCTCCTTAATGGGTATAGGAGCCTTCCCTGGTAATCATGAAAGCTATATGGGTATGGTAGGAATGCACGGAACTCGTTGTTCAAATTATGCAGTAAATAACTGTGACCTTTTAATTGCAGTAGGTGCTAGGTTTAGTGATCGCGTAATTAGCAAAGTAGAGGCCTTTGCACCAAATGCAAGGTTAATTCATATTGATATAGACCCTAGAGAATTTGGAAAAAATATAGATACTGCTGTGTCGTTAGCGGGAGATGCAAAAAAAATTCTATCACTTCTAATAGAAAGAGTAGAAAAAAAGAATAATGACTTATGGACTGAACAAATTCAGAATTGGAAAGGTTATAAAACATCAGAAAGGAAAGATATATATTCCTTAAGACCTGAAAATATAATAGAAAAGCTTCAAGAGTTAGCAGGTAACAATTGTATTATTACTACTGAGGTTGGTCAAAATCAAATATGGACAGCCCAATATTTTAAATTTTTAAAGCCAAGAACTTTTATAACATCTGGAGGACTTGGAACTATGGGCTTTGGCCTTGGAGCTGCCATAGGAGCCTCCATTGGTAATCCCGATAAAAAGGTAATCAAC
Organism: Clostridium sp. CX1; assembly: GCF_025398335.1. Lineage (GTDB taxonomy): Bacteria > Bacillota > Clostridia > Clostridiales > Clostridiaceae > Clostridium_AM > Clostridium_AM tanneri. Next base: position 42,247 of record NZ_JAODOO010000010.1, read on the forward strand.
ATAGCTGGAGATGGAAGTTTTAAGATGAATTCTACAGAATTAGCAACAGTAGCAAGGTATAGAATACCTATTATACAACTAGTTCTTAATAATCATGTATTAGGTATGGTACACCAGTGGCAGGACTTGTTTTATCAAGGTAGATTTTCTCATACAAAGCTAGGTGAAGATGTTGATTTTATTAAATTAGGGGCAGCCTATGGAATAAAAACAATGAAAATAACTGAGGATAAACAAATAGATACAATTCTAAGAGAAGCTTTATCACTAAAGGAGCCGGTTATTATAGAATGTATTATTAGCAGTGATAATAAGGTATTCCCTATAGTACCTCCAGGAGCTGCTATTACTGAGTGTATAGGTTAAAAATTAATAAGAATATAGAAATTAAGAAATTATCTCAAGTCTATGTGTTTCAAAAAATGCAAAAAGTAGATAAGGTCAGCGGAGATGCTGACCTTATTATTTTAGTGTAATGGAGAAGAGGTAATACAAAGTTGTTGGTTTTGGAGCAGTTTAACAGTTATATTTAATACTACCTTTTCAGTTATACTTCTAAAAATTTTTTCAATAGGTGAGTTGTAGCATAAATCCTTTGGATTTTCTAAAATATCAGATTCAATAATTTCCGCATCCACTAACTCGCAAAAGACTTCTTCGTTAAAAACTTCTCTAAATATAAAGCTTTGCTGACATAAATCTCTACCAGCAATTTTTTCTGCACAAGGGTCACAAATATTCATAGTGCTGTCTAGTATTTCTACTTCACTTTGAGGGGCTGTAGTGTTAATAACTGGATGAGTTATAAATCTAACTTTAGTTACACATTTAAAAGGCACCTTAACAGTAGTGTGTTTTATCTTACCACTTAATGCATCTTTGTCTATACAGTCTTTAGTAGCATATTCAATGTTTTTTCTAATAAACCCACTTATAAACACTACTCCATAACAAGGATCTCCATTACCGGAATTAGGGATAAGCTTGCATTGAGTTACATAAACGTTCTTTTTAATACGTTTTATTTCAATAGCTTCTTCTTCAAGCTTAAGAGAAGATACTATTGATACAGTTATTCTTGGTTGTGCTAATACTACTGGAGTTTTTATTATTACGGGACCCTGGGTAAATGTAGGGCAAGTGGAAGTACTTGGACAAAGAGACATGCTTTCTGAATCTACATCTGCTTCACAGCATTCTAAGGTAACTTGGCACTGATCATATTCACTGGAGCTTTCCCATTGTTCACAGCTATCAGTTTCATCACATTCAGTGCACTCGTTACAATCTTCAGATTCATCACATTCACTACATTCACTACAGTCATCGCATTCATCGCAATCATGGGATTCATCACATTCACCACATTCATCACATTTTTCCCATTCACCTGAATCTTCGGAATGACAGCAATAGCTTTCGGTAGTGCAGTTATCTGTAGTACTAGTGTCATTAGAAGAAGAACTGCAATTATTAGCACTGGTATGTGCAGAACTCTCATCTATAGGCTCATTGCATTTACAGGAATCTTCAGTAGTGGTACTAGCATCAGTAGAGCTAGATGATGAATTTTCCTCATCACAGTCATTGTCTGTAGTTTTTTTTTCTACTTGTTTGTCTTCATATTTTTTTATACATTCCTCTTCAATCATAGAAACTTCATAACTGGAGGAGCTTTCTTTTTCCTCTTCTTTGCTATGACCTTTAGATCTTCTTTCTTTTTTAGATCTGCCACCATCAGTGCTAGAGGAACTTTCTTTTCTATGTCTTCTGTGTTTTCTTCTTGAACGCTTCCTATCTGTAGTTTTATCTGTACGTTCTTTTTCGCTGGAACTGGCTTCACTGGAGTTGGTTTCACCGGTACTATGAGCATCTTCCTGTGAGGTCTTTTTCTCCAATAGTTTGTCTAATAGTTCTCTTACTCGCTTGTCTTTTAAAAGATCATTGCTTTCTTCCGATGTAGGTCTTCTATGGTCTTTTCTACTCATAATTCTATCCTCCTTCATTAACAGGCTGCCTGATATAGGTTTCTCTTCTAAAAATTTTAATGTTTTTATGTGTCTATAAGCATATACTCTAAAAACAGACCCAAAACCCAAGTTCGTAGGAGTTGGGTCTGTATTTTACTAGCTAGCTTTTGTTACTAAATAATTTTAAATACATAAGCCTTAATACTTATTAAAGGTAGATTAAAGCGCTGTAACTCTTACCTGCTGCTTTTGTAGTATTTTAATTCTTAGAGTTAGAAGCATTTTTTCCTGAATTTTTTGGAAAGTTTGTTCTGTAGGATCACAACAAATTGTTGGATTTAAGTGAATGTCACATTCATTAAAGGTAGCACTTACTAATTCACAGAAAACTGGTTCGTTAAAGACTTCAGTGCTGGTAAAGCATTGTTGACAGGAATCCTGTCCTAATGTTGCTTCCTGACAAGGATCGCAGGTGTTAAATCTCTCTGAGTACTGTCCAATTTCTGTAGGTGGAGTATTTGGAATAAATATTGGTGGTCTTAAGCCTGTTAATGGGAAAGGAGGTGTTGCAGTAAAAGTGACAGAAGTTGTGCATTTGTAAGGTATTTTAACAGTAGTATGTCTTATTTTTCCGCTGGTTACGCTCTTACTAGAACATTCCTTAGTAGCGTATTCTATATTTTTTCTAACAAATCCTTCTATAAATAGTGTTCCAGTAATTGTATTAGTTCCAGGAATTCTGGTAAGCGTAGGAAGAAGGTGACATTGAGTTACATATGCATTCTTTTTAATACGTTTAATTTCATAGGCTTTTTCTTCAAGTTTAATAGTAGCCATAACAGGAATATCTACACTTATAAAAGCAAGTTCTACAGGTATTTTTCCTACAAAAGCCCCAGCAGGAATAACTGCAGGTGGTAGAGTGGAAGTTGGACATTGGCATTCTGTTTCAGCTTTTATAACCTTTGCATCACAGCATTGGTCATGGCAGTCGCAGTTATCGGAAAAAGATGAAGTAGTGCAGCTAGTTTCAGTGCACTTATTATTATCTTCATTTGATGTATAACATTTATCTCTAGACATATAGGTAACCTCCTTTTAATCTAAGGTGAATATGAAAGGTAGTTTTCGTTATTTCATATTCTAGTTTATAATATGCTGTTTCATGAAATATGCCACATAAGATAAAAGGTTTTTAAGGAAAATTATATATTTCATAATTGCATTTTAATTTTTGTTAAAACTTCAAGCGATGTGAACGGACATTTATACAATTTGTTATTGTAATGATAAAACTGTGATATAATTTCTATATGGCAATAATTTAAATTAGATATATGTTATGTGCTGTTTTAATATTCCTATTGGTAAAAGTTTAAAAATGAGGTGATATAAATGAAGATTGTAGTAATGGGACCTAAGGGAAAGATGGGAAGGCTAATTACTAAATTAGCATCAGATATGGAGAATATCACCATTGTTGGTGCTGTAGCTCCCAGGGGAAGGGATTACATAGGAAAAGATGTAGGTTTTACAGCAGGTATAGGCAAGGAAGTAGGTTCACCGGTGGTAGACTCACTAGAAAGTATAATAGAAAATTGTGATGTAATAATAGACTATACTACTCCTAAGTGCTCAATGGAAACTATAGAAACTGCATTAAAGCATAAGAAAGCTGTTGTATGTGGAACCACTGGGTTTACAGAGGAGCAACTTAATAGAATAAAAGATATTTCCAAGTCTATTCCTATAGTTTTCGCTGCAAATACCTCTATGGTAGTAAATGTCATGTATAAGCTTCTAAAGACTGCAGCGGAAACCTTAGGACATATGTCAGACATAGAGATAATAGAAATGCATGATAGAAATAAGAAAGATGCCCCAAGTGGAACTTCAAAGGAGATGGGAGAGGTAATAGCAGAATCCTTAGGTAATAAGCTAAAGGACGTTGCTGTTTATGGCAGAGAAGGAGCTGGAGAGAGACAGGAAGGAACAATAGGTTATCATTCTGTGAGAGCAGGGGATATTTCAAGCAGTCATACTGTCATCTTTGGATTAATGGGAGAAAGATTGGAGATTACCCATCATGCACATAATTGGGAGTGTTTTGCAAATGGAGCTTGCAAGGCTGCCCTATTTCTAAAAGGAAAGGAACCAGGATTTTACACTGTAAAAGATGTTTTAGGATTATAGAAGGGGAAAAAGAAACATGAATGGAAAAATTAAAGTTCAGGTATACGGAATTGGAGAAGAAAGATTATCCAGTGGTTGTGGATGCCACGGGAAAAAAAAGGACTGTTCTAGTACATGTAAAAATAAAAAAAGCTCCTGCCATGGATGTGGTAGTAATTCAGAGGTGGAACATTCATGTTGCAAAGGCAGAAAGAGCAAAACTATATCAGAGGCTTATAAGGAATTAGAACAGTTTATTAATGAAAGTGATGTTAAAAATAGTACTCAATTAGAATTCATAGAATTAAACAAAGATAACTTAATTGAAGAAAAGATAAAAGAGATAATTAAAGACGGTTTTGAACCTCCAATTACTGTGGTTGATGGTATAATAAGATATTATGGAGGAATATCTAACATTTTTATTTATAAAGATATAAAAGAACTTTTAGAAGATTAAAGAATCTTAGGATTTTATTTATGAAAGTCTACGAGCAGAATTTAATGCAGCCTCTATCAAAAAAATAGAAAGAAAAAAATCCCTATGTTTAAAATTCGGAGGTAAACATAGGGACTTTTTCGACCTTAAAAAGAGAAAAAAGTATTATATAAATTTTTAAGAAAGAGCTAATCTGTCACTTATAAAGTCTTTTGAGTTTCCTTTAGCAAATAAGTCTAGCAGCTTTTCTATTGTTAGGCTTTTCTTTTCTGCTCCTCTAATATCTAAGATAAGTTCACCTTGATGAAGCATTAGTAATCTATTACCTATATTTATTGCGTGGTTTAGATTATGAGTAACCATCAATGTTGTTATATTTTTTTTACATACAGTTTTAGTTGTTAACTCTACAATATTTTCAGAAGTTTTTGGATCTAAGGCTGCAGTATGTTCGTCAAGTAGAAGCAGTTTAGGATTGGATATTGTAGCTAAAAGCAAGGAAAGTGCTTGCCTTTGCCCTCCTGATAACAACCCTACTTTGGTATTTAAATTATTTTCGAGACCTAAAGAAAGCTCAGAAATATTTTCTTTAAAAAAGTCTAGATTTTTTCTATCGATTCCAGATGAAAAACCAAACTGTTTGCCCTTATTATAAGCCATTGATAAATTTTCTAATATAGTCATAGATGGAGAAGTTCCTAAAGAGGGATTCTGAAAAACTCTACCTATAAATTTAGTTCTTTTAAATTCAGGAAGTTTAGATAGTTCCCTTTTATCTAAAGTTATAGAGCCACTCTCCAAGGGCTCAGAACCAGATATTAGATTTAAAAGTGTAGATTTTCCAGCACCATTGCTACCTATTATTGTTACAAAATCCCCTTCATCTATATTAATAGAAAAGTTCTTAAAAGCAATTTTTTCATTTACAGTATTCTTATTGAAAACTTTTTGCAGATTTTTTATTTGTAACAATTACCGCACCTCCTCTAGTAAAGCTCTCTCTACCCTTAAAATTCAGGTGGAGTTTTTTGCTGTTGAGGGATAATGCAGCAATAACAATTATACAGGTTATAAGCTTTAAGTCTGTAGGAGGGAAGCCTAAATTTAGGGCAACACCTACACTGCCTTTATAAATTATCGAACCTACAATAGCAGCAGTAGTTCCTGCAATTATTGAAGTTCTTTGAAAAATACATTCTCCTAAGATTACAGAAGCAAGACCCATAACTATTATTCCAGTACCCATGCCAGCATCTGAAAATCTTTGATACTGGGCCATTATAGAACCTGATAGGGCTACTATTGCATTTGAAATCATTAGCCCTATAATTTTTATTCTTCCTATATCTACTCCAAGGGAGGTCACCATCTGAGGATTATCCCCTGTAGCCTTTAGAACAAAACCTAACTTTGTTTTTAGAAAGATATCTAAAGCTAATTTTGTTAATATAAGAATTACTACAGATATAATTATCGGTGAAAGGCCAAAGGAGAAAATTGTTTTCTCAGAGAACAAGGGTATATTAGCCTTTTCCATTATTCTTAAATTTATAGAATACAAGCCTATCATAACTAGAATTCCAGAAAGTAGGTTTGTAATTTTCAATTTCACATGAAGTATACCTGTTACTCCTCCAGCAACTAAACCAGCGGTAAAAGCTAAAACTAATGTAAAAAGGGGGTTCATCCCTTTTACTAAAGCTGAGGCTGTTACTGCAGCTCCTAAGGCAAAGGTGCCGTCCACTGATAAGTCCGGGAAGTCTAATATTTTATAGGTTATATAAACACCTATAGCCATTATTCCAAATATAAAGCCTTGCTCAAGAACGTTTATAATAAAGCCATTCACTATTTACCACCACCTACAACTAATTCTGCCCTAGACTTCAGGTTATTAGGTATAGTGATATTTAGCTTATTGGCAGTATCTTCGTTAATAACTAACTTTGTTTCCTTCAGAGTCTGAACAGATATATCTTGAGGTTTTTTTCCGCTTAACACATCTGCTGCTATAATTCCTGTTTGAAAACCAAGTTTATAGTAATCAATACCCTCTGTAGCTAAAGCACCAGCATCAACATGAGCCTTTTCGCCACCAATAATTGGTATTTTGTTTTCTATGCATTTTGAGCTTATTAAAGCCATGGAAGATGCTATTAAGTTATCTGTTGGTGTATATAAAACATCAATTTTTGGAAGCAAAGAAGTAAGTGCTTGGGATATGTCATTAGAGCTAGTAACTCCTACAGTTACTAGCTGTAGGCCAGTTTTTGATGCCTGATCCTTTGCTTTGCTTACTTGAATTTCAGAATTTGCTTCACTAGTATTATATAGTATACCTACCTTTTTACAGTTAGGAATTAATTCTTTAATTAATGAAAATTGTTTATCCATAGGTAAAGCATCGCTAGTTCCAGTAACGTTTGTACCAGGTTTATCTAAGGATTTTACCAATCCTGACTTTACAGGGTCTGTTACAGCAGTAATTAAAATAGGTATATCCTTAGTGCTGTTATAAGCTGCTTGAGCAGCTGGAGTTGCAATTGCCAATATTAAATCCTTTTTACCTGAAACAAAATTATTTGCTATAGTTTGAGTTGTTGGGATATCTCCCTGGGCATTCTGGTATTCAACCTTAATTTTTTCACCATCTTTAAAACCTTTAGAACTTAAGCCCTCAAGAAAACCCTTACGAGTTGCATCTAAAGCAGGGTGTTCTACCAGTTGACTAATACCAACCTCAATAACTCCTGTGGAACTATTTGTACTACTAACAGTTTTAGAACTACATCCGTTTAAAATTGATGTACCTAAAAATAAAGTGCCAAATAGAACTGATAATAATTTTTTTTCTACCATACTACCATCCTCCTAAATATTAAGTTATAAAATAAAGGCACCTTTAAATATAAAGGCAGCCACATAAACTGAAATATATTCCTACCATACTACATAATTATAAATTTTAAAATTTTCTTAAAATTCTTATTGAAAATAATCATATATTATGTTCCAGATAAAGTCAACGTATTTACGATTTTTGGTAAAATTGTTTATTTTGAAGGTTAAATTTCTGATTTATAAAATAAAGACTTTATAATACTCAACTTAGAACTTCAATCTGCAACAAAAAATTAAACTTTTAAATTGTTATCTATTTAAATTATTATTTAGTAGATATCCGGAATTGAGCGATGGGCAAGACCTATTACCACTTCATTTAAGTGAAGCAATCCTATACTGAGGAATATACAAACACTTATATGTTCTCCTGACCTAGCTATTCCTATTTTGCCACCTACATTTAAGCCATTGGCTTTAGCCATGATTTGAGCGAGGGCTTCTTTGGTAGCACCGGCTACAGCACCATCATGAACGTGACAATCCTTAGTTAATCCACTTCTTTTTGAAGCAACAAGAGCCCTTTCTATGATTTTTGTAGTGGAGTATGTAAAATCACCACCTATGTCTACAGCAGTAGTAAGGATACCCTTTTCCTTAAAAGCAGCCATAAGTTTTTCCTCTGTACTCCTTGATGATATAGCCATTTTAACAGAAGCTTTAGCTATATCTGTACTTTTATGATCCATATATATTACCTCCTAAATTATCAGAAAACTAATTTCTAGCTTAGTTTAACTATAGCATAATATATAATTAGAGTAAATTATGAAGAATTTGTATTTATATGTAAATAACTGTAGACATGGATATTTTGCTCTTGTATAATTAAACATTGGGAAATGTATATATTAAGATATTGTGAATACTTTGGAGGGAGAAAGGTTGAAAAAGGCTTTTGTTGTTGATTTTGATGGAACTATAACTAAAGAAGATGTTGGTTTTTCTATAGTAAAGACACTGGCAGAGAAAGGATGGAAGGAAATAGGCCAGCTTTGGTTAGATAAGAAAATTGGTACGGCAGAATGTGGTCAGAAACAATGGAATTTAATAAAACATGATGATGAATATATAAGAAACTTTGCAAGGAACTTTCAAATAAGCTCAGGCTTTGAGGAATTTTTAGAGGCAGTGCATAAAGAGGGATATAAAGTAGTTGTAGCTTCAGATGGATATGATGTATATATAAATGAAATATTAGATAAAAAGGAATTTGAGGACTTGGATATTTATTGTAATAAGGCAGTTTACAATAATGGTTGGAAGTTGTCCTTCTTAAATAAAGATAGAGAATGTAATTTATGTGGAAACTGCAAGAAATCATTAGTGGAAGAATTAAAAAATGATGATTATGAAGTTTACTACATAGGAGATGGCTACTCTGATAGGTGCGCTTGCATACATGCCGATGCAGTATTTGCTAAATCTCTTTTAAAAGAATATTGTGAAGAACAAAAAATACCTCATTACAAATTTGACACTTTTTTTGATATACTAAAATACATTTAGAACTGCTTTGTAAAATAGACATTAGAAAATAAGAATGATAGATAGAGTTCGGTTTTGTACTCATTATCTCATTTTTAAAAAAGCACTACTAATACTATATATAACTATAGTATTAGTAGTGTTTTTTTATTATAGATCAGAAAATGTCTACAGTAAAAACCAGATAGGCTGTGAAATATAAAAGTAATCAGATAATTGTGGAATATAATATGAATTAATCAATATAAATATAATAGGAATTTGTATTTAGGGTTAATTGCCTACGATTAGTAATTGAAAAGTTAGCTTTTCAACCTAATATAAAAAGGAATTTTGAGGAGGGAAATGTTTTGAAAAAGGTACTAGCACTAGTTCTTACGGCAACAATGGCCTTAGGCTTGGCAGGGTGCGGAGGTTCAAATTCTACAAATAGTACAAGCTCTGATTCTAACAAATCCAAGTTTCACATCGGTATAGTTACGGGTACAGTGGCACAATCTGAGGATGAATTAAGAGGTGCTGAAGCATTTATTAAGGAGTACGGTGATGTGGACAAAGGAGGAATAGTAAAACATGTAACTTATCCTGACAACTTTATGCAGGAACAGGAAACAACTATAGCTCAGATTGCAGGACTTGCGGATGATCCGGATATGAAGGCTATTGTGGTTAATCAATCTGTTCCAGGTACAGTTGCAGCTTTTAAGAAAATCAGAGAAAGACGACCGGACATACTTTTACTTGCAGGAGAACCACAGGAAGACACTAACATGATAGAAGCGGCTTCGGATTTAGTAGTAAACGCAGATAACGTAAACCGTGGGTACTTAATGATTCTCGCAGCAAAGAAAATGGGAGCTAAAACTTTTGTTCATATTTCATTCCCAAGACATATGAGTATCGAACTTTTATCCTTAAGAAAAACAATAATGGAAGAAGCTTGTAAGGATTTAGGATTAAAGTTCGCTTTTGAAACAGCTCCAGACCCAATGAGTGACGTTGGAATTCCAGGTGCACAGCAGTTTATACTTGAAAAAATGCCATCATGGGTACAAAAATATGGAAAAGACACAGCTTTCTTCTGCACAAATGATGCACAAACAGAACCTCTTTTAAAGAAAGTTGCTGAATTAGGAGCAATATTTGTAGAGCCGGATCTTCCATCTCCAATAATGGGATACCCAGGAGCTTTCGGAATTGACCTTAAAGCTGAGGCAGGAAATTGGCCTGCAATACTTAAAAAGGTTGAAAAAACTGTAATTGATAAAGGCGGCAGTGGAAGAATGGGAACTTGGGCTTATTCCTATAACTATACTAGCACCGAGGCACTTGCTGAGTTTGCAAAAAGGGTAATTGAAGGAAAGGCACAAAAAGATTCCTTTAAAGATTTAATGGCTTGCTATGAAAAGTTTACTCCTGGAACAGCATGGAATGGTTCATATTATATAGATAGAGCTACCGGAACAGAAAAGAAGAATCACGTTATGTTGTACGAAGACACATATGTATTTGGAAAAGGCTATTTAGGCCAGACAAAGGAAGTAGTTCCTGATAAATATAAGAAGATAAAATAGTTGAAGGTATATTAGGAGCGGCCAATGAAAGGCCGTTTCCTAATATAAACAGATCACTTTGTATGATAAGAGGTGAAATAATTGTCAAATGAAAATATATTGTTAAAGGTTGAAGGTGTAGGTAAACAGTTTGAAGGTAACAGAGTACTAAAAGATATAAATTTCTCGCTGGAGAAAGGTAAAATACTAGCTTTAGTCGGTGAAAATGGAGCTGGGAAATCAACACTTATGAAAATACTTTTTGGTATGACTGTCATTGCAGAAACAGGAGGGTATGAAGGAGAAATATACTTAGATGGTGAAAAAATTAATTTTAAAAATCCTATTGAGGCTTTAAAGGCTGGGATTGGAATGGTGCACCAGGAGTTTTCACTTATACCTGGCTTTACAACAACAGAGAATATATTACTAAATATGGAAAAAACTAAATCTAATGTAATATCAAAAATATTTGGAAAAAGATTAGAAACCATTGATATAAAAGAAATGAGAAAGAGTGCTAAAAAAGCCATTGAAACATTAGGTGTCCAACTTGATCCAGATACTCTGGTTTCAGAAATGCCAGTAGGACATAAGCAGTTTATTGAAATTGCCAGAGAAATTGATAGAGAAAAGGTTAAATTGCTAATATTGGACGAGCCTACAGCTGTTTTAACGGAATCAGAGGCAGAAATACTTCTAAAGTCTATGAGAAGGCTTGCTGATCTTGGTGTTTCAATTATATTTATTTCACATAGATTGCAAGAAATAACAGCAGTATGTGACACCCTTGTAGTACTAAGGGATGGCATAGTTGTAGTTGAAAGACCTGTTGAAGGAGTAAATGTAAGGCAGATTGCAGAATGGATGGTAGGAAGAGATGTTGACAATAGAAAAGATGAAGAGGTAAAAATTATAGATTCAACGGATAACAACAAGGATGTCATTCTAGAAGTAAAAAATCTTTGGGTTGATATGCCAGGAGAAACAGTAAAAAATGTATCTTTCGCCGTTAAAAGGGGAGAGATTTTTGGAATAGGTGGCTTAGCAGGACAAGGGAAACTGGGGATACCTAACGGAATAATGGGTTTGTTTCCTGCTGGTGGACAGGTTACTTTCAATAGTAAAGCATTACCGCTAAATTTAACCTTCAATGCATTAAAAAGTGGCCTAGCCTTTGTGTCGGAGGATCGTAGAGGAGTAGGACTTTTGCTTGATGAACCTATTGATTGGAACATTGCTTTTAATGCGATGCAGATTCAGGAGAAGTTTCTTAAGAGATTACTAGGAGGGCTAATTAAATGGCGAGATGAAAAAGCGATGAAGGAATGTGCCCAAAAGTATATCCAGTCTCTAGAAATAAAATGTACAAGCGAGAAACAATATACTAGGCAGCTTTCAGGAGGGAATCAGCAGAAGGTATGTCTTGCAAAAGCCTTTGCACTTGAACCAAGTCTTCTATTTGTATCTGAGCCTACCAGAGGTATAGATGTTGGTGCTAAAAAGCTAGTTCTTGACGCATTAAGAGGATATAATGCTGAAAATAATACTACAATTATAATGGTTTCATCTGAATTAGAAGAGCTAAAGTCTATATGCAATAGAATTGCTATCATAAGTGAGGGGAAGGTAGCAGGCATTCTGCCTCCTAATGCTGAAGCAGCAGAGTTTGGACTACTTATGTCTGGTGGATATCATTTAATGGAGGAAGGTGAAAGGCAGTGAATAAGGCTAGAGATTTTATAAAGAATTTTGGATGGCCTCGTATTATTATAGGATTATTTTTAGTATCCCTATTTATTGCAGCACCGTTTTTTGGTGTCCGAGAAGATATGTCATTAAATGATGTTATAGTCCGTTTTGGGATGAATGCAGTTCTTGTTCTAGCTATGGTACCGATGATACAATCTGGCTGTGGTTTAAATTTTGGGAGTCCAGTTGGATTGGTTGCTGGACTTTTAGGAGCTGTAATGAGCCTAGAATTTAACCTTACAGGCATTACCGGAATATTAGTAGCCTTTGGAATTGCAATAATTGTAGCTGTAATATTAGGGTACGGATATGGTAAGCTTTTAAATAAAGTAAAAGGTGACGAAATGATTATTGCTACATATGTAGGGTATTCCTTTGTATTTTTTATGAATATGTTATGGATAGCACTTCCTTTTAAGAATCCTGCAAGTGTTCAAGGGTTTAAGGGAGAGGGACTTCGTGTAACAATAAGTGTCGAGAATTATTGGTTTCATCAGATTAGCGACTTTTTAAAAATAAAAATAACAAATGATTTTATTGTTCCAACAGGAATGATATTATTCTTTATTTTCATGAGTATATTGGTATGGGGATTCTTTAAAACTAAAATAGGAACTGCAATAACAGCAGTTGGTTCTAATCCTGAATTCGCAAGGGCTTCAGGAATAGATGTAGATAAGATGAGAACGGTGTCTGTTGTCCTTTCAACGGTACTTTCAGCTATAGGAATGATAGTCTATCAGCAGAGCTTCGGTTTTATCCAAATGTACAATGCTCCGCTAGCTTTTGCATTTCCATCAGTAGCAGCTATACTTCTTGGCGGAGCTTCTGTAAATAAAGCTACTATTACAAATGTGGTTATTGGAACTATCCTGTTCCAAGGTATAGTTACAATGACACCTTCAGTTATAAATAGCGCAATCAGCATAGACGTTTCTGAAATCATAAGAATTATTGTATCAAACGGGATGATAGTATATGCCCTTACTAGGAAAGGGAGGTAGGAATATGAAGGTTGATAATCGATGGATGAAAAAGTTTTTAACGGGCAGTGCCGTACCAATTCTATTTTTACTAATCAGTGCAGTAGCAATACCTATTTCTCAGTTTTCTGGACTATACCTAGTTAGAGAGATTACAACTAGACTTGCAAGAAACTCCTTACTTGTGTTATCTCTTTTATTACCGGTAATGGCAGGTATGGGTATTAACTTTGGAATGGTTTTAGGTGCAATGGCTGGACAGATAGGCTTAATATTCATAACTGACTGGGGAATTAAAGGGGTAGCGGGGCTTTTCTTGGCAATGGTAGTAGGCACTCCTATTGCAATACTCTTGGGATACTTTGGAGGTGCTGTTTTAAATAGAGCAAAGGGCCGTGAAATGATTACTTCAATGATGTTAGGCTTTTTTATAGCAGGAATATATCAATTTTTCCTTTTATATTTGTGTGGATCTATAATACCTGTGAAAAGTCCTACTCTGCTTCTCTCAAGAGGCTATGGTATTAGAAATGCCATAAACTTAGATGTAGCAGGTGGATTCGATAAATTACTGATGGTTAATATAGGAGGAGTACCTTTACCTATAGGAACCTTCTTAATAATTGCTTTCATATGTGTATTTACAGTATGGTTCAGAAAGACTAAGCTTGGACAGGAAATGAGGGCTGTAGGTCAGGAAATGACGGTATCGGAAACTGCAGGAATAAAGGTAGAAAAAACTCGTATACAATCAATTATAATTTCTACTGTTCTTGCTTGTTATGGACAGGTAATATATCTACAAAACATTGGGACGTTAAATACTTATAATGGAGCAGATCAAGCAGCATTATTTGCCGCTGCAGCACTTCTAGTAGGGGGAGCTACAGTAAGTAAAGCGTCTATACCAAATGCTATTATTGGTACAGGGTTGTTTCACTTAATGTTTGTAGTTATGCCTATGGCTGGTAAAAATTTGACAGGTCAAGCTATGATAGGGGAATACTTCAGAATGTTTGTATCTTATGGAGTTGTTACCTTAGCATTGGTACTTCATGCATGGAAGAGACAAAAGGATAAAGAAATGGATAGAGCTTACCTGAGAGCAGGAAATAGCGGAAATGCAGCAAAGTAGTCTTAATTATGTAGATTTTGTAGGGAATAAATATTGAAAGCCTGATTCTAATATCTGGTTTCTCATTACTGATGAGGCCAGGTATTTTTATATTTTGTAGAATAGGAAAAGGTTGACACCAAAAGATGAAATTATGTGGTAAGATTTTGTAAACTACTTTATAATTGTTATTATCCCAGTAATCGATTAGTAAGGAGTAAAGAAGTTATGTTGAAAATATTTAGTGTTTATAAAGGATTGCCACGGAGTGTATACATACTGTTTTTGGTACAGGTAGTGAATAGATTTGGTGATTTTGTACTGCCATTTATGACGCTGCTGCTGATAAAAAAGCTAGGTATATCTTTTCAAACTGCTGGTATGGTTATTATGATTGGATCTATGCTTGGAATACCTGGAGCTATAGTAGGTGGAAAATTAGCTGACCAAATAGGTAGAAAAAAGACTTATATCATTACTCAGACAACAGTAGCTTTAGCACTAATACCCTGTGCCTTTGTGAAAAATTCTTATGTTATCGTTACTTTTCTTTTAGTTTCAACTTTCTTTAATGAAGCAGTTAGACCCTCTTTAAGTGCAATAATTGCAGATCTGCTGCCAGCAGATAGGAGACAGGCTGGCTATTCTCTTCAGTATTTAGGTATAAATTTAGGAGCATCTATTGGTCCTATGGTGGCTGGATTCCTATTCAATAACTATCTTCCTATGCTATTTATAGGTGATGCGTTAACTTCTTTTCTTGCAGTAGCCCTAGTTGCTATTTTTATAAGTGAGAGTAAGCCATCTAATATGGTAGAAGCAGCAGCTTCCAAGGAAAAGGCTGAGGAAGGTAGTGTTTTTCAAGTTCTTTTTAGACGTAAACAGATTTTAATATTCCTTATAATTTATATTCTATATAGTATGGTCTATACACAGCATAGATTTTCTCTGCCTTTAATGTTGGATGAGGTATTTACAGGGACTGGAGCAGAAAAATTTGGATTACTTATGAGTATAAATGCCTTTACAGTTATATCTCTAACGGTAATCATTACAAGTTTCACGAGAAAACTTCAGCCTTTATGTAACATAATAATGGCAGGAATACTTTATGCTATTGGATTTGGTATGATTGGAATAGTGAATTCTCTACCTCTTTTTATAGTATCAACAATTTTTTGGACCATTGGAGAAATATTAACTGCCACAAATTTTGGAGTATACTTAGCAAATAACAGTCCGGTAAATTATAGAGCAAGATTTAATGCTGTAGGGAGTTTGAGCTGGGCCTCTGGAGCTGCTCTTGGCACCTCTCTTATAGGGAAATATATAGATATGGCAGGAATATCTGCCGTTTGGCCACTAACTTTTATGCTGGCGTCTATTGCTGCCTTTTTTATGATACTATTACACATACATAGTACAAAAAATAAAGCTTAAATCTGTTGACAAAAAATCCTTGAAAAAATAGAATAGTAATGTCGTAGTAAATTACTCTGAATTAATTGAAAGTTTATATAGAATTTGAGGAGAGATAAGAATGGAAAGAGAAGTTTATATGGATTATGCTGCTACAACTTATATAAAGCCAGAAGTTATAAAAGAGATGAATCCATATCTTACGGAGTATTTTGGAAATCCGTCATCGATTTACCATATTTCAAGAAAAACCAAGGGAGCAATAGATGCTGCTAGACAGAGAATCGCAACTGCAATAAAGGCTAGAAGAGATGAAATATTCTTTACCTCTGGAGGGTCAGAAGCAGATAACTGGGCAATTAAAGGAGTGGCCTTTGCGAATAAGGACAGAGGAAATCATATAATAACTACAAAAATTGAGCACCATGCAGTGCTTCATACCTGTGAATATTTAGAGGAGTTAGGTTTTGAAATAACCTATTTACCAGTTGATGAGTTTGGATTTGTAAAAATTGAAGACTTAAAAAAGGCTATAACAGATAAAACAATATTAGTATCTATAATGTTTGCTAATAATGAAATAGGTACTATTCAATCTATAATGGAAATTGGAGAACTTTGCAGAGAAAAGAGAGTAATTTTTCACACTGATGCAGTTCAGGCAGTAGGAAATGTTCCTATTGATGTTACTGCTATGAATATAGACTTACTTTCTATGGCTTCCCATAAATTTTATGGTCCTAAAGGAATGGGTGCCCTTTATATAAAAAAGGGGATTAAAATACACAATTTAATTCATGGAGGAGCGCAGGAAAGAGCCAGAAGAGCCGGTACAGAAAACATAGCTGGTATTGTAGGTATGGGAAAAGCCGTGGAGCTAGCTACGGAAAATATGGAAAATGAGTCTAAAAGATTAACAATTTTAAGAGATAAGTTAATACAAGGACTATTAAAAATCCCAGGCACTAGATTAAATGGTCCTTCAGGAGAAAAAAGACTACCAGGCAATGTAAATATAAGCTTTGAAGGAGCTGCAGGAGATATATTGCTTATGAGACTAGACAGCATGGGAATATGTGCTTCTAGCGGAAGTGCTTGTTCTGCTGGTGCCTTAGAGCCTTCTCATGTCTTGATTGCTTTAGGTTTACCTGAGGAGAGAGCAAAAAACTCCTTAAGACTTACTATAGGATCTGGAACTACAGAGGAAGAAATAGACTATGTTTTAAAAGTTATTACTGAGATGGCAATGTAAAAATGTAAAGGGGAGTGCCCCAGGGAAAGGTGATAAAGTTGAAGAAAAAAGTTGTTGTAGGTATGAGTGGCGGAGTGGATAGTTCTGTTGCTGCCTATCTTTTAAAGGAACAAGGTTATGATGTTATAGGTGTAACTATGCAGGTATGGCAGGAAGATGAAGAGTATGAGGCAAATGAAGGTGGATGCTGCTCCTTAAGTGCTGTGGAAGATGCAAGAATGGTAGCCTATAAACTAGATATTCCTTTTTATGTTATGAATTTTAAGGATATATTCAAGAAAAATGTTATAGATTATTTTATTGATGAGTACATGGAAGGAAGAACTCCTAACCCTTGTGTAGCTTGTAATAAATATATTAAATTTGATGCTTTACTAAAAAAAGCTATGGATTTAGGAGCAGATTATGTAGCTACTGGCCATTATGCCACTATAGAAAAAGATGGTGACAGATACTTGCTTAGAAAATCTGAAGATGATAGGAAGGATCAGACCTATGCTTTATATAATTTAACCCAGCATCAGTTAGCACATACTTTAATGCCTTGTGGCGAATATAAAAAGGATAGGATAAGAGAAATTGCCAAGGAAATAGGGCTTATTGTTCACAATAAAAAGGATAGTGAAGAAATTTGCTTTATTCCAGATAATGATCATGGTTCATATATAAAAAAGCAGGCACCAAATAAGGTAAGAGAAGGTTACTTTGTAGATAAGCACGGGAATCTTTTAGGAAAACATAAAGGTATAGTTTATTACACTATAGGTCAAAGAAAAGGTTTAGGAATAGCACTTGGGAAACCAGTTTTTGTAACAGATATTAACCCACTAACTAATACCGTTGTCCTTGGAAGTGAAGAAGATATATTTAAGACAAAGCTAGTTGCTAAGGATATAAATTTTATTCCCTTTGACAGCTTGGAAAGCACTATGGAAGTAGAAGCCAAGATTAGATATTCAGCTAAGCCTGCAAAGGCATGGATAAGCCCTATTGGAGAAGGAAAGATAAAGGTTGTATTTGAAGATAAGCAGCGTGCTATAACAAAGGGACAGTCTGTAGTTTTTTATAACAAAGACTTACTTATAGGCGGCGGAATTATAGACGAAATACTTTAGAAAAATAGCCTCTAATGTTGACTGAAATTTAAATTCTTTTAAATTCATCAACATCAGAGGCTTTAGTTATGTCTTTAATTATACTAAAGGTGACTTTCCACCATATCACTTACTACTTAAATACTTCTAAATTTAGTAGTTAAAACATAAACATTTAGCACAGATAACAAACTAGCTATAATTGCCATAATTATGAATGAAAAATTCAGAGAAAAACAATCTCCTAGTTTGCCTATAAGTGGAAATAACAATATCATAAAAAAACTAAAAACCATACTTTGGAAAGACAAGATAGTAGCCCTGTTTTTACTAGGAATTAATTTATTTATATAATCACTTATAATTACATAAGCAATAGAATCTGCTATGCAAATTATTGCATAGAAAACTTGAGCTCCGCTAGTTATTACAATTCCCCAAATGGATAGAGCAATTATTATAGGCATAGAAATCATAATTCCCTTTTCCCTTAATAAATCTTTTAATTTATAAACTTTTGTAGCCATAAATCCGGCTAATAGGGAAGATATTGATAAGTAGATTCCTATTGTAAATTCAGAATTGCCCTGTGTCTTCCAAAAGTTTTGTAAGTAGTAAAACATACTGGTTGCAAGTATAGAGACTATATTGATAAGGATAATCAAGAAACCGACCTTTTGATTACCTTTAATTATATTTATACTATCAATAACTTGCCTTAATAATAACTTTGTTTTTTTAACAGTCTCATGTTTTACAACTCGTACAGACTTCGGAGTATTGGCAGGTTCTACAAAAGTAAAAGATTGAATAAAGGTTATTCCAGCTATTATAGCACTTACTAAAAAAGCTAGATAATAGTCTTTAGATCCTAAATATCCTCCTAATACTAAGGCTGCCACACTACCTATCTGCATAAACATTTCATTTTTACCATTAATTTTTAGGTACTCTTCTTCTCTACCTAATACTTTTAAAGAATCGTAAAGCAAGGCATCTCCTGCTCCTGATTCTAAGTTATAGGATATAGCTAAAATTGTAAAAGATAGGGCAAACATATAAAAGTCGTTGGAAAAGGTTAGTAATAGCATACTTATCATAGCTAGTAATCTTCCTAATATCCTACTAACCCTCCTTCCCCATAAATCAGCAATTACTCCTGTTGGCACCTCCATAGAAAAAGAAACTAGGTGGAAGATTCCTTCCAGGATTCCTAGCTTAGTCAAATCCATTCCTTTAGTAGCAAAGTATATCATCCATATACCCTGAGTTAAATCTAATCTACTTAAAAAAATAAAAATGTAATTTTTAATTATGTTAAATTCTAGTTTATTACTATTTATTTTCATGAAATTTTGCTCCTTTATCTTAATATATAAAGCATTTCTTACCCACCCAACCAAAAATGCGCACAAAAAAGCCTAAACAGAGATATACTTCTGCTTAGGCCTACACTAACATTTTGTTATGTTTTATTCTAAGTTTGAAGGATTATATCGTCAGTTAATTCACAACATATTCAATTTTGGACGCACTTTTCCCTTGGTACCCAAAATTGAATGTTATATTGCACACTACATTCAAATAATCTCGAATGTAGGAATCAACTGCTATACTCATAGCTCTCCTCCTTAAAATTCTTATTTTTGATTATAGCATAAAATAAGGAAACAAGCTAACTGAAATTTTGGTTTTCATATCGAAAGAAAATAATTAGATACATAATTTGTTTTCCTTATAGACGGCTAATGAACTATAAATAAGATAAATAAAGTCTTAAACAAATTTGTGATAGAATTTATTTAGTATAAGAAGGTGGAAAATAACAATTTTATTTATAAAAAGATTCCATCAATATAGTTAAAAATTAGATAAGGGATGTGCTATTAATGAATAATTTACCTGAAGTATTTGAAGATTTTAGTGAGGCAAGAAAACAAGGGTTTATAACTATTAAAAATCTAAAAGATGGAGGCAAAAAGGTTGTAGGTACTTTTTGTACTTTTACCCCTTGGGAAGTTATACATGCAGCAGGGGCAGTGCCGGTATCACTATGTGCTAAAAGTGATGAAACTATAGCAGATGCAGAAAAGCATCTCCCAAGAAATCTATGCCCGCTTATAAAGTCAAGTTATGGCTTTGCCATTACAGATAAGTGTCCATACTTTTACTTTTCAGATTTAATTGTGGGAGAGACAACCTGTGATGGAAAGAAAAAAATGTACGAGTATTTAGGAGAAATAAAAGAGGTACATGTTATGCAGTTGCCTCAGACTTATAAAGGGGAAGATGCTTACAGACTATGGAGAAATGAAATAATAAGATTGAAAGAAAAACTACAGAAAGAATTCGGCGTTGATGTAACAAAGGAAGAGCTATCACAATCTATAAAACTTCGTAATAGAGAAAGAATTGCATTAAAAGAGTTTTATGAATTAGGGAAGATGTGTCCTCCACCAATTACAGGATTAGAAATGCTGAAAGTGTTAAATGGTGCTTCTTTTAAATGGGATAAGGATGAGGAGATAAGAGAACTGAAGGATCTGATAAACAGGTCAAAAAGTGAATACCAGGAAGGGCAAAGAAAGGTTTCACCAGATGCCAAAAGAATATTAATCACAGGATGTCCAATGGGAGAAGCTACAGAGAAAATAATAAAAGCCATAGAGGAAAATGGAGGAGCAGTAGTTTGCTATGAAAACTGCACAGGAATTAAAGAAATAAGCAAACTGGTAGATGAAACTATAGACCCTATAGATGCTCTTACAGAAAAATATTTAAATATAGGCTGTTCTTGTATGAGTCCAAATGATAACAGAGTAAACCTTTTATCTGAGTTGATAGATGACTATAAGGTGGATGGAGTTATAGATGTAATCCTTCAAGCTTGCCATACTTATAGTGTAGAGGCCTTTAATATTAAAAGATTTGTAAATGATAAGAAGAAAACCGCTTATATGAGTATAGAAACAGATTATTCTCAAACAGATATAGGACAGATAAATACGAGAATAGCTGCCTTTATTGAAATGCTTTAGAAGAAGTATAAGTTTTATAGGAACATAGAGTAGAAGGGTATTTTAATACAAAATGATAAATTTTTCGTAAAGATAGTGTAAATAGTCTTATTAAATTAAATAGAAAGGGAGATAAATCATGATTGAATTAAAAGAAAAGCTTTTTAAAGAACTTTCAGATTCAGTAGTTGAAATGGAGGAAGAGAAAACTGTTGAAATCTCTAAAATGTGTATTGAAAACAAAATTAGTGCTTATGAGGCAATTGATAAGGGTTTAGGTGATGGAATGAATAGAGCTGGAAAGCTTTATGAAGAGGAGGAATATTATATCCCAGAACTTTTAATGTGTTCTGATGCTATGTATTCTGGAATCAATATTTTAAAACCTCATTTAGAGAAAAAAGATGGGGAAAACAAGCACAAGGTAGTAATTGGCGTTGTACAAGGGGATACTCATGATATAGGAAAAAACTTAGTGAAGATAATGATGGAAACAGAGGGATTTGAAGTAATAGATCTTGGAAGAGATGTACCTCCAAGGGATTTTGTAGATAAAGCAAAGGAAGTTAATGCAAGCATAATTGGTCTGTCTACTCTTATGACCACTACAATGGAAGGTATGGCAGAAGTTGTTAGAATATTGAAAGAAGAGAATTTAAAGGATAAAATAAAGGTTATGATAGGAGGAGGACCAATATCTCAAAGCTTCGCTGATAAGATAGGGGCAGATGCTTATACTGTTGATGCCTCAAAGGCAGCTAAATACGCAAAAATATTGGTAGGAGAAAATGATAATAATGAAGAAAATGCTAATTTAGCTCAGGAGGCGTAGAATAATGAAAGATCAAATGACTCCAATAGAAAGGGCGATTGCTTTAAGCAAAGGTCAAAATGTAGACAGGTTACCTTGTAATCCTAACATAGCTAATGGAGTAGCTCGTATTCACGGGTGTAAGATTTCAGAGTTTAATACCAATGGCAAAACTATTGCAGAAGCTCAAATATCTGCATATAAAAGATATGGAATGGATGGAGTTAGGGTCTTTACTGATTTATACGCTTGGGCGGAGGCTATGGGAGCAGAGCTGGTATTGTCAGAAGATAACACAGCAGATTTGCTTAAGCCTGCATTAAGCAGTATTAAAGATATAGATAAATTAAAAGTAGTGGATCCTTATAAGGATGGAAGATTGCCTGTATATATAGATGCTATGAAATTTTTAAAAGATAGGATAGGCCATGAAGTTGCTTGCTCTGCAGGTGTAGTGGGACCCTTTTCCAATGCTTTTTTTCTTATTGGAATAGAGGAGATGACAAAGCTATTTTTTAAAGATCCAGAGGCAGTACACAAACTTTGTGAAATTTCTCTTCAAAGCTGTATTGAATATGTTAAGGTAATTATAGACCTTGGGCTAGGAATAACTATCTCAGAACCGCTAGGGTCTTGTACTATAATAAGTCCTAAGCATTTCCGAATTTTTTGTCTACCCTATTTAAGGAGATTAGTAGAATTTATAAATTCAAAGGGTAAAACTGCAGTTCTTCACATATGCGGAAAAACAGAAAAGATATGGACAGATATAGGCGATATGGCTTCTGTAGGTGTTGCAGGTTTTAGTATGGACAACGTAGTTAGTCTTAAGGATTGTAAGAGGACAATAGGAAACAAGGTGAGGATTATAGGCAATGTAGATCCTTCAAATGTTATGTATGCTGGCACTTCTAAAGAAATAAGAAGAGCTGTAGCTAACTGTGTACTAGAAGGATATGATAGTCCCAAAGGCTATACACTAATGTCTGGCTGCAGCCTTCCGGTAGAAACACCACTGGAAAATATACAAGCTATGATGGATGCTGCAAGAGAAATAGGATATCCTGTAGACCCTGAAAAACTTCAAAAAATGCTTTTGTAAAATTAGTATAAACAATTACGAACATAGAAAAAGGGAAAAATAGTATAATAGTTTTAGGCTGGTTATAGTCTATGATCAAAGATTGATTGTAGATTATAATCAGCCTAAATTTTTTGGTTTTATTCTTTAGCTCTTAAGAGGGTAATAGTATAAAAGATTTTTATATATTCCTATAGGTAATTTTATTTGAGGAGGGAATCTTCTGAACTGGCTCTGGATGTATAAGGATATAAGAATTAGGAAAAATGGTTCTTATATCTTCCTCAATTTTAGAGCATAAATTGTGAGCTTCAACAAAGGAAAGCTCCTCATTAATTGATAAGTGAATATCAACTTCCTTCTTAGGACCGCAGTTTCTTGTTCTAAGTCTGTGGTATCCTCTGATTTCATCATGACTTTTTATGACCTTTACAATTTTTTTTATGTCTTCATCAGGAAGTTTGCTGTCAACCAAATCTTTTATGGACCTTTTAGTCAGATTTATAGAAGTTTTAACTATTAGTAAAGCTACAATTATAGCAGTTATAGGATCTATAATAGTTAAGTTTGTAACTTTCACAATTAAAAGTCCTAAAAAGACTCCAGCAGCTGTAATTACATCTGTTAGAAGATGCATTGCGTCAGCCTCTAAGGCTATAGAGTTTTCTCTTTTGGAAATTTTAAATAACGCTGCAGAAATTACTAGATTTACAACTGCTGAAATAAACATAACTATTAGCCCTGCAGCAAAAGTTTCTATAGTTGAACCGTAAATAATTTTTTTTATTGCTTCGAAAATGATAAAAGCTGCTGCTAGAAAGATTAACATTGCTTCAACAAAGCCAGAAAGGTTTTCGTATTTACCATGGCCAAAGGGATGTTCATCGTCTGCTGCCTTTGAAGCTTTTTTTATAGAAAAAAACGCTATAAAACTTGCCAGTAAATCCATAGAAGAATGTATAGCCTCAGAAATAACACTAATTGATCCTATTAGTAATCCTGCTGTTAGCTTAAGAATTATAAGAAAAGAGTTGGATACTATAGATAAAAAAGCAGCACTTTGTTTATTCATAAAGAGGGCCTCCTAAATATTAATACATCGCATTAATTTACTTTCTATTTATTATATGTTCAGTTGATAAAAGGGATACAGATAGATAGATGAGAAGCATTCATAATATCAGCAATTCTAACAGAATAGCAATAGAAAATCATTCTCAATTGACAATGTGCTGAAATTATAGTATAATTAATGTATAAAAAGCTTATAAAATTTGAAGAAAGTAATATTCATGAGATTAAAAAAGGGGGAATTTGATGAGAAAAAAGTATCATAAGTTTTTTAACATAGCAAACAGAGTATTTTTCATGATATTAGGGTCAATTCTAGTATCAATTGGACTTGAAGTCTTCTTAATACCCAACAACGTTATAGACGGTGGAGTGGTGGGTATTTCAATTATGGCAAGTCATTTAACTAAAATTCCTTTAGGTGTATTTACCTTTATATTAAATATTCCATTCTTTATTATAGGATATAAACACATAGGAAAAACTTTTACTTTATCAACATTATTTTCTGTTGTATGCCTATCTATTGGCGTATCTTTCTTTCATCCCATTCCGGGGATAACACATGACGTCTTCTTAGCATCAATTTTTGGTGGAATTATATTAGGAGTTGGTGTTGGACTAATAATCCGAAATGGTGGTTCTTTAGACGGCACGGAGATTGTGGCTATAATATTAGATAAAAGATCAAGCTTTTCTATTGGCGAGATTGTAATGTTTTTTAACATATTCATTTTAGGTTCCTCAGGGCTGATTTTTGGTTGGGACAGGGCTATGTATTCACTCATCGCTTACTTTATAGCCTTTAAAGTCATTGATATTACTGTAGAGGGATTAGACGAATCAAAGGCAGTAATTATTATATCAGATCAACATGAAAAAATAGCAGAGGCGATAGTAGCAAGGTTAGGTAGAGGAGTAACATTACTTAATGGAAAAGGTGCCTATAAGGGTCTTCGCACAAATGTAATATATGCTGTTGTATCTAGACTTGAAATTTCTAAGTTGAAGTCTATTATTAATGGCTTTGATGACAATGCTCTAATTACTGTGTCCAGTGTTGAAGCATCAGGAAAGAGATATAAAAAGAAAGCAATACATTAAAAGTATATAGTATGATAGAAAGTAATTGTATGTCCAGTAGAGGTAAAGTGGTTAAAAGTCACCCTTATGGGAAGAAAGTCCTCTTCTGGACAATTGCTTTCTATAACATTATCAGTAATAATGAATAATTGTGGATCAATGAATATGGTCATAAGATAAGATTATACAACTTTAGAAACAATCCTAACTTTTCACCTATAGCATATCCAATTATACCCAACACCACTGAGCATAATATATAAGCAAAGGCATTTAGTTTAGACTTTCCTTGAAAAAGATTAAAACCTTCATACATAAAAGTAGAAAAGGTGGTGTATGCTCCTAGAAATCCATCACCTAAAGTTATATATAGATTTTTACTAGAGCCTATACTGGTTACTATACCAAGCAAAATAGCTCCGGTAATGTTTATGATAAAAGTTCCAAAGGGGAAAGAGGAGTTCAACTTCTTGGAAATAAACTTTCCTAAGGAAAACCTAGTTATGCTGCCGAAGATACCTCCAATACCTACTAACAAAAATTCCATTATCTCTACCTCATCTCTTAAAGATATATAATAAAAATTTACATTTCTATAAGTGCCTATTACAGGTTACTTAAGTCATTTCTACCATGGCTTGGAAACAGTTTAGGAATAAGCTCTCTAGCAACGGCAGCCCCAAGGTACGCTGATGCAAGGCCTAATACAACAGAGTTTGTAATGTATGACAAAGAAGAAAAATAGTAACCTTTGCTTAAAAGCTCCACAGCCTCTTTACACATAGTAGAAAAGGTGGTATAAGCACCTAGTAATCCTGTACATATGCCTAGTCTTAGTGACTCATCTATTTTTATAATTTCTAAAGCAGTTACAGTTATTAAAGCTAGAAGAAAACTACCTGTTATATTGATGAATAGTGTATTAATTGGAATGAATTCTTTATAACTATTAATTGGAGTGGTTTTAATCCAAAACCTTATAATGGCGCCTAGAAAGCCTCCTGCACCTATAAAAATATATTTCTTCATATTAGAAGTCTCCTTTTGATTACAAGTTAGTCAACAAAAAAAGCCCTACTCTAATGAAAACATTAAAGTAGGAGCCATTAGCTTTTCGCAGTTAAAGGTGAGCTCCATCACCTAGATTAATTATACTATGTTTTCTAGGAATTTCAAGGAAATTTCATAAGACCTTCTTATATTAGGGCACTGAAAAAGGTGTCTCTTTAATTTGTAAATTTATTATATTGAGTAAATGAAGAATAGTTATGTCACATAAGTGTTTATTAGTATATAAAATCTTAGAAAAATTAGAAAATATAGATTTCATTGTACTTTTACTCTAGTTAGTGGCAAAGTTAATGGAGCAAAAAATTATGTAAGTTTAGTGAATAATAGAAAGATATTAGCTTTAAGAGTTTGGTTAACCCAAGCTCTTTTTATTTTGCAAGAACAGATAAGGGAATGCTGTAAGTGATACTTTCTAAAGATTTATTTATAGTTTATACTTGTATTTGACGCCAAAAGTTCGTCAAAAAACAAATATAAATATTCAAGTATATAAACATAAAAGAAATGAATTAGTCTATATTTTTGTTATTTACAACAGTTTTTGAGATGTATAAATGATAAATTTGTTTTATACTAGAACTATTGTATTTTAACTAAAAAATTTTAGTTAGCAATAATACTTATGATTAATTAACAGAATAATTGTTTAGAATGAATATAGAAATGGATTTGGGAGGTAAAGCTTCAATGCTTGAAAATGCAAAAGGTCTGTTAAAACGATACTATGGATATGACAGCTTTAGAAAAGGGCAGGAGAAAGTTATAGAAAGTATATTATCAGGTAAGGATACCTTTGGAATAATGCCAACGGGGGCTGGTAAATCTATATGTTATCAGATACCAGCACTATTATTAAGCGGCATAACTATTGTAGTTTCTCCTTTAATTTCTTTGATGAAGGATCAAGTAGATTCTTTGAATAGTATAGGAATAAAGGCGGCTTTCATAAATAGTACTTTAGATCAAAATGAGGTGCAAGAAAGAATACTTATGGCAGTAAGCGGGTATACAAAATTATTGTACGTAGCACCGGAAAGATTGGAGTCAGATAGCTTCTGCCAATTATTAAGAACTATGCCTGTTTCTATGGTGGCAGTGGACGAGTCTCACTGTGTATCCCAGTGGGGACATGATTTTAGGACTAGTTACAGAGCCATTGCACCTTTAATTAGATCACTTTCCCCAAGACCTATTGTAGCAGCTTTTACAGCTACAGCTACAGAAGAGGTAAAAGGAGATGTAATAAGACTTTTAGAGTTAAAAAGTCCTAATATATTTGCTACTGGCTTTGACAGGCAAAATCTATTTTTTTCTGTTATTAGAGGAGAAAATAAAAAAGACTATCTGCTTAAGTATATTGAGGATAATAAAAAAGATGTAGGAATAGTATATGCAGCAACAAGAAAAGAAGTGGACAGCATTCATGAACTTTTAAGTAATAAAGGATATGCTGTATCTAAATATCATGCCGGCTTAAGTGATGCTGTAAGAACAAAGGCACAGGAAGATTTTTTATATGATAATGTAAATATAATTGTAGCTACCAATGCCTTTGGTATGGGGATAGATAAGTCAAATGTAAGGTATGTAATACACTATAATATTACTAAAAATATGGAGGCATACTACCAAGAAGCTGGCCGTGCTGGTAGAGATGGAGAGCCCAGTGAGTGTGTGCTTTTATTTGGACCACAAGATACAATACTTCAAAAATTTTTAATTGAGCAAAGTATATTTTCTGAAGAAAGAAGAATTAATGAATATAGAAGACTTCAGGATATGGTTGATTATTGCCATACTACAAAATGTTTAAGAAAGTATATCCTAGACTACTTTGGAGATGAGTATACTGAGGAAGGCTGTGATAACTGTAGTAATTGCAAAGATGAGACGGAACTTACGGATATAACCATAGAAGCTCAGAAAATTTTCTCCTGTATAGCTAGAATGCAGCAAAGATTTGGTACAGTAATGGTTGCTCAAGTACTTAAAGCATCTAAGGATAAAAAAGTTTTAGAGTTAGGATTTGACAAGCTTTCAACCTATGGGATTATGAAAGAATATACCTTAAAGGAAGTTAAGGACTTAATAAATGTGCTCATTGCAGATAACTATTTATTCTTAACAGAAAGCCAATTTCCGGTAGTTAGATTAAAGGAAAAAGCTGTAGAAGTACTTAAAGGCAGAGAAAAGGTATTTCAAAGAATACAAAAGAGAAAAGTTAAGGCAGAGAAAGATAACTCTCTATTTATTCTATTAAAAGAAGTAAGAAAGAGTATTTCTGA
This sequence comes from Clostridium sp. CX1, assembly GCF_025398335.1. Lineage (GTDB taxonomy): Bacteria > Bacillota > Clostridia > Clostridiales > Clostridiaceae > Clostridium_AM > Clostridium_AM tanneri. Next base: position 70,803 of record NZ_JAODOO010000010.1, read on the forward strand.
GAGAGAAATGATTCCTCCTTACATAATTTTTGCAGATAGTACTCTTCGTGAAATGAGTGAATACTATCCAATAGATGAAGAAGCTATGCTGACCATAAAAGGGGTAGGAGAAGCTAAGCTTAAAAAGTATGGAGAGGACTTTTTAAAGACTATTGTAGAATATACTGCAGACCACGGAATAAAAGGTATGAGTGGAAAAATACACATAGACAACTTAGAAAATAAATCAAAAAATGAAATAGACATTAGTAAAAATTCACTAAAGAAGAGTGATGTACCAAGTCATATTATAACCTTAAACATGTATAAGGAGGGTAAGAGTCTAAAAGAAATATCAGAGGAAAGAGATATGAAATTTACTACAGTGGAAGACCACATAATGAGATGTGCCTTAGAAGGATTGGAAGTAGATTTAAACTCATTGATACCTGAAGGACATGAAAAACTTATAGTAGAGGCAATTGAGAAGGTAGGGGCAAAAAGGTTAAAAATAATAAAAGAAGCTCTTCCAGAAGAAGTTAGCTATACTTCTATAAAGGCGGTTATTTGTAAAGTTAAAGGTAATAATTAGTAGTATCCTTACGCTTTAGATATAAATATATTACTTCAAGGGTTGTTCTAATAGTGAACTTTAGAACAACCCTTGAGTTTTTTGTCTTATAGACTTTTCTAATTATACAATAAACTTACTAACTAGATTTTTTAGTTCAATTGAGATATCTTTAAGTTTTGCTGAAGCATTAGATATTTGAGACATATTTGCTGATTGTTCTTGAACTGATGATGATATTTCTTCCGTGGTAGCTGCTGATTGTTCAGAAATAGAAGAGATCTCTTCTGTAGCTTTTATAACTTCAGCTTTTTTCTTATTCATATTACTAATTTCATTAGTTAGGGCATCTATAGAGCTGCTTATAATATCCACTGATTTTTTTATTTCATTAAAGGCCGATAAGCTTTCGTCGGAAATGGAATTTGTGTTACAAGCAAAGGTTTTTGTATTAAGGATTAAAGTTTTGGTGCCTTCTATCTCATGTCTAACTTCATCAATTATATTTTCAATTTCTCTGGTAGAGTTTGATGTCTCACTTGCTAGTTTTCTTATCTCTTCTGCTACAACAGCAAATCCAGAGCCTGCTTTACCTGCTCTTGCTGCCTCTATGGCTGCATTTAAAGATAACAAATTCACTTGTTCAGCAATTGATTTGATAGTGTCAATTATCTTTCTTATTCCTTCTGATTTGCTGTCCAGTGAGACTATTTTATTAGATACCATTTCAGATGCACTAGTGGTTTGGTTTATAGCTTCCTTTAGTCTATTCATTGCACTTAATCCATTTTCTGTAGTTGTTTCGGTATTTTTAGCATATTCCTTAACGTTATTTGAGCTAGTAACAACGGCATTTATACTTTCGGATAAATCATTAAGATTATCTGCACTTTCGCTTATATTTTTTGCAAGACTTGAAATTCCCTCTGCTAGGTCATTAGTACCTTTGGCAACACCTTCGATTGATTTAGTAGTCTCAGCAATAGTATTTGAAAGTTCATTGGAATTAGAATAGGCATTGTCCGACACTACTTTAATATTTGATATTAATTTGCTAAGAATATAATTAGTGTCAATAGTTGCCTTTGCCATGATTCCAGTTTCATCTCTAAGCTTCAGTAATGAATTATACTCTCCACTATTAGTTAAATTTAACTGGGATGTTTTTTCAATTAGTTTTGTTAGCTTATTTATAGGTTTTGTAATCATAGCACTAATAAATAATGCTATGAAAATACTTAGTACTACCATTACAGCAGATAACAATATTACATTCCTAGTGGAACTACTAATACTTGAAAAACACTCGGACTTAGTAACTGGCATATAAAGTCTAAAACCATTACTTAGTTTTGCGTAGATTATATATTTACTTACTCCATCAAAGGTTGATTGTGCAATTCCTATATTGTTTTTCTCCATATCATCAATGATAAATTTATGACTACCGTTATCCAAAGTTTTAAGGTTATCCTTTTCGGTTAACTTGGGATCAATTAAAAAATTATAATTTGAATCAAGTAAAGAGATATAGCCAGAATTATATATTTTTGTTTCTTTAATGCTGCCGAATAAGTCATCAAAAAGAATATCCATACCTAGTACTCCTATGGTTTTATCATCTTTATATATAGGTGATACATAGGAAATCATATATTTGTTGATGTTTTTATTAAGATAGGGATGTAGCCACACACCTTTACCAGCGTTTATAGGTTCATAATACCAACCTACATGCTCTCTATCAGACTTATCATATTGGGATATATCCGTTAGCTGCTGTTTACTAAGAGTACCTTTACCATCAGTATCTGCATACCATATACCCTTTTGATTCCCGAAGATATCAGGATTTAGAAAAAGATAGGTTCCCATGCTGCCCTTAGTATTTTTGGTAGCCTCTTTTATAATGTTTTCATTAAGATTAGTATAGTTCTCCAGATAAAGAGTATCAGAGATCATTTTGTTAACATCCATAGTGGAGACTAGAGTGTTAGTAAGAAAGTTAACGGAGTTTTCCACATCTGAGAGAGTTTTATCATACTTATTTTTATTATTTTCCCCCATTAATATAAGCTTTTGTTTAATTTCTTCTCGTAGGGAGTTTGTGTTTTTGGTTTGTAGATAGCCACTAATTATAGTACATACTATAATAGATGTAATTGCAATGGCTAAAATTATTTTTGACTTTATTGAATGTATAAATGTAAGCTTATCCAATTTTATCCTCCCCTGATATATACCAAAAAGTATTCTTCTTTCATTTCGATACTATAATATTCAGTACTATGATTTTGGTGTAAATTAAATTTTACTGAAAGAGTTAAAAGTACTTAAGAAAATTTACTGTATAAAAATATATTAAAATCACTACTGAATTAATATATTTAAACAAGGACGTATTTTAACGGTTAGAATTCTAAAGTATAGAAGGCGGAGTAAGTATGATTAGTAAAAAAGCAATAAAAGAAGTTTTAGATATTTCTCTTCCAGCAGTAGGTGAAGCAACAGTATATACCTTAATGTCCATTTTCGATACCATGATGATTGGAAATTATGGTGGAAATAAAGCTTTAAGCGTAGTAGGCTTAAGTATGGAAATATTATATGCCTGTGTGAATATCTTCATAGGGGTAGGGCTTTGTATTGGCATAGCCTCTTATGTGTCAAGGAGTGTAGGAGCAAAGGATACAAAAGCTGCTGAGGAATATGCTTCTATAGGATTTTTGTCAGGAATTTGCCTAGCCATCACTATTTGTTATGTGCTATTTACATTTAGTGAGCAGATATTGTTTTTAGGTGGAGCTAGAGGAGGGATACTTGTCTTAAGCGATATTTTTATGAGAATTACTGTAATAGCAATATTTTTTAGCATGATGATAAATGTGATTAGTTCTATATTAAGAAGTTACGGAAATACATATACACCTTTTAAGATATCTGTATTAGTGACTTTAATCAAGTTAAGTTTAGATTATATTCTAATTTTTGGAGTTATAACACCAGAATTAGGTATATTAGGTTCAGCTATAGCTTCTGTAATTTCACAATTTATTGGCTTTATTTTCATATTCTTATACTTAATCTTTAAGTCAAAAATTAAGGTTAGATTAAAGTATATACTATCAATGAAGATGGACAAGGTTAGGAAGTTATTTGGACTTTCTATACCTTCAATTATGGAAGATGGGGCCTTTAGCGTCAGCAGATTATTATGTACCTTTATTATAATGAGAGCAGGTACCGTAGCCTTTGCTGCTAATCAAATTGCCAATACTGTAGAGTCTATTTCTTTCATGCCTGGTATGGGATTTGGAGTTGCTGCGACAACCTTAGTAGGAATTAAAATTGGAGAAAAAAATTATAAGGAGGCAAAGGAATATACTTATGCCTGTGCCCTAGGGGCAGTGGCAATGATGTCTGTTTTTGCAGTTATATTTCTTCTAATGCCTAGCTTTTTGGTCAATTTATTTGTTGGAGAGGAAGAGATAAAACTAATATATATAGCATCCCTATGCTTATTTATTGGTGCTTTTGAACAACCAACTATAGCCCTTTCATCAGTATTTGCAGGAGCATTAAAGGGCTCAGGAGATACTAAAAATCCATTTTTTATATCCTTAGCTACCAGCTGGCTAATAAGACTGCCTCTAATATTTTATTTTATCTATATTTTAAAGCTTTCAATTATATATGTATGGTGGGTTACAGTAATTCAGTGGGGAATTGATGCTATACTTATGTTTATCTGTTTTGAAAGAAGAATAGAGAAAAAGTAACATGGTTTCCTAAATAGGTAGTTAAGATTGCTACCTATTTTATTTTTATTCAATAAATATCCCTTCTAACAACTCGCTTTGGCTAAAGATTATATTTTATTATATAAAAGCTTATTTAAAGTATAGAATCTTTTCTGCTCTGGTAATTATAGTAATGACTGGTAACAAGTGTTACGGAGTTTTTGAAATAGTTTTAGTATAATAGTTTTATAGGATTAAAGTGAAATAAGTATATATACTTGCTTCTTGTTTGTACGACAATTGATTAATAAATAACTAGATAATAAATAGGAATTATATTAATTTATGGGGGCGAAAAAATGAAACTATTGATAATTTGTTCTGAAAAAAGTGATAGGTTACCAGAAAATGAGTTTTATATGAAGACTGATACTAGATTTGCAAATACAAAATTTGTACCACATTTAAAAAATGTTAAAGAAGTCTGTACTTTATGTGGTAAGGAATGTGTTTGGTGCAGAGGAAAGTATAATTTGAATTTTAAGGACAGCATTTCTCAAGTGGTGTATCTTCCGGATTTTTATCAACTTTTTGAAGATGATCCTTTAAAATACCTACCTGAAAAATTTGAGGAGCATGATTTAGCAGTAATTATTGGGGTTCATCAAGATGTATTAGTAGAAATTCCCAGACTTGTAAAAGAGAGCGGTGGAAAAGCTATAATGGTTCCTTCTGAAAGTGGAGATTGGGTGTCAAAATGGACTAGAGAGTTAGTTATAGAAGAATGTAATAAATATGGACTAGAATATGCTTTTCCAAAACCCTTCTGTACTTTGAATTATGGTAAATTCCCTATAATTAATGAATTTATTGATGAGTTTAAACTAGGTAAACCCAAATTCAAACTTTTTGTAGATAAAGAAGACATAATTGTTGATGCAAAGGTTATAATTTCTGCACCCTGTGGTAATGGTTATAATATAGCAAAACACCTTATAGGAACTAGACTAGGGGAAGAAGCAAAGAAATCTGTAGCTAAGTTCTGGCACAGTTATCCCTGCCTTGGAGGTATGAAGGTAGACCCTGAGCTTGGAGATACTCCTCTGCATATAGGTGGGTACACACATTACAGTGCTTTAGAGAATGCGGAGATTATCAGAGTGGAATAAAGATTATGATGCAGCACAAAAACTTGAAGCACTGAACACCGGTGTGTTAAGTAGAGGTGTACTACTTGAAAGCCCTCACTTTTGGAAGAAGGTCTAATGCTCGCTCAACTTCGAAAATGAACTCAAACTCAATGCTTTCTGAGAAAGCTGAGTTTAAGTTAATATTTTCGAAATCGCCAGCATAAGACCTTCTAACCCTTATTCGAAGCTTTCTACGCAGTATATCTCTACCTACGCATCTGTTTTTAGTGCAGCTAAAAGTTTTATTATACCCGTCATCACACATAAAATCTATGCGACAGCATAACTGCCCGTATACACAGGCCGCCAAGTCTAATTTCTAAGCCCCTCTTTGTGTCGCATAAATTTGCTTTTATGTTTCATAAATTTGTAATAAAATAGTATTACAGGGAAAATGTAATCTAAGGGGGAAGTTATATGAGTAATGAGGGAATAAAGGATGATAGACAGGGGAGAGTTCCTTTCGAGTACATTCAGAACATATTCGCAGAAACCGATCCAATAGACATATCTAATCAATCTACTATACCTTATGATAAAGAAAAAGGCTCTTTTGTAATTAAAATGATGGGAAGAGAATATAGTGTTAAGCATCCATCAGGACAACTATATGATTTAGAAACATCAGAGGAAATAAAAGCATATACTATAAGAACCTTAGTTTTAAGGTATCTCGTGAACTCTAAGGCAGTGCCGCCTTTTAATAAGGATATTACTTATAAGGAAATCCCAGGAGGATTAGTTTATTATAGAAACTTTTATAACAGAACTATTCTAAAGCTTGCTCGCAGATTTGGAAATGATATAAAAAGAATGGAAGAAGGGGCGAAAGCAGTAGGTGGGCAGTTACTTAAGATGGGAGACGGAGCCTGTAAGTTTGAATTTATTGACAACGTCTACATTACCTTTGTAGTTTGGCAAGGCGATGATGAGATGGAGGCTGCAGCTAACATACTTTTTGATAGAAATATAGAATACTATTTTAATGCTGAAGACCTTGCAGTAGTTGGAGATGTGGCAATTGAAATATTAAAAAGCAAAGGAAACATACCAGATTGGATAGGGTTATATCAGAAAAAAACTGAAGATGGCTATGAAATAAATTAGGGTAAGCATAGAAAACGTACAAGCACCTTCTATTGTAGCTCTAGGGCAAAAAAACGAAAAATCATATCAGTACTTGGTAGTAAAATAGTAAATAATTTGTTGTGAATTATATCTAAAAATGTAAAAGTGATATATGGTAGGAATTATAAGGAAATGGAAGTTAATGGTGCAAAATGTAGTAGGATGTGGTAAAATACTATCTGAATAATAAGATGCAGTAATTTTACTGCTATAATAAGATCTTAATTATTTTTATGAAAAGCTTTTTAGGAGGGCTGCAGATATGAATACAGATAAGAAGGAAGTAGTCGACATACTTCTAGGGGAAAAAGAACCTATTTATGAACAGTGGATACTAGCACAGATGTCAAGTGACAGCTTAAGAGAAGACCTTTTTAGTATAGAGGAGTTAAAGTCTCAATCAAAGACATTTTTAGATGAACTTATCAAAGCAGTAAGACATGGAAACGTAAATGATATAGATTCTGAGGAATATTCAACTTTGAAAGAAATATTAAGAGAGATAAGTGATGCCCGTGCTCAGCAAGGTTTTGCTCCTTCTGAGACCGCTACCTATGTATTTAGCCTTAAGGATGTGTTGTTAAGCTTTCTTCAAGAGCAGTTCAGGGATAAACCAGATGTTCTAACTATTGAACTTATTAAAATTAATAAGTTATTGGACCAGCTAGGGTTATATACTTTTGAAAATTATACAAAAAAACGGGAAGGTATAATTTTACGACAACAGCAGGAAATATTAGAACTGTCAACCCCTGTTATTCAAGTATGGGATGGAATACTGGCAGTTCCACTTATAGGAACACTAGATAGCATTCGTTCTCAAATCGTAATGGAAAATCTTCTTAAGGAGATAACAGTGAAGGGAGCTGAAATAACTATACTTGATATTTCAGGGGTTCCTGCTATGGATACACTTGTTGTCCAGCATTTAATAAGAACTGTAAAGGCTGTAAGACTAATGGGAGCAGAATGTATTATAAGCGGCATTCGCCCTGCTATAGCACAGACTATAGTTCACCTAGGGGTCGATTTATCTGATGTTAAAACTAAGGCTACTCTTGCTTCTGCTCTAAAAATGGCATTTGATACTTTAAAATTAGGCTCTGTTTTAAACCAATGTTGATAAATTAACAAAATTAAAGTGGACACTTAATTTGTCCACTTTTAGTTCGTCTAAAAAGAAGATTATGAATTAAATATTATAACAAATAGCTAACCTTCTCCTATCTCATCAATTAACCAAGGTGAGTTTTCATCTTTTCTAATAAGAGTACACCACTTAATATATTTTCCACTGTCTTGTGGACCAACTCTATCTTTTTTATATTTGACCGTAAATTCAATCTTATAAATTGTTATATTCTCTTCTTTTGCACCAGTTATTAGTCCATTTCCGTATTTTATATATCCTTCCTTCATAGTGGGGGGAACATCTTCTGATATACTGTTTAGCTTAATATATTTCAAGTTTTCGTCTAATCCAGTTGTTATTTGACTCCATTGAGTTCGTGTTGAATTTACCCCTTCTAAATTTTTTTCGTTATAGTATTTAAAATAATTTTCTACTACTTGTTTTGGCTCTAATGGTTGCTTTTGTGAATTAATCTCTTGTGTTTTTACTGTAGAACATCCTGTGAATACAAACATTAAAAACAAAGTTATTAATATTATTTTTTTCATCTTTCACCTCCACAAAACTTATCTATTAACAGCCTATGATTACGACACAATAAATTACTATTGTTTAATAGTTTATATTTATATTATACATAGTTTATGGATTATAACTCCACCTAAAAACATAAAATAAATCGAATTTAAACAAATATTGGTTGTCTATTCTTAAATTCCTTTATCATAGTGTAACTATGAGGTATATTACTATGTACTATTAAATTTTTGGTTCTAATTGTCTCTTTTTCTGTGATGAAAGTATTTATCCATTTATGCCATTTAAGGTAGTTGCTTAGGTATTTAGTTGCAACACCATTAAACCTGCTCATCCATCTTTTTAAATTAGAATGAAGGCTATTAATGTGTTGAATATGGTATATATCTTCTTTGTGTCTACCTCTTTTAATTCTCTTATGTTCTAATTCCATATCTGTAGCAAATTGCATATAACTCTTGTGGCTATCTGTGCAAAGAATGGATTCTTCTCCCATACGGTTGCTATAAAGTCTCTTTAATTCATCAGAAGTCATTCTACCAGTGCATAGTAACTCTATAATTAAATTACCTTGCCTATCAAGAGCAGTTGCAACACAAACTTGTTCCTTGGATATCCCCCTTTTCTTTATTTGCTTACCTCTTTTACGAGAAGGTCTTGGCATATTTGCAGGTTTAGTTCCTTTATATGAATAAGCAAAGAAAACTTCATCTGCCTCTATAACCCCATCAACAGAGCCTACCCCGAGAAATTCGCTTATACAGTTAAGTAGTTTATGTCGCCAATAAAAACTTGTTGCTATATTAATCTCTACAATTTCAGCAGATTTTCTTATAGAGTAACCATTCAACATGCACTTAGCGTACCTAAACCATTTATCTAAGGTTTTCTTACTCTTGTAAGTAGCCGAATTAGTTAAATCAGAAAAACTTTTGCGACATTCCCTACAAAGGTATCTTTGAACGCCTTTGTTTTTACCATTTCTAACAACATCAGTACCACCACAATGACAACATACTCTTCCTTTTGAAAATCTCATTTCTTTAACTTCTTTAGTTACTTGTGTAACTTGAGAGCCTAAAACAAGATATTCTTCTAATTGAGTTAATAATTCTTGCTGTTCTTGCTCTGATAATGCTTTGGCTTGTGATAATACTGATGCTACATTATTCATGGTTATTCCTCCTAAAATTGATTATATCTATATTATAACCTATCTTTCAGAAAAGTATTACATATCAACACTTATTTAAAACAGAGCCTAAAATTAAGATTTTCTAAAATTGAAAAATAGCTAACCTTAAGGCTATTTTAATTACAGTAATAGTTCTAGACATGAGTTAGAAAGAGGTGAAGGCTTAGAATTTAAGTCATATTTATGGAGACAATTCCCATTATAAAATTAAATGAGTTTTTATTAATAAGTATACAAGTAGATTTACATGACAGACTTGTTGTAAAGCTTCAAAATGATTTAACAAAAAGTATTAAGAAACATGAAGCTAAAGGTGTTTTGATTGACATATCTGCAGTAGATATGTTAGATTCCTTTACCGGAAGAATGATAGCTAACATTGCATCAATTGGAAGACTATTAGATGCAGAAACTGTAGTTGTAGGAATGCAGCCTGCTGTTGCAATTACTTTAGTTGAGTTAGGTATGACTCTACCAGAAGTTCTCACAGCACTAAACGTTGATAGAGGAATTGAACTTTTAAGAAAGCGCGTTAGCACTTCCGAGGAAGATAGCAATGAATAGTATACTTAGAGGTGAGAAAATATATATAACCGATGAATTGAGCATTATAAATGCAGGACATATAGTATTGAGTTATGTTAAAAAGAAAAAATTTAGTATAGTAGATCAAACCAAGATAATTACAGCTACCAGTGAGTTAACTCGTAATATTATAAAATATGCTGGTAAGGGAACAGTTTATATTGAGCATATCTTTAACAGTATTAGAGAAGGTTTGCGAATAACCTTTGAAGATTTTGGACCTGGAATAGCTGATATTAATTTAGCTATGAGGGATGGATATTCTAGTTCTGATGGAATGGGGTTAGGCTTACCTGGTACAAAACGATTAATGGATGAATTCCAAATTACTTCAGAGCTAGGTAAGGGAACAAAGGTAATTATAGTAAAGTGGATTAGTTAATCTGGAGGAATTTTATGAATCAACATATAAGTATTGATATAATTGAAAAAAGTAATGTTGGAGAATTAAGAAGAGTAGTATCAGATTTAGGAAAAAGTATAGGATTAACTGAAGAGAATATTGGCAAGCTTTCAATAATTACAAATGAGATGTCTACAAATATCTTGAAACATGCTGGTTGCAGCGGCAAGGTTATAACTAAAAGGTTAACTTATAACGGAGTAAAAGGTATAGAAGTTATATCCATAGACAGCGGAGTGGGAATTAAGAATATAGGTGCTGCTCTAAGGGATGGATTTTCCACTGCTGGAAGTATGGGAACTGGACTAGGAGCCATTAAAAGGCTTTCACAGGAATTCGATATTTATTCGCAGCCGGAAAAAGGCACAATAGTTATGTCGAGGGTTTGGGAGGACAGCGAAGTAGTACAGTTACACAAAGATAGTGTAGATTTTGGTGTTTTCTCAATGGCAAAACCAGGTCAAGAAGTCTGTGGAGACGATTGGTTAATTCGAACTGAGAAAGATAGCTTATGTATTTTGGTTTCTGATGCTTTAGGTCACGGTGAAGGAGCAGCTAAAACCTCCCGTGAAGCAGTAAAAATATTTATACAGGATAAAGAAAGCCCCTTAGAGGATAAGCTTCTTAATCTACATGAAGGTTTAAAAGGTACTCGTGGAGCAGCTATAGCTATAGCTCATGTGAATCTTAATAAAGATAGCATAAATTATATTGGAGTTGGAAACATATCTGGTCGTATTTTTTACAATGAAACTTATCAAAGTTGTATTTCTACTGAAGGTATTGTTGGAGCAAATATGGGGAAATATCAAAGATTCACGTATAAATTTTTTGAAGAGTCAGTTTTTATAATGAACACAGATGGTTTTGCAACAAGTATAAATTTTAATCACTATCCTGGAATATTAAATAAAAAGTCAAGCTTAATAGCCGCGTTAATATATAGGGATTTTTCTACAAAAAATGATGATATGGCAGTTGTAGTTGTTAGAAATTTAAAACGGAGGTAGTAGAGATGCAGATAGTTGCAGTAATGATTAAATCAGAATACGATATTATATCTGTTAGACAAAGGGCTAAAAAAATCACATCTCTTGCAGGGCTTTCAATAACTGACCAAACAAGGTTTGTAACAGCAGTTTCTGAAATAGCTAGAAATACTATTATGTACGGCAAAGGAGGGAAAGTTGAATTTTCCCTTGTTACAAAGAGACGTGAACAATTTATTCAAGCAATTGTTACTGATAACAGTTTAGAAGATTTAACAAAAATTCTTCAAAGACCTTATAAGTTAAAAAATGGTATGGGCATAGGAATTAGTGGTGCAAAAAACCTAGTTGATTATTTCAATATAGAACATAAGGAAGACTGCGGAAACATAGTTACCTTAGGAAAGGAAATAGTTTTTACACTAAAGGCAATAACTTCAGAAGTTATCAGAGACTGGACAACAGCATTAGCACAGGATACACCTAAAAGCTTTGTTGAGGAACTGCAGGCACAAAATCAAGTTTTAATGCAGACCTTAGAAAGCCTGGAGCAACAGGAAAAAGAAACTAAGAAACAATTAGAAGAAACTATAAGACTTAATAAAGAATTAAAAAATGCAAATCAGGAATTAAAGGATTTCGCCTATGTAGTATCTCATGATTTAAAAGCTCCACTTAGAGGTATAAGCTTCTTAGCAGGTTGGATAGCTGAAGATTACAAGGATAAGCTGGACGACGAAGGAAACAAGATGATAGATATGCTCCTAGGAAGAATACGCAGGATGAATAACTTGATAGATGGAATACTGCAGTACTCAAGAGTTGGACGAGTAAAAGAGGAAAAAGTCCCAATTGACTTCAATGAATTAGTAAAAGATGTAATCAATCTATTAAGTGTACCTGAAAATATAGAAGTTAGAATAGAAAATAAATTGCCAAACATATTTTTTGAGGAGACTCGTGCTAGTCAGGTTTTTCAAAATTTAATCGGAAATGCTGTTAAATATATGGACAAACCTATAGGACAAATTTCAATAGGTTCTATTGATATGGAAGGATTTTGGCAGTTTTATATAAGAGATAATGGCCCGGGAATTGAACAAAGGTATTTTAAAAAGATATTTAAAATTTTTAAAGCCTTAAATTCCAGGGACAAGGTAGAGGGAACAGGAATAGGATTAACCATAGTAAAAAAGATTGTAGAGTTATATGGCGGCAGGATATGGCTTGAATCCATACCGATGGAAGGTACTACCTTTTTCTTTACGCTAAAAAAGTAAATATTTTATTATAGGATTTAGGGTGATTAAATGGAAGAATTGATTAAGAAAATTTTGCTTGTAGAAGATGACTATGTTGATCAAATAGTTTTTAAAAGGCTTATAAAAAATGAGAAGCTTAACTATGAATACTGTATTTCTGATTCAGTACTATCTGCGAAAGAGGCCTTGCTATACAATAAATTTGATGTGGTAATCTTAGATTATGATTTGGGAGACGGTACAGCTTTTGATTTAATGAATATAATTGGAGATACTCCAATAATCTTTACTACTGGTGCTGGAGATGAGGAGACTGCGGTAAAGGCAATGAGATCTGGGGTTTATGATTATTTAATTAAAGATATAGATAAAAATTATATAAAGCTTTTACCTTCTATTATTGAAAATGCAATTAAGAATAGGAAAGATAAAGAACAGCTAGCAATGCTGTCACAGGCTATTATGACTATTAATGATAGCGTTTATATTACTGATAAAGATTACAGTATAAAATTTGTTAACAGTGCTTTTTGTAGAACTTATGGCTATAGTAGTAGTGAAATAATTGGTAGGAAAAGCTATGAGTTATGGGATAAGGAGAGGAATTTTTATAGTACTAATGAATACCTTTCAAAAAATGGGTCAGGAGAATTCAAGCATAGAAAGAAGGATGGAAGTGTTTTTCCAGTGTTCTTATCTAGATCTATTGTTAATAATGAAGGTAGAACTGATAGAACTCTTATAAATATATCAAGAGATATAACAGAAAAGGTTGAAACTGATAAGATGAAGTCAGAGTTTGTCAGTACTGTAAGTCATGAGATTAGAACACCTCTAACAGTAATGCTAGCTCTTTCACAGCTCCTTTTGACCAATGATACCTTAAGCGAAGAAAAGCTTAAAAAATACTACAATACTATGCACACAGAAACAAAAAGGTTAACGAATTTAGTAAATGATTTTCTTGATATACAACGAATGGAAAGCGGAAGGAAGGTATTGAACAGGGAAAAGATATGTATAGTTGATGTAGTAGAAGAGGTTATATCTCTTTACGAAGTAAATGAAACCCATGAATTGATAGTTGATATGGATAAAGTAGACTACTCACCTATATTTGCAGATTCTCAAAGGATGATTCAGCTTTTAACTAATTTAGTATCTAATGCAATTAAGTATTCTCCTGAAAATAGAGAGATAAGAATAGTAGTTAGGGAGCTGGAGACAGAAATAAGGGTTTCTGTAGTAGACAAGGGACTTGGCATACCTAAGGACAGCATACCTATGCTCTTTACAAAGTTCTATCGTGTTGATAACTCAGATCACAGAAAAGTAGGAGGCACAGGTTTAGGCCTTGTTATATGTAAGGAAATAGTAAATGCTCACGAAGGAAAAATTGGTGTAAATTCAAAGTTAAATGAAGGAAGTGAGTTTTACTTTACTATTCCTAAGATCATATCTTAATAGAACTTGTTAACTAATTAACATTTGGAGGTATATAAATGAAAGATAGCAAAGTCAATCTCTTGGTAGATGGATGAGATTGATGTTATGACTATAAAGCGTACTTTAAGAGAACTGAAAATCCATAACCCTGTGATTGCAGCAGGCAATGGAGAAGAAGCATTAGATTATCTTAAGGACAATAAGAATGAAAAACCTTTTATAATAATTCTAGATTTAAATATGCCTAGGATGAACGGCATAGAGTTTTTGAAAATTTCAAAAAAGGATAAGGAACTGAAAAAGATTCCAGTAATTGTTTTAATTACTTCAAAAGAAGAGCAAGACGTTATAAAATCCTATGATTTAGGAGTTTCAGGTTATATGGTTAAACCTGTAGATTATAGTCAATTTACGGATACCTTAAGAGCAATTTATATGTATTGGAAACTTTGTAAATTACCTTACTAGGGGGATAAAGATGAAAAGTATTTTGATAGCAGATGATGAACCTCATCTTAGATTTGTCTTAAAAGAAATTTTGGCCTCTGGCGATTATAATTTATATGAAGCTTGTGATGGGGAAGAGGCTCTCAAGCTGTCCATAGAAATTAAACCGGATATAATAGTTCTAGATGTTGCCATGCCTAAGCTTACAGGATATGAGGTTGTAAAAAAACTTATAGAGAGAAATATAAAAAGCAAAGTAATAATGCTTTCAGCAAAGGCTCAAAAGTCGGATATTAAGAAAGGGTTAGAATTAGGGGCATACTATTATATGATTAAACCCTTTGATTTGAGCGAGTTTTCAGATATTATTAATAAGGCTACTTTGGATATGGAACGACACTAGAGAAATTTAGTACATGTAAGTTAAGAAGAGACTGTTATATTAGGTAATTTATAGACAATATATTGGTTTGTAAAACAGTAAAAAGTCAATATATTGTGTTAGTTATACTTAATGGAACAGCCTCTTATAATACATTTAAAAAAACAGAAAATACACTACGTATAACTACTAAAGATTTCTTGAATAATCTTTAAAGCAATCACCACATACTTTTTTACCATTCATAAACCTTATCTTGTGTTCAGCAGAGGCTTCTCCACATTCTTCACATACTACACTTGTAAAAATTCGAGCTCTTTCTGGAAGTTGAAAACTAGGTTTTTTAAATTCAAATAGTTCATCGTAGGAAGCGTCTAATATGTATTCCATTTCCCTCTGTCTATTCTCGCTTTTCTTACGGGATTTAACCACAATTCTAACGCCTTCTTTATCTGTTCTACTAAAAAATGTAAAGGCCATTTTTCCTGAGTCCTTAAATAATAAATTTCCTTTACCTACAGAACAGCCAGTTAAAACCTGAACTGCATCTACACAACAGGCATCATTTTCAGCTATGCAAACTATTTCTTCGTCTTTTGAAAAGCTAAGTCCTAACTTTTCTTTTGCCGCTTCACTGACTTTATAGCCTATGGCAAGTCCAGGACATTCATGTCCGTGGAACTGTACACACTTTGTCCATAATTCTTTATTCATATTAGAATCTCCCCCATAGCAATATTATATTTATTATTTACCTAATTATAACATAATTTCCGGTTTTATAACTAAAAAACTTTAAATAGAGATTTATATTAAAAATAGCGTTTCGGAAAAATATCACTTTTACTATACCTCTTAATGAATAAAAGAAAAATTTTATTACCATAATATTAATGTTAAAAACAATAATAAACACGAGGTGAATGAATATGACACACACTTTACCACCACTTCCTTACGATTACAATGCTTTAGAACCACACTATGATGAGCAAACAGTAAGGTTGCATCATGATGCCCACCATAAATCTTATGTAGATGGATTAAATAATGCAGAGTCAAAATTAGAGGAAGCAAGAAAAAATGGTGATTTTGCACTAATAAAACATTGGGAAAGAGAATTAGCTTTCCATGGTTCAGGACATATTTTACATACATTATTTTGGGAGAACATGGGCCCAAATGCAGGAGGAGATGCCTCTGGAGAAATTGGAGATCAAATTACTAAGGACTTTGGAAGCTATGAAGCCTTTAAGAAGCAATTCTCAGCTGCAGCGGTAGCAGTAGAAGGCTCCGGATGGACTATACTTTGCTGGAATTGCATGTTTAATAAGTTAGAAATTTTACAGGCAGAAAAGCATCAAAACTTAACTCAATGGGGTGTAAAACCTTTGCTTATCTTAGATCTATGGGAGCACGCTTATTATCTAAAATATCAAAATAAAAGAGCTGCATTTGTTGATGCTTGGTGGAATATTGTAAACTGGAATACAGTAAATGATAGATTTAAAAAAGCAACAAAATAGTTTAAGGTAAAAAAACCTCTATGTTCTACATGGAGGTTTTTTTATAAGTTAAATAAAAAATTTTATCTTTATAATAGTGAAAAAGATAATTGTAAAAAATAAATATTGAATTTATGTTAACACTATTAATAAGGAATATTTGGTATAATTAAGTAAATGGAAATAAAAGGTGGGTATGATATGGTGTATGGTATAAAAGAAATTAAAGGTGATGCCAAAGGAATGGTTTTAAAAAGAATTAGCATAAGCGGTAATGTATGCGGTAGTTATGCAGAAATAACTATAAGCCATGATTATGAAAACAAAGGAAAGGATGACATTGAGGGAGTTTACATGTTTCCGATTCCTAGGACTGCTATAATCTCTGGTTTCGAAGCGGAAATAGGAGGAAGAACTTTAAGAGCAATAGTTGAAGAAAGAGAAAAAGCAATAAAAATTTACGAAAATATAAAGAATAGGGAAAAAGAGTCCTTCTTACTAGAGGAATTCAAACCTAATGTATTTAAAATAAGTATAGGAAAAATTATATCCGGAGAAATTGTTAAAATAAGGCTATCCTATATTGATGAAATGGAGTATAAGGATAATACCTTTAAACTTAAGATTCCAGCAGTTTTTGAGCCAAAGAGAATAGATGAGGAATCACCAATCAATAGTATAAAGAATAGTATAAAAAGGAAGTTTATCAAAGAAGAAAATGAAAGTGATTTTGAATTTAAAACGAACATACTTGTAGAATCTCTCTGTAGGCTAGAATTTAAATCCACCTACCATAAAATAGATGTAGAAAGAGAAGGAGATACAGTAGCTAGGATTAATCTTCAGGATGACTATAACACTATGGATAGGGATTTTATACTTCTCATGAAGGAGCAAAATCCACTAGAGGCTGATGGAATGATTTATGAATATAAAGAAGGAGAGCAGGAAAAAGGTATAGTCTATTTAAGAATGGTGCCAAGACTAGATTTCTTTGAGGAAGAAGTAAAAGAAAGCTATGTTTTTCTAATAGATATTTCCGAAACCATGAAAGGTAATAAGTTAAAGCAGGCAAAGAATGCACTGCAATTGTGTATAAGAAACTTATCGGAAGGTGATACTTTTGACATAATTGCTGTAGGAGATACATTAAAGTATTTCGTTGATGAAGGCATGGCAGAGTTTAATGCAGATAACTTGAGAAAAGCATCAAAGTGGATAGATGATTTAGAGACAGAGGAAGATGCAGATATATTTGGAGCTATTAAATACAGTCTTGAAAATGAAGTTGGTCATAACACCATACTAATTTTTACTGATGATCAGGTAGAAGAGGAAGAGGAAATATTATCTTATGTAAGAGAGAATATCGGTGATAATAGAATATTCTCCTTTGGTATTGATTCTGCTACTAATAATTATTTCCTAAATAAGCTTGCTCATGAAAGCTACGGAAAGGCAGAGTTTATAAATAAAGGAAAGAGAATTGAAGATGTTGTTTTAAGGCAGTTTACTAGAATACAAAATCCAGAAGTAGACGATATTAAGATTGATTGGGGAACATTGAAGGTTGCAAGCACTTATCCAAGAACTATAGATTATATGTATGATAGAGAACCATTTTCAATATTTGCGGATGTAGTGGGAGAAGTAAGTGGAGAAATAACTATAAAAGGAATGGTAGATGGGAAGCAATACATTAAGACAATAAACCTAGATAACTTCAATACAGAAGAAAATGCTAATCTTCTTAAAAAAGTTTGGGCAAGAAAGAGAATAAAGTCTATAGAATTAAATATGATAGCCGAGCGTGGCGAAACAAGGGAAGCTATGAGAAGAAAGGTAGTAGAGCTATCTAAAAACAATGGAATCATAAGTCCTGAAACCACCTTCATATTTATGGAACTTAGATATGAACCTGTTCTAGGTATTGAACTTAGGGATATAATTCCTATAAAGGTACAAGAAGGTACACTAGCTGATGAAATAGATATGGAAGACTTTAAAGAAAATGAACAATTAGGCTTTTTATACAAATCCTATAGTGGAGATGAGGAAGAAGACATAGATCACAATCAATATTTAGATAAAGTTTATCCAAGAGAAGAACTTCTCAGGTTAATTGCTAAAAATCAACTTGCAGATGGTGCTTTTGTAGATTATGAAGACAGCAATATTGAAGATAAGGTTGAGACCACTGCTATGGCACTTTTAGCCTTTGGTATTGGTGAAGAAGATATTGATATATACTTCAATCAATTAAATAAATCTGTAGAATTTATTTACAATAATTGTATAAATGGAAGTGCTATTTTACAAAACAGAATTGGAAAAATGGCAATTCTTGCTCTAGAAAGGGCTATTGAGAAGAACTTTTTAAAGGACAGAAATGTAGAGAAAGCACAACAAACTGCAAACTATCTGTATAAGATATTGAAGGAAAGGGAAAGTGCCAAAGATATTTTAAATAATTTAGTAGAATACTCCTTCAAGAAAAATGTCATTTCCTTATTTAATATAAGCGAGGATGGAAAGAGTATTAATGAAGAAATAGTAATAAGAAAAGAAAATAATTCTATATACAGCATGTCAAAGCTGGCAGTATTAAAAGGATTAAAAGATTTATAGATACATGGTTTAATATTTACTAGAATATAATAAAAAATTTAGGGTTAAATTTTAATCCTAAATTTTTTATTATGAAAATTACTTGCAGAGTTATTATATTTGCCATATATTATGTATAACAAATATAATAGCTATAATAAATATAACTTGGGGGAATAAGAATGGTAGAATTAGTCAATATAAGTAAAAGTTATAACGGAAAACAAAAAGCAGTAGATAACCTAAATCTCTCAATACCGAATGGAGTAATATTTGGTTTTTTAGGACCTAATGGAGCAGGAAAAACCACTACTATTAAGATGCTTACTGGGATTATAAATTCTGATGCAGGAAATATAACTATAAATGGAGTAAATATAAAGGATAATCCTATAGAGGCAAAAAAACAATTTGGTTTTGTGCCAGATAGTCCGGATATGTTTTTAAGACTTAAAGGAATTGAATATTTAAACTTTATGTCAGACATATATGGTGTAGAAAGTGAAGAAAGAGAAGATAGAATAAGAAAGTTATCAGAAAGATTTGAGATGACTAAAGCTTTAGGTGATCAAATTCAAAGTTATTCTCATGGAATGAGACAAAAAATTATTTTAATGGGAGCCCTTGTGCATAACCCATCAGTATGGATACTAGATGAGCCTATGACAGGTTTAGATCCTAAATCAGCATATATGTTGAAGGAGATGATGAGGGAGCATGCAGATAAGGGAAATACAGTGTTTTTTTCTACTCATGTTCTTGAGGTTGCAGAAAAAATATGCGATAGAATTGCTATTATAAATAAGGGAAAAATATTATTTTCTGGTACTTTTGAAGAATTAAAAGAACAATTCAAAGAGAATAAATCCTTAGAAAATATATTTTTGGAGATGACTGAAAATGAGTAGATATATAGCCTTGACAAAGGTACTTTTGAAAAATGGAGGAAGCCCTTTAAGACAAGATAAAAAGAAGAGAAATAAAACACTAGCAATGTGGGGGCTTTTGGCATTAGCCTTTGCACCTACAATTTTGCTTATTATACAGTTTATCGGATCTGCCTATGACGTTTTGTTAAAGATAAATCAGCAGGGACTAATACTTGGGCTAGGTGTTTCTTTTGTAAGTATATTTATATTTTTCTTTGGTATTTTTTATTCTTTAAATGTGCTTTACTTTGGAAATGATATAGAGAATTTACTGCCGCTACCTTTTAAACCTTCTGAAATTTTAGGTGCAAAGTTTACAGTAGCACTATTTTATGAATATTTAACAGAGTTAATTTTACTGCTTCCTCTATTAATTGTTTATGGAATAAAAAGTGATGCTGGAATAGTATATTATCTTAATTCAGCGATAATATTTTTACTACTGCCTATAATGCCTTTAGCTATTTCCTCAGTGTTAAATATGATACTTATGAGCTTTACAAATATAGGCAGACACAGAGATAAACTTAAAATATTAGGCGGGATTATAGCCATGTTTTTTGCCATAGGGTTAAATATTGGTATGCAGAGAATAGGCGTTTCTTCAAGGAATCCAGAGAAGATGCTTCAAATGATAACTGCTGGGAATAATTCTCTACTTGAAGCTTCAAACAAGATGTTTCCAGGAACAGCTATAGTAACCAAGGCATTAATTTATAACAGTAGTTTACAGGGACTTGTAAATATGTTTCTATTTGCAGGGATTACTTTAGTTGTAATTTTATTGTTTGTAATGTTAGGAGAAAAACTGTATTTTAGAGGGGTAGTTGGAATTTCAGAAACCTCTTCAAAAAGAAGAGAGTTGTCCTCTAAAGAGCTAGCAAAGCAAATTGTGAAAAAGACATCTCTTAATGCTTTAACAAAGAA
Source organism: Clostridium sp. CX1 (assembly GCF_025398335.1). Lineage (GTDB taxonomy): Bacteria > Bacillota > Clostridia > Clostridiales > Clostridiaceae > Clostridium_AM > Clostridium_AM tanneri. Next base: position 91,757 of record NZ_JAODOO010000010.1, read on the forward strand.
GGAACTTAGACTTCTATTTAGAACGCCAGTTTATTTTATGAATTGTATACTAATGAATTTCTTATGGCCAGTTTTTATGCTAATTCCAGCTTTTACCCAACCTGAAATGTTAGTAGAACTAAGAAATACTTCAGAGTTCATTAAGGATCCAAGTATAATATCTATGGTTATAGGGATATCTTTAGCTGCTAGTATATTTCTCGCTTCTACTAATGGTATAACCTCTACGGCCATATCAAGAGAAGGGCAAAATATATTTATTAGTAAGTATCTTCCCACTAGTTATAAAACCCAAATTACTGCAAAACTATTATCTGGGATAATTATGGGAACTATATCTGTAATAATTATGATTTTAGCAGCAGTATTACTTATTAGAATACCGTTATACTTGCCTTTTGTAGTATTAGTATCTTCTTTACCTGGTATTATATTTTCATCATTAGTAGGAATATTAATTGATTTAAACTTTCCAAAATTAACTTGGGATAATGAAGTAAAAGCAGTAAAACAGAACTTTAATGTAATTATAAATCTAGTACTAGGTATGATTGGAGGAGCTTTAGTTGCATTCTTAGCTATAAGACTTCAAGAATACGGTGTCACTGTAAGTATATCTCTATGTATACTATTTGTTATTATTGATTATATACTCTACCAAATCACTGTTACTAAGGGAGCAGAACTATTTGCCAATATAGAAGTTTAAATAAAGACCTCTAATCTTTTATTTTGAAAGGTTAGAGGTTTTTAAATTTTATACTTTAGAGAAAGGTATAGGGGAGTTTTTAAAAGGTTGCTTTTGCAATCACCTATTAACCATCATTAGAATAAGAATATATAAAAAAAATAATTCAGAAAAAAGATTAGTACTATAAATAAAAAAAATGTAATAAATATATATAGGAATAATACCTTCTAAATAAAACTTTTTGAAGAAATAATAATTTAATGAGGGTTGATTATATGTTGATTTTTAAAACTGAGTCCATTATCTTTAAAGTAGATAATGAAGAGTTACCTGAGGATATAATTTTGATGATAGAAATAGAATTTAGAGAGCTTGGAACTCTAAGCGAAGAGACTATGAAAAGATATAATATAAAAATTGAGTGTACCTAAATATAAATAAGCCTTAAAGGTCTCCTTTAAGGCTTGTCTTTCTGGAACTATTTAATATATAATATGTTGGTTATATTAATATAGGATTCTATTTAGTAGATGTGCTAGGAGGCAAATTAATGAATGAATACATAGAGTTTTTTAAGTTATTAAAAAGTGCCAGAAAGGAAGATAAAATAATGAATTCAATTATAATAGATGGTTGTGTAGCAGCAGGTAAGACAAGTCTTATGAATATTATAGAAGAGGAATTTAGATATACTCCTTTTTTAGAGCCTGTAACAGACAATCCGCTATTAGATAAGTTTTACTATAATAGAAAGCGATATTCTTTTCCACTACAGATATTCTTTTTAAATAAAAGGTTTGCTATGCTTAAGGAAGCAGCTAAAATTGATGGTACTGTAATGGATAGAAGTATATATGGAGATGTAATATTTGCTAAGCTCTTAGCAGATAATCAGGAAATGGAGTCAGAAGAATATGCCCTATATAAGGACCTTTTAGCTAATATGCTTGAGCATGTGGAGCCACCTAAGCTAATGATTTACCTTAAGAGCAGCACAGATGATATCATTAGAAAGATAAAGTTAAGGGGAAGAGATTATGAACAGGTTGTTGAAAGAGAATACTGGGAGCAATTAAATAAGGAATATGAGGATTATTTTAGTGAATATAATATATCACCACTGCTTGTAGTAGAGGTAGACAATCTTGATTATGTACATAATGAAAGGGACAGGGAATACATTATTTCTTTAATAAAAAATAAGCTTAAGGAAATAGGATAACATATTAAAGATATATAGCATATCCAAAAGGGCGTAAAAGTAAGTTTTTTACTTTTATGCCCTTTTTATGATTAAAAAAGAGTTATGCACAAAATATAAGAAAAATTATACTATATTAGTATGAAGTATTAAATGATAATTATTATTGATTAGCATTAAAAATATGATATAATGTTAATAAAATTACAGCCAAAAATGTAGAATAATAATTTTCTGCTTTTATTATATAAATTTGGTATACCTGTTACTATAACTGAGAAATATAAAAGTATAAACTTAGTTAATTATAAATAATACTATGTTATAAGCTATTGTTTATAATCTTTAAGGAGGACTACAATAATGGAAATAGGTTTAATTGGTTTGGGAAGAATGGGCTTTAACCTTGCACTAAATATGAGAGATAAAGGTCATAAGGTAGTGGCTTTTAATAGAACGGCGGAAAAGGTGAAGGAAGCAGAAAAGGAAGGTATTACAGGAGCCTATAGCATAGAGGAGTTAGTAAATAAGTTAACTGGAAGAAAAATTATTTGGCTTATGGTGCCTGCAGGAAACACAGTAGATGATATGGTAGAGAAGCTTGTACCATTATTAAATAAGAGGGATATAATTATTGATGGAGGAAATTCAAATTATAAAGATACTCTTAGGAGATATAGAGAATTAAAGGAGAAAGAAATAGATTTTGTAGATGTAGGAACAAGCGGTGGAATAGAAGGAGCGAGAAATGGTGCTTGTACAATGGTAGGTGCTGAAGAGGATGTTTTTAAGCACATAGAGCCACTTATTAAGGATATAAGTGTAGAAAAGGGATATTTGCATACAGGTAAAAACGGTTCTGGACATTTTGTTAAAATGGTCCACAATGGTATTGAATACGGAATGATGCAAGCTATGGGAGAAGGATTTGAAATACTTGAAAAAAGCCAATTTGATTTAAATTATAAGGAAGTAGCTAGGGTTTGGAACAATGGCTCTGTTATTCGTGGGTGGCTCATGGAGCTTGCGGAAAGTGCCTTTAGAAAGGATGCTAATTTAGATGGAATTAAGGGTATAATGTACTCATCAGGAGAGGGGTTATGGACAGTACAAGAGGCTTTAGAGCTTAAGGTTCCTGCACCAATAATCACCGAGTCTTTATTTATGAGATATCGTTCTGAACAAGAAGATACTTTTACTGGTAAGGTGGTAGCTGCATTAAGAAATGAATTTGGCGGCCATGCAGTTGCTAAGAAGTAAACAGGACATTATATTTTGGAAGATGGTGATTTAAGTGGAAATAACTAAAGACTTATCCTGTGTTATGACTATTTTTGGAGGTACAGGGGATCTTGCTCATAGAAAACTTATGCCTGCTATATATAACTTACTTCATGAGAATATGCTGCCAGAAAACTTTGCGGTGGTAGCTGTTGGAAGAAGAGATTTATCTCATGAAGAGTATAGAGATAGTATATACCAATCAATACAAAAATTTTCTAGGCTTAAAATTGATAATGATCTATGGAGTATTCTTAGAAATAAAATATACTATAGTAAGTTTAGTTTTGATGATAACTTAGGCTATAGCAAACTAAATGAATTTTTGAAGGCTTTAGACAAAGAGTATCATACTAACGGAAATAGGATGTACTATCTTGCTGTAGCACCAGAATATTTTGAAGTAATAGTAGATAAGTTAAATAATCACAATATGGTTGATACTAGAGAAGGCTTTAAAAGAGTAGTTATTGAAAAACCCTTTGGAAGAGATTTGAAATCTGCTCAATACTTGAATAAAAAGATTACCGAAGTGTTCTCAGAAAATAACACTTATAGAATTGACCATTACCTTGGTAAAGAAATGATACAGAATATCATGATTATAAGGTTTGCAAACTCAATATTTGAACCTATATGGAATAATAAATATATAGATAACATTCAAATTACTGCTATTGAAACTGTAGGTGTGGAAAATAGGGGAGGATACTATGAAAAGGCAGGAGCCCTTAGAGATATGGTTCAAAACCATATGCTTCAACTTCTTACCTTAACAGCCATGGAACCACCACCAAGCCTTAAGACTGAGCATATTAGAGACGAGAAAGTTAAGGTACTTCAGTCTCTTGAAAAGTTAACACCGGAATTTATTAAAAGTAATGTAGTTAGAGGACAATATGGAGCAGGTTCAATTGAAGGTAAAGTTGTGCCTGCCTATAGAAACGAAGCTAATGTATCACCGGAGTCAAAAGTTGAAACCTTTGCGGCGTTAAAGATGCATGTACAGAACTTTAGATGGGCTGGGGTACCCTTTTATATAAGAAGTGGCAAGAGACTTGATAGGAAATCTACTGAAATAACTGTACAATTTAAGGAACTTCCTAATATTTTATACTTTAAAGAAAATAAGGAGCTGCAGCCTAATTTGCTTAGTATAAAAGTTAACCCAATGGAAGGGGTAGTATTTCAGTTTAATGGGAAGGAGCCAGGTTCAAGGAATAACATTCTTCCCCTTCAGATGGATTTTTGTCAAAATTGCGAATTTGAGAGCAATACACCAGAAGCTTATGAGAGGCTGCTTTATGATGTTATGAAAGGTGATCCTACTCTCTTTACAAGGTGGGATGAGGTTGAGTACTCATGGAAATTTGTTGACAGTATCTTAGAGGCATGGAAAAGTGAAGAAAACAGTTTTCCTAACTATGAGGCAGGCAGCAATGGTCCTAGAGAAGCGGAACTGCTGTTATCTAGAGATAACAGAAAATGGTGGAATATAGAGTCTAACAGTTTTTGTGCAAGAAAATAAGAGTTCTAAATTTAGTCTATTGGTTTAAAAGAGGAGAAATAAATGAAAATTTATGATATTTCAATGAATATACACTATGATATGATGGTATATAAGAATAAGGAAGAGAAGAGACCTGTTTTAAATAATGTTCAGAACTTTATTAACAGCAGTGCTTATGAATCTAGAATTTCAATGGATATGCACACAGGAACTCATGTTGATGCACCTCTTCATATGATTGAAGAAGGCAGTACTATTGAAACTCTTGATTTAAGTACTGTTATAACTAAATGTAAGGTCTTGGATTTAACTAATGTTCATAATACAATAATGAGGGAAGATCTGATAAAAAAAGATATACAAAAGGGAGACTTTATAATATTAAAGACAAGAAATTCTAATACAGAAGAATTTGATTTTGACTTTGTTTATCTAGAGAAGAGTGGAGCAGAGTACCTAAAGGAAAAGGAAATAAAGGGCGTTGGAACTGATGGATTAGGAATAGAAAGAAGTCAGCCAAACCATGAGACACATAAAATCCTAATGGAAGCGGGAATTACCATAGTAGAGGGACTTAGACTGAAAGATATTAGTGAAGGAAGTTATGTGCTTTGTGCTCCACCTTTAAAAATAAAGGGTGTAGAAGCTGCGCCAACAAGGGCATTGTTGATTGAAGGAATCACTTTATAAAAAATTAATATTAATAGTAATTAACAGTTACACCTCCTAACTACAAAGTTAGGGGGTAAATTTTAGGCCAGCTTTCAGATGAAATAAAGAATATTAAGAGTTCAACAAATAAGCTTAATGAACTTTCCCAATTACAGGTTAAAGCTTCTAATGAGGTAAACTTAGCTGTAGACAAGTTAGTCGCAGAAACTAGATAAAAGCTGATTATAAAACTACTTACGCTATAATAAATTGTGTAGGTAGTTTTATAATCCATCTAATAACTCTATTTAAGATATAAGTAAACATAACAATGATTTTTAGAATATATTAAATGCCGACAATGTAGTCTACTTAGCCAAAATATTCAACAGCCAATATAGTAGTGGCAGAGATATCAAGGATAGTAAGGTGGATACACATATGCCTATAGATCCAAAGTAGATATCACTGCCATATTTTTTTGCAAATATGGCAGTGGTAGGAGCAGAGGGCATAGCAGTTAAAATTACTGCTATGGCTAGCAGAGTAAATTTTATATTTAAAAAAATCAGCATAAAAGGAAGTAAAGGTACAATTATTAGTTTAGCAAAAACTGCTTGCCAGAGATGCTTGTCTTTGCATAGTTTGAAGAGTACATCTTTTTTTAAATTACCAATAAGGCTACCAATAAGAAGCATGGAAAGAGGAGTTGTAGGTGTGCCAAGGTTTTCAAGGAATTTTGATATAGTCAAAGGAAGCTTAAAAGGCATAAGAAAGAGTAATAAGCCAAAAGAAGTAGCAAGAACACCAGGATTTAGTATTAGTATCCTCCAAGAAAAAGATAGTTGTTCTTTTGCGATTAAATATACTCCGTAGGTCCAAATCAAGAATAAGAAAAAAAGGTTGAATACGGAAGCATACATAACTCCTTCCTTTGAAAATAAAGAAAAACAAAGAGCATAGCCAAGAAAGCCTTGATTACCAAAGATTATTAAGCTTTGATAAACGCCTCCTTTATCTTCTGGAAGCTTGTTCTGTCTTGCCATAAAGAATGCTAATATACAAGCTAAAACAAGAATATATATTGATAGGAATATTAAAGTGTAGAAATTCTTTAAAAAAGAAAAGGAAAAAGGGAAATCCATAGAAAAGACAATTAATGCCGGCAAAGTAATATAGAGAATTATGTTGGTAAGAGCTTTATCAGCAGTGTCATCAATAATACCAAATTTTTTAGCTGCGTAACCAACTAAAGCAATACTATATAAAATTATAAGCTGCTGAATAAAGGAAAGCATTTCTAACATAGACACCCTCCTTAGGAAATTCTTTATATAAATTTAAATTAATCCCTCGCCCACTCATCTTAAGCTAGGAATTAATTTAAATTTATCATCAATAGTAAAGTATTTGATCAAGGCTAGTGTTGCGGTGGGCTTATAATAATATCTAACTCTATTAAGTTAGGGGCTTCTTCCTCTAATACTAACTGATTACAATCAATTTCCTGTCTTTTAGTACCATTTAATTTATACATCTTCTCTATAACTGCTTCAACGGAAACTTTGAAATTTTTTTTATTATCAATATCCTCTAGTGAATATTTCAAGTAGATCACCTCTATATATTAATGTTAAAAGGGTATGTTAAATTTATTGAAAAACCAGTTGTCATCATATATACGTCGCCTAAAATAGTTTTTGCGATGTTCATGACTATTACTTATCTTTATTTTTTCTATTATTTTTTCAAAATGAGGATAATCATTCATTAATTTTATTAATTTTTTAACCCTAGCCTTATTAAAATGGATAATGGCTATTCTTAACTTATTATAATGAAAATCTACTATATTTACATTATAAGGCTGAACTTTTCTAAATTTATGACCGACCTTAACAGCAGGGTGTACGAAAATTTTATATCCAAAAAGCCAGAGTTTAAGTGATAATTCCACATCCTCATAACCCCAGCTAGTAAATAAGGGATCAAAACCTCCTACAGCATGAAATACATCTCTTTTAATAATCATACAGGCACCAGGAGCCAATGGGATTTCTCCTATACTGTTAGGCCTCTCCAGCCAATAAGTTTCTAGATTTTCATTCCAGCTTTGACCATAGCCTACAGCACTGTTAGGGTGAAAATGTCCAATACCTGGACAAATTACGCTAACTTCCCTATTATTAAAAGCTTCTAGCATAGTATTAAGCCAGCCTTCCCTCATAGTGAGATGTGCATCACAAAAGATTAGAAATCTCGCATCAGATGCTAGAGCTGCTCCTAAGTTTCTAGCCTGTGATGGACCTATTCCCTTTGTTTGAATTAGCGATACGTTAGGATAACGTTTAGAAGCACTCTTTAAAAATTCACAACAGTTATCGTTAGAATTGTCATCTATAACAAAAATATCTGATAGCTTTTTAGCTTCAGTTTTTAACATAAAGTCTATAGTTTGCTTAAGATAGATTCCTTCATTTTTACATGGAATTATAATAGCTGAATCTCTTTTTCCTAGGTCACCCATGAATTATTCTTCTTCCTCATATTCAGTATCCATTGGTTCACAGGTACTTTTCACAGATTTAGAGGAAGGCTCATATACTAGACCATTTAGATACAGTATTTTTAATACTATTTTATCACCGGGATATAAAGGTCCTAAAAGAAATTGACCATTATCATCAGTTATTGCATGGCCAATAGGCTCAAGCTCTGATGTGATTTCAGCATCACAGTGAGGGTGTTTTAATTTGAAGATTTTTACTACAGAGCAAGGTGCTGGTTCACCATCTGGAAAACGAACTGTACCTAGTATAACTTTTCTATAATCCTTTTGCAGAAAAAAATCCATATCTAATTGGTCTGTACTTGTTTTTTCATCACTGTCGGGAATTTCGATAACAAATCGGTTTATTTGATAATCCATACTTTACACCTCTTAATCAAATTTATAGTATTCCTCTAAATAACGGAATGCCTTACCAGATTTTATATTAGGTTTATCAATAGCCTTTTTAAGGATAATATTTTCAAAGGCATATATTACATCATTGAAACCAAAGTTTGACCTTATAAAAGCAGTACTAGAATATCTTGGATTAATTTCGAAGATTACAGGAGCACTATCCTTTTGTTTTCGCAATTGAATATTAATAGAACCGGATAAATTTAGAATTCTTGCTACTGATTTACACAATTCTTCTATATCTTTGTCGAAAACAACTTTAACTTCACTGCTTACCCCATCCTTCAAAGTCCTTTCAAGGGTAATTACGTATGTTTCATTGTTAAAAGGATCTCTATAAACTCCGTTGGTATATTCAAGTCCAGTAATATACTCTTGAAGCATATAACTGCTGTCTAGATCTTTTATAGATTTAAAGTCTAAAATATCTCTAACCATATAAAAATCCTTTGAGCCACTACTAGAAAGCTTCTTTACTATAAAGGGATAATTGAAACCTTTCAGCAACATATCAACAGATACTGAACTGTTATATAGGATTGAATGAGGATAAGGAAAATAGTTATTTTTCAAAAACTGAACTGTTTTTAATTTATCTCTGCATATATTAATTATCCCAGGTGAAGGCATAACAATACGAGGGCGAATCTCCTCATCAATCTCCAGGAAATGATCAGAAATATATAAGAGCTCCTGCTCGCTGCAAACATAAACTAAGTCTATTGAATTTTCAGTAATAAATCTATTTATAAATTCGGGATAGGTTGAATCCTTTGCTTTAGGTATGGTTTGAAAAAGGTTACAAAATAGAGGATGAGGCTCGTAGTTTCTGCAGTCAGTTCCAAAGATCTTTATATTGTAGTTAGAACGACAGAGAGCTTTACAAACTGCCTGACCTAAATCACCTCCAATAGAAGTAACTAAAGCCTTATATTGTTTCATGATAAATCCTTCCTTTATGATGAATAGTCCTATATATAAATATGCGATATATTATTGTTATATGTAACTTAATAAATTAACTTTGCATAGCTTAATGTTATAGATATTAATATTACTTAGACTTATATCTTAAATTAGGAGGACTTTATATGGAAAAGATATTAGTCATTGCAGCTCATCCTGATGATGAGATTTTAGGCTGTGGTGGAACTATTAAGCGTCTTATAGATGAAGGCAATGAAGCCTATTCATTGATTTTATCTGATGGCACTACTTCCAGGCATGGTAACTTAACGGAAGTAGTATTAGAAGAGATTAAAAATAGGCTTAAGCAAAGCCAAGCTGCAGCTAAAATTATTGGGTATAAGGAACTATTTTTCTGTCAGTTTGTTGATAATAGCTTTGATAAAGACACCCTTTTAGATATAGTAAAAGCTATAGAAAAATATATAGTTCTCTTAAAGCCATCTATTATATTTACTCACCATTATGGGGATTTAAATATTGATCATCAGAGAACTTTTCAAGCAGTTCAAACGGCATCAAGGCCTATGGTTAACTGCCCAGTGAAAGAATTATATTGCTTTGAAACCTTTTCTGCTACAGAGTGGAGCTTTATAGACAAAGATAAATTTGTTCCCAACTATTTTGTAAATATAGAAACTACCTTAAAGGATAAGCTTCAAGCAATAAAATGCTATAAATCCGAATTGAGACAATTCCCTCATCCCCGCTCTATAGAAGGATTGGAAACTGCTGCAAGGAGATGGGGTACAGTTATAGGCTGTAACTATGCAGAAGCCTTCGAATTAGTTCGGAAAATTATTCCATAGTAAAAACCAAAGGAGAATTGAAAAAAATCAATTCTCCATTTTTATATTTTTCTTGTGACCTAAAAGCTGAAAATTAAAGCTTATATCAGAACTAGATGCACTGGCTTGATGGATTTCAACTGCTATTACATTATCACCCTTTCTAAGAAGACTTGTGCTTATTGTAACCTTTTGGTAAGAAGTTTCATCTGCGCCACTCAAAGCTTTTACTGCTAAAGTATTATAATGAATTTTACCAGAAGGCATATTAGTTCTATATATTTCTGTTCCATTCAAATATACAACTGCTCCATCATCTCGCTGAATTCGAAGAGTTAAATCACTATACTGAGATGGCACATCTATAGTAAAATGCTTTCTAAAATAGGTTGTAATATATTTTTTGTAAACATTAGGTCCGTAACTTACAACAGTAGCTTCACCACCATCACCATATCCAAATTCCGCCAAACCAGAAGACCATTTAGAGTCATCAAAATTCAGTTCCTTCCACTGGGTTCCTTGGTTGGAGCCGTTGTCTAAGTATCTCCAAGTTGAACTAAGAGGAATTAAAATATCAGAAACATTGTTATCTTTAATCTTATTGCTAAAGGATGTAAGGCTACAGCTATCTATAAGAGTATTATTATTATCGTAGGCATGTAGAGTAACTCCTTGGCTCGTGATGTCTAAAACAACATAGTGATAAATCGCTAATGGACCAACTACAACATTTTTTATATCTTTTATATGTCCATTTAGTGAAGAACCTGCTCCACCAGTGGTAATATGATAAATAGGGTTTTTTATAATAAGTCCTTTGGTATTAAAAGACTTATCAATAATACGTCTGCAGTAGTTGTGCTCATGGCCTACAAAAACTGCTGTTACATTGTACCGATCAATAATTGACCAGAGCGCATCTCGTTCGCATTTACTACTATCTAGGCTTTCGCTATAATGATGTCCTGTAGGGAAAGCCGGTAGGTGAAACATAACAAAATTATATTTTCTAGTGCTGCTTTCTAAAGTGTTTTCTAACCAAGTTAATTGTTTTGGATCAAGAGCATAACCTCCTCCCTTACCCCAGCGGTTGGAGTTTAGAAAAATAAAACGGGTATTTAAATGATCAAAATAGTATACAGTTCTTTGATATTTTTCTAATTGCTCATTTGGGAGATGGGAAAAAGCGTTACTAAAGGCAGTTTCATTGTTTTCATGGTTTCCTAAAAGAGTATAAAACATATTAATTGGATAATAATTATTTACAAATTGTTTCCACTTATCTAATTGTTCACTGACATTGGAACCACCATAAACCATGTCTCCTAAAAAAAATATAAAATCTGGTTGAGGAGATAACTTTTTAATATTAGAGAGGAGGTTGTGAAGCATTTCGGAGTTAAAGGCTATAGTATGCTTACTGCAATCACCCATTAGTACAATACGAAAGGAAGATTTCATCTATATCCCCTCCAATAATAGTTTGTTTTTTAAAAATTCCTCTGTTTTAGTTATACCTTCTATCAGAGAAACCTCTGGTTTCCAGCAAAGTGTTTTTTCAGCTAGTTTTGAATTGCATAGCAATTTTTTTATCTCACTTTGAGGGTGAATATGAGGTATATATTTAATACTTCCATCTTCACCGGCAATCATTTTAGCTAAGTCGGTAATAGATATATCGCTACCACTGCCTGCATTCAACACTTTTCCCTCTGTGCGGCTACTGTATCCTGCAGCAACTACAAAGTTTGCACAATCGGTAACATATAAAAAGTCTCTAGTTTGTTTTCCGCTACCGTAGACTTTTAGTGGCTTGTTCATAAGTTTTTTATTTATAAAAATAGAAATAACTCCACCTTCGCTATTCTGCTTTTGGTAAGGACCATAGGTGTTGAAGGGGCGAAGAATAGTCACAGGAAGACCGTAAGCATAATAAAAAGATAAAGCTAGTTGTTCACCTGCCAATTTAGCAGCAGCATAAGGGGATGTAGGACAGGTACTATGATTTTCCGAAATTCCTTCTTCATCTAAAGCTCTACTATAAACCATGCAGGTGCTCATATAAACAAATTTTGTATTACTATGCCTACACTGCTCCAGAAGATTGAAGGTTCCTATCACATCATTTTCAAAAGTAGTTTTAGGATTGTCAATACTATCTTGAACATTGATTGAAGCTGCTAAGTGATAGCAAATATCAAATTTATTTGTAAAAAGAGTTTCTAAAAGGGGGAGATTTGTTATACTGCCCTTTATAAAAAAGATTTTAGGATAGTTAACCTGAAACTCTTTTATATTATCTATTGAACTATTTGAAAGATTATCTAGTATCCAGACATTATGATTATCCTCTATAAGTCTTTTTACTACCCATCTTCCAATAAAGCCTGTACCACCAGTTACTAATATATTCATATCTCACTTCCTCCTCTATACCGTAAAAATTCTGTTATTGACCATCATAGCAATTTATTAGCTAGAAGAAAATTTATAATTTCCTCCTTTGTAAGAAGTCTATTAGTATGGGATGATATTTCGCCAGATACTGCTTTGCAGTTTTTTATAGGATATATATTCTTGCTACCTTTTAAAATAGTAGGAAGTATGCAATAATAATCATCAAACTCTAAGGATCTTTCTGCCTCATGAGTTGTGATTAGTTCCTCAAATAATTTTTCAGAAGGTTGTTTTCCAATAAACTGTACTTTTATACTTTTGGGATCTTTAGAGAAAGATGGTGCTAAATAATTGATTAAAGCTTCAGCTAAGTCTTCTATGCGGATACTTGGCATCTTTTTTATAAATATTTCTCCGCCAACAGCTTTTTCAGCACCTTTTAACATCAAATCAACGGCATCATCAATGGTGCATATAAACCGTGTCATCCCCGGGTCAGTAACCGTTACATAATCTTGGTTTTTTATTTGTTCTTTAAATAAGTCTAGAACACAACCTCTTGAACCTAGAACATTTCCAAAACGTACAGTGGAAAAAATTGTGTTGTTTTCATTTATAAAGTTTCCATGGGTCATAAGTCTTTCGCTATAGAGCTTCCCAACACCCATTACGGTAGTAGGATTGGCTGCTTTATCACTACTAGTAAATACAACCTTTTCCACTCCATTTAATGTTGCACTCCTTATAATGTTGTCAGTGCCAATAATATTTGTAATAAAGGCTTCCTTAGGGTTATTTTCACATATGGATACAATCTTCATAGCTGCAGTATGAAAAACTATATCTATACCTCTTAAAGCAGTATTTATGCTATGGTAGTTTCTTATATCTCCAATTATGAAGCTAACCTTAGGATTATATTTTAAATTATAAAGTTCTGCTTCTTGTTTTTGTTCATCTCTGCTGAATATATAAATATGCTTTACATCATAGTTTAGTAATCTATTCAGCAGTGCCTTTCCAATTGTACCAGTGCCACCAGTTATTAAAATGTTTTTATTGCTTAACCACATTCTCATCCCTCGCTTATTAGTTAGTAATATAGTATATGTGGTTCAATAAGATAAGGTTCCAGGATGAATAGTGATATAGGGAGGAGGTAATGACTCTTTGACAATATTGATGATTTATCAGGAGATAGCTTATGTTTATAACAAGGAATAGTAATAAATTACTTTATAATTGCTCACAGGATGTAGTAATTTACATATATTATAAATAGAAACACTGGAAAAAAGGGGGGACTTATGATGACAAAATTGTACGATAGAAAGCCAGGACTTGTGACTATCGTCATTGCTACCTATAACTATGGCAAATTTATTGTAGATGCTCTCGATGGCATTAAAAGCCAAACCTATCCTAATATAGAGCTAATTGTAATGGACGATGATTCAGAGGATAACACAGAAGAACTTGTAAAGTCTTGGTATGGAAAATATGGAACTAAACTTTCAAACTTTATTTATTTAAAACTACCAAGAAATTGTGGTGCCGGCTGGGCTTACAATATTGGATTTCAAATTTCGCTAGGTGAATATATTGTAATCCATGATGCAGATGATGTCAGCTATCCAGAAAAAATAGAAAAGCAGGTTAAATTGTTAGAAGAACATCCTAATACAGCTATGGTAGGCACAGGCTTTAGGACTTTTACAGATAGTATTTCCAAAAGTAAGGCAGGAAGTGGTTGGTTAAGTTTTAAACCAGAAAGTATTGAAAGAAACTATAAAAAACATTTCAGGCACTGTGTTGCTTATGGTACCTTGATGTTTAGAGCTGCTATGCTAGAAGAAATTATTGGATGTTTCAAAGCTATTCCTGTTGGTAATGATATGTTTTTTGTGAATAACATTGTAAATCATGATTTTGTTGTTGAAAATATAAAGGAAGAACTACACTATGTAAGAAAACATACCGGTTCTATGAGTAGTGATTTAAGGCATAAAAAGGATATAAAGGTATTACAAAAGAGGAAAGTTACTGAAAATCTCGTCACAGTAGTATTACCTATCAAAAATAGTCAGAGTACTATTTTGAAGGCACTAAATAGTATAGCTGAGCAAACTTATCCTAACATTGAAATCATTGTGGTAGATGATAACTCTACTGATGACTCTGAAAAAATAATAAATAACTGGTACAAAAAGTATAGAAATTCTTCCGGTAAAAAAGCTGTTAAGGAATTATTATATTTTAAACCTCCTAAGGAAGTTGGGGTGCCTTGGATTTATAATATGGGAGCTTATTTATCTAGGGGAGAATACATTGCCTTTCATAATGATAAAGGTATAAGTCATCCTAAAAGAATAGAAAAACAAGTAGACTTTTTAAAGAATAATTTTATGTATGGGGCTATCGGCACAAATTGTGAACCAGGGGGCTCAAGAATAAGATATGATGATAAGCTTGAGTACTCTTATATTTCAGAAGGATTAAGTTGTATTAATATTAATACCCTAATGGTAAGATATGAGCATATCCATAGAACTGCTGGTTTTAGTAATTTAATGCAGGGTGCAGCAGATTTCGAATTCATCTACAGACTACTAAACAATGGGTATAAAGTACAAAATTTAAGAGATGTTTTGTACTTTGAGCAAAGGGGTTGATTTTATGAGACCGCTAATTAGCATTATTATGCCGGTATATAACTGTGAAGCTTTTATGGAAGAGAGTATTAGAAGTATACTAGAGCAGACCTATAGGAACTGGGAATTGATAATTGTAAATGATGGTTCGGAAGATAAAACAGAAGAAAAAATATCTGGAATAAAGGACGTTAGAATTCGTTTAGTAAACCTAAAGCAGCATAAAGGACTTACCTACGCCTTTTTAGAGGGATACAAGCTTGCGAAGGGAGATTTTGTCATAAGGCATGACGGTGATGACATAAGTGCACCTAACCGCTTAGAATTACAGTTAAAATACTTGTTGGAAAATCCACAGGATGGTATGGTATCCTGTCTTATTTCTTGTTTTACAAGAGACCAATCCTTGGCAAAGGACTGTACTTTTGTGGAAAGAATTCAAAATCATTATGTTACTTATGAAGATATTCAAAAGGCCATCATTGGAGGCTTCATCCCTATTCTATTTCCTACCTTAATGATTCGTAAAGAACTTATGGATAAAGTGAATTTTGAAAATAAGACCCTGGAGCTTGACGACCATGTAGAGCTGTTACTAGAGCTTATTAAAATGGGCAAAGTAAGAAAAGTAGAGGCTATTCTATATTCTTATAGAAGACATAAGGATGCATACCATATGCAAAACGAAAAGGAATATAATAAGCAAGTATCTAAACTTCTTAAAGACCCTTCTGTTAAAAATCATCTTCAATATAACGATTTTTATAAGGAGTTAAAGGTTATTGAGAACAAAATACAAATAAATGAGAAAAGTAATATACGAGTATTGATGCTTATAGATGCATTAAATGTTGGTGGAACAGAAACACATGTGGTTAATCTTACAAGAAAGCTAATTCAAAGGGGAGTTTATGTGGTAGTAGGGACTTCCGGTGGACCTACAGAAGCAATACTACATTCCTATGGGATAAAAGTAATTAAAATTCCTATGGATACAGATTATATATCTAATAAGAAAAAGTTTGGTATGCTAAAGCTGGTAAAGAACATTATTGACGAAGAGAAAATAAACTTAGTTCACTGTCATCTCTTTGCAAGTATGCAGCTTGCCAGTGAACTTTATAGAATGTATAAGATACCTTATGTCGTTACCGTTCATGGACTATTTTATCCTAATAGTATTTTATACTCTAGCTGTATAATGGCATCTAAGGTCATTGCAGTAAGCGAACCAGTAAAAGAAATGCTAGAGGCAAAACTTGAAGATAGGAGTAAGGGCAAAGTTGTTGTAATTCAAAATGGAGTCAGTACAGATATGCTTAAAGATTCTTCTAGGTCTGCAGACATAAGAAGAGAACTTAGCATTCCAAGAAATGCAGGAATTCTGTGTTACTGTAGTAGATTAGATTGGAACAAGACCGACGCAGCCCGTGTATTTTTATTTAGCTATTCTCAACTTCTAGGACAGTTCCATAATCTACACGCAGTTATAGTAGGAGATGGTCCAGGAAAGGAGGGTATAGAAAAGGAAGCACAGGTTATCAATGAAATGGTAAATGAAAAGGTCGTTCATGTAGTAGGTGCTAAGGTAGATGTAATACCTTATTATAAAGAAAGTGAGATAATAATAGGTACTGGAAGAGTCGCCTTGGAAGGAATGTTATGCAGCAAACCAATAATTGCTGTAGGAAATCAAGGTTATGCGGGACCTATAACTGAAAGAACCAGAGATATTCAATGGAAGATGTATTTTGGAGATCATGACGCCCTAGAGAAACCTAATGCTGCTAGGATAGCTAGAGATATAAAACACCTAATATTAAACCCAGAAGCACGTAAAAAAATAGGAGACTGGGGAAAAAGCTGGTGTGAAAGAAACTTTAATAATGATGAATTGGTAAGGGAGATAATACAGATCTATAAAAATACTTTAAGTGATTTAAGATAGAAAATATTTTAGTAGCTGTCTAAGGGATAGAAGGTAATTTCTAGAACTAGACAGTATTTTTTTGCTCTTTACTTTGACTCTATTAAAAGGCAAAAAGTTAATATTATACTAAATTCTACAATTTAGCTTAAAAAAACCTACATATTGACAAAATTATGCTAATTTTTATATAATGGAATTAATAGTGGAAAGTAAGTACTTACTTACCTAGGAGGAAAAATGAAGAATCTGTTTATATCAAGAAGAGAAAGAATAATTTTAGGTGCTGTAGAAATAATTGATAGATTAGGTTTGCAGGGTCTGTCTACCAAGGAGCTTGCGAAAAACCAAGGCGTAACGGAAGGGGCTTTATATAAGCATTTTAAAAGCAAAGATGAAATTATCTTAGCTGTTATAGAATACTATAGCCATTATGATGATGTGATTATAGAAACTATAAAAATAAAAGAATTAAAGTCAAAAGAGGCCATAAGATTTTTTATACAATCCTTTGCCCAGTACTATGAAAATTATCCTGCCATAACAGCTATATATAACTCATACGAGTTTTTCAGACAAAATAACGATGCATTCGAAAAAATTAAATCCATTTCTAATTCACGAAGTAATTTTATTGCTGAGCTTGTAGAAGAAGGAAAAAAATCCGGAGAGTTTTCTATTGAATTAGATGGTGAAATGCTTTCGGCTGTAATTTTAGGTTTATTTAGAGAAACGGTAATGAAATGGAGAATGAATGAATGCAAATTCTCTTTACAGGAAAAGGTTAGTTCAACTTTGGAAATGGTTTTTAAACTAGTGTAATATTTTGGATACTAAAGAATGAAACAAAAAAAGAGTATCTATATAATATAAATAAATGATTAGGGAGATGATGGTAATGAAAAAGGTTTTAATAGTAGATGACGCGGCCTTTATGAGGGTATCCCTTAAGACAATCTTAGAGAGTAATGGCTTTGAAGTTGTAGGTGAAGCAGTAAACGGTTTAGATGGAGTGACAAAATTTAAATCACTTTGCCCTGATGTAGTTACAATGGATATAACTATGCCTGAAATGGATGGAGTAGATGCCTTAAGGGAAATTAGAAAGATAGATCCTAATGCGAAGGTTGTTATGATTTCTGCCATGGGACAAGAAACCTTTGTTAGAGAAGCAGTTATGGCAGGAGCGAAAGGATTCATTGTAAAGCCTTATAAAGAAGATTACGTAGTACAAACCCTTAATAAGCTCTAATATTATTATGAACAGAGGTTGAATTTTTATGGATGATTTACTAGATAGTCAATACGTTATCTTTAAGCTAGCTGATGATAAGTGTGCTTTAAAAATTAATGATATTTTTGAAACAATTAGGATGCAAAAGATTACTGCTGTGCCTAACAGCAGAGCTTTTCTAGAGGGGATTATTAATCTCCGTGGGAAGGTTGTTCCAGTAGTGAATATACATAAGAGATTTGGAATAAAAAATTATTCTGCCACTAAGTCCACAAGAATTATTGTGGTTGAAAGTAGAGATGAAATAATAGGAATGATAGTAGATGAAGTAAGTCAAGTTCTTCGTTTTAAAGAAATTCAACAAGCACCTGATATGTTAGGTGAATTAGACAGCAGTTATTTTCTTGGAATTGGGATTATGGAAGAAGGGATTGCTGGTATCTTGAAGATTGATAAGATTCTCTACCATGAATAAAGGAGCTGAAAACTATGTCTGGAGTATTTGAACGTTCTGAAATAATTAGAGCCTTTGTGGATGAAGTGGAAGAACAGCTGCAGTTATTAGAACAAGGTATTTTAGAATTGGAGCAAAGTGGTGAAAGTCCTGAGCTTATACAAAAAATATTTCGAGTAGCTCATACCTTGAAGGGATCATCTTCTTCTATGGGATTTGAGAAAATGAAGATACTGACCCATGAAATGGAGAACGTATTGGATAAAATCCGGAATGGAATACTTTTTTTAAATAAAACTGTTATTGATATTTTATTTAAGTGTTTAGACAATTTAAAGTTGTTAATAGATGAATTTGTAGTAGATAAAACAAATATAACTACAGAAATTAATGAAATAATTTCGGAACTGAACCTAATATTAGAACAAAATGTATCCAGTGGAGAAGTTGATTTAGAAAGTCTATCAAAGGAACTTTTCCAGGATGAAGATGTGAAAATGCAAGTTGTTCAAGCAAGGGAAATGGGACTTAATACTTTACTTTGTGAAATTCATATTTCAGAAGAAAGTTTTATGAAGTTAACTAGAGCTTGTCTTATCATGAACCATTTTAATGAACTTGGAACTGTAGTAAAGACTATACCGGATTTAATGAATTTATCTGATGAATCTTCTGTAGGTAAGGTAAGTTATTTACTTATTAGTAATTATGACAAAATAGAACTTCAAAAGAATGCAGAAGAACAGTTGATGGATGTAGATAAAGTTGAAATACATAACTTTAACGAAGTACAGTGTAACCAGATAGAAAATTGTAAAGACGAAGAGACTGTAGAAGAAAAAAGTGCTGCTACAGATAAAGACAAGCCTAATAGTGATAAAAAAGTACTACAAACTCTACGGGTAGATGTAGAACGGTTGGAAAAGATAATGAATTTAATAGGGGAATTAGTAATTGAACAGACTAGGATGGCTAAGGTTGGAAGTGATTTATATAATCGTTATTCCCAAGACAACTCTGTGGAAGAACTTTTAGGAATTTCTAATCATATAACCAGAGTAGTTAGTGAGCTGCAAGAGGGAGTTATGAAAACTAGGATGGTCCCTGTTAAGCAGTTGTTCAATAGACTTCCTAGAATAGTTAGGGATCTGTCAGCTGCACTAGAAAAAGAGGTTACTTTGATTCTAGAAGGTGAAGATACAGAAATGGACAAGACTATAATAGAAGAAATAAGTGATCCACTTATTCATCTAATTCGTAATTCTGTAGACCATGGAATTGAGAAATCAGAACTTCGTAAAAGTGCAGGAAAGGCAGAAAAGGGAACATTAAAAGTTACAGCGTGTCACCAGGAGAATCATGTAATTATAACCGTTGAAGATGATGGAGCAGGAATAAACTTAGAGAAGATAAAAGAGTCTGCTATAGAAAAAAAACTAATAGCTCCACAAGAAGCAGAAACTATGTCTAGAGAGGATATCATAAACTTAATATTTAAAAGTGGTTTCTCTACATCAAAAACCGTAAGTGATGTATCCGGTCGTGGAGTTGGTATGGATATAGTAAGAAATCATATTGATAAGTTAAATGGCATCATAGAAACAGAAACAGAAGAAGGACAGGGCACGAAGTTTAAAATTAAGTTACCTTTAACATTAGCTATATTAAGGGGACTTTTAATAAAACTTAGAGATGTAATCTATGCACTTCCAATGAGTAATGTAATAGAAATTGTAAGAAAAGAAAAAAGTGAAATAGAAAATGTTAAGGGACAACCAATTGTTATGGTAAGAGGTAAGATTATTCCATTGGTTTGGCTACATGATTATTTTAACATTTCAAGGACTACAGAGAGAAAAAATGTTTTTGTGGTAATTATTGGAGTAGCAGAAAAACAAATTGGAATAGTTGTAGACGAGCTAATAGGGAATCAAGAAATTGTTGTAAAGTCTTTTGGAGGCTACATAGGAAAGGTTGATGGTTTTTCGGGAGCAACTATATTAGGAGATGGCAGCGTTGCCTGTATCCTAGATGTAGTAGGAATTGCCAAAATGGTAGCTAGTAGAAGAAACTTATAATTAACTAAAAATAGTAGATCAGGAGGAAAATTATGAACTCATTTACAAAGAAAATGGCTATTAAGTACATGGAAGGCTATGGAGTTAACAAAAAACTAAACAAGGCAGCTAATAACACAACAACATTGCAGGAACAGTTGAAGGATTTATCCTCTGTTGTAAAACAAATTAACAAAGGGACAAAAGAGCAGGCTGCATCAACAGAGTCTACTAGCACAATGACAAAGGAACTTTCTCAATCCATTACTGGTGTGGTAAAGAATTCTGAACGTCTTAAGGAGTTAGCTACAAACTCAACGGAATATATTGAAGAAATGACAGTAGGAATGAAAAGTGCATCAGAAAACAGTAGAAGTACAGCTGCTTCTATAGAAGAAATATCTGTGTCTATTGAGCAGATGGGAAAGTCAATAAAAGGTGTAGCAGGTAATGCAGATAGTTTAAAAGAATCAGCAAAAGAAACCACTAGTGCAATACAGGAATTGGCTGCTTCTATAGAGCAGGTAGCAGGCAATAGTGAAAGTACTACAGGATCAGTAGAGGAAATATCTGCATCTATAGAGCAGATAGGAAAGTCCATAAAAGGAGTAGCAGGTAATGCAGAAAGTTTAAAGGGATCAGTAGAGGAAACTTCCGCAGCAGTGCAAGAGACTGTAGCATCTATAGAACAGGTAGCAGGTAACAGTGAAAGCACTGCCAAATCAGTAGAAGAGATATCTGTGTCTATTGAGCAAATGGGAAAGTCTATTAAGGGAGTAGCAGGTAATGCAGAGAGCCTTAAAGGATCAGCAGAAGAGACTGCTGCAGCAGTACAGGAAATGGCAGCTTCTATAGAGCAAGTAGCAGGCAATAGTGAAAGTACTGCAAGCTCAGTAGAGGAAATATCAGCATCTATAGAGCAGATGGGAAAGTCTATTAAGGGAGTAGCAGGTAATTCGGACAGTTTAAAAGGTTCAGTAGAAGAAACCTCCGCAGCGGTACAGGAAATTGTAGCCTCTATAGAACAGGTAGCAGGTAACAGTGAAAGTACTGCAAGTTCAGTAGAACAAATATCAGCATCTATAGAAGAGATGGGCCAATCTATAAAAGGAGTAGCTGATAACTCAGAAATGCTTCAGCAATCTGCTGTGGAAGCTCATAATACAGTAGAGGGAATGGTAGCCTCTATAGAACAGGTGGCTAAGAATGCTCAAAATATAAATAAACTTAGCGATAAAGTTCAGGCAGATGCAAGAGAAGGACAAAATGCTATAGGGGAATCAGTAGTTGCTATAAAGGAAATTTCTCAGGTAATACATCAAGCTGAAAAAGTAATGGATGGACTAGGTAAAAGTTCAGAGAAGATAGGCAGCATTATTGAGGTAATTGATGATATTGCTGACCAAACAAATCTTCTTGCTTTGAATGCAGCTATTGAGGCAGCAAGAGCTGGAGATCATGGAAAGGGTTTTGCTGTAGTTGCAGATGAAGTTAGAAAGCTTGCTGAGCGTTCAGCAGCAGCTACTAAGGAAATAGCCTCCTTAATTAAAGGAATTCAAGAAGAAGCTGCAAATGCTATTAAAGCTATAGGAGTAGGGACGGAAAAGGTGGAATACGGCACCCGTTTAGGAGACGAAGCTGGGAAAGCTATAGATAAAATAGTAGCTGGTATTGAAAGAGTAAATAGTGAGATAGTAGAAGTTACAACGGCTACAGAGGCCCAAACTAGTGATAGCAAAAGTGTTTTAGAAGCAGTGAAAAATGTCACAAATCAGTCTATTATGGTAACTCAAGCAACTAAGGAACAAGCAGCAGGAGTAGAAGAAATTATTAAAGGAATAGTAAATGCAAGAGAGCAGGTAAGACAGATTACAGTGGCTGTAAAAGAGCAGGCTAAGCAGGGGGAAAATATAGTCATAGCTATAGAAAATGTATCAGAACAAACAATACAAGTGGCTGCCGCTGCAAAGGAGCAAGCAATAACTGTAGAAGAAGTTATAAATGGAGTAGCTAATGCAAGAGAACAAGTGAGACAGATCACTTCAGCTGTAAAAGAGCAGGCACAGCAGAGTCAAAATATTGTTGCTGCAGTAGAAAGTGTAACAGAGCAAGCAGCACAGGTAACTTCGGCAACAAAGGAACAGGCAGAGGGAGCAGAAGAAGTTATAAGAGGGGTAGTAAATGCAAGGGAACAGGTAAGACAAATTACAGTAGCTGTAAAGGAGCAGGCTAAACAGGGACAAAATATAGTTGCAGCAGTAGAAAATGTATCAGAACAAACAATACAAGTGGCTACAGCAGGAAAAGAGCAAGCCTTAGCAGTAGAGCAAGTTATAAAGGGTGTAGAAAATGCAAGAGAACAGGTAAGACAAATTACAGCAGCAGTAAAAGAACAGGCTGCTCAGGGACAAAATATAACTGTAGCAACAGAGAATTTGGCAGGGCAAATAACACAGGTAGCAAAGGCAGCCAAGGAGCAGGCAGTAGGTGTAGAAGAGGTTATCAAGGGAACGATAAATGCAAGAGAGCAAATGAGACAAATTAATGAAATTATAAAAGAACAGGCAACAGGTGCTGATAAGATTAAAAATACTGTGAAGGATATAGCTGAACAGGCTAATGAAGTAGCTGCTGCCACAAATGTACAGGCATCAGAGGTACAAAATATCGTAAAACACACTAGTGAGATTTCAAAAATTGTAAATTTACATAATGAAGAGCTAAATAGAACAGAAACAGTAGCCTTGGACTTAGTTTCAAGTGCAAAAGAAATTAGTGAAACCTTAGAAGAATTACAGAATATTTTTTAGTTTTTAGGTAGTATCCTTTGAAATAGTACTATAACAGAAGCAGCAAATTTATGAAATTGACAGTGGATAAGGAAACTAGGTTAACTATCCACTGTCAATTATTTTATTACAAAAGGCAAGGAGGTTACTCTGATGAGTAATGACATAGGGCTACAGCAGTTAGCTAAAGAAATATACAATTATTGTGGAATCAATTTTTTAAATAATATTTCCCTTCTTCAATCCAAAATAGCAAACAGGTTGGTAGAGTTAGCTCTATCACCTTGGGAATATTGCGGATTTCTAAAGATGGAGAAGGGGGAATGGGATAATCTTATACAACTGATCACTATTAATGAAACTTACTTTTTCCGTGAAGAGAACCTTTTAAAAGAGTTTAAGGATAGTATTCTGCCTCAGTTTAAAGAATATTCTTTAAGTAACCCACTTCGTATTTGGAGCGCAGCCTGCTCCACTGGAGAAGAACCATATACCTTGTCCATGCTCTGTGAGGAAAGTAAAGTCTTTGGAGCTAGTACAGTAAAAATTATTGCATCAGATATAGATAAAAAGGTGCTTAGCAAAGCAAAAAAAGGGGTATATAACAAAAAATCCTTTTCCTTTCGTAAGATGCCTCAAGAAATGTTAGATAAATATTTTTTACATTTAGAGGAAGAATATGCCGTAAAAGATATTATTAAAGAGAAAGTAGAGTTTAAAAATATAAACCTTTTTGATTCAAATCTTGTTGAAAAAATGGAAGAGATGGATATTATATTCTGTAGAAATGTACTAATATATTTTGACCAAGAAACTATTAAGAAGATAATCCATTCCTTTTATAATATATTAAAGCCTGGTGGTTACTTACTATTAGGCCACGCTGAAACTATAACTGGTATGAATACTGGCTTTAAAGCTATTTATACTGATTCTACTTTTTATTATAGAAAGGAGGGATAACTCTTATGAAAAAATTTGGAGTGTTAGTGGTGGATGACTCTTCCTTTATGAGAAGATGTGTAAGTAAATTAATTGAGAAAGATTGCCAGTTTTTCATCCTAGGTATTGCTAGAAATGGTGCAGATGCTATAGAAAAGGTACAGCGACTAAAGCCAGATCTTGTGACCATGGATATAGAAATGCCAGAGATGGATGGGTTAGCTGCACTAGAGATTATAATGAAGAATTATCCTGTACCTGTTGTAATGATAAGTAAGCATACAGATAAAGAGACAGAATCTACTATTAAAGCCTTAGAATTAGGTGCTGCAGACTTCTTTCTAAAAGAGGATTTAATAGGTGAAGATATAACGAATGAGATAGAAAAGGATTTTTTATATAGAATAAGGACTATTGCAGAGAAGAAAAGTAATACAGCAAAAGAAAGTATTGGTAAAAAGGTAGAAGAGGAAAATAGAACTACTAAATCCCTTCCAATGCATAAAGTAGATTTAGTAGCTATAGGCTGTTCTACGGGGGGGCCCTCTGCCTTGCAGGCTATACTTCCTAGATTCCCAAAGGATTTTAACGTTCCTATTATTGTAATGCAGCACATGCCTCCTGGTTTTACAAAATCTCTAGCTGAGAGGTTTAATACTCTGTGTAATCTTAATGTTAAAGAAATAGAAGATGGTGAGATAATAGAGGCAGGAAATATTTATATAGCACCTTCTGGGTTTCAGACAACAATAAATAGAAGACAAGACGGAACTGATGTTTTTAATGTAAGTGATAAGTTAGTTAAAGATATATTATATAAACCATCTATAAATGTAACCCTTAAGTCCTTGGCTCCTATTTATAAAGATAAGCTATTATCTGTAATTCTTACTGGTATGGGAAATGACGGATTAGAAGGTTGTAAGTTAGTGAAGCATTATGAAGGTCATGTAATTGCAGAGGCAGAGGAATCTTGTGTTGTTTACGGTATGCCTAAGGTTGTCTTTGAAGGAGGTTATGCAGACACGCAGGTACCACTATCTTATATTTATGAACAGATTATGATTCATATTTAAAATATGTTTTATAAAAGGTGAATGGAAATGAGTAAAGTAACAGAAAAGGCCTTAAGAGATAGTGAAGAAAAGTTTCGCACATTGTTTAATAACAGTGATGCTGCAATTTTTGTTCAGGAAATGGGAAGAACTGAGGAACCAGGTCAGTACATTGAAATAAACGACACTGCCTGCAAGCTATGGGGATATAGCAGAGAAGAATTTCTAAAGATGACTCCTAGGGACATTGAAGATCCAGAGTCTTCAATAGAATTACCTCATGTAATAGAGGAATTTTTTCAAAAAGGAAAGTGCATTTTTCAGCGTATAACTATAGCTAAAGATGGAAGCTATATACCTGTAGAAATAACGGCAATTAAATTTTATCTTCAAGGAAGATATGTAATGGCGTCTATTGTAAGAGACTTAAGAGCTATAAGAGAATCTGAAGAGGCACTGAAAAAAAGTGAAGCTAAGTATAAGAACCTATTTAAAAATATGCATAATGCTTTTGGATATTTTAAGGTAGTATATGACAGAAATAAAAACATTATAGATTTTATATATTTGGAAGTAAATAATGCCTATGAGAAACTAGTGGATGCAAAGAGAGAAGAACTAGTAGGAAAAAGCTTTTTTCAAATATTTTTGGATTTAAAAAATTATAAAGAACTTTATTTACAAATAGTAGCTAATGCTGTAATTGAAAGTCAACCATTTGAATCTAAAGAGTTTTTTATAGGAGGCAATATTAATAAGTGGTGCCAAGTATATATATACAGTCCCGAAGAGGATTGCTTTGCTTGTATTTTCAGAGATACAACGGAACAGAAGAAAAATGCAGAGGAATTAAGAGAAGCAAAGGAAGCAGCGGAGGCAGCTAGTAGTGCCAAAAGTACATTTTTAGCAAACGTAAGTCATGAAATAAGGACACCTTTAAACAGCATTATAGGATTAGTAGATTTAACCCTGTTAACAAATTTAACAGAAGATCAAAGAGATAGCTTAGAGACTGTGAAACACAGTGCAAATTCTCTGCTACTTATAATAAACGATATTTTAGATTTTTCAAAAATTGAGGCTGGCAAAATGACAGTAGATAGAACTCCATTTAATTTAAGAAACTTGATTGAAAGTTCTATAAAGATACATCAGATTAATGTAAAAGATAAGAATTTAATATTAACGTGGAATATGGATGCAAACGTACCGGAAGAGATAATTGGTGATGCTAATAAATTAGAGCAGGTAATAAATAATATACTTGGAAATGCTATAAAGTTTACAGAAGAAGGGCGAGTTATCCTTAGTGTAAAAGTCATTGAAAATGTAGAAAACTTTGTAGAGATAGTATTTGCTATAACAGATACAGGCATTGGGATTGCAGAAGAAGATAGGATTAAACTATTTAAGGAATTTAGCCAGGTAGACGGATCCATAACTAGAAGATATGGTGGTACAGGTTTAGGTTTAATAATTTCTAAAGGTCTTATAAAAATAATGGGTGGAATTATAGGAGTAGAAAGCCAAAAGGATAAAGGCAGTACTTTTTATTTTACTGTTAAAGTTCAACGAACTTCTGTAAAAGCAGCTCAACCAAAGGTTAATGTCAATTACAACAATGAGTCAAAGCTATTTTACAATGAAGAGATTGACAAAAATTTCGAAAATAGTGTAAAATTTTTAAGTGGAAAATACCATAAAAATGAAAAAATGAATTCATATAGTTATGAGTTTACTTCATCAATGAAAGACAAATGTAAGAATAATAAACCTATTAGTGATAATAACCAGCTTTTAGAATTTACTAAAGGTTATGTTAAGGAAATCAAAGAAGCTTTGGAAGAAGGGAACTTTTTAAAGGCTGAAAAGGCTGCAAAGCAAATTAAAAATATAAGCAGCTGTGCTGGTATAAAAAATATAAAAATGTTGGCTTTTGCCATTGAACTTGCAGTAAGACGGAGGGATCTAGAAGAAGGAAAGAAGTTTTTAAAGAAGCTAGAGGAAACTTATTGATTAATAATAAATAAAAAATGTTAACGATGCGTCAGCAGGAGGAATTTTGATGAAGATTTTAGTAGCAGAAGATGACTTAGCAAGTAGAAAATTTATGTTTAAATTTTTTTCTAAATATGGAAAGTGTGATACTACTGTTGATGGAATTGAGGTCCTGGAAGCCTTTTCTTTAGCCTTAGAATTACAGGAAACTTATGATTTAGTTTGTCTAGATATAATGATGCCAAAGGTTGATGGTATAGAAGTACTGAAAACAATAAGAAAAATGGAAAGTCATTATAAAATTGAGGAATCTAGGAAAGCTAAAATTATTATGCTTACAGCCCTTGGAAAAACTGAATATATTTCTAAGGCTTTAGAAACAGAGGATGCAACTTACATAGAGAAACCTATAGAGATAAATAAGTTAACAAGCACAATGAGAGAATTAAACTTAGTTTGATATTTTTATATCAAAACTATAAGGGGGATGTTATGGATTACATATATATACCAACTTCATCCTGTAAAAGTGGGGATGTCATAGCTTTTGATGTAATTACCAACCATGGAGCTACATTGATAATAAAAAATACCACTTTAAATGACTATATAATAAAAAAGCTTATAAAATTTAAAATAGAGGGACTTTGGATATATGAAACTAAGATCACTGGTAAATTAGATGAATACGACTCCATGGAAAGACTTGAAGTAAATTACAAGGGAAGTATAGCTGCTTTAAAAAAGTCGCTAATAAACATGCTAAAAGGGGAAGAGGTTAACCTAGACATAATAAATAGTGTGTCCAAAACAATATACGCGGAAGTACAGGAAGATATAAATATAATTAAATGCTTAAATAGCATAAAAGATGCTGATGAATACACCTATAGTCACAGTATAAATGTTGCCTTTTATTCAATGCTTATTTGTAAATGGCTAGGCTTATCAGAGACAGAAATATTAAGGGTTATAGAAGCAGCACTTCTTCATGATATAGGAAAAATTAAGATTGAAAGTACAGTATTGAATAAGAAAGGAAAATTGACTCCAGATGAGTTTGAAATAATAAAAAAACACACAGTATACGGGTATGAGATTCTAAAACCTTTGAAAAACATATCGAAGGATGAGAGACTAGCGGTACTAATGCACCATGAAAAAGAAGATGGTTCTGGATATCCTTTTGGTGCCAAGGGCGACAAGATAAATAGATTCGCAAAAATAATTTCCATAGCAGATGTTTATGATGCTATTACTTCTGATAGAGTTTATAAAAAAAGGAATACTCCTTTTGAAGCATTTCAATTTTTTCAGATATCAGGTATAAGGTATTTTGACTTAATTATAATGAAGGAATTTCTAAGCCATATATCAGCATTATATATTGGATTTAAGGTTAGGTTAAGTTCAGGGGATATAGGACAAATTGTATATATACCGCCTTTTAACATCACGGAGCCAATAGTTCAGGTAAACTCAAATTATATAGATTTATCAAAAAATAGTGATATAAAGATTTTATCGATTTTTTAAGTTGTTTATAAATATTGAATATAGTTACATGAAGAAAAAGTAGTTTGCCAATAGGGTAAGCTGCTTTTATTTTTTATCATTAATGCATACATACAATAGAATTGTATTGGTAAGTATATAAAATAAAATTAATAGATTATAGATACTAAGGTGGTGGCAGTGAAATGAAAAAAATAACTCTTTGCATAATATTATTATTTTCTTTATGTATTAATACAAGCTATCCAGTAGAGGCTTCACAGACTAATAATAAGTCTACATACACAAGCATTAATAGCTATGAAGTAAATATGAAACAGGATATCCTGTCTCTAATGATGGCTTATCCAGGATATGTTTCCGATATAGTTAAGGAAGACAATGGTCTTGTTTACCTAGTAATGAAGTCAGGAAAAAGGATACTTTATGATGATAAAAAAATAAAAACTTACGAACAAAAATTAGAGAACCCAGATTTGCAAGACATGATGGAGCAGGTTTATCCACTTTCTACTGATTTGAAGCTAATGGATAAAAACTTTGATCCAGGTCGTTGTAGAGCATATGGAATACTAAATGAAGTCTATGGGAGTTCTCAGCAGCAAATACAATCTAATTTAGCAAGGGTAAACTTCGGATATACACCACTTCAATTTAATGACAAAAATAAAGCAGCAGAATCACTGAAAGATGTCATGAAGGACCTTACACCTTTGATAGAAAGAAATTCAGCTATTAGGGCTGCAGTAATTCCTTGTAGTGGAACTTTTAATTATCGCTTAATATCAGGAACAAATAGGTTAAGTCCTCACTCTTTTGGAATTGCTATTGATTTAGCTAGAGATAGGAGAGACTACTGGAAGTGGGCCAATGAAGAGCAAGGCCAAAAGAGACTAGATAGTTACCCAAGGGAGGTTGTAGAAATATTCGAAAAGAATAATTTTATATGGGGAGGAAAATGGGGCCATTTTGATATTTTACATTTTGAATATAGGCCAGAAATTATCTTAAAAGCTAGATATTTTGGAGTAAAAAGAGACTTTGATAAACTGTGGTATAATGGGGTGCCTTTAGAGGATGTTAACGTGAAATCTTGTGTTGAAAAAATTAATAAATCATTAGAGTAATTTAGTATTCTTAGGAGTTATAGGCTGCTTTAAATAAGCAGTTTTTTTACCAAGATATATAATATAAGTTAAGACATAGTTGAAGTGGTTTCTTTAAAGTTAAATTGAAATTTTGGATAAAACTGATAGTTCGATTTTATAAGCATTGGGGGAATAATAAAAGCATGAAATTTTATTAACAACATTTCGCAAAGTAAAGGAGTATTGAATTATGAAGCTTTCTCAAAGGAAAAAAAGTGAAATAATCTTAGTGAAGCTAACGATATTATTTACCTTATTGCTAATTCAGATATTTTGTCCTAATAAGGTGCTAGCTGAGGAAGAAAACTCCAAGGAGCAAATAACTCAAGCTATAGAAGAAATAATATGCAATAGAAATAAGGCAATAGTAAACAGAGATTTAGAGTTAATAGAGTCTATTTACGACAAAGACACTAAGTATGGAACCTGGGCCTATGAACACGAAAAAAAGAAAATGGACTACATTCATAATTGGGAGGAAAAGCAGGGGGTAAAGTTTACAAACATTACCCCAAAGGTGGTAATTAAAAGTCTTAAGGGCACTGGAGACAGATATTCTGCTTATCTAATATGTTCAACAGAATATAAGTATGTATATGAAGATTCACCAGATATGGTTAACGTATCTAGAATTGGAACTCACCATTCAATGCAAATTGCTAAAAAAGATGGTGTATGGGTAATTACAAAGGAATGGTACAAAGATCCTTTCGCAGATGCCTTAAACCTAGATAACATAAAAGCAGATTCCATAAAACAATATATTTTATCACAAAGTTTTAGAGATGTTTCCAATATAAATGAAAGAAGAAAAAAGGCTATAGAATATGCAGAACAATATTGTGGAGCTGCCAGTGAGGAACAGTATGGATTTAAGTATAATAAAAAATATAGAGATTATAATCCACAGGGAGGAGATTGTGCAAACTTTGCATCTCAAATTTTATTTGAGGGAGGCAAGTTTAGGAAAAATTCTTCATGGAATTATGATGGTAGAGGCGCTACAGGTGCATGGTTAAATGCTGATGCCTTTAAGAATTATATGATTTACAGTGGAAGAGCATCGATTATTGCTTATGGTAATTATGATAAGGTATATAAAGCTTCCTACAAGCTCTTGCCCGGTGATTTTGTAGCTTATGAAAAAAAAGGAGACATTACTCATATTTCTGTTGTAACAGGAGCTGACTCTAGAGGCTATTCCTTAGTTACCTGCCACAACACAGATAGAAATAAAGCTCCTTGGGATCTTGGATGGAGTGATAAAAAAATAAAGTTTTGGTTAGTACGGGTTCACTATTAATATTTTTGTCACCAAGAACAATAATTAAAATACTATATAACTAGGTGGAACTTTTTTCAATAGCAAATTCCTTCTAGGTACATTTACACTGTATTAATATTACATACCCATTCAAAATGTACCAATATTTACAAATCAAAATAAGGGGATGAATTTTGTGATTAGCTATGAATTCCACCTAATTGTTCATATCAACGTAGAAGAACAGATAAGTGATAAGAATGAACAAGTTATTTTTACAAAATTAATACCCCAGAAAATTAAAGAAATGTATTTTGAAGGTGTGGATATAGCAAAGATAGATTGCTATAGGAGGTTAACATTTAAAAGTTATAAATATGTAATAGTGTGTAATTTTCTGGGGTATAGCTTTAATGCTAAAAAGGAATTACCAGAGGATTTTTATGGATTTAAGGACTATGTAGAGGAGAAGTTAGAGTTTAATCTAGTAGGGGTAAGATTTAATATAGATAAGGAATGTTATATCTTGGTTTTCGATGAATTTGGAACTTTAACCCTAGAAAAGTCTTTAAATAGTAAAAAGCTTAAACTATAATTTAAGTGAAAAGTACCTGTAAATATAATACTACAGGTACTTTTATATTGATAAAAACTTATAATAGATATTTACAAAAGGAAATAAGTAGCATATAATAAAACTGTACCATAAATAATAATACGGTTAATACGGTATATGACATAGTTAGGTAAATATAGTTAATAGTGAGGGAGGGAAAAAATGTTTGAATTAGATTTAAGAAGTCGATTGCCTATTTACGAACAATTAGTAGAGAAATTCAAAGAATTGATTATAACTGAAATTTTAAAAAGGGATGAAAAACTTCCTTCAGTAAGAAGTCTTGCAAATGAACTTACAGTTAATCCTAATACTATTCAAAAGGCATATAGGGAACTTGAGCACCAAGGCTACATTTATTCAGTACCAGGAAAGGGGAATTTTGTGGCAGCAGTGTTGCAGAGCGGAAATATTGAAAAGTTATCTAAGTTAAAAGAAGAATTAGTGAAGATTTTATCGGAGGCTATGTATCTAGGTATGAAAAAAGAAGAAATTTTAAAAATTGTCTCAGAAATAGATGAGATGATACAAGGGGGAAGGTAAGGTGCTAGAGGTAAAAAAGGTAAGCAAAACTTTTGAAGACTTAGAAGCATTAAAGAACGTAAGCATCAATGTAAAAAAAGGTTCTATCTACGGGCTAGTTGGTTCTAATGGAGCAGGAAAGACAACTTTAATAAAAACTTTAGTTGGTATCTATAGACAGGATGAAGGAGAGGTTTTCATAGCTGGTGAAGAAGTCTTTGAGAATGTAGATATTAAATCAAAATTAGTATTTATTCCGGATACTCTGTATTTTTTTACCCAGTACAGCATAAAGGATATGGCTAGATTTTACAAGAGAGTGTATCCCAATTTCAATGAAGAAAGATATAAAAAGTTAAAAGAGGTCTTTAACATTGATGAAAATAAAAAGTTACACAGGCTTTCTAAGGGAATGCAGAGACAAGTTGCCTTCTGGCTTGGGTTATCAGCTATGCCAGAGGTGCTGATTCTTGATGAACCTTTAGATGGACTAGATCCTGTTATGAGACAAAAGGTAAAAAACCTTATAGTACAAGATGTAGCAGAAAGACAGATGACAGTTTTAATATCTTCTCATAATTTAAGGGAGCTGGAGGATTTATGTGACCATATTGGAATACTACATAAAGGTTCCTTAATACTAGAAAAGGATTTAGATGACTTAAAATCAGATGTGCATAAAATTCAAGTTGCTTTTAAAAGGGAAGTAACTTCAGAAATTTTAGAAGATTGCCATGTCCTATATAAAGAAAA
Organism: Clostridium sp. CX1; assembly: GCF_025398335.1. GTDB lineage: Bacteria > Bacillota > Clostridia > Clostridiales > Clostridiaceae > Clostridium_AM > Clostridium_AM tanneri. Next base: position 125,138 of record NZ_JAODOO010000010.1, read on the forward strand.
AAGAGGAAGCATAATGCTCTTTATAGTAAGAGGTAAGAAAGAAGAGATTTTAAAGGATATTATGAAAGAAGAACCGGTTATCTTAGACATTTTACCTTTAACCTTAGAAGAAATTTTCATTTATGAAATGGGGGATGTAGGATATGAAATCAAAAATATCATTTTTTAATAAAGGTATAATCCTTGATGATATAAGAAGGTTTGGGTGGATAAGTGCTGCATACACAATGGTGCTTATATTTTTACTTCCGCTTAAAATATTTATGTTGTGCACTAATGAAAGAATTAATAATGTTAATAACATTAATATGATAAAAGATCTACTCTATTTTAGAGGCGGAGGACTGCAGGGAATTTTTGCTTTAATAGTACCAGTACTACTAGCAATATTTATTTTTAGATATATTCAAGTAAAAATTTCTGTGGACATGATTCACAGTTTGCCTATTAAGAGAAACACCTTATACAGAAGTCATATTGCTTTTGCTGTAGTATCGCTAGTAGCTCCAGTTATAATTAATGCTCTTATAATAATAATTTTAAATAAAGTTTTAGGTCTAGGACAGTATTATGGTGCTTATGATGCAATTCAGTGGTCGAGAATTATGATTCTTTTTCCTTTAGTATCTTTCTTTGTAGCTGTATTTATGGGAATGGTCACAGGCAGCTCTGTACTGCAAGGAGTATTAACTTATATATTTATGTTTTTACCTTTTGGCTTAACTTTATTGATTAGTGAAACACTTAAGCTATTTATATATGGTTTTGCTTATAACGTCAATGAAATAAGCAATAAGCTTTCACCTATAGTAAGAATTTTTGATGGCTTCGGAAATTTTGATTTTAATAATAAAAACCTTACTTTAACTGAAGTAACACTATATATACTACTATGCATTATTCTATATTTTATTTCACAGTTTGTGTACAACATAAGAAAACTAGAAGCAGCCTCTAATCCAATTGCTTTTAAAAGTCTTCAATATGTTTTTAAATATGGAGTTACTTTTTGTGCTATGCTGGTGGGAGGGGCTTATTTCCAAGCAGTACAAAATAGTGACAGATGGATATTCTTTGGATTTTTTATTGGTTCTCTTATAGGATATTTTGTTGCAGAGGTGATAGTAAAAAAATCTCTTTGGGTTTTCAAAAGTATAAAAGGGTATGGCATTTATATAGTTGTAATGATAATAGTTTCTATAGGAATAAGATTTGATATAACTGGATATGAAAATAGGATACCAGCTTTAGATAATGTTGAAAGTATATATTTTAGTGAATACTATAATTTGTATTCTGATAAGTATAGTATCGACCTATATAGTGATGAAAAAAACCTTCAAAGTATAGAAAGCTTTCATAAAAAACTTATAGAAGACAAGCATAAAAATAAGAATTTAAATAGGCAGAGTACAAGATCTGTAGTTTTTCAATACAGACTAAATAACGGAAATAAAATTCAAAGATCCTATAACATATCTTACGATGATTATGTTAAATATTTTAAGCCTATTTATGAATCAAAAGAATTTAAAAATATGAAATATGATGTCTTTAGTTTAGATTCAGCCGATGTGGAAAAGATTACTCTTCGACAAATTGGAGATAGCGGCATCGGAAAAGGAACCGTTATATTAAAACCAGAGGACATAAAGGAAGCTATAGAAGTATTAAAGCAGGATATTAATAATGAAACCTATGAACAAATGAAGGATGATAAACCAGCTTGGTCAGAAATGAGCTTTATGATAGCTGAGGGTAAGTTGAAGAAATATCCAAGACTTACTGATAGCGAGTACCGCGGAGGTGATAAGCAAGCTCATTTATCTTGGGAAAAATCCTATGTTCTATTTGAGGAATGGTTAAGGAAAAAAGGGTATTTGGAGAATTCAAGAATTCTTCCGAAGGATATTGGATACGCTGTAGTGGAAAAAGTTCAAAATGAACAGCAATTAGAAGGAAAGTTAAAAATGGGAACAGATATAACGGGCAGCAGTGTAAAGAGGCTGGAGATCACCGATAAAGATAAGGTTGAAACTTGTCTTAGAACTTATAATTATCATAGAAAAGATGGAGGGGCAAAATATCTTATAGGCTTTTATAATCATAGTAAACAAAATATTGATTTTGGAGTCTTCACAGAGGATAATGCACCGGATTTTGTGAGGGCTTACTTTAAAGAATAGCTTGCAATTGAAGTCTCATCCATTTTGCAAATTATTGTGTAACAAAAGTTTAGGTGCACTGAACACCGGTGTGTTAAAGTAGAGGTACACTGCTTGAAAGCCCTCATTTCGAGAAGAAGATCTAATGCTGGCTCAACTTTGAAAATGAACTCAAGCTCAATGCTTTCTTCAAAAGCTGAGTTTGAGTTAACATTTTCAAAATCGCCAGCATAAGACCTTCTAGCTCTTATTCGAAGCTTTCTACGCAGTATACCTCTACCTACACACCTGTTTTTAGTGCACTCAAAAGTTTTATTACATAACTACCAACAGACACAGGCTACCAAGTCTAATTTCTAAGATCTTCTTTGTGTGCCATCATACTTATATATCTACTAATGAATATATAGGAAAGGTTTTGCTTAATAATATTACTGTAGAAAAAATACCCACTTTAGTGTACTATAAAGTAACATAAAGTTTTTTGCGTGGAGGAGTTATATGAAAAAAATACTAAATATAATAGCACAGAAGCCTGGGGAAACGGGAAGTGGAATATATTTACGGTCTTTAGTGAAGGAAGGGGATAGAAAAAATTATCATCAAGCTATAGTTGCCGGTATATCAGCAGAAGATGGAAAGTATTCCTTTCATACAAATAATAATGTTAATTTTTATCCAGTGGTTTTTGAAAGAGAGGAATTACCTTTTCCTGTGGTAGGGATGAGTGATGTAATGCCGTATAAAAGCACTAGATACAGGGATTTAGATATAGATATGCTTAAAAAGTGGAAAAAGGCTTTTTCTGACGCTATAAGCAAGGCTATTTATGATTTTGAACCAGATATAATAATCTGTCACCATTTATGGATTTTAACAGCACTAGTTAAGGAGAAATATCCTGATACTAGGATAATAGCCTTTTGTCATGGAACAGACTTAAGACAGTTAGAAATTTTTAAGACTATGGATACTAAGTTCCCTAAAGAAATTATTAAATATGTAACAGATCATTGTAAAAATATTGAAAGGGTAATTGTTTCCCAAAGAGATGAAAAGGAGCTTGTAATTAAAGAGTATGGTATAGAGGAAAAGAATATAAGAATTGCTGGCACAGGTTTTAACCCAGAGATCTTTTATACAGGTGAAGATAAAGAAAAGGAAGATAGGATAAAGATAATTTATGCAGGAAAGCTAAGCTATTCAAAAGGTGTACCTCATCTAATTAATGCAATAAAAATCCTAAAGCAACAGTACTGCAACATAGAGCTATACTTAGCAGGCTCCGGAATCGGACAGGAAGCTAAAGAGATTACTGAAGAATGTAAAAGAAATTCAGAGGAGGTTAACATACATATATTAGGTGCTCTTCCTCAAAAGGAATTAGGAGAACTTTTTAGGCAGTGTGATATATTAGTACTGCCATCCCTTTATGAAGGACTTCCTTTAGTATTAATAGAAGCTATGGCCTGCGGTTTAAAAATAGTAGTTACAGATCTGCCTGGGGTTAAGGAATGGATGGGAAGCACTATAAACAATAGTGGCATTATAGAGTATATACCTCTGCCAAGACTAAAAGATGTAGATAGCCCACTGGAGGAGGACATACCGACTTTTGAGAATAATTTAAGTAAAGCTATAAAAAAACAAATAGAAAATAAACTAACTATGAACAGTACCCTTAAGGAAGCTATTGGTAAAAAGTCTTGGAAAAGCGCCTTTGAAGATATAGAGAGGCTTTTTACTTTTAAGTAAGCTAGATAATATAGTTTCCTACGAACTAGTATTAAATAACCGAGAAGCATTGAGTATACTTTTCGGTTATGGAAATGCTTTAGTAATAATAGTATTAATTTTAGAAAATGAAACAGTATGCCTATCTTCACTAAACAACCCTGTAAATTTTATCCTTTAAGTTATTTTCAACTTCCTTATACATATCTATATGTTTGTAGTGGCCATTTTTAAACATAGCAGGACATACATTTCCAGCTTTTATAGCATCTATAAGGTCTCTTTCATCTCTTATTCCATTAGGAAATACAGTAGCATACTTACCTATATTCTCAATAACGTGAGCATCGCTAGAACCTATGGAAGGTATATTTAACTCTGTAGCTAGGGAATATGCATGAAGATTCTGGTGGGGCTCAGTGCTGCCATTAAAAGATTCTACGCCATTTAAGCCTAAAGACTTAGCTACTTTTATATAATCCCCCATGCCTCTATTGTTATTTCGATAAGGATGAGCACTTATAGCTACTCCCTTATTTTTGTGGACTAACTCTATTAGTTCTTTAGCAGGAAGCATTTTTTTAGGTAAATCTTTTAATCCAAATACTAATATATCGCCTTGATAAGTTAGTATTTCCGCTCCGACTAAAATTAAAAAACCTGTGGATTTTGAGTATTCATGAGCTTCTTCCATAATTTCGTTACTTTCATGGTCTGTTATGCAAACCCCATCTAGTCCAATTTCTTTTGCTCTTTTTACAATGTCTTTCAGAGATATTTCACTATCTAAGGAATATTTACTTTCATGAATATGAGTGTCAATTATCATAAAAAACCTCCAAAGTAACAAATTTTAATTGTTTATATATTAACAATTTTATTATGAAATTTGTTGAATTATAAAAAAAAATTATACATACAGCTAGTTACTATAAAAATATTTTATTGTATAATATTAAAATATTTTTGAGAACTATGAAACTATATCTGCAGGGAAACAACAAGGAAAGGTTGCTTAGGAGTTATCTAGCATTATTTGTGAGTTAACAGAGGCTTCAGAATAAGTAAATAGGGAGCTAAAAATATAATAGGATAGAAATTGAAAAACTTTTACATTAAATGTAATGATTTTTTAATTAAATAGGAACAATAAAAGAGAGAAGCTAATACTTCTCTCTTTTAACTATAAAAAATTAATTTTTCATATTTATAAAAGGAGAGAAAAAATGAAATTTAACAAGTTAGGAACATATTTTTTATACGCTATTATATTGCTACCTATAGTAATTTCCCCTTTTGTATTTTTAAGAAACCCTAGTGTATCTGCTGAAGATATCTTCACACAGTTTCAAAGCAGTTTAGGGTTAAATTTGGGAAAAGCAGACATGAATACAAAGAAATTTAAGGATTTGGTGGAAAAGGGAAGGATAAAAAAAGTTTACTATAATAGAACTGATACTGTTCTTGATGCTGAGGAAGTAACAGGTAGAAGGATAACTTTTGAGAACCCTAGAGATATGCAGTTTATGGTATATCTATTACAGCATAAAGTAGAAATTGAAAAGAGTGCTAGTTTACTTTCAGTAGCAATTACTTTGCTAATGTTTACTTTAATTATATTGATTATCATTAAAGTTTCTGCAATTAATGAGAAAAAAAAGGCTTATACTGCATCAACTAAAGCTAAGCTCCCCGAAGAATTTAATCAATCACCTTCTAGTAATGTGAGGTTCAGTGATGTGGCAGGAAATGAAGAAGCCAAGGAAAATATGATGGATATAATCCAGTTTCTAAAAGATCCAGAGAAATTTAAAAAATTTGGAGTTAAAATTCCTAAGGGTATAATCCTTTATGGGCCTCCAGGTACAGGAAAAACTCTTCTAGCAAAAGCATTAGCGGGAGAAACAGGAGCTTCCTTTATTTCTACCAGTGGTGCAAATTTCGTTGAAAAATATGTAGGAGTAGGGGCATCTAGAATTAGAGCTTTATTTAATGGGGCTAGAGAAAAAGCTCCGGCAATAATTTTTATTGATGAAATAGACGCTGTAGGTGGTAAAAGAGGGATAGAAGGAACAAGCGAAGATTTTAAAACCTTAAATCAGCTTCTTGTAGAAATGGACGGTTTTAAGAGTGATGAAAATATTATTGTAGTAGCTGCCACAAACAGGCTAGATATTTTAGATGATGCGCTGCTGCGGGCTGGAAGGTTTGACAGACATGTGATGGTAGATCTACCTGATTTAAATGCAAGGTATGAAATACTAAAAGTTCATGGTAAAAACAAGCCTTTATCAAAGGAAGTAGATTTATTTCAGGTAGCTAAACAGACTGTTTACATGAGTGGGGCAGATTTAGCTGGAGTAATGAATGAAGCTGCCATATATGCTATTAAAGAAAACTGTAATGAGATAAACTTAAAACATATAGATAAGGGAATAAATAAGATTATTGCAGGAGATGAGAAAAAGGATAGATCCAATATAACACAACTAGAAAAGAAAATAACTGCTTATCATGAAGCAGGTCACGCACTAATAGCTAAAATGTTAAATAATGAAAGCGTTCCTAAAGTTTCCATAATACCAACTACTAAAGGAGCTGCTGGATATACCATTATAAATCCGGAAGAAAGAATGTTTCAAACAAAGGAAGAACTTCTAAATAAAATAAGTGGATTGTTAGGCGGAAGAGCAGCGGAGGAAATAATATTTGGCAAAGACAGTGTAACTGGCGGGGCCTCAAATGATTTACAGAGAGCAACAAGGATGGCGTTAACGCTTATAACAAAGTATGGAATGAGCGATAAATTAGGATTGGTTAGCTTTGATGATAGAGAAATAACTTTACAAAATGAAATTATACTAAATGAAACTAAGGAAATCCTTGATAGTATTTATAAGGATACCTTAAATTATATACTAGTAAATAGAAAAAAACTTGAATTAGTAGCTAAAGAACTTTTAAATAGTGAAGTTATCCAGGAAAAAGAACTTGAAATATTATTGTCTAAATGTGTTTGATCATTGTGAAAAAGAGGAGATTGTAATAATAAGAAGTCCCCACCGGCATAAAACTGGTGGGGGAGATTTAAATTAAATCTTATTAATGAGTTTGTATAATGTATACCCCTGCTACTAATAAGACAATCCCTAAAGCCCTTAAGGGACTTATATGGTGTATCGCAGCGCCAAAGGCACCAAAATGGTCAAAAACTACAGTAAGAAATATCTGTCCACCTATCACTAAGCTTATCATATTGGCAAAACCTATTTTTGGAGGAGCTATTATAGTAGTAAACACATAAAAGGCACCGAATATTCCTCCTGTCCACATCCACCAACTTGTACTTTTAATGCTAGCTAAGGTTGGTTTTGCTCCTATTCCATAGGTTAAGGAAAGAAAAAAGCCTATGGCAAGAGCTATGGCACCTATTGAAAAACTAATAAAAGAAGTCAGCATAGGATCGCCAAGATTAGAACGAAGTTTGCCGTTAATTGCTACCTGTGTTGCTATAGCTAAGCCTGAAAGCAGGGACAGCAAATAGTAAATACTTTTCATTTTTCACACCTCTTTTGTATGTCTTTTAAAGGCAAAGAAAAATATATTATTCCACAGTATTTATTATATCATATTAAGGGTAAATTTGTAATAAAATGCTATTATTCAACCTTTGCAGATTTATTTAATTATATTTAGAATAAATTTGTTATAATAAAAAAGAAAGATAGTATTTTGAGATGACTAAACTTAATATAACATTTTGGAGGTTTTATGTTTATACCAAGTGATGTAAAAATGATTTTAGACACTTTTAAGAATAATGGATACGAATCTTATATAGTAGGGGGAAGTGTACGTGATTCTCAAATTGGGTCATCTTTACCGAAGGATTATGATGTAACTACTAATGCTTTACCAGAAGAAATCATTAAGCTCTTTGATAAAACTATACCTACAGGCATAGAACATGGAACTGTTACAGTTATGATAAATGGAGTTGGGTATGAAGTTACGACTTATAGAATAGATGGTAAATACCTAGACAATAGGAGACCGGATGCTGTTACCTTTGTTTCAAATTTAAAAGAAGACTTAGCTAGAAGAGACTTTACAATAAATGCCTTAGCTTATAATGATGAAAAGGGTCTCGTAGATTATTTTGGTGGTATAGAAGATTTACAAAATAAAATAATTAGAGCAGTGGGAGAGCCTAATAAGAGATTTCAAGAGGATGCATTAAGAATGCTTAGAGCTATTCGCTTTTCTTCTAGGTTAGATTTTCATATAGAAGAAAAAACTTTAGAGGCTATAAAAGCAAATTGTAACCTTATATTAAATGTAAGCAATGAAAGAATTAGGGATGAATTATGTAAAATACTGACATATGATAATTCGAGAAAAGCTTTAAGATTGCTTGAAGAGACTAAATTATTAAAGCTTATACTACCAGAACTTCAAGCAGCAGTAGGCTTTAATCAGCAAAATCCACACCATGACAAAGATGTATTTGAACACACTTTATCTGTTGTCGAAAAATGCCCACCAGAAATAAATTTGAGATTAGCAGCATTGTTACACGATATAGGTAAGCCGCAGTGTTTTACAACTGATAAGAAAGGCATAGGTCATTTTTATGGTCATGATAAAAAAGGTGCTATACTGTCGGAGCAAATACTTAGGAGACTTAAATTTGATAATCAAAGTATAAGTAAAATTAGTATTTTAGTAAGAGAGCATATGAATGTACTAGAAAAACCAACTGATGCTTCTGTAAAACGGCTTATTAATAGGGTTGGTAAGGATTTAATAGATGACCTTTTCGCCTTGCAAAGAGCAGATGCTTTAGGTTCTGTTTCTCCTGAAGTACGTTTAAAACAAATCGATAAAGTAGTAGAAAAAGTAAACTCTATTTTAGAATCTAAAGTTCCCTTATCCATAAAAGAACTTGCAGTAAAGGGTAATGATTTAATAGAACAATTTTCTCTTAAACCAGGGAAAGAGATAGGAGATATGCTTAGGTTTCTTTTGGATAAAGTGTTGGAGAATCCGCAACTTAATAGCAGAGAGAAACTTTTAGCTATAGTTTATGATAAATATATCAAATAAAAAACTAAATTTGTATATCTAAGAATAGCATTTTAAAGAGCCAATTAGAGTGATTAGGAACCACACCAACTGGCTCTTTCTAAATTTCTGATTTCTTAACAAATTTATTGATTTCGTTTTGAATGGTATAGGATATAATTGGCATGGATATTATAGCGTTTTTATAAAGTTTTGTATGAATTCTAGAAAATAGTCTTGATAGTAACGTTTTTTGTGGCCATATTATAAAAGTATTTTTATCTGGATAAATTATAATATCATACTGCATCTTATTATGAGTGATTCGAATATAATGTTTTAAATTTTCCACTTTCATATTTAACTGTGTTAAAGGTAATGTAATTAAATCAATGATTTGATCTTTTGGCATTAAAACCGGCAAAGTAAATGCCGTAGCTCTAAGTTTATCGACTTTAAAAGCTGCAATAATATTTATAATTAAGAAAGATGCACATATTCCCATCAAAATTGAAATAATTGAACCAACATCTTTCTTAAAAGAGATAATAAAAATTATTGATAAAATAGCATAAAATATGTTAAACTTTTTTAGTTCATTTTTAAAAGGAGCTGGAGATGATAAATTAAGATAATTATAATCTTTAAATTCAGTGCCATGATTTCCTGTAAGTTTTGATGTGCTGATAAGTGACTGTTTTTTTATTTTATTGAACATCATGAAATACCTCCATATCTAAAATAAGTATTTATTTTCTTCCTACACCTAATAATGATAGTACAATCCAAATAGGAATAGTAAGCCAGCCCAAAAATAGGGACCAAAATATGTTTCTAAATATAAAATTTGAAGAGGATTCTATGTAAACATAATTTAGTCCTAATACTCTTGTCTTAACAAAATTTATTGACTTAGAACCGAGCCATAAATAAAGTATAACCACCAATATTGCCATTTTTCATTCCACCTTACATAAAGTTATTTTCCTTGCAACAGATTTATTTTAAATAGTAATCAATGTGAAAGTATTCAGTTCAGAAGTTTTGTTTATCCAGTATCAAATTTAAAAAAAATCATAAATTCACATCCTTTGTTGTCTTTATTTAGAATTGGTTTATATCTTAGGTAGATTTTACAACTAAACAGATACGTATATAAATACATTTGAGTTCCGAATTTTATATAAAAAATCGGAACTCATTAGGTTGAAGAAATATGTAAAAATAAATATAATTTGTATCATAAAGAAATACATGAACATAGTGGTAAAAACATAGAAAAGGTGGGGGGACTACATTGAACTTAAAAGATATTGATAAGGATTTATATGATATTATGGATATGAACGAAGATGAATTTACGGATTATATGATTGAGGAGTATAATAAGAAGCCTTCTGATAGTGAAATTATTGTTAAAAGTGGGAAAACAATAGAGAATCTTATTAACGAAATAAATGCATATCATGATAAACTTGTATTTTTAGCTTATAAGTATGAACTTTCCTTAAAAAATAAAGCTGCTTTTATATTAAAGCTTTGCCAGCATAAAGAGAACATTTATGAGCTTATGCCATTGCTGTCTTGTTTTATATGTAGGACCGACTATTTATTTGAATTAAAGAGTAAAAAGACATCAATTAGAAATGAAGGAGGATTAGCTGAGTATCTATTATTAAAGGAAGATATAGATGCTTTTGAAAAAAACGTCAAACAAGTATATTTAAATATAGAAAAATATAGGCAACTTTCAAAGAAAATTAAAGTAGGTAGTAGTAACATAAATCAGGACATATCTTCTAAAAATAAGAAGCTGCTTGTAAAGCTATATAAGCAGTATGTTCAGAGAAAAGGTAAAAACAAGGATAAAAAACAAATAGATAGCGAAAACAAGTTTATAGAGGAAAACATAGAGCAGATACATAATTTTGCCATGGAAACCGCAGAAAGGCAAAGATTATACCCACTTATAGTTTTTCAACTGTTCATTCATTATAAGACAAAGATTACTAAAGAGATGGAACTACTGAATAGAAGTAATTTACTAAAATACAAAAAATATGATGCTGTAGAAAAGGACAATGGCAAGAATTTCAACACATATTCTAATTATATAGCTTTATTTTTAGAGTTAGTAGATAATTTTTCAGATGTATGCGATATATCACTCTGCATGCATGGTTTTGAAAAAACATCAAATCTTGTTGAATGGTTAGTTAACAACAGTCTATATAAAAATATTTTTCACTATACTATTTATTCACTTGTTGGATCAACTTATAGCTCAATTTTCTATGAAGAATCTATATTTTGGACTGATTCTAATTTAAGTATTGATGATTATAATGATTTTGAAGTTAGAGATGAGGATAACCAAAGTAATAAAGGACAGTATTTATCAACATTAATAGAAAGCAAGTTGGAAGAGAAAGATGTGTTAGAGTATTTAAATGAATATGCTAAGGGTAGAAGACAGGCTGCTAAATTTATAAAAAACTTTGCCTATAATTTTCTTAAATCAAATAATTGTAAGCTAGCAAATAGGGAGGAGGAAGGGTATATTTTTCTAATCTTTGAGGGAGAGTTTCAAGCAAAGGCAGATGATGTTATAAAACAAAGGGTAGTAGAATTATTAGAATAGGTAACAATGATTAATATTAGCACTTTGTGAGTAATATGGCAAAATGATGTATATCCATGTATAATTGTTTGTGCATAGGATAATGCCAAAAAATGTGTAAAACTTATTATTTATATGAAAGGTTTGAACTATCTAAAAACATAAGGAAAGATAAATTAATAGTTTTAAAATTAATTATTATAAACAAGGGGAGATTAATATTGAAAGATTCAGCAATAGCACTAAAATATAAAGAGATTTTTAGCGAATACATTCTAATCTCTGAGAGATATGGATTACCAGTTGATTCAATAAAAGATAATATACATCAAATAGATAATTTTAGAGTCACTACACCGGTAGTCGGAGGTTTTAGTACAGGCAAAAGTTCTATGATAAATGCATTACTAGGGAAAGATATTTTGCCAGTTGAAATTACTCCTGAAACAGCTATACCAACTGAAATCACATATGGTCATAATAAGGTACAGCTATATCAAAATGATGAAGTAAAAGAAATTAGTATTGATGATTTAAGGAATGGAAATTTCAATGTAGATAATACCAAACTAATAAGGTTAGAGTATGAAAATGATTTTTTAGAAATTATACAGGCTGTAAAGATTGTAGATATGCCAGGCTTTGATTCAGGCATAGAAATACATAACAAATCCATTAATAACTATTTATCTAACAGTCTAGCATATATTTTAACTTTTAGTGCAGAGGAGCCTGTTATTAAAGAAAGCATAGCAAACTTTTTAAATGAACTTAAAATATACGATGTTCCTGTTTATGTAGTTATAACCAAATGTGATAAAGTTACAAAAAGCACTTTAGAAGAAGTGAAGAAATTTTTAAAGGTTAACATACCAAAAGTATTGAATATACCAAATATAAAAATTGTTTGCGTAGAAGCTCAAGATGATATTGATGTACCAGAGTTAAAAGAAATTCTGAAGGAAATTCAAAAAAATTCAGATAAAATATTTGAGACAGAATTTTCTAGAAAATTAAAAGCAAATTTAAAACCATTAGAAAATTATTTGGTTTCAAGAATAAATAATTCAAAGCTGTCTGTTTCTGAATTAGATGAAAAAATTAAGGCATTGGAAAGACAAATAGATAACATCATGAGTAATTTAGAAAAAGAGAAGAATACCTTTGATATTCAAGCACAGAAATGTATAGATAAGATTAAACAGCGTATAGAAACTGATTTAAGAGCAGCTTCACAGTCTTTAGAAAGTATGATGTTAAATGGTAGTGATATTAAGGACAAGGTTAACATGATTGTTAGAAGTGCAGTAATGAATGGTGTTAAGACTGAATTAGAACCTCGTTTACAGAAATACTTAAAAAATGTAACAGAGCTTATCGATGTTAACATTCTACAGGATACCAATATTGAATTGAATGGTATACAGGTTGCCGCAGATAATATGGTTAAGAATGTTATTTTAAACAGTCTACCAATTGCCTTTGCAGCTATAGGAAGTGCTATTGCAACAATACCAGCATTAGCAGCATTAGGTAGTTTTGCAGGACCTTTAGGGGTTATTATAGGTGGTGCAATCGGTGCCTTTGTAGAAAGTGCATTTAAGTCAAAACAGGAAAATGACAGGCGAGAACTTGCTAGGCAAAAGGTACAGAATGAAATTATTCCTGGAACTGTAGAACAAACAAGTATAAGTGTTGAAACAGAAATCAAGGCTTATATTGCACAGGTAAATGATGAGATTTTTGCAAATATTAAAGAACAAAAGCGTACTATGCAGAAAGCTTTAGAGGATAACAAACAGAAGAAACTATTAGAAGAACAGCAAAATCAACAGGAATTAGAGGAAATTAATGCTGATTTATTAAAGATAAGGAGTGTAGTAAATGGATTATGATGAATTAGAATTTAAATATAATACTTTAAATAAACAATTTGAGTTGTTTAAAAGCATTGTAAAGCCCAATAATGATATAGGGCTTAAGGTTGATTTAAGTAAACTTGAAAAAATTATTAATGAACATATTACAGAAACACTGAAAAAGAATGCTCCACCAAACTTCCCAGAGCTATTTTATGATTTCAAGTATGAATATTCAAAGTTTCGTGAGTTTATTTTATATGACCACTTAATTGGGAGAAATATTGTAGGATTAGGTGGAGGTTTTAGTAGTGGTAAATCTAGCTTTTTAAATTCTTTGATGGATGAATATATATTGCCAGAAGAAATTGACCCCTCTACATCAGTGCCATCCTATATTGTTTATGATAAGGAAACTGCTGTATATGGCGTAAATATATTTGATAGTAAACTAACCCTTAGATTAAAAGATATTAGGAAAATAGCTCATGGATTTGGAGAAGAGATTGATGAAGTTAATAGTACAGTATCAGAGGAAATTACCTTAGGACATATTTTGAAAAGTATGTTTATAGCTACTCCTCTACAAGAGTACAAGCATATTGCATTTTTAGATACACCAGGCTATTCAAAGCCAGATACAGAAGCATATTCAGCAAAAACTGATGAAAAAATAGCTAGGGCACAACTTAATTCAAGTAACTATATTATTTGGTTTGTTCAGGCTACAGATGGAACAATTAGAGAAGAAGATATTAACTTTATTAACACATTAAAACAGGAGATTCCAAAGCTAATTATAGTAAACAAAGCAGATAAGGTTACTAAAACTCAATTTGAAGATATTGTTAAGGAAATTAAGAACAAGCTTGATGTAAAAGGTATAGGTTATCTTGATGTACTTACTTATTCTTCTAATGAACCAACTAATTATGATAGTAAGAAAATTAAAGAGTATATTTTAAATTGGGATACTGCTGTATATGAAGCAACTTTTGCCCATAATTTTAAAGTTCTTTTTGTAAAATGCAAAGAATACTATGAAAATGTCATTGATGAAGAAAGCAGAAGATTAAATAGATTACAGAAAGCTTTGACTTTATCTGATGATACAATTGTAACAGAGTGCTTAACTTCTCTAGTGTCAGAAATTAAAAGGAATATATCGGAATTGAAAAATATAAGTCAAAATTTGAAAAAGCTGCAGGATGAGTTTTTTTCTGAAATTAAGTATATTGCAGACTTAGTTAGTATTTCAATGCCTGAACCTTCCGAAATTGATTTAATAAAGGATAAAGTAAAAGATCCACTAGAAGTACTTGAAGAATTTAAAAAGAAACAAGGGATTAATAATACTTTAGATCTTACAATGATTTTAAGAGATACTTATCGTGATATTAATCCAGTAATTAATAGAACTATGGGAAACAGTAATTATAAAGAAGAAATATATGACATTATAGAAGAGAATTTTGTTATAGATAAGAATAAAATTAAGTTTGGAAAGTGAGGATAGATATAATGGATTTTCAGGCATTTAACTTTAGTAATCACCCATTACAAAGGACTGATGAACATACTCAAACTCTTTATTTAAAGTTTTTATTATCAATAGCAAGAGTAGAAGATAATAAAATTTTTTATGATAAAATGGTTGACTTGTTATCAGTGATGATGGAGGAAATGGATATAAATTTATCTTTAATGACTATATCTAAAAGTGTATTAAGCATCGATAACAATGCTCTAAGAGATTTTTCAGAAACTATAAAAATATCTAATATAGAACAAAATTTTCTTGTTGATGCATTGATGTTTTCAATAATTTTGGAAGGCTCCAGTAATAAAACTCTAAAGTATATTGTAGACATTGCTTCAGTTTTAGGTATAAATCAACAACAGATAAAAGAACTAATGCAATTATCAAAGATAGTATTGGAGCAGGATAAAACTGCATTTAAAGATATGTGCTATGAAGTTTTAAATATCAATGTTTCCAAGTTCATGATGTATACTAAATCCTTTACGGATTTATATGTTATTAACGATATGGATATATATAGTGATGTTAAATATGAATACGATAATGTAGTGTTTGCTAATATGAATTTAATAGGACAGCCTATATGTGACACAATTACAGATATTAAAAAGTTATTAATAATTAATTGTAATTTATCTAATTCAAGTTCAGAATATACAATTTTTGATTGTGGAAAGGTAATTATTAAAAATTGTATATTTGGCAATTTTTCTGATACAGCATTGCATATTTACGATTGTGAAGAACTAGATATATTAAATTGTGAGTTTTCTAATTGTATTCAAAATGTAGATAATGGATATTGTTTTGATTCTGCAACTATGCTATTAGATGATATAGAAAATATAAAAATTAGTGGCTGTACATTTAACAATTGTCACTCAGTACCTCAGTTATCATTAATGGGAATGGTGTTGAATCCATCATCAGCTATAGCAACATTAGAAAATGTTAAATATTTCAGATTGAGGGACTCAAAATTCATCGATTGTATAAGTAATAGAAAGTTTAGTGAAAAGGGAGTACTTTTTGTACTAAATAATACAGAATGTGGCAAGGCCACTTCTTGTATCAGAACTAATAGCTGTGATGTTGGTGATGAAAGATTAGGAAAGTGGTGATGCTATGAAAACTATATCTGAAATACAGAGTGAAATAAAAGGTATGAGTATTAGGTTAAGTGAGTTGTTTAACGAATTAGAAGACCTAAAGCCAAAAGATAACATTAATAAACAAACTGACTTTGTAAAAATCAGTCAGCTAGCACAACGGCATCCAATAAAAGAACATATATTAGAAGAAGCAGATAACTATAAGAAAAAATTATACTTAACCATGTTATCTGCTATAGCCCAAACAAATAATGACAATAGGGAAGGAAAGCTTATATTTTTACATAGAATTTTATCAGGTATTAAATATGAAGGTAGTTTTGAATCTGTTGTAAAAGATGGCATGGAAATAAATGATAAAATTATTGGTGAATTTATTAAATGCATGGAAGACAATGAATCAAAGCAGTTATTTATTTTTGAAAGCTTGATTATTAGTAATCTTGGTGGAGAAATTGATGATATAGCAAAAAAATATATTTCTGAGCTTATTGGAAATTTGGGAATTATCAAGGAAGAAGCTGTATTTTTAATAAAGTTGTCTGCAGTTGTTTTAGAGCAAGATAGTAACAAATACAAGAAATTGGTAAATATTATACCTAAAATAGTAGATATATCTGTATTGCTTAAATCTTATTTAAAAGATTTTGTTAATGGAGTAATTTGTGATACTGAATATATGTATTATATTTATGGCATTGATGCAGATGAAGAAGTAATAAAATCAATATATGACAAAGACCTAGGAAAAATAAAATTAGTGCTTGAAAATGTAAGATTTAATATGGAAATAATCAATGAGAACTTAGAATTTAAAAGTATTGATAGTTTGGTTTTTAATAATTGCAGCTTTGAATCAAGTTATAGACATTATAATGAATTTTCACTTTTTCCTTCGTTAGAAAAGTATAAAAAGATTAATTTTGAATTTGTAAAGAATATTTTTTTTTATAAATGTAAATTTTGGGGTTTTCAAAAAAGAATAGCTATGTTTAATAATAGTCAATGTCAAAATATTAAAATTGAAAAATGCATATTTGAACTATGTGGATGTTTAATAGGAGAGAGTGATAGAAATCTAGGAGGATGCTTTTATATTGATACTGTTAATGATTTTGTATTAAAAGATAGTGAGTTTAGTAACTGTTATATACAACATTTTTCTAAAGGATCATATGTAGATGGAGCTATTGCTCATATAGGGGATGCAGTAAATAATTTTGAAATTAACAATGTTATTTTTACCAATTGTCACTGTTATTGTGGAGAAATAGGCTCCCTAAACATTATTGGTAGAGAAAAGTTATTTAGTATAAGTTACAGAAATAACCTTATTAATACATTAGAAAGGTTCACTAATTGTGAAATTATAAATTCTGGGAAATTATATTAATAGTAAAATTCTATAGTGTTCGTTATAAATAATAGATAACATAAAAAATGTATACTTTGTGTTAAAAGTAATTGTTGTAATATTAACAATGATCAAGAAAGTGGTGATACTATGAAAACTATATCCGAAATGGAAAATGACATAAAAGATATTAGCATTAAGCTAGAAGGGTTACTTAAAGGATTAGAAAACTTAAAACCAAAGGATAACATTAATAATCAAACTGATTTTATGAAAATCAGTCGGTTAGCAGAACAGTACCCAATTAGGGAGCATAGCTTAGAAGAGGCAGATAATTATAAGAAAAAGTTATATTTAACTATGTTATCTGCTATATCTCAAACGAATAATGACAATAGAGAAGAAAAGTTAGTATTTTTACATAGGATATTGTCAGGGATTAAATATGAAGGAAGTCTTGAATCTGTTGTAAAAGATGGTATGGCAATAAGTGATAAAACTATTGGTGAATTTATTAAGTGTATGGAAGACAGTAAATCAAAGCAACTATTCATTTTTGAGAGCTTGATTATTAGTAATCTTGGTGGAGAAATTGATGATATAGCAAAAAAATATATTTCTGATCTTATTGGATTTTTGGGGATTACTAAAGAAGAAGCTATATTTTTAATTAAGTTATCTGCGGTTGTTTTAGAGCAAAGTAACAGTAAATATAAGGAACTAGTAAATACTAGAACGAAAACAGTGGATACATCTATATTTGTAAAATCTTATTTAAAAGATTTTGTTACTGGAGTTATTTGTGATACAGAATCAATGTATTATGCTTATGATATGGATGCAGATGAAGAAATGATAAGTTCAATATCTGGAAAATATAAAGCAGGAATAGAAGTAGTATTCGAGAATGTAAGGTTTAATCTAGAAACAGCTAATGAAGACTTAATTTTTAGAGAGTGTAATAGTGTATTGTTTAATAATTGTAGTTTTAAATCACATAATAAAAATATTAATTTTAAGGGTGCAGAAGAAATTTTATTTTATAATTGTAAGATTTCAGGATTCAATAACAGAGTATGTTTATTTGATGATGAGTGTAAAGATATTAAATTTGAAAAATGCACATTTGAAAAATGTGGTTATTGGAGAGACAAACTTTATAGTGAACAATCAGGTGGATGCTTTTATATTCTTAAAATTAATAGTTTTATATTGAAAGATAGCGAATTTATTAATTGTTATATAGAAAATAGGTACACAGGACAAAACGTATGGGGAGCTATTGCTTATATAAAGCAAGTAAATAATTTTGAAGTAAATAACGTGAGGTTTTCAAATTCTCATTGTGTATGGCCGAGTTCGAGTAATGTTAATGTTTTGTGGAAAAAAGACACTGAAAAAGAGTTTGTTTATGGAGGAAATTTATTTGAGGGAATTTTTAAAAAAGAACATTTCATTAATTGCAAAACCATAAACTCTGCCAGGTTATATTAAAGAAGAGGTGAATTAAGATGGTAATATTTAAAAAAACACAACAAGAACAAGAAAATTTTCAAAACTTTATTACTAAACTTGATAATGTATATGATAGCATTTTACAATATGCGACTATTGAAAATATATCATCAATAAAAAAGATAAAGGAAAATTTTATTTGCAAAACTGATGATTTCTATAGAGAAGATAGAAAGTTGAACATCGGTATTATAGGACAAGTTAAAGCAGGAAAATCATCATTTTTAAATACATTACTTTTTAATGGTGTGGAAGTTTTGCCAAAGGCGGCAACACCAAAGACAGCAACTCTTACAAAAATTGAGTATTCAGAAGAAAACTCAATTACAGTTAAATTCTATACTGTTGAAGAGTGGAAACAGCTAGAAGAAAAGTCCAAGGTGGATAGTTCTTTGGATGAATATGCTGTATCTAGAGAAATTTTGGCTATGGTCAAAGAAAATAACATTGATCCATATGAATATTTAAAACAGGGCAGTCAAAAAATTGTATTTGAAGATAAAAATATTCTTATGAGCCAACTAAATGAGTATGTTGGTCAAAATGGTAAAGTTACGCCACTGGTTAAGAGTGTACGGCTTGCTATTAATAATGATGCTTTAAAAGAAGTGTCAATAGTTGATACTCCAGGACTTAATGATCCAGTAGTTTCACGTACACAAAAAACTAAAGAGTTCATAGAAGTGTGTGATGTTGTATTCTTTTTAAGTAAAGCCAGTAATTTTCTTGAACAAAGTGACAAAGACTTGCTCACAAAACAGCTGCCACAAAAGGGTGTTAAGAAATTAGTACTAATATGCAGTAGATTTGACGAAGGTATTATGGATACTATAAAGCGAGCAGACAGTTTATCTGAGGCTAATGTTTCTACCAAAATGAAATTAAAGAAACATGCAATTAAGACTTTTAACGAAGTGGTTGAGGGGTTTAAACAGAGAAATATTGATACAGATACAGTAAAAGCAATTGATGAATGTAAGGTTCCAATTTTTATTTCTTCAATGACACACAATATGTCAAAAAAAGATAAAGCTGATTATGATGAGCAAGAACAACTTGTATATAAGCAGCTTAATAGACATAAAGATTTAGATGAAAAATATCTTAAACAAATTGGTAATATCAAAGCAGTACAGGATATTTTTGATATAGTTGTCAGTGAAAAGGAAGATACACTTTCTCAAAAAGCTGGCTCCTTTGTTTCTAGTGCAGAGAAAGAAGTTACTGCAGATCTGAATAATTTGAAACAGACAGTACAAAAGAGAATAGCTATGCTTACTGGCAATGATAAGGAAAAACTCGAAAATCAAAAGAGAGAAATGGCAATACAAATTAATAGTATAAAGTCAGAAATTGAAGGGGTTTTTGGTGAACTTTTTATAAATCTAGAAAAAGAAAAGACAGAAGCCTTAGCACAACTAAGAACTTCTAGCAGAGAGTTCTCTGCACTATCAGAAAGAACAGGGACAGAATTTGTTACAAGTTCCTATGAAGTGTCTACCTCAAAATGGTATAATCCTTTTTCATGGGGAACATCCCGAACAGAATACTATACAAGTGAACAGAGATACTATTATTTGGATGCTGCAGATGCTTTAGAAAATATAAGAAACTATTCCATTGAAGCAACAAATGCTATTGAAGATTCCTTTGTTAAGTCTTTGCAATTAGATATAATGAAACGAAAATTGTTAACAGTTGTTATACAAAATTTTAATGCTGCTGATGATAACTATGATCCAGGATATCTTAAACTAATTGCTGAAAAAACATTAAATTCAATGGAAATACCTATTGTAAAAATTGATGTTAGTAATTTTTTAGATTCTATATCCACAAAGTTCTCAGGAGAAATTAGAAATTCCTCTGAAAAATCTAATCTTAAACAAATACTTGCAAGTAGCATTAGTATGTTATTTGATACAATTTCTAATAAGTTTGCAGATGAGTTAATAGGGTTTAAGAAAACGTTGGAAAATTCTAAAGCTGAATTTTTAGGTAAACTTCTTGAGAATATTAATAGTGAGTTTAATAGTGTAATTCAGCAATGTGCTAATAAGGAAAAGGAGATTGAAAAATATAATATACTCATAGCTGAGATTAACAAACAGTTAACCAACATACGTTAATAATTTTGCCTAAATGTTCTATGTTCGCACTATATCATTTAATATAGAAGTTTTATCATTAAAAAATTATTACTTACAGTTTAAGAAACTATAAAAGATATAGATTGTTAGAAGTTGAAGTATTTTTAGGATTAACTAAAATTAAAAATTTAACACAAAAAATGTTTAGAAGACCAAATAAAGTGGAAGTAATTTCAATTAAGTACTCATATAGATTGGCAAGACTCGAATACACATACCCCGTAGAGTTTTGGTGTTGCTATTTAAATAGTATAGTATGAAGAAAAATTAGGGAATAATAAAGAAATGATGTAGGATTTGATAGTCACTGTCACCTGTTTTCCAGCAAGAATTATAGAAATAATCGTATCTATCAAAGAGAAAATAAAATTAAAAAGGGTAATCTAAATTTAAGAGCGGTAATAAATAATGGCATTAATTATCTCCAAATACCGACACTTGAAAAAACTAAAAACAATAGATCTGTAAAAATAGAAGTTCCTATATATTTACCGGAAAAGTTATCAAAAAAGATGGCGAAACAAATGGAAATGATTATAAAAACTTATTTTTAAATTATTTGGGCACTGGAGATGCTTATCAAGTACAAAAAATTAAGAAAAAAGGTAAATATTATTGCCATATAACTTTTGAATTACTAAAAGTACATGAGGTATATACAGGACAGAATAGGATCATAGATATAAATCCTAATCTAGATGGATTTGCTTTGACTATGATAGATAAAATCAATTTGTCATAGTTTCAAAAATTAGGATTTACAAAGAAGAGATTTCATAGTCAATGAAATCTCTTATAGAAAATATAGGTCAAGAACAAATTAGAGAGGGACTTTCTAAGATTTTAGTCCCTGATGAACGAAGTAATGGAATGATAGCTTTAAAAGAAAGTAGACTGTTGCAGTACACTATATTAGAATTAATTCCTACTATAGACTTTGAATAGCATAATAAACACCATGATAAGGACGCATTAACCTTAAATACGAGGAATTCCACAATAACACTGTGTGAAAACGATTTGCACCAAATCAAAGGTTTGAGGTATCTGCTTTTTACAGATGGACATGAATAATATATAACTGAAAAGTATTCAATATACTTTTCAGTTATCCTACTGATGCCCTAGTGTTGGTATGCTATATTTATGTTTACTATGGAAATTATGATGGAAAATGGGAGGTGATAAAGTGATAAGATGTGCAAAAGTAAATTTTAGATGCTCTAAAAAAATATTAAATAGATTGTTTGAGTGCAATAGAATATCAGCAGAAATTTGGAATGATTGTCTTAATATAAGTAAAAATTATTCATTGACAAGTGATGGTAAGTGGATAAATAGAACAGAGCTGCAAAGGGAACTAAAAGGGAAATATGAGCTTCATTCTCAAAGCATACAAGCTATAGCACATAAATACTTGTTTTCAAGAGATGGAGCAAACAAGGCACGACAAAAAGGTTTTACAAATAATAAGTATCCATATAAAAAAAAGAAGAACTTCAATACCAAATGGGTAGATAAAGCTTTTATAATAGAGGGCTATAACATTTATCTAAGTATGGGAAGAGGCGCAGAAAAAGTAAAAGTAAAAGTAAACAAAATACCAAAAGGTGATATAAAAGAAATAGAATTAGTGTATGATCGGAAATTAATGTTATCAATAAGTTATGATGACGGAAAGACTATAGAGGAAAATAAAAATACTAAAAGCTGTGCCGTAGATTTAGGAGAAATACATTCAATAGCTTCTTATTGCGAAAATGGGAATTCTATAATAATAACTGGTAGAAAAATTAGGAGTATTAACAGACTAAGAAATAAGAAATTAGCAGAACTACAAAGATTAATGAGCAAGTGCAAAAAGTATTCCCGTAACTGGAAGAAGTATAACAAAGCAAAACAGTTCCTTTTATCCAAATCGGATAATCAGATAAAAGATATACTACATAAAACTAGCAAAAGTTTTGTAGACTGGTGTATAGAAAACAGCATAAAAGAAGTTGCTGTAGGAGATGTGGAGGGAGTACAGAGAAACGGGAAGAAGAAAAGAAATAAAAAAATAAATCAAAAGCTGTCAAATTGGAGTTTTGGAAAACTTGGAAAATATCTAGCATATAAGTTAGAAGTAAGAGGAATTTCTATAAAAGAAATATCAGAAGAATACACCTCACAACAATGCCCTTGTTGTGGTAGAAGAAAAAAATCTTCTAATAGAAACTATAAATGTATTTGTGGATATAAGGATCATAGAGATATTCACGGAGCTAGGAATATCTTATCAAAGTATAAATATGGAGAGATAAGATATATAGGGGATACAAAAGAACTAAAGTATCTACGTATTGCGTAAGCGAGAAGTAGTAGATGGTGAGAACCCACCCATATAAAGAACTATATGTTGCTTACTGGAAGATATATAGCTACTCCTATACTTGTATAGAGAATAGAAGGCAAACCCTATTATTCATTGAGAGCTTATATATTGAATGATAAGAAGTCCTCACTTCAATAAAGTAAGTGGGGGAGGTTCACATATGCTTCTGGAAAAGATTCTAGAAAGGCCTGAATTAAATACTAAGGAAAGCTTATCAGAAATTATATTAAAAAGGA
Organism: Clostridium sp. CX1; assembly: GCF_025398335.1. Classification (GTDB taxonomy): domain Bacteria; phylum Bacillota; class Clostridia; order Clostridiales; family Clostridiaceae; genus Clostridium_AM; species Clostridium_AM tanneri. Next base: position 148,864 of record NZ_JAODOO010000010.1, read on the forward strand.
GAATAGAAAATGATTAAACTATTTTGGTATACTTATTTTTCAATCTACCTACTATTAACTACTATAGTAGGTAGAACTAAATTATTTTTTATCAGAAAGAAATCACCGGAACTAGCAAAGGAATATGCCTATAGAAAGTTACAAAGCATATCAAATCATGTTTTGAAAAAATCTAAAACAACTACGTTAATAGAAGGAAAAGAAAATATTCCGGAAGGACCTTGTCTTTTTGTCAGCAACCATCAAGCTATTTTTGATGCTTTTCTTTTACTTGCAGGCATAGACAAGTTGTCAGGGTTTATTGCAAAAAAAGAGATTGAAAAAATTCCTCTGATTGGAAGTTGGCTAAAGCAAATAGATTCTGTGTATATTGACAGACAGAATATTAGAGAAGGAATGAAGGCTATTAACCAGGGAGTAGAAAATTTAAAAAAAGGATGGTCCATGATTATTTTTCCAGAGGGAACAAGAAGTTTAAAGTCTGAAATGGGTGAGTTTAAGAAGGGTAGTATGAAATTAGCACTTAAAGCAAAGGTGCCTATAGTTCCAATAACAATTGACGGAACTTATAGAGTATTAGAAGTAGGAAATCAGGTAAGAGGACATTCCGTTAAAATGATGATTCATAAGCCTATTTATTTAGAAAATCTTTCTGAAGAAGACAAAAAGAACTTAGCAGAAATTTTACATGACATAATAGAAAGTGGATTAAAGTAAGTTTACAGAGGATACCTAATTAGAAAAGGTAGATAGAGAAAGATAATTCTTGACACTTAAAAACTCAGATAAAGGTTAAATAATAACTATATTTAGCCTTTATCTGAGTTTTTTATAGTAGTAAATAATTTCTATATCGTAAGCGATAAATTACCTAGTGTAGGGCTAAATAGAAACGGCCATCCGATAAGGTGGCCGTAATTTTTGATTTAATTATTCTTTTTACAGGAATCCTGTACCCACGAATCCCAAGGCAGAAATTCCTCTAAGAATTCTGGATTTGCTTCGAACTGAACCCCTGGAAGTTGTTTAAACAAAAACTGAAGGTAAATATACGGGTTCAAGCCGTTGGCCTTTGAAGTCTCAATTATACTGTAGACTGTTGCACTTGCGCTAGCTCCTTTTGGACTTCCATTGAAGAGCCAGTTCTTACGACCAATGGTAAAAGGGCGTATGCTATTTTCCGAGATATTATTGGAGATTACACAATTGCCATCAAGGAGATAATTCATAAACCCATCCTTATGGTTAAGTGCATATTCCATTGCTTTGCCAATCTTAGATTTAGGTAAACAGTTAGATCTTACTGAATCAACCCATGACCAAAAGGCATCAAGAATCGGCTTTTCCGTTTCAAGACGCTTAGACTTTCTTTCTTCCGGCGAGAGGTTTGTCAGTAATTTCTCTATCTCAAAGAGTTTATTGCAGAACTCAAGTCCCTTTGCAGGGAGAGTAGCTTCAGGGCTGCTGATGTCCTTTGGAATGGCTTCTACGAAGTAACGTCTTAGATGCGCCCAGCAAAAGCATCTGGTTATTCCCGGGACTTTATTGTAGCCACTGTATGCATCCGTATGTAGAAATCCCTTGAAACCTTTCAAGAACTTTTGAGGACAGTCACCACTTCGTGAAGGTTGGTAGTCAAAGAGCCGTATAGGCTTCTTACTACCTGCATAGGTGCTGTAAACCCACATATAGGAATCCGATGAGTTTTTCCTACCAGGCTCCATCAAAACTTGGACAGGTGTCTCATCAGCATGCAGATAATTTTCTTCTATCAGCTTTTGGTGCATCAAATTGGTAAGGGGTTTCAGCCAATTTTCCGAAGCAACCATAATCCAGTTTGCCATAGTTGCACGACTAAGCTTCACACCTAAAGATTCCCATTCCTTCTCCTGACGGTATAGGGGAAGAGCATTCACAAACTTCTGATACATAATGTGTGCAACTGTAGATGGCGAAGCCATGGAGTGCTGCACTACAGGGTAGGGCATAGGTGATTTCTCTATATATGGTAAACCAGCCTTACGGCATTTTCGACATTCATAAGATTCCCTATAATAATCGATAACACGAATCTTGGCAGGAATAAACTCAATCTCAGTTCTAATGAACTCCTTGCCGATGCTAACAAGCTCTGTTCCACATTTCTCGCAAAAACGTTCATCCTCAGCAAGGGCACATAGCATCGTATCATGAGGAAGATCCTTCAAAAGTTCTGCTCGCTGTCCTTTGAACTTCTTACGTCTGTAATTTGATACATCCTGTAAGTTTGGTTCTGGGGCAGACGGATTGCTTTCTAATTCAACTTCATTAAAAAGAGACATCTGACCTGTAACAACTGATGTTTTCTCACTGCTTCTTCCAAATAATTTACGGGTCAGAAACTCAACTGTCTCATGTAGGGTTTTATTCTCATGTTCCAGCTGCTCAATACGTTTTTCGAGTTTTGTTATCTGTTTTTCCGTATACATAATCGACAGTTCCTTTACTGATTTTATTTACCTATATTATACCATAAAATCAGAATTTTCGCATCAATAAAAGCTCGAAGAGCCGCATATTTCCAGACTTTTTTGCCCTTAAATAGCAGTTTGTATATCTACTTTTTTTACAGCCTTAGGTTGATTTATGGAGAGACCTTCTAAGAGCCACCGAAACTCCTGAGGCGTGATAGATTTGACTGCCTCGGCATCCTTTGGCCATTGAAAGTAGCCAGTTTCTAAACGCTTATATAGAAGTACAAACCCGTCACCTTCCCAATAGAGTGCTTTCATTCGATCTCGTTTTCGACCGCAGAATAGGAACAGGCTGTTCTGGAAAGGATTCAACTCAAAGTTTTGCTGTACAATTGCAGCCAGCCCATCAATCGACTTTCTCATATCAGTATAACCTGTTGCGATGTATATTTTTTCTGCCTTTGAAATGTCACCTAGCATTTTGTAGTACCCTTATAGTATTTTCAATTAAGCTAGCTGAAGCACTGTTGTGAATTTCGAGCACTGCAGATCCTAAGCGGATAATAATATCAGCCTGGTCTGTTTCTGAAGAAACATAGGCTACGTCTATAGGAGTGGAAGTTGATAACTTAGATGTGTCTAAGGGAACTATTTGTTCCTGAGAGTTTATAGGGGGAAGCGCCTTACAGGCAGCAGTGCGAATTTTTCTTAGCCAATAGTAGTAACTATTAGTCCTAATGTTATTATTTCTGCACCAAGAAGATATATTTTCTCCACTACTGCGACATTCTCGTATAATTTTAATCCATTGGTTCATTCTATACTCTTGAGTTGCTTTTTGAGTGTCCATCTAAAACCTCCTTTTAAAGTTTTTCAAGTAAACTTTAAAAACTTTAAAACTTATTTTAGAAGATTATCTCACACTTTTTAAACGCTTTCCATCCACTTTCTTATTAGCCGCTTACTCTATATCTTTAAATTCTGTAAAACCTTATAAAAATAGTGAAGGATTTCAGTATATTTGGTATTATATAACTAAAAAGGAATTATGATGGGGTGATATAAATGGATAGGCAAAAATCAGTAATTCAGATACTTTTAGCAGCAGCCTTATTTGGTTCTAGCGCGCCAATTTCTAAGCTGCTTTTAGGTAAAATAGAGCCAATTCCTATGGCAGCTTTTCTATATATTGGTAGTGGTCTGGGGATTTTTATATTTAAACAAATTGAAGGTGTTTTAAACAAAAGAAGTGAACAGGAGGCACCTTTAAGAAAAAAAGATATACCTTGGCTTTTGGGCGCAGTGTCTTTTGGAGGAGTATTTGCTCCCATAATACTTATGAACAGTCTTCAATCAACACCTGCGTCTACTGCTTCCCTTCTACTAAACTTTGAGGGGGTTGCCACTACACTGATTGCAGCAGCATTATTTAAGGAGAGCATAGGAAAAAGAATATGGACAGCAATCCTTATAATAACGCTATCTAGCATAGTGTTATCATGGGATTTTAGTAATCAATGGGGAATTTCCCCAGGTTCATTAGGAATAGTAGCTGCTTGTTTTTGTTGGGGAATGGACAATAATTTTACAGGTAAGATATCTCTAAAGAATCCTTTTTCTATAGTTACTATAAAGGGTTTTTCAGCAGGTATATTCTCACTTTTTCTTGCCCTTTTACTGAAAAATCCTATGCCTAGTTTCAAAACTATACTTCTAGCTATGATCCTCGGTTGTTTTAGTTATGGCTTTAGCATTGTGTTATTTGTATTAGCGCTTAGAGGTCTCGGTAGTGCTAGAACAAGTGCTTTTTTTGCAACAGCACCTTTTATAGGCACTATCTTATCCTTTATAGTGTTCAAAGAGAACATAGAGTATAATTTTATAATAGGATTTTCAATAATGATATTAGGAACTATATTGTTATTAAAAGAAAGTCACATTCATGAACATTTTCACAGCTTTGAAACTCATGAGCACAGACACTGTCATAGTGATGAGCATCATAATCATAGTCATCCAATGGAGGAATTAAATCGTAGTAAGTGGCATTCTCATGTACATACACATAACGAAATATCTCATTGTCATGAACATACTCCAGACGTTCACCATAGACATGAACATAAAGAAGACTGAGAACAAAAGATAAAAATAGAAAGCTGGCTCACAATGTAAGCTTTAAAAAAATGTTTGAAGGAAGAAGGAGAACTAATGTAAAAAAAGAGGGCAGAGTCTAAGAATTATTCTGTCCTTCTTGTAATTAAATCCTGAAGACCTTCAATCAGTTTCCTTTTCTTATTTATAGAGTGTGTCATATTGGAAAGCTCCTTTTCTAACTTTAAATTTTTACTTCTTATAATTTTAAGTTGTAGTTCTAGCTGGTGAATTTGGTTTAATTTATTTTGCTCTACTTCAAAATAGGTATCATCTATGTACTTTTTACTTTTAAAAAAGATTTTAATATAATCTATAGCAGACAATGTAAATTTTTTTAGTATTTTTGTATACTTTAATATCAATTCATATAAATTATTCATATTTAACAACCCCTATAACATTATTTTATAATGATTATGTTATCTAATACAAGGAGAAAACTATGAAAAAAAGAGAAAAAGTTCTATCAAAGTTTATGAACAAGTATAATAATTTTAAGAAACAAGGAATAGCCAAAGTAGAAAATAAAATAAAAGATTTATCCTTGAAGATAAAAAAGGAATCATTAAAATTCGATGAACTGATAAAAACTAGAGAAAAATTTAAAGAAGAAAATAACAAATATGATGAAGTATACAATTCATTGATAGAAGTTTTAAAATTAAGAGGACTATTGTTTAATATACCTAATAAAAATGTTAAGGTAAGGGAATGGGATAACTTACTGATAAAAAAGATAAATGGGCGATATGAATTAATAAATAAAAACAAGGAACAACTATATCTTTTCGAAGAAAAATATAGTGAGGTCATAGAGCACATAATGACAGAGTATTATTATAGTGTAGTTGTCACTAGGATAGATAGAAGACATATTAAGGTTCAGCTTAGAATTACTGGGGATGAGATAGGAATAAGCCATTAGCCAAAAGTCAATTCATGTAAAGCAAGAATAAAGGAGAAGAAGGAAGATGATTACAAGAAGTAGCGGGATTTTAATGCATATTACATCTTTATCAAGTCCATACGGCATAGGAACCTTTGGAAAAGAAGCTTATAAATTTGTAGATTTCCTAGTAAAATCAGGACAAGGATATTGGCAGGTATTGCCTTTAGGTCCAACAGGAGAGGGACATTCACCTTACCAATCCTTCTCAACCTTTGCAGGCAATCCATATTTTATAGATCTAAACTTATTGAAGGAAGATGAATTACTTAAAAAAGAGGACTATGAAAAGATAGACTTTGGAGATAATGAGGAAAGAGTAGACTATAAGAAAATATTTAAAAATAAGATGCCTATTTTAAGGCTTGCCTTCGAAAATAGTAAAGGAGAATATGAAAATCAAATAGCAAAATTTAGAGGTGAGAATAAGGATTGGTTAGAAGATTATGCTCTTTACATGGCTGTAAAAGAGAACTTTGATTCAAAGCCATGGCAACAATGGGACGAAGATATTAAGCTAAGAAAAGAACAGGCATTGGTACGGTATAAGAAAGAGTTGAAAGAAGAAATAGATTACTGGATATTTTTACAATACCAGTTTTTTAAACAGTGGACAGCTTTAAAAAATTATGCCAATGAAAAGAATGTTAAAATAATTGGAGATATTCCAATATATGTAGCAGAAGATAGTGTAGATACTTGGGCAAATAATGAAGTGTTTCTTTTAGATGAAGATAAGATGCCAATTGCAGTTGCAGGTTGCCCGCCAGATGCCTTTTCAGCTACAGGACAATTATGGGGAAACCCTATATACAATTGGAGATATCTTGAAAAAACTGATTATAAGTGGTGGATAGGAAGGATAAAAGGTAATACTAAACTCTATGATGTAACTAGAGTAGACCACTTTAGAGGTTTTGAATCCTTTTGGCAGATTCCATATGGTGATGACACTGCCGTAAATGGAAAATGGGTGAAGGGACCGGGAATAAATCTTTTTTATGCAATAAAACAGGTTTTAGGAGAAATGGATATAATAGTTGAAGATCTAGGATATTTAACTAAGGAAGTTATAGATTTTAGAATAGTTTTAGGATATCCAGGAATGAAGGTGCTGGAATTTGCTTTTGATGATAGTGAGAAAAATGAACATCTTCCTCATAATTATGATAAGAATTGCGTAGTTTATACTGGAACCCATGATAATGAAACTGTTATAGGTTGGTTTGATAGTGCACAAAAAAGTCATGCGGATTTTGCTAGAAGATATTTGAAATTGAACAAAAAGGAAGGCTATCATTGGGGATTTATAAGAGGTGCTTTAAGCTCCACTGGCAATCTTGCAATAATACAGATGCAGGATTACTTAGGCTTGGGTAGTGAGGCTAGAATGAACACTCCATCAACTCTGGAAGGAAATTGGCAGTGGAGGGTAAAGAAAGATGTTTTAAATGATAGTTTAGCTAAAAAGATAAACAAAATTACCAAATTGTATGGAAGGTAAATAGGTTATTATATGGAAAAAATGCCTTCTTAACATTGTAAGTTCAGGCATTCCTAGTATTTAAGATGACTTTTTTAAGTATAAATTTGAAGAATTGTACTTAAAAAGTTATTTTAATTTACTTTTCTAATTTAATTTTAATTTTATTTTCTTTATACTAAAAATAGGAACACAAATCTGATACAATATAGTAATAAAGAAAAATTAAGCGAAAAGTTAGAGGGGAAGAGTAAAGGCGATGCAGTATATTATTGTTGATATGGAATTCAATAACTTAAGAGACATAGAACAGTGTTATCCTAATTTTTACACTGAGTATGGTAAGATTTTGGATAAAGCAGAAGAGTGTCCTAATGAAATTATAGAAATTGGAGCGGTAAAATTAGATGGGCAGCTTAGAACATTAGAAACCTTAAAATTATATATTAAACCAACTATATTTCCTATAATTAATCCCAAAGTAAAAGAAATTACAGGTATAGGTGAAGAAGATTTGAAGGAAGGAATTCCTTTTTTAGAAGCAATAGACAAGCTTCGTAGTTTTATAGGAGAAGATAGTATTCTTTGCTCTTGGGCTAAGGATGACGTAGTGGAACTTATAAGAAATGCAAATTATTATAAATATGGAAGCATAGAATGGATTAGCTCTTATTTAGATATTCAGGAGTACTGTACTAAAGTATTGGCTTTGAATAACTCTATTAGCTTAAGAAGAGCATTAGATAGGTTTAGGGTAAAGGTGGACGAAAATAAGCTTCACGACGCTTTAAATGATTCCGTATATACTGCAGAGGTTTTTAGAAGATGCTTTAATAGTAGAGCCGTTAAGAATTATATAGTTGAAGACATTAATCAAATGCCTGCAGTAGTTCTTAGAATAGATGAAAATTTTAAGTTAGAAGAGGGTAAGACAGAATTTCGCTGTCCAAGATGCAAAAGGGAAGTGAATTTTGAGTATCCATTAAGAGTTTTAAAATGGAGATTTGTTGGAGTTGGGTATTGCGAAAGATGTAAATCTAACATAATGCAGGAAATAGTTATCAAGAAAAACCTTGTAGGCGAGGAGATTTATAAAAATACAAATAAAATACTAAACGACGAGGAGTATAGAAATATTACAGGAAGGTTAGAAAAGATAAGCTAGGGGCAGTATTAATTTTAGCGGTTTATGGGAAAGGCATAAAATTAAAAAAAGAGGAATAGTGCAATTAAAATATATTAATAAAATTTTATTTAAATAATTTAAAAATTTACAGTAAATATACAAATTAATACTACTAAATTTTCATATATGTGGCAAAATATAAAAAATAACCTATATTTTAAAAGGGGTGCTAATATGAAAAAAATAGTATTATCACTTATCTGCTTTATGCTGTCATTTACTGTGGGTTTTGTTTATGCCAAAAATACTCTTAGCGTAACTGTTGAAGATAGAGAAGTGGAAAATAATGGAGAATATATTATGGATAGAAATAAAATATATGTATCCGAAGATGGACTAAAGAGAGATTTTTACTTTAATATATTTTATAACAAGGATCAAAATAAGGTGGATTTATATGATACTAGAAAGATCTCTCTTGAAGAAAGAGTTAAGTTATTTGAAGAATTTGCACAGTATTGTTCTCCAGAAAATTCTAAATCTGCTGCTTTTCTTTGGGCTGAGGGAGTTAAAAAAAGAAATGGAGTATTTCAGTATGCTGCATTAAATAAGCCACTAAAAGAAAAATTTAAGGCTGCAGCAGAAAACAAAGGAAGCTGGGTAACTGGAACTTCAAATCCTTGGGTTGATAGCTATGAGATAAAAGAAAAAAAAGTAAATGAATCAACTTGGGAATATAATATAGTTTTTAAGGCTGTAACTTCGCAAGATGAAGTTTACGCCTGGAATGCAACTTTACTAATTAGTGAAGAGGAAGGTAAATGGAGAATAATAGATATTAAAAAGAATTTTGATATTATGTAATATAATAAAATTAGTAAAATAGTATTTATTCATTAATATTAAGTATTATATCAAGCAAATACGCAAATATTATCTATGGAGGTGATAATATTTGCGTAATAATAAATTTAGTACAATACTTTTAACTTTATTTTTTCTTGTATCTTTATCTGGGTGTAAAAATAATCAGTCGGTTACTCCTCAAGGGCAATTAGAAAATAAAAATAATACACCAATAAGGGAAAGTAAACAGCAGGCACAGACAAAGACTGAGCCTCCATCTTCACAGCAGCCTCCAGCACCTAAAACAGAACCGAAGGAAACACCAAAGGAAGCACCAAAACCAGCACCAAAAAAAGAATCACCTAAAAAGATAACGGAAGAAAGTAGAGTTTTAGCAAGTTTCAACACAATTATACTAGATAGTGAAAGTAATAGAGTTAGTAACATAAGACTTGCAGCTCAAAAAATTAATGGATATATACTTAAGCCGGAAGAAACCTTTTCATTTAATGAGGTAGTAGGAAAGAGAAATTATGAAAATGGATATAAAAAGTCCAGAATTTTAGTAAATGGAAAGGGAGATGAAGGTGTAGGTGGTGGCATATGCCAATTAAGTAGCACCTTGTATAACGCAGCTGAAAAATCAGGTTTAGAAATTATAGAAAGACATTCTCATAGTGGAGAAGTTTCTTATGTTCCAAGAGGTAGAGATGCAGCAGTTAGCTATGGGTATAAGGATTTAAAGTTTAAAAATATCAATAGTTACCCTGTTAAATTGAGTGTGAGCGTTAAAAATGGAAAGGTATATGCTTCTATTTCAAAGGTAAAATAAAAGTAATGCTTAGAAATATAATTTTTAATAAAAATATGTAGACAAGATAAAATTTGTCTACATATTTTTTTACTATTAGTTTCCGAGAGCACAAATTACCTGTCTTTCGCTACCTATAGTTTTTATTTTAGGGGATATATATATACAGTCATAGGATGCTTCCTTACATTTTAGACAGAAAGAGCAGCCAGTTCTAGGCAGGTTATTAATACCTTTTACATAATGAGCAACCTCTGCTGATTTTTCTGAGAGACTAAGAAAACTCCTGTAATTTAAGAAACATCTAGTATGAGGATGCATAGGGTCAGATAAAATTAAGTCTTTTTTACCGTATTCAACAATAGTTCCTTTATACATAATAGCGATGTTATCCACACAGCTAACTACAGATTGGAGTTTCTTTGATATTAATATGAAGCTGCAATTTTCCTTTTTTAATTCTTCTATTTGCTCTAATATATAGTTTTTTGCTTTTGGTTCTGCATCAAAAATACTATCGTCTAAAACTATGAGTTCTGGTTTGATTAAAAAGGCTAATGCAAGCATAAGTCTTTGCTTTTCATAAGCTTCTAACTTATATGGCAAGCTTTTTAGTAGAATCTCAGTATTAGGACAAAGTAAATTGCCTAGTATTTCTTTCAGCTTCACCTCAGATTCATTTAGGGACAACCCGCTATGCTGAGAAATAACCTCAAGGCATTGCTTTCCAATAGAGCGTATAGGGTTTAAGGAAGTCAAATATGCCTTTATTAAAGACATGAAGGTATTATTCACCTTCTTAGAATGATTTGTTGCTATTGTTATTATATTTTCACCTTTGAAAGTAACTTTGCTGTTAATAGATAATTTCTTTTTATTATTTATGATCATTAAAAATTCGCCAGGTTTAATATCAACAGAAATTGTTTCCTTTAGCAAAACGTTATTCTCCTTCATACATACACACTCCTTATATAATTAATAACATAATGGAAAGTAAGTTTTTCTTTTATCTAAATAAATACATTATTTATTAAGTCAAATTTATATTAAATAAATAATTAACAGCTTTGTATTATATTTAACAACTATTATGTTAATATGTTAACATGAATTATCAGAAAATTCTAGTAAGTTTTTTGATAATTATATAAAAATCGTTTTTCTTTTTTCAGCATTTTATTATTAGAAAAAGCGTTGATATCTATGATTTGTTAAAAAATAACCATTTCTTTTGTAAAATGTTAACTGTAAGTAAAATATTGTGAAAACTTAATGATTTACCTAAATTAAAGTAAACCATCTTAATTTTATGTATAGTCCTAGTGAAAATTAAAACAAAATAAGTACTTGTATGTGAGAAAATTAAAAAAAGATAAGCATATAACTATCATACACAAAGAAAATTAAATTGTGCTATAATTATTCCGATATATTTTTGAAGAAAAGGAATTATATCGACAATTTATACAAAAGATAGTGTAGGAATAAGTAAAGTAATATAAAATTAAGAACTCTTTAAAAATAGTATATACTATGCGAATTTTATAGAAATTTTGGAGGTATTTATGGAATTAAGTAGCAAAAAAGATTATTTTGTGGTAGAATTTTTTGTAGCCTTTTTAGTAGTATTTGGTGTTGTTATGTTTCTACCGATGTTTCCTAATCTTCAGGAAACTTTTGGAGTAACTGTTTCTAAAATAGCTTGGCTACCTAATATAGGATATTTAACCATGATATTATTTTCTCCTCTAGTGGGAAAGGTAATAAAAAAAATAGGGGCAAAAAAACTTTTGCTATTTTGTTTGTTTTTGTGGGTAGCTGGGATATGCATAGAGCTTTTAGCTATTAAGATATTGAGCTATGGCTTATTTGTCTTTGGTAGATTTATAGAGGGCATAGGAGAAGCTACTTTTTTTCCTATTCTTTTATCTATTAATAAAGCTGTGATGAAGGAAGAAAAGGATAGTAAAATAGGAGCAAGTCTTATTGAAACAGGTTCTGCTATAGGAGGGCTGATTGCAGCAATTCTTGCAGGATATTTTCTAAATTCACCTCAAGTATTCTTACTTATACCAATAGCTTTAGGAGTTATGGTGTGGATATTTGTTTTACTAAAGATTAAAGAAGTAGTTTTAGAAGAAAGGGAAGATTTAGTGACAACTGGGGCAGGAGAGAGTAAAAAAGCGTATATAAGCTTGTTATTTATGATTTTCGGAACTCAAATGGTATTTGCATCTTCTCAAGTGTTTTTAGCTTATTATATGGAGATATTTGCAGCAGTAAATAGAACTGGATTTTTAATATCTCTAGAGCAAATCTTAATCGCAGTAGGGACAATTGTACCGGTAATACTTCTTAAAAGACTTTCTTTTATAAATATAAGAAACATATTGTTAGTGGTATTTTTACTAGGTTCTGTTTTATTAGCTATGCAAATTTCTTTCGGTATATCTGTAATAAGCTTACTTATTATAACATTATTTGTGGGAATAGGTTTTACAACATTAAATATTTATCTATCTAGGGCTGTAGTATCAAATGCATCACAAAAAATGTCCTTATATACCTCAGTAAGGTTTGCAGCAGGATTTTTCCTATCCTTTACCTGGGGGAAATTTATAGAAGTTTACAGAAACTTAGGACATAGTTATTCAGAAACCTTTTATGTGCTATACCTTATTACTGCTTCATTAGCAGTAGTAATATTTTTTATAGTATATTTACTGCAAAAAGAAGATTTATCTTTTTGGAAAAGCAGAGACTTAACTAATTAAAATAACAGGAGGTAACAAAATGAGTGTTCACATTAATGCAAAAGAAAATCAAATAGCAGAGAGTATATTACTGCCAGGAGATCCACTAAGAGCTAAGTTTATAGCAGAAAACTTTCTTGAAGATGTTATATGTTATAACGAAGTAAGGGGAATGTATGGATTTACAGGAACTTATAAAGGTAAAAGAGTTTCAGTTCAAGGAACTGGTATGGGAATACCATCTATATCTATTTATGTTAATGAGTTAATTCAAAGTTATGGAGTTAAAAACCTTATAAGAGTTGGAACTTGTGGTTCCTTCCAAGAATCTGTTAAGGTTAGGGATATAGTTATAGGATCAGCAGCATCTACTGATTCTAATATAAATAAAATAAGATTTAACGGAAGAGATTTTGCTCCTACGGCAAGCTTTAAATTATTAAAAAAAGCTTACGATATAGCAGTAGAAAAAGGCTTTGATCCAAAAGTAGGTAATATTTTTAGTTCGGATACTTTCTACCATGACAATCCTGAGGACTGGAAACAGTGGGCTAATTTTGGATGTTTAGCAGTTGAAATGGAAGCTGCTGGACTTTATACTTTGGCAGCTAAGTATGGAGTTGATGCACTTACTATACTTACAGTAAGTGACCACATAGTAACTGGAGAAATTACTACAGCAGAAGAAAGACAAACAACTTTCACAAAGATGATTGAAGTTGCACTTGATACTGTGAATTCACTGTAGTCTTTTTATAATTTATTCTGACCTGTTGACAAAGTTATTTTGACAACAGGTTTTTTTACAAAATTTATATAGCATAATAATATTTGGATTATTAGATTATATGACTAACTGTGGGGGATGTTCTATGTTTACATTTAGAAAAACAAAAGCAACAGAAGAAACTAAGGATAAAGAAGAAATATATAATAATAACCTTGGACTACTAGTGCGTAATGAAGAGTGCATCGTAGACAAAATTAGTAATAAAATTAACGAAACTAGTTTTGTAGTAGAAAACCTTATATTAACTATTAATAGTATTTCACAATATATTGAAGTCCAGTTTGGTTCTATAAACAAAGTTATAGATCAAATTAACACTTATTCTGCTTTAGCAGAGGAAGTTTCTGCGAGCATAGATAGTTCAAAACAGCTTTACTCCCAAACCCTAGAGGTATCAAGAAAAGGAAGTGACGCTGTAAATGAATCTATAGGTGCGATGGAAGATATACAGAACTCGGTTACTTACTCAAAAACTGTAGTAAATACTCTTAGCAATAAAGCTACTGATATACACAGCATGTTAGATGTCATAAAAGACATTGCTAATAATACAAATTTGTTGGCATTAAATGCATCTATTGAGGCCGCAAGAGCTGGAGAAGCTGGGAGAGGCTTTGCTGTTGTAGCTTCAGAGGTTAAAAAATTAGCTCAAAGAAGTATGGAATCAGTTTCTTATATATCCAACACTATTAGTGAAATTAATGACAGTATAAAAAGCACTATAACAGCAATGGATGAGACTATAGAAAAAGTAAAAAAAGGATCTGATATAGCAGGCAATACTCTAGAGGTTTTTGGAAAAATAACAGAAGCAGTAAACGAGGGCAACAATGTAATGGAAGAAATTGCTTCAGCAGTTGCTACTCAAACTAAAAGCCTTGAAGGAGTAATAGATTCTACTGATGACATGAATAATACCTCTGAGAAATTGATGTTTGTAGTTGAAAGTGCTTCTCTTAGCACCCAGTACACTAAAACTTCACTGGCATCATTATATAATGTATCAGAGGACTTAAAAGTTACTACTAAGGATCTATTAAACAGTATGGATGCACAGATACAGGAAGATATAGTGCTTAGAACTTGTATAGGTTCACATCCAAATAGTTATGATCCATCTATATCCTATGATTACGAAATAGTGAGTATACTATCAAACCTACATTCAGGAATTCTGATTATAGGTGAATCTGGTGATATTTCACCTGGAATTGCTAAGAGCTGGTATGTGGAGGACGATAATCTTACATGGGTATTTAATTTGCGTAAAGGGGCAAGATTTCATAATGGTAAAGAGATATTAGCAGAAGATGTTAAGTACTGCTATGAAAGACTATTGAGCCCTGAACTTAATTCACCTAATAGTTGGACGCTGGAGGATATTGAGGGAGCAAGAGAGTTTAGAAATGGCAGTTGCTCTTCTGTAAGTGGTATAAAAATTTTAAATAAGTACTGTATTTCTATAAAGTTATCCAAGCCTTACAGTGGATTTCTTCTAAACCTTGGACAGGGTTTTTGTGCTGTTATGGACAAAGAGGAATTGAAAAAAGGAAATATAGTAGGCTGTGGAGCTTTTATTTTAGCAAAGACAGATGAAGAGGAGTGTGTATTAACATCTTTTAAGGACTACTTTAACGGAGCACCTTACATAGATAAAATAGTTATTAAATTCAGTAAGGAAAAACTTGCAGAGCGCATTATAGATAGAGATTATGACTTTGCTCTTATAGATAGTAAAGAGGATATTGACAAGATAAAAAATCAAGATATGTTATGCATGAATACAAAGGTAGTAATGGGAACCTATTATGCTGGATTTAATTTGGACTCAAGATCAATATTTGCATCTAATGTTGAACTAAGAAAAGCCTTAAATTTAGCTGTAAATAAAAAGAGAATAATAACTGAGCTCCTTGGAGATATGGGAGAGGAGGCTAAAGGGCCGATTCCACCTTCAATCATAGATAACTCATATCTTACTGAAATTTCTTATAATCCTGGTCTTGCAGAGGAATTATTGAGAAAAAACAATGCCCAAGGTAATACTATTAGCATTTTGTATAGAGATACTAGTGAGGATATACTTTTTAATAAAATAACTAATTATATTATTGAAGACTTAGCTGCTCTAGGAATTTCCTGTAAGCTTATTAAAGTTCCGGTTTCAGAATATCTAAATCCGGAAAGTATTAAGAAATGCGATTTGTGCATAGGAAGATGGATAGCAGATTCAGGAGATCCGGATAATTTCCTTCAACCGATATTTAATCCAGCAAATGTAGCTAATCTCTCTAGATATAATAATCCTTTAGTAATAGAAAAACTTGAGGAAGCTAAAGCCTTGATAAATCCTAACAAAAAACTTCAACTTTACAGAGAGATTCAGCAAATTATAATAAAAGACATGCCTTGGATTTTTCTATACCATCCTAAAGTTGCAGTAGGCCACAGAAAAGGTATTTTAGGATTAAGATTAAATCCACTTGGTTTTATAAATTATGATAATATAATAGTAAGATAACAGGAACCTATGTGACTATATGCTGACTAAAGAATTTACCACTTAGCTGAGAGACAATCGCCATCTTTTTATGAGCAAAAAATAAATTTTTGTATTTTTATAGTATTAAATTTTTCATTAATGCAAACAATAGATTTACAACGTAGTTTACGACGCACAATAATAAATTATTTTTTAAAAAATTTTGTTAACTTTACATTATTGTGTTATACTAGTTAACATTAGAAGAAAACACTGTTAACATAAGAAGAGATATCAGTGAATATTTTATTTTAGGAGGAAATACAATGAAGACAGGAACAGTAAAATGGTTTAATTCAGAAAAAGGATTTGGATTTATTGAAGTAGAAGGAGAAGATGATGTTTTTGTTCATTTCTCAGCTATACAAGGAAACGAAGGAAGAAAAAACCTTGAAGAAGGTCAAAAGGTTCAATTTGATGTAGAGAAAGGTCCTAGAGGTCCTCAAGCATCTAATGTAGTAAAACTATAAAAGTAATCTTTAATATTTTAATATATAGATATTATAGACATCAAATGTTTTGCCACCTTAACAAAGGTGGTTTTTTATCTAATTATAAGATTATAAATATAATTTTATATAACCTTGTTTCAAATAATTTAAAAGGAGAATAGTTGTGGTAAGAAAAATTTATAAAATGAAAAAAACAATATCTGTAAAACAGTTTATTTCTGAATTAGGAGAAGACTTCTCTGAACATATGAAGGAAAGATTATTAGATTTAAACTTAAGATCCGTTTTAACAAGAAAAGAAGATTATAATAAGGTAGATATCAAACATGTAGAACATACAATGTATGGTTCTAATGAAGATAAGGAACAAAAAGAATACTCTTATGGGCAGTTAATAGTTGACGACGGAGTGTTATATTTTTCAGAAAAAGCTATGGAAAATGATTATGTAATGCAGGCACCAGTTGTAAGTACTATATATAGTTCCCTAGGAAATGAGACTACGACAATGGATGAGGGAGTAAATGCCAAAAAAGTAGATGATACTAACATTGATTATGTTGTAGATACTATATTAGGCGTATGTCCAGAAGTATCTCAATCTTATCTAGATATTGTGAAAGAGATGACTTCACGTTCAGACATTAAAGCGAAAAGTAATAGTAATAGCAAAAGCTATATTTAAATTATATGAAATTAGAAAGTAGACAAATCTCTAGAGAACAATTCTGAAATATTTGATCTCATCCTTCTAATTTAATCCATAGGCTATAAAGATTCATACTAAAGGGTGCTTTACAGTGCAGAATTTTGTTATATTTTCGTAAAAAGTGATTTTAGAAGAATTAAATGAAATAATATTTAGAAGATGGATTTTGTACAAATTTACCAATTGCAATAATAGCCTCTCCGTCAAAGATTAAAGATAGAGAGGTTATTATATAATTGCTAAGGGGACAGGTCAACGGATATTATAATCTAGCCCAAAGTTGAAGGTGCTGTTAATTTTTTTTATATAGTTCCATAAACATTGGACCAACCTTGCAAGTCTTAATATCAATTTTCTCCCAAACATTCTGTTTAACATAGGGTTCTATTTTTAAGTATTCATCCAACTCAGTTCTTGAAGCAAACTCAGATATAATTACTGATCCAATCATTTTTTCATTATCATCTAGTATAGCAGCAGCATATAAGTGTTTACCTTCCCTAAATAATTTGTCAGTGAGCTTTAGATGTTCATCACGAGCTGCTAGACGTCTATCTAGTGCACCGTTATCTGTTGCATCGTAGGCAGTAATAAAAAATTGCATTATATCACATCCTTTCCTTTCAATTATATAATAGATAAGTTGAAATCATCAACTAGTAACTGACAATTATACTTAATATATGACTATTATGAGTTTTTATACCTTCATAAAAATTAACATATATATAAACTAATAGAGAAGTGGTAGCAAAATATAATTTATAGATTGAAAGAATATGTTATGAGATATATTGAACTTGAAAACATATTTTGGTAACATACTTATAGATTTATTAATGCGTAATTTAAGGAGGATGCAGAGTATGAAATTCGTAAATCTAAAGAAAAAGTTAACCACCCTTATCATGATTATGCTTGCTATATCAATAGCTGGGTGTTCAAAAGCTCCTAGCACAGGTACAAGTGATAAGAAAGAAAACAGTAATTATAAAAGCCAGTATAGCGGTAAAAAACCAGTTGTTAGTATTCAAATGGAGAATGGAGCAATAATTAAAGCAGAATTATACCCGGATACAGCTCCTAAGACTGTAGATAACTTTATAGCCTTGGTACAAAAGGGTTTTTACGATGGATTAATATTTCATAGAGTAATTCCAGAGTTTATGATACAGGGAGGGGATCCAACAGGAACTGGTACTGGTGGACCAGGATACACAATTCCGGGAGAGTTCAAAAGTAATGGTTTTAACAACGATTTAAAACATAGCAAGGGAGTCCTTTCTATGGCTAGAAGCGAAGATCCTGATTCTGCTGGTTCTCAATTCTTTATTATGGTTAAGGATAGCCCTCACTTGGATGGAGATTATGCAGCTTTTGGAAAGATAATTGAGGGTATGGATGAAGTTGATAAAATAGTTAATGCAAAAAGAGATGAAAAAAATAAGCCTTTAACTGATCAAAAAATGAAGAAGGTTACTGTAGAAATAAAATAGAGGAGGCTAAAAATGTACATAGCATTTGGAAATCAAGTTATAGATAGTAAAGAGATTAAAGAAACTATTGAAGAAAATACAGAGTTTAAAGTAATTAAGGATATGAGTAAAGGGTCAAAAAGAGAAGATATACTGGCTTTTAATCTAAGTGTTGGTGTAGATGTTTTAAAAGATATGATGGAGGAAGATTACGAAGAGGACTACAATGTAGATCAAAGTAATGAGGATGATCTATTTGAAGAATACCTTACATTAGCAGAAGATCTTGCAACGGATATTAAAGAATATATACCAGAAGAGGCTATTTTAGATATTAGAGCTTATAAACTGGATGAATCGTATGGAGATATAAAGTTAATTGCGGTAATAGCTCATGAGGATCTTGGAGAGCTAAAATTAAGAGATATTATGAAGAGACTTTTAACTCAGGCAGAATAATGTCTAAA
>NZ_JAODOO010000011.1 GCF_025398335.1 Clostridium sp. CX1
TAGATAAGTTTTACTTACCTTACTCTGTTTAATTTTCAAGGATCATTTCCTACTGACAATTATGAATTTTATCAAATTCCAATGTTATTGTCAACCCCTAATTTTAATGTTTTAAAATTAGTTATTTATAAACTAGTTCTTAGAATCTACTTTATTGTAGATAGTAGTAAATAGTTTCTATAATTAAGTTGTCCTTTCACCGAAGGACATGTATTATCTTATCACATTAATGAGCATCGATTCGGATTATATCTTTTATTTTTAGCAAATATCTTTAAATTACTACTTAAATCTATCTATTTCTAACTAATATATGCATTGATACACTAGGATACGTTAATATATAAAATCCACTAAAAAGGCATATAAACAAACCTTCTTAGTGGATTTTATTCAATCTGATATATATCCTATAAATTTTTCACAATTTCTTTAAATCTATTACCTCTAGCCTCAAAGTTAGGGAACATATCAAAACTTGCACATGCAGGTGAAAGCGTTACTATGTCTCCACCTTCTGATATGTCTTTTGCTTTCAGTACAGCAGACTCTAAGTTTTCCTCGATAATTATATTTAAATCTTTCCCAGTTCTCACCTTGAACTCTTCAAAACTTTCTTTTATTTTATATTTTGTATCACCAATTAAAATTAAAGTCTTTATTTTTGAATGCCCTTCTTCCGCTAGGGATTGAAAAGGTATATTTTTATCGTATCCTCCGGCTATTAAAATCACAGGTTTATCAAAGGCCTTAAGTCCAGCTACTGTTCTAGTAGGACTAGAAGCTATAGAGTCATTATAGTATTTAACTCCATCTAATTCTCTTACAAATTCGCATCTATGCTCTACTCCAGTAAAAGTAGTAGATACTTCTCTCATACTACGTATACTTACATCATCACTTAATGCACAAAATGCAGCCAGTAAATTTTCAACATTATGCATTCCCTTTATCTTAACTTCATTTAAAGCGCATACTTCTTTTCCTTTTACATATAACTTACTGTCTTGAAAATATGCACCTTGCTCTACCTTGTTTTTCACACTAAACCTACTAATCTTTGCTATAGATTCTCTTACCATAGAGTTTGTTATCTCATTGTCCATGTTTAATACTAGTAAATCATTTTCGCTTTGATGCTTAAATATATTTTTTTTAGCATCAACATATTCCTCCATATCTTTATGAATATCTAAGTGGTTAGGACTTAAATTTGTTATAACAGCCACTTCCGGAGATACATTCATTGTCATAAGCTGAAAACTAGACAACTCTAAGACTACTCTATCACTGTCTTTTATATCTTCTATTTTAGTAAATAAGGGTGTTCCTATATTACCTCCAACCCATGTATTATATCCTTCCTGTTTAAGCATGTTATAAATTAAAGTTGTAGTAGTTGTTTTTCCATCGCTACCTGTTACTCCATATAATTTTGCTGGGCAATATCTTACAAACTCCTCTATTTCAGAAGTAATATAACTTCCTTCCTCTTTGGCTTTGAGCATAGCAGGACTATCTATTCTCATAGATGGAGTTTTAAATATTACATCGAAGCCTTTTAACTCATCTAGATAGTTATATCCTAATATTAATTCTACTCCTCTATTCTTAAATTCCTTAGCGACTTCTCCTATTTGTTCTTCAGTTTTCTTATCAAAAGCAGTAACCTTTGCTCCTAAATCTACTAAAAAGTTTATTAATGGCGTATTACTTATGCCTATTCCAACTACTGCTGTCTTTTTGTCTTTTATAAAAATTTTAAAATTCTCAAAGTTTCTTTTCATTAAAAACCCTCCAAAACTAAAACCTGTCTATATAATTAATCTGTATATTAAATTATACCACTTTATAAAAAAAATAACTTACTTTCTCTAGTTATTTTTGATTATTTATTTGACAGTTTATTTAATTATACTTACTAAAATATAATTATAATAGATTTTTGTTGAACTAAGTCGAAATTGATAGAAAATATTTAATTTATAAACTTTATTGCTATCTATTGAACTTTATTGTCTTCATATGCTATACTATGTGTGTGCCGTAAGGAAACATTAATATAATTCCCCAAGTTTTAATTAAACATATAACATATCCCCATGATTAAACCCTATTTACCGGATATTAATATCCGGTTATTTTTTTAATTTTTTTGTGTTTTCATTAAATAATATTATATTAATACATAAATCATACTTACTAAGGTTATAAACCCAAAAAACTTTTTGATTGTAAAATTCAGTTAATCATTTAGTATTTTATCTTATCAAGTACAAATAAGCACTATGAATCTCCATCTCATTCATAGTGCTTTTGCTATATACTACATAAAAATTCACTTATTCTAAAAACCTAAACTGGTTACTAGAATATAATCTTTGTAATATTAGAATTCCATCTTCTCTTTTATGAAGCTTTTAATCTCATCTATACTTATTCTAAACTGTTCCATAGTATCTCTATCTCTAACAGTAACAGTGTTATCCTCTAAAGTATCAAAGTCTACAGTTATACAGTAAGGAGTTCCTATTTCATCTTCTCTTCTGTATCTCTTTCCTATACTTCCAGCTTCATCATAATCTACGTTAAACTCTTTTCTTAAATTATCGTAAATATCTAAAGCTTTATCAGAAAGTTTCTTAGTAAGCGGAAGTATAGCCACCTTAAATGGAGCAATAGCTGGATGGAAACGCATTACTGTTCTAACATCTCCGCCTTCTAATTCTTCCTCATCATAAGCGTCTACTAAAAATGATAAAGTTAATCTATCTGCACCTACGGAAGGTTCTATGCAATAAGGCATATATCTTTCATTTGTAACAGGGTCAAGGTAAGATAAATCCTTTCCAGAATGTTGTTGATGCTGCTTTAAGTCATAATCAGTTCTATCAGCTACACCCCATAATTCACCCCATCCAAAAGGATATAAGTATTCAATATCCGCAGTCGCATTGCTGTAGTGTGATAATTCTTCTTTATCATGATCTCTAAATCTTATATTCTCTTCTTTAATTCCAAGATTTAATAAGAAATTCCAACAGTATTCCTTCCAGTAACTGTGCCACTCTAAATCTGTACCTGGCTGACAGAAAAACTCAAGCTCCATCTGTTCAAACTCTCTAGTTCTAAAAGTAAAGTTACCAGGAGTTATTTCATTTCTAAAAGACTTTCCTATTTGAGCTATACCAAAAGGAACTTTTTTTCTTGAAGTTCTTTGAACATTTTTAAAGTTTACAAATATACCCTGAGCTGTTTCAGGTCTTAAAAATATTTCTGCTTGAGTATCCTCAGTAACACCTTGGAATGTTTTAAACATTAAATTGAACTTTCTTATATCTGTAAAGTTATGTTTTCCACAAGTAGGACAATCTATTCCATTATCGTCTATATAACTCTTTAATTTTTCATTGCTCCAACCATCAGCACTAGCTTTCTCTATACCTTGAGCTGTCATATGCTCTTCTACTAGCTTATCTGCTCTAAATCTAGCTTTACACTCTTTACAATCCATAAGAGGATCTGAAAAATTACCTACGTGACCTGAAGCAACCCAAACATCCTTGTTCATAAGAATAGCTGCATCTATACCGACATTATACTTGCTCTCATGAACAAACTTTTGCCACCAAGCTCTCTTTACATTATTTTTTAACTCTACACCTAAAGGACCATAATCCCAAGTATTTGCAAGTCCTCCGTATATCTCTGATCCCGGATATACGAATCCTCGGTTTTTAGCTAACGCCACTACTTTATCCATTGTTTTTTCTACTGACATAAAACTACCTCCTATTTCCTATTATATAATTATTGTTAACATATTTTGTAAAAATATAAAAAGCCCTTGCCATAAAGGGACGAAATTTTAATTCCGCGGTTCCACCCTTCTTGGCACGAGCCCTACTTTACACAATTATCACTCAAAAGTTCCCTTCATAAATAACTCCTAATTGTTTTCACCAACCACAATCTCTCTTAGAGGATATTAATTACTACTCTTCTTTATCATAGTGAACTATTTAATTTTCAAACACTAAACTTAACAATCATTGATATGGATAATTATAAATAATCCTTTTTAGGTATAAAAAAAAGACCTTCTGCTAAGGGACGAAATTTTAATTCCGCGGTTCCACCCTTCTTGGCATAAGCCCTGCTTTTAACAGTTATCACTCAAAAGTTCCCTTCATAACAACCCCTGATTGTTCTCACCAACCACAATCTCTCTTAAAGGATATTAATTATTACTCTTCTTTATCATAGTGAATATTTAATTATCTTCTGCTTATACTTATTTTACCATATCTCCACAATTTGTCAACATTAACTATTGATTTTAAGCTTTATATATTCTTATTATCAACAATATTTAAAATTATATACATTCATCATTTATTACAAAAAATAAAAATGGCTCCGTGGAGAGGGCTCGAACCTCCAACCCTTCGGTTAACAGCCGAATGCTCTGCCATTGAGCTACCACGGAATAACTTAACTTACATGTATTATTATATCAAAGATATTAAAAAAATCAATAGTTTTTTTTAATATCTTTATATTTTTTTACTTACAGCATATATAATTAATAAATATTTCTTAATAAAAAGACCAACAGCCTTAAGTTGTTGGTCTTTGTGTATACCATAAGTTTCTCTTATATTATTGATGTGTTGGTTTCATCGTTGGGAATAATATAACATCCCTGATAGACGCAGCGTCAGTTAGGAACATTATTAGTCTATCTATACCTATACCAAGTCCACCTGTAGGCGGCATACCTATTTCTAATGAATTAATGAAGTCATCATCCATCATGTAGGCTTCATCATCTCCAAGCTCTCTCTCTTTAAGCTGTTGGATAAATCTATCTTTTTGAACTATAGGATCATTTAATTCTGAGTAAGCATTACATAATTCTCTTCCAAATACGAATCCTTCAAATCTCTCAGTGAAATCAGGGTTTCCTCTCTTCTTCTTAGTAAGAGGTGATATTTCTACAGGATAATCAATTATAAAAGTAGGCTGAATTAATTGACTTTCGCCAAACTCTTCAAATAGCATATTTAAAATTTCACCTTTTGTACAATCCTTTAATTCTTTTTTAAACTTAAGATGCTTTTCTTTTGCTATTTCTCTTGCTTCTTCATCAGTCTTTATTTCATTAAAATCTACACCAGCATATTCTTTTACAGCATCAACCATTGTAACTCTTCTCCAAGGTGGTGCGAAGTCTATCTCCGTTCCTTGATACATAACCTTAGTGGTACCAAGAACCTTTTCACATACGTAAGCTATCATATTCTCTGTAATCTCCATCATATCATTATAATCTGCAAAAGCTTCATATAATTCTATCATAGTAAACTCAGGGTTATGTCTTACACTTATTCCTTCATTTCTAAAGTTCTTTCCAATTTCATATACCTTTTCAAATCCACCAACTATAAGTCTCTTTAAGTAAAGCTCTGTAGCTATTCTCAAGTACATATCTATATCTAAAGCATTATGATGAGTATCAAAAGGTCTAGCTGCTGCTCCACCTGCTATTGGTGAAAGCACTGGTGTTTCAACTTCTAGATAGTCTCTGTTATCCAAAAACTCTCTCACAGCTTTTATTATAGCTGTTCTTTTCATAAAAGTATCTCTAACATCTTGATTTATTATTAAATCAACATATCTTTGTCTGTATCTTAAATCTGGGTCCTTTAGTCCATGCCACTTTTCTGGAAGTGGTTTTAGAGATTTTCCTATAAGCTGAAAATCAGTAATTTGAAGAGATACTTCTCCTGTTTTTGTTTTGAACACAGTACCTGTTACTGATAACAAATCTCCTATATCGTAGGTTTTATATTCCTTAAGTTTCTCTTCTCCTACATTATCTATTTTTATGTATAATTGAATTTTTCCATATCTGTCATGCACATCAGAGAAACCAGCTTTTCCATGAACTCTCTTTGACATAAGTCTTCCAGCTACAGTAGCTGTTTTTCCTTCAAGTTCTTCATAATTATCCTTTATCTCTTTAGATGTATGTGTTCTTTCTACCTTATAAACATCAAAAGGATCTTTGCCATCCTTTTGAAGATTGAAGAACTTCTGTCTTCTTTCTCTTATCAGTTCATTAAACTCTTCTTCTAATTGGTTTATGTTCTTTTCATCATTTGACATTTAACTAACCTCCAATTATCTTCTTATGCCAAGTATTTCGTACTTACTTACTCCATTTGGCACTTGTATTTCCACAATATCTCCAACTTTCTTACCTATTAGTCCTCTACCAACCGGTGACTCATTAGATATTTTGTTGTTAATAGGATCAGCTTCTGCAGAACCTACTATTATATATTCTACCTCTTCGTCAAATTCATAATCTTTTAACTTTACAATAGAACCTATACTTACAATATCTGTTGGTATTTCACTCTGATCTACTATAGTAGCATTTTTTAGCATATTTTCTAATTGAGCAATTCTTCCCTCTACAAATGCTTGTTCATTTTTAGCTTCGTCATACTCTGAATTCTCACTTAAATCTCCAAAAGAAAGTGCAACCTTGATCTTCTCAGTTATCTCCTTTCTTTTGACTGTTTTTAAATATTCTAACTCTTCCTCTAATTTCTTTACTCCCTCATAAGTCATTACATACTTTCTTGATTCACTCATTTTATTCTCCCCTTTTAATAATTTATCAAAAAACTTCCTATGTCAATATTTTTCAACCCTTTTATGATGGAATAGTTTAGTTTAATAATCATTTAAGTAATTATAAAACAGCATATTATTAATGTCAACATTTTCAAACTCATTTTACCCTGTCTATAAACTGGCAGCTGACTACCCTAACTCCCAAGTGTCTTTGTTAAACTTTATCTTATCTAAAAATATTCCGTTATATTGTAGAGACTTTTCTATGTCTTTTTCTTCCATCTGACATAATATTGATCCTAAAAGTTCTGTAGACATAGTATATTCATCCAATGCCCATGGCACACTATAAGTTACATCATTTATAATAGTTCTGCTATTATTTATCGGATTAATTCTATTATTTATATACCATACAGCTGCTGTTCCATTCACTTCTATTTCCTCTGAATTTATAATAAAATCCGCATTATTAAATGAGTACTCCATATCACTAGTTATAACTGGTGTTATTCCATAGTTAGCAATAATGTACTCTCCTATTACATTAGTTTTTAATATATTTTTAGATAGCAATATTATATATTTAGCCTCTTTAGCTAGACTACAAATTACGTTAAAATTCATATCATCTGCTGCATCATATATAACTATACAACTATCTCTTATAGTCTTATGCCTAGTTCTTAATATAAGTTTTATACTTCTAACTATTCCATAGGCCATAAGTTCCTTTTGGAATGTATTAAACAAACCATAATCTAATTTTCTATATGTTTTAGGCGCTAATTGAAAATCTTTGCTTTTAAAAGGCTTTTTTACAATACTTAAATTACCGTAGTATGCCTTTTCACTAAAATTAGGAGGAAATTTAACACTAACTATACTTAAATTTAGCTCCTTAATAAAACTCTTTTTGTGATAATAAATTTTAAATCTATCTTTTATTCTACCTAAAAGACTACTATCCTCATAGCACCTTGTGACGTCAGCATTAACATATACTATTGGTTTCATTAATGAATCCTCTATTATTACTTACGTTACTATTGTATTCTACCTGGTAATTAAAAATTACATTCAGTTTTTACTGGTGCTTATTTACTATAAGCTTTTTATATTCTTCTAGGATATTTAAAACACTAGCACTTTCCTTCTCATAGTTAACCTTATCTTTTATTTCTTTATTGTTTTCAATTCCTTTTAAGTACCATCCTATATGTTTTCGCATTTCCCTTACAGCTGTAATCTCTTCTAAATAATAAAGAGCTCTTTTATAATGGGTTATGCACATATCTATCTTTTCTTCTGCAGAAGGATAAACTATTTCTTCTCCATTAATGCCCTGTTGTATTTGACTAAATATCCAGGGGTTTCCCATGGAACCTCTTCCTACCATTACTCCATCGCAACCTGTTTCTTTGAAGAGACGGATGGCATCTTCTGCAGTAACTACATCTCCATTTCCTATAACAGGAATCTTAACCACTTCCTTGACCTGCCTTATTATATCCCAATCTGCCTTTCCTTCATACATCTGTTCACGAGTTCTCCCATGGACTGTTATGCAGTCTGCACCTGCCTGTTCTAAAATCTTAGCAAATTCAACTGCATTGATGTTATTAGCGTCAAATCCTTTTCTAAATTTAACAGTTACAGGTTTCAATGAGGCTCTTTTTACTTCTTTGACTATTTCAGCAGCTAGCTTAGGGTTCTTCATCAAAGCAGACCCCTCTGCATTCTTGACAATCTTAGGGGCTGGACATCCCATATTAATATCAACAATACATATATCCTTGTTATCATTGAAAAAGTCACAGGACTTAGCCATAATAGCAGGATCTGAACCGAATATTTGTACTGCCACCGGACTTTCTTTAGCAGAGATATTCAGCATACTCTTTGTATTCTCACTTCCGTAAAATAAGGCTTTTGAACTTATCATTTCAGTATAAACAAGTCCACACCCCATCTCTTTACATATACCTCTAAAAGCTATATCAGTAACTCCTGCCATAGGAGCTAAGAACACATTGTTCTTGAATTCTAACTCCCTTATCTTCATTACAACACCTGCTCTTTATTTTTTTCATAAATTATTCTTAATCCTTTTAAGGTTAGTATTGGATCTATATTATCTATAAATTTAGATTCTTCACTTATAAGTTTAGCCAATCCTCCCGTTGCTATAATTACCGGCTCTTCCTCACCTAACTGCATCATTTCCTTTTTCATCTTATCTACTATGTAATCAACCTGTCCAATATATCCATAAATTATACCAGCCTGCATGCTTGAAACTGTATTTTTACATATTACACCTGATGGCTTTGTAAGTTCAACTCTAGGCAATTTAGCCGCTCTTTCAAATAACGCTTCTGAAGATATTTTTATACCAGGACATATAGTACCGCCTAAATAATCTGCTTTAGCTGTTATAGCACAAAAAGTTGTAGCTGTTCCAAAATCTATTATAATAATTGGCTTTTTATACATTTCGTAAGCAGCAACCGCATTAACTATCCTGTCTGCACCAACTTCTTTTGGATTGTCATATTTTATATTTATACCAGTTTTTACTCCCGGTCCAACTACTAACGGATCTATTTCAAAATACTTTTTTATCATATGCTCTAATGAATACATGATGTTAGGAACTACTGAAGATACTATAACTCCTTCTACATCTGTCGGATCTAGTTTACTTTGCAAAAATAATTGTGTTACCTGAACACCGTACTCATCTGCAGTTCTTTTAGAGTCCGTTGATAACCTCCAACTTGCAATAAGCTCCTTATTCTCATAAACTCCTAATACAATATTGGTGTTTCCTACATCTAAGACTAAAATCACAGTATATCCCACCTTTCTTAATAATACAAAATTTATAATAAATACTTTACATAATTAAAGAGCAGCTTTAGAGCTGCCCTTTAGTATACCCAAAACACTGTCAATTTAATAATTTAATTTTATCAGCTAAATTATATTTGTCAAGCCAACATCAATTTTACCAATTTATAGCTTAACCTTTCTCATAAACTCCTCACTATTCACTATGTATCTTGCATGAACTCCTTCTCCAATTATACCTTTTTCGTCCCAAGCTCTAACATTAAATAACAATTTCTTTCTATCCACTTCTATTAGAGAAGCCTTACATCTTATTTTCACACCTATAGGTGATGCTTTTATATGTCTTACATTTAACTCTATACCGACTGTAGTATATCCAAAAGGAAGATGTAAATCTACAGAACTCTTACAGGTATTCTCCATAAGCGCTATCATTGAAGGCGTAGAAAAAACATCTAAATTGCCAGACCCAAGTTTGCTAGCAGTATCATTTTCAGTTACGCATATCTCCATGGTAGCGGTCATTCCTTCTTTTACATTAAACTCCACATGATCATCTCATTTCCTTTAAAATTTTCCATAATCTCACACATACACATCAATTATATCACGGAAGAGTAACTTTAATATATAATTTGTTAATAAAAAATAGAGGCAAATTTGCCTCTATTTTATGCGTTATTAAATATTTCCTCAAATTCGTCAGCTTCAAGCTTTTCTTTTTCAAGAAGAGCCTTAGCAACCGCATGAAGCTTTGCCGTATTTTCAGTTAGCAAAGTCTCTGCCTTCTTATATCCATCGTCTATAAATTTTCTAATTCCTTTATCTATTTCAAAGGCTACTTCTTCACTAAAGTTTCTACCTTTTCCCAAATCTCTTCCTAGGAAAACTTCATCATGTCCTGATCCAAAGGCTATTGGACCTAAGTCACTCATACCATAATCCATAACCATTTTTCTAGCTATTGTAGTTGCTCTATCAATATCATTTTTTGCACCAGTGCTAATATCTCCTATTATGAGTTTCTCCGCAACTCTTCCTCCAAGAAGTCCAACTATTTCATCCTCAAGTTTCGTTTTAGACATGTAAGCTGTATCCTTTTCTGGAAGATGCATTGTATACCCACCTGCCATACCTCTTGGTATTATACTTATCTGATGAACTGGATCTGCAGTAGGTAATAGTTTCATTACTACAGCGTGACCAGCTTCATGATAAGCAGTAAGTCTTCTATCCTCTTCTGCAATAACTCTACTTTTCTTTTCTGGTCCTGCTATTACTCTAGTTACAGCCTCTTCTAACTCATCCATACCTATTAGGTTTCTATCTTTTCTAACAGCCAAAAGTGCTGATTCGTTCATTAAATTCTCTAGATCTGCACCAGTAAAGCCTGGTGTTCTTTTTGCTAAAATATCTAATTTAACTTCCTCTGCTAAAGGTTTATTTTTAGAGTGTACTTTAAGAATCTCTTCTCTTCCCTTAACATCTGGAGCACCGACCAATATTTGTCTGTCAAATCTTCCTGGTCTTAAAAGCGCCGGATCTAGTATATCTGGCCTATTTGTTGCTGCTATCATTATTATTCCTTCATTTGCACCAAATCCATCCATCTCAACTAGTAACTGGTTTAAAGTTTGTTCTCTTTCATCGTGACCACCACCAAGACCAGCTCCCCTTTGTCTTCCAACTGCGTCGATTTCATCTATAAATATAATACAAGGAGAGTTCTTTTTAGCCTGATCAAATAAATCCCTAACCCTAGAAGCTCCAACCCCAACAAACATTTCTACAAAGTCAGAACCTGATATACTAAAGAAAGGTACTCCTGCTTCTCCTGCTATAGCTTTTGCAAGTAGAGTTTTACCTGTTCCAGGAGGTCCAACTAAAAGAACCCCTTTTGGTATTCTAGCTCCCATCTCTATATATTTTTTAGGTTGTTTTAAGAAATCTACTATTTCAGCTAGTTCCTCTTTTTCCTCATCAGCTCCTGCAACATCATCAAAAGTTACCTTCTTTTTATCCGGTGTTGCCATTTTAGCTCTACTCTTCCCAAAATTCATTACATTCCGGTTACCACCACCGCCTTGGGACTGTTGCATAAACATGAACCAAAAAGCGACGAGCATAAGTATTAATAAAACGGTAGGTAGATATTGTATCCACATAGGAACCGTTGCAGGTTTGACATATATCTCCTTTATGTCTCCATTCTTAGGATGATCTCCTATAAACTGAAATAATCTTTCTGAGGGAACTACAGTTTCATATTGTGTACCATCTTTCAAATTACCTATTACAGTCATCTTATCTTCTCTTACTTGGAAACTTTTTATATTGTTATCTAACCAATATTTTTGAAATTCATTAAAACTAATAGCTGTTGAACCTTCATTAGTTCTTACAAGCATCATAGCTGCAAGAATTACAAACACAAATACTATAACCCAGGCCGTTGCGCTTGAAAACTTCTTCACTACAGGCCCCCCTTTCTTTCTAGCTTTATAATGTAAAATTGTATCATAACGAAATTTTCTTTACAATAAATTTAATATTAATTATCTATAAACTTCTTCTTTTAATATACCAATGTAAGGCAAGTTTCTGTATTTCTCACTATAATCCAGTCCATATCCCACCAAAAAGTAATCAGGAACATTAAACCCTATGTATTTAGCATTTACTTCCTCTGTCCTTCTTTCAGGTTTGCTTAAAAGTGCAGCTATTTCAATACTAGCAGCTTTTCTTCCTTTCAGATACTCTGTTAAATATCTGAGAGTTATTCCCGAGTCTATTATATCCTCTACTATTAATATGTGTTTATTCTCTATTTCAAAGTCTAAGTCCTTTAAAATCCTTACTACACCAGAAGTTTTTGTTGAGTTTCCATAACTGGAAACTGCCATAAAATCTATACTACATGGAATAGTTACTTCTTTTATCAAGTCAGCCATAAAAGGAACAGACCCTTTCAAAATCCCAATAAGCAATAAATCCTTTCCTTCATAATCCTTACTTATCTCATTACCTAATTCTCTTATTCTGTTTCTCAACTGCTCTTCTTCAAATAATACCTGCTTTATATCCTTCCTCATTCTAAAACTCCTCACTTTCAATTTTTACTTCTAAAACTTTTCTTGTATTCTTACTAATCTTAAAAGACTCACTTACTCTATATCCAACAATCCATGCTATCTGATCATTAAAACATATTAATGGTATCTCATTCCTCTGTTCTTTAGGAATTTTTAAATCTATAAATAAATCCTTTAATTTTTTACTTCCAACCATACCTAAAGGTATAATTCTATCTCCGTCCCTTCTAAATCTTAGTGTCATATTTCCACCAATCTTATCATAATCAAAATATTTTATAAGTTCCGTACTTCTAAAGTTCATCCTACTCTCAGCATCAATTATTCTAATAGCAACTCTTAGTTTAAGCTCCTTTAACTTGTTAACCCCTTCCCTTAACAAGTACTCTTTAGTGTTCACCTCTTTATTATAGCTACTGCCATCATGAACAATTATATCTCCGTAATTATTTAATATGTATACATCCTTTGGAAGACATATTCTTTTACCAGTAGTGTTCTTTTGAATATCCATAACATCATAAATGTGAATTTTTTCAAAGTTATTCAGACTACCAGTTATATTATATAGAGCTAATCTTATAATCCTAGTAATTATAGACTGATGTTCTAGAAAGGCTTCTTTAGATATTATAACTTTTTTTTCACTAATTTCACAATATTTTTTATATTTCTCTTTGGATATTATCTCTAAGTAATCATTGTCTGTTTTTATAGTATCAGCTAATCTATTTAAAACACTTATAATATCTTTATTAAAGTTCTGCTGGATATAAGGTATCAATTCTAGTCTTATCTTGTTTCTAGAATATATAGATTGAAAATTTGTTTTATCGATTCTTGGGTTAAGCTTATTTTTTCTACAATACTCTTCTACCTCTTCTCTGGTGTTATTTATTATTGGCCTTACAAAAATTTCATCTCTAACAGGTCTTATTCCTATTAAACCTTCTAATCCTGTCCCTCTCATAATCCTCATTAAAACAGTTTCTGCTTGATCATTGGCATTATGTGCTATTGCTACTTTTTGAGCTTTAATATCTTCCCTTAGCTTCCGAAAAAACTCATATCTAACTTCTCTACCTGCAGTTTCAGATGATATATTTCTAGCCTTTGCCAATTCATTTATATCAACTCTTTTACTCTTAAAATTTATATTTAAATTTTCACAAAATCTTCTTACATATTCTTCATCTGCATCTGCTTCCTCTCCTCTTAGACAATGGTTGACGTGAGCAGCGCAAATTTCTATTTGTAAATCCTTTTTAAGTTCATGTAAAATATTTAAAAGCGCTATAGAATCTGGTCCCCCAGAAACAGCCACTATTACTTTATCTCCTCTTTGAAACATATTATTATCTTTTATAGTTTTCAAGACCTTATCTATCAAAGCAAACACTTCCTAAAATAGTTTTTTTTAACAACAATATGTACTTTATTATACCATAATAAATTAATAATGTAGAGTAACCTCTAATAAATTTTGAATCTGTTAAATCCTCAAGAACTAAATATACATTATAATAATGTAGATTTAGTCCTTGAGCCCTTATTTAGTATAGACTATAGACCTTTTCTACAACTACAGTCATATCGTCTTTTGCTCTTCCGCCGCTCAACTCCTTCGCCTTACTTATTATTGCTTCAGACAGTTCCCTTGCATCATTAAACTTTGCATTTTTTAAAAAATCAACCATCCAGTCTACCTTACCTGCCGCTTCACTCTCATAATCAAGTATTCCATCACTTATCATTATTATAAAGTCACCATTTTTTATTTTCTTTTTAGTTATGTCAATATCTGGTTTGTCCAAAACGCCTATAGGTAATGTCTTAGATTTTATTACCTCAACCTCATCTCCTCTTTTTATAAAACTAGCCACAGCACCTACCTTCATGAAGTCTATCTCTCCCTCATATAAATCTATACTACTTAAATCTAGGGTAGAAAATTTCTCATCCTCAGAGAACTTTATGCTCATTAAAGAATTAACGGTATTTATAGCTGTAAGTTTATTAAAGCCTACCTTAGCAAACCTCTCTATTAATTCTACTGCAGCGCTACTTTCCTGTCCTGCCTGGGGACCTGACCCCATTCCATCACTAATTATTGTCATATAAGTTCCATCTGAAAGTTTTCCAAAACTATAACTATCCCCATTACATTTTTCCCCTTCTTTACTCTTTCTGCTAACATATGCTGCTACATGATATTTTGGGGTTTCTTCGAAGGTCACGTTACAGGACTTCATTAGAGGATCTATATTGCATCCCTCATCACTTATACACATACATTTTCCTGTGACCTCGTTAATTAAAGGTAGAACTTTCTTTATACATAATTGACTTCCGCCACAAGCCTCCATAGATATATTTATCACTAGTCTATCATTTTTATTGTTAAAGCAAAATACATCCCTATATGTGATATTATTTTTATTTAATATTCTCCTTATACTATTTTCAATGTCAACATTAAATTTTATATCAACATTAAACTCTTCTACTATCTCAGATACAGAGTTACCCATGTTACTAATCTGCTGCGATAACAGTTCTCTACACTCACTTAGCCTACTTCTCCACATCTCATTAATTATATAGTTATTTACGATTTCTTCTGTATTCTTTATAAGTGCAGAACGTCTTGTACACTTTCGCTCTATTTCAAAAGGTATTTCTTTCTTGCTTTCCTGATAGTTTTGTATCAATTCTCCGAAAGCGTTGTAAGTATAAAAAGTTTCTCTTCTCCAGCACATGGATTTCATATTACAATCTGCACAAACTCTGTCCGCAAGATTTTCTATTAACGCACTACTCTTATTCTTTAGAGTAAGTTTGTCGTTGTCAGCTAGTTTTTCAAGAGTATGGGACATGTTACCTAATACATCTGCAAAACTATTTAGTTTGTCCATTAATATTTCTTTAATCTTTTCAGCATAGTTTTCTCTGAGATGTTCCTCTTTTTTCTGCCAGTCTAATTCTAACTCCAACTTTTTATAGAATTTTTCAGGAATAGCAATAAATACTGTACTGCTCAGAACAACCTCTATGATCTTGAATTGTACACCTATATCCGAATACATCTTGAGTACTGCAAAGGCTACTAAATAAGCTAAGGCGCTCATCAATTTTCCTGTCTCCCTAAATATACCAGATATTAATCCACACAAACCGTAAACGCCAATAAAGGTAATCATATCATTAGATGTCACACCAATTATGGTACCCATAGCTACTCCCGCAGCTGCACCAGAAGAACTTCCTTTTATGTACCCAACTACTAGAATAAATGTTAAAGCTATTATATTCCTTAAAGATACCCCTTGAATACTTGTCCCCCATGTTCCTGCAATAGCTAAGGATATAGTTATACACATACTGATTATTTCTTCATTACTATATAAATGTCTAGTTTTTAACTCCTTGAAGCATATTATAGAATAATTAATAATAAAATATAGCGGAAATATGCACATGACTTCAAAAAAAGAGTTTAAAAAAGCTATTACAAATGCAATTTTAACAATAAGTAACTTATAAAATAAAATTTCTATAAAAGCAACACCAAATATTAGTAATAATTTCCTTTTTCTATCCATACACTTTATTATATGAGTTAAGAGCATTAAAGAAGCAGTTATTATAAAATACATAGGCAAATTCTTAACATTGTTATATAACGAAACATATCCTAATAACGTACCACAACCTGATACTAATGCTATCCTTCGCTCCTCTGAAACAATTACTGCAACTAGGAATGCTAATCCAAATGGAGCCATAAGATTTATCATAAGTACTCTGCCAATAAGGAAAGCTGATAAAAAATAAATACTTAACGTCATTATTATTGGTAAATCCTTAAGCCTATATTTTTTTCCCTCACCTTTTAATTTTCCAATTCTTTGATACGGAAAAAGCTCTACTCCGTACTGCATTACATACCACCCACCTTATAGAATTACTTTCTTTATTATAGCAATCGTAATTGGAAATAAATGTCATAAGGTGATGTGTGTATATATTTTTTTTAGGACATATATTTCTATGTTTTTTTATAATCATGATATTTAGACAATTAAAGGGCAAAAAAAATATTTTCCAATATATTCCATGTCGCATGAAATAGTTTTTTTTATATTTCAACATTATAATATATAAATTTTAATTTTAAATTAGAATTTAAGATTTATTGTTTTTTATTCGAAATTTATCTGGGAAGATTATAAGATAAGCAAAATAAAAAAACCTGCGGTTAAACCACAGGTTTTGGTAGCGGAAATAGGACTTGAACCTACGACACTTCGGGTATGAACCGAATGCTCTAGCCAGCTGAGCTATTCCGCCACGTTTTAAATTGGTTGCGGGGGTAGGACTTGAACCTACGACCTTCGGGTTATGAGCCCGACGAGCTGCCAACTGCTCCACCCCGCGATATTGGTGCTGAAGACCGGAATCGAACCGGTACGGGTTTTAAGGCCCGCAGGATTTTAAGTCCTGTGCGTCTGCCAGTTCCGCCACTTCAGCATTGTCATCACTTGTTATTCCCTGACGACATAATAAATTATATTATATATATCTACTATTGTCAACAACTTTTTTAACTTTATTTTTTATATTATTTATAAGGTTAAAATATGTTCTATTTAGTAAGTATTATTTAGCTTTGTTATATTGAATAACATAAAAGAGGCTAATACATAGCCTCTTATAAACTAATAATTTGAAGTTCTTCTATATCCTCTACCTTTTGTGTCTTGGTGCTTTTTCAAATCCTGAAATCTCTCCTCACTATCTTTTAAGAACCTAGATAGTCTATCTTCGAAATTCCCTTGGGATTGCTTACCTTTTTCCTTTGACCAATCTATTTCAGCTGGTTTAAAGGTTTTTTTCTCTGGCATAGCCTGTTTTATTGATAGGCTTATCTTTCCATTATCATCTACTGAAATTACTTTAACCTTTACTTTGTCCTTTTCTTTTAGATGATCCCTTATATTTTTCACATAAGTATCTGACACCTCAGATATATGGACTAAACCTGTTTTACCATCAATTTCTACAAAAGCTCCAAAACTAGTAATGTTAACTACTATCCCCTCTAGTATGCTTCCTGCCTTTAAGGTCATATTAAAAAGACTCCTCCTTAAATAAAATAATGTTTATATTAAATTATAATTTAAACCTAAGTATTAATTTTTACTATCTATTACAGGAGTCTCACCTTGTTTAATAAGACCTAGTCTTTCTCTTGCTAGCTTCTCTATATACATGTCTGATTTGGACATTTTAACTTCATCCTGTAATTTCTGATTTTTTTCTTTTACCTTTTGTTCCTCTATCTTTTTATCTGATATTTGGCTTTTTATCTTATGCATAGTTATCTGTTGGCTTATAAATATATAAAATACATAACAGATTATTAAAACAATGATTATACTTTTTCCTTTGATTTTATTATTCATGTGTAATCACCATATTCCCTCAAAGGAGATTATTTTTATAAAGGCCATATCTATATTTTAATTTGATTTTCAATTTTCTTCAAGCTATTTTTTATAATTTCCTTTATTTTTTCTTTTAATGCTATAAACTATAACTTGAAAAGGGTATAGTATTAAGTTTCTGCTAATTCTAAGCACCTTTCCTAGTATTCCTAATACCTTATATTGAGATTTTATGAAAATATGACTTAACAATTTAATATAAAGATATATACCTATAGCTATGCACATATAGACATATACACCTATGTATGCATAATTTGTGTATAGCAGGAATATAAATACTACAACAGCTGTAAATATCCAAAACAAGGTATCTTCAATAAAAGTTATTATCTTGTTTACACTACTAAATCCTCTTATTAGTCTATAAGAATCGAATAATACACCAGTTATTATTCCTGCAATTAGGCTAAATATAACTAACCTAAATTGTTCACTTATTGAGATTATCATAGTTGCACCTATTTAAATAGTTTTGAAACTAAGCTTTGTTTTTCTTTTTTAATTTCACTATTAGTATAAATACAGGAATTTATAGTGCCTACTATTATAACATCCCCATTTTGAACGTCTAATTTATTCATCTTAAGTCCTGCTCCTTTGATATTAAGACTCCCTAGGTTAGTATTTAGTACT
Organism: Clostridium sp. CX1; assembly: GCF_025398335.1. Taxonomy (GTDB): domain Bacteria; phylum Bacillota; class Clostridia; order Clostridiales; family Clostridiaceae; genus Clostridium_AM; species Clostridium_AM tanneri. The sequence continues at coordinate 18,740 of NZ_JAODOO010000011.1, forward strand.
ATCTGCTCTTCATTAAAGCTTATTACCTCTACTACTCCGTTTAGTATTAATCTTTTTCTATTTTCAAGATTCAGAACACTCTTTTTTTCTTCTAACTTTGTTTCTTTTTTCTCCATAACATCCCCTCCACTTGTAACTAATATATGCGAAGGTATGTTAGATTATTACTCTTCCTCCTCTTCCTCACCAGCGATAATATCATACATTCCTTGGGCATTTTCCTTGGTTACATGCTGTGCTATGTTCTTAATCTTAGCCTTTAGTACCCTATTAGCATATTGTATCTCAATAATATCTCCTTCCTTAACCTCTGTTCCTGGCTTTGCTACTTTGCCATTTATACTAACCCTACCACCTTCACAAGCTTCCTTTGCTACTGTTCTTCTTTTTATTATTCTGGATACTTTTAAATATTTATCTAGTCTCATCTCAAATTCTCCTTATCTAAAACAAAAAACCTAGATTTACACCCAGGTTTTCTGAAAATACTCTCAAAATTAGCAAATTACTTATTTACTTTATCTTTAAATTCCTTACCAGCTTTAAATACTGGAACAGTTGATTCTGGTATAGTTATTTCTTCTTTAGTTCTTGGGTTTCTGCCAACTCTTGCAGCTCTTTTTCTTGTTTCGAAAGTACCAAATCCAACTAGCTGAACCTTATCTCCATTCTCAAGTGTCTCTTCAACACTTTCTATAAATGCCTTTAAAGCTGCTTCTGCATCTTTTTTTGTTATTTTTGACTTTTCTGCTATGCTTGCAATTAATTCTGACTTATTCACCTTTTTTACCTCCTTAATATTGAGTATGCCTATACACCAGCATACTAGCTTATTCTGCACGGATTTTAAAAATCCTTCTTTTTTATAGAGTTTTTGCATATAAATCTAAATTTTCTTACACTTAGCCTCTTCCCAAAGCTCATCCATTTGTTGAAGTGTCATATCTGCCATATCAACATCTCTGGACTTTGCTATTTGTTCTATGTATGCAAAACGATTTATAAACTTCTCTATAGTATAATTTAATGCAAACTCAGGGTCTATGTCAAGGAATCTTGCAACATTTACGGAAGCAAATATCAAATCCCCTATTTCTTCTGTTATTTTTGCCCTGTTTTTCCCTTTATATACATTCTTTACTTCATAATATTCTTCTAAAACTTTTTCTAGTGCACACTCTACTCTATCCCAGTCAAAACCAACCTTTGCAGCCTTTTTTTGAATCTTCTCTGCTCTTATCAAAGCAGGAAGACTCTTAGCAACATGTTTTAATTCATCTGTGTAACTTTCAAGTCCCTGTTCTTTCTTTTTAATCTCATCCCAATTTTCTAATACCTCTTCAGAATTGTTAACACTCAATGTTCCAAAAACGTGCGGGTGCCTTCCTATCATTTTACTACATATAGCTTTAATTACATCATTTATGTTAAAGAACCCTTCTTCCCTACCTATTTGAGCATGAAATACCACTTGAAGCAATACATCTCCTAACTCCTCCACTAGCTTATCATCATCTTTTTCATCTATAGCCTCTAAAACTTCATAACTTTCTTCTACAAGATACTTCTTTAGGCTATCATGTGTTTGTTCCCTGTCCCAAGGACATCCTTCCTCTGACCTCAAGGTATCCATTATAACCAATAGATCATTAAAATCATTTGTTGAACTTAGGTCTTTAGGTATATATAGAGAGGTTAGGTAATCTATGTCACCCTGCCTGTCTAACTCATACAGAGGAATCTTTCTCACGCTCTCCATGCCTTTTATACCAGCAGCCCTAACAAAATATATCTCCATATCATCTTTATAGTATTCCATTAATGCAAGTTTTACCTCTGAAGCAATAAATTTATCGTATACCTGGGTTATTACTGTTCCAACTCTCTTATCTAAAACTTGACTCCTTATGTCAAAGGCATCTATTATTTTAAGTCCTTCTACAGGATCTATCTTTAAACTTTCCATAAGTGCATCTACAAAGCTTACTGCAGTCATCAATTCTGTTGCTACACTACTATTTTCACAGAGTTTTATTAGTATACTTACAGACTTTTCTGCAACTAGTGGATGACCGGGTACAGCATATACTATATTGCCGAACTCTTCATGAGCACTTATTAAGTCTTCTGCAATAGAGTTATATACTTCTTCAAAGCTTTCCGATTTATCATATAGGTAATCATAACTTTGAAACTCTATATTGTTATTCTTTAAATATTCTACAGTGGGATGCTTTTCTGTTCTTAGATATACTCTTGATGAATTTCTAAGTGCCTCTACTGTTCCTATAGTAAGAGCGTCTTTGTCTCCTGGTCCTAAGCCTACTATTTTAATCATCTGTATTCTCTCCTTTACCTTTTAAGAAACCTATTTTTTATATAGCTGTACTTGAATATCCCAAATACAACTACTAACACCGAGTATACAACTACTCCCGAAAGAATAGCTGCTAAACAGGCTATTCTACTACTTATGGTATAATTATAGACATTCATATAAATAATTACAACAGCTATTACCATTAAAAGGGCTGCAAATAATGGCTTTACCACTATTTCAAATGTCTTGATATCTACTTTTAATTTTCTTTTTAATAATCTTATATTTAAAGCAGAGGCAACAATATATCCTGCTGTACTTCCTATTATAGCCCCATATATATTAATATGACTCATCGGTACCATAAATAATGTTATAAATACTTTTATTATACAACCTATCCCTAAGTTTATTACAGGAAGTATATATAAGCCTACTCCTTGTAGAATAGATGTGGAAGTCTGTGCAATTATTATAAAAGGAACAGCTAGTGCAGAGTATTGTAGTATTCTGAATCCGTCAGATTGTCCTGGAAATATTAAATCTAAAATAGGATAAGCAAGACTAAATAGTCCTAGACAAGAAGGTAATGCTATAATCATAGAAGTTTTAAGAGCTAAGTCTACTTTAGCCACTACCTCAAATCTTTTATTGAGTATATATGATTCTGCAATTATCGGCACAAGAGATGCACACAATGCTGCAGATAGAGTAAGTGGAACGTTAGTTAAAATAAAAGCCTTGCCGGTAAGTTGTCCATATAATATAGTTGACTCTCTATACGTAAATCCAGCCTCTAGTAGTTTTTGAGGAACCAATGCTGAATCTATAAGGCTCATTACACTGCTTACAGTTGCTCCTAAGGATACAGGAATTGCTATATATAACAGTTTACTTAAAACATCTACATTATCCCTAATCCTTTTTACTTTAAACTCTTTTCTTACGCCAACATATTTTATCAGAAGATATATTCCTCCAAATATTCCCCCAGCTGCAGCACCAAGGGCGGCACCGCCTGCAGAATATTCAATTCCTCTAGGTAATAGCAAGTATGCAAGTCCAACTCCTACTACCACTCTTCCAATCTGCTCTATAATTTGTGAAACTGCAGTATAATTCATGTTTTGCAGTCCCTGAAAAAAACCTCTAAAAGCACTCATTATTGATATAAATATAGGTGCGAAAGCAATACCTATTAGCGAGTAATAAGATTTATTATCCCACTTTAGAAATTCAATAATTGGTCTTGAAAATATTAGGAGAGCTGCAGTAAATCCTATCCCCATAATAACCATAAGAAGCATGGCTTTCCTAAAAACCAAAATCGCTCCTTCATCATCATTAAAAGCCTTTCTTTCAGAAACCATCTTAGATATGGCTACAGGTATACCAGATGCTGTTGCAATAAAAAACATATAAAGAGGAAAGGACATTTGGTAATAACCTATACCCTCATCTCCAATAAGCATCTGCAGTGGCCATCTAAAGAATAGACCTAAGAATTTGGATAGAATTCCTGCCACTCCTAAAATAACAGTACCTCTTATAAGTGATTGTTTTTTCATAAAAATACCCCCGAAACAGTATGATGACAATTACCTTGCCTTAATGTTTTCCACTTTAAAACTAAATCAATAAAGGATTTACCTCTATGTCTATAATTATTTAATGTTTAGGGGTATTATTACTTTACAAGTGAATATTTTTATTATTTGTGTCAATAATCTTTTATGGACAAATAAGTAATGGCAGCTATGCTGCCACTGCCTATTGCTCCATTTGCTTTCCTAAGAAGGATGACGCAGTTTCAGCTAATTTTACTTCCACATCTCCAAACTTAGTTCCTTCTTCCTTAGATACTATAATTACGGCTCCAATTGCGTCACCTTCGGCTATAATAGGTGAAACTACTTGTGCTGAATATTTTCCTTCTATTTCTTCATCATCATATAGTGCAATGGATTTTTCTCCACCTTCTCCAAAAGAGATAGTTTTTCTTTCTTCTATTATCTTTTCAAGATCACTGCTAACTTTCTTCTCCAAGTATTCCTTTTTTTGTGATCCACTTATGGATATTATGCTATCTTTATCACATATAATAACTATGTGACCCATGGTTTGTTGGAGAGATTCTGCATATCCCTTTGAAAAGTCACTTAACTCTCCTATTGGAGAATATTTCTTTAATATAACTCCTCCTTCTCTATCAGTAAAGATCTCAAGTGGATCTCCTTCTCTTATCCTAAGTGTTCTTCTTATCTCCTTTGGTATAACTACTCTACCTAAGTCGTCTATACGTCTAACAATACCTGTTGCTTTCATTATGTTGTACCTCCTCAAAAATAATATAAGTATCACTTGTGTTAATATTATCTTTCTAAATATGAAATTTTATACACAATTGTTATTTAAATTAGATTTCACTTTTTCAAATAAAATAAAACCGCGGTATATTATATACCACGGTTTTATGTTTACCTATTACTGAAGATTTTTTTCATATGTTTTTATTTTAGCTGCTTTTTTCCACTCTTCAATTTTTTGTGAAACAACTTTTTGCTTTTCTTCATCCTCAAGCTGTTTTCTTATTTGGTCTTTCACTGAATCAAGTTTCTTAACTGGATATTCCTCTTTTTTGATAGCCTTTATTATATGATATCCAAAGCTTGTTTGAACTGGACCTGATATAGTTCCCTCTTTTAGAGCTATAGCAGCTTCCATAAACTTAGGATCAAATCCAGAATCAACATAAGGAACTGTTCCTAAATCTCCACCCTTATCCTTTGAACCTGGGTCTGTTGAAACTTCCTTAGCTACTTTCCCGAATTCTTCTCCTTTGTCTAGTCTTTCCTTCACCTTTTTAGCTTCGTCTTCTGTCTTTACTAATATATGAGCTACATGTATCTTATTAGGCTTTTCAGTAAATTGATTTTTGTTAGAGTTATAGTAGTCCCCTACTTTTTTGTCATCAATTTTAATGTCTTTTGACAAGTTATCTGTGACATTCTTAAAGATCTCATTATTTCTTGTCTGAGCTAAGAAAAAGTCTTTTAAGGACTGCTCTGTAAATCCTTCCTTCTTTAAAACTTCATCAAATTTAGCTCCGCTGCTCTCGAATTGTTGCTTGGTGTCATTGTATTGTTTGTCAACTTCTGTTTTTAACTTTGACTCATCTGGCATTAGTTTTAGTTCTTTCGCCTTTTGCTCTATAACTTTTTCAGTAACCATCTTATCTACTACTTTTTGTCTTTCAGTCTTTAATATCTCTTTAGCCTCATCATTTTTATCGTAATTTTCACCATACTTCTGCTTAAGTTGAGCTACAACACCCATCATATCTGCACTCTTATCTAGCTCTCCCCTAGTAATTTTTTCTCCATTTACAACTGCTACAGGACTTTTAGCTATAGCCTCTGGTGTCTTTTCTATCATATTACAACCAACAGCTGAAAATGCAAACATGGTTATTAATGCTGTACTAACTAACTTTTTTATATTTTTCACAATTTATTCCCCCACTCTATTCTAGTGTTTTTAAGCAACATAAAATTATTTTAACATAAAACTATTTTTACTACAAAATTATTTTTTTAGCTGCATTTTTATCATATATTCCATCATTTCTTTTATATTTGATATTAGTTCCTCTCGTTTCACATCCTTAAGCTTATATCCAAAGCCCGGTTTATCTGACATCTTTAGTGTTATCTTTCTACTAAAATCCTTTAATAAACCCTTCATAACATTTCCATCAATTCTTCCTTGACTTTCAAATTGGAAAATTACCTCATCCTTTCTTTCTTTTATTTCTTCTATACCAAGCCTTTTTCCCATGCTTCTTATATAAGATATGTTCATAAGGTTAGAAACTGAGGCAGGTATTGTAGAAAATCTATCCTCAATTTCCTCTTTGATATCCATCATATCCTCATAGGAATCAATTGCTGCTATCTTTTTATACACTTCTATTTTTTGAACTTCATCCTTTATATATTCACTTGGAATATATGCATCCACCTTTAACTCTACTGTGGTCTCTACCGGTTCTTGATCTATCTCTCCCTTTACCAACTTAATAGTGTCTTCCAACATCCTGCAATATAAATCATACCCTATGGATGCCATATGCCCATGTTGAGAGCCTCCCATCATGTTTCCAGCTCCTCTTATTTCTAAATCTTTTAGAGCTATTTTAAAACCTGAACCTAATTCTGTAAAGTCTTTTATAGCTTTAAGCCTTTTTTCAGCTACTTCAGTTAGAACTTTGTCTTTCCTGTAGGTCAAATAACAGTATGCCATTCTATTACTTCTTCCAACTCTCCCTCTTAGCTGATATAACTGAGATAAGCCCATCTTGTCTGCATCATATATTATCATGGTATTAACATTTTGGATATCCATCCCTGTCTCTATAATGGTAGTGGCAACAAGAACATCATATTCATTTTTCATAAAATCTACAATTATGTTTTCAAGTTCTCTTTCCTGCATCTGTCCATGGGCTACAGCCACTCTTGCTTCTGGAATTAATTTTGATACATAGGCAGCTATATCCTTAATATTTTCAACTCTATTATGAACAAAATAAACCTGTCCTCCTCTATTCAGTTCTCTTAGTATAGCATCCCTTATTAGTTGATCATTATATTCAACCACATAGGTTTGTATTGGATATCTTTCCTCTGGCGGCGTTTCAATAACGCTTATATCTCTAACTCCTACAAGAGACATATGAAGCGTCCTTGGTATAGGTGTTGCACTAAGCGTTAATACATCTATATTCTTCTTAAACTTTTTAATTTTTTCCTTGTGGGCTACCCCAAACCTTTGCTCTTCATCTATTATCAAAAGACCTAAATCCTTAAATTGAATATCCTTTTGCAAAACTCTATGAGTTCCTATAAGAATATCTACTTCCCCATCCTTCACTGCTTTAATAGTGGATTTTTGCTGTGCTGTTGTTCTAAATCTACTTACCATATCTATCCTAACTGGGAAGTCAGAAAATCGCTGTACAAAGTTATTGTAATGTTGTTGTGCAAGTATAGTTGTCGGAACTAGAATAGCAACCTGTTTTCCGTCCATTACAGCTTTAAATGCAGCCCTTATAGCTACTTCTGTTTTTCCGTAACCTACATCCCCACATAACAGCCTATCCATAGCTTTGTCTGATTCCATATCTCTTTTTATATCAATTATAGCGGATAACTGATCTGGTGTTTCCTCATAAGGAAATTCTTCTTCAAATTGTTTCTGCCAAAGAGTATCCCTTGAATATCTGTACCCCTTTAACGTAGACCTAACTGCATATAACTTAACTAAATCCTCAGCTATTGCCTCTATTGACTTTTTGACCTTTCTTTTAGCTTTAACCCATTCTCCGCTTCCTAACTTGTTTACCTTTGGATTTTTACCTTCACTACCTATATATTTTTGTACCATATCTAACTGTTCTACTGGTACATATAACTTATCATCTGAATCGTATATTACCTCAAGATAATCCTTCTTATGACCTTCTAACTCTAGTTGTCTTATTCCCTTATATACCCCTATACCATGGTTTACATGTACTACATAATCTCCTGGTTTTAGTTCTGTAAAACTTTTGATTTTACTTACACCTTTTTTAGTTGTTTTATTAACAGTCTTTCTTTTAGCTTCTCCAAAAACTTCCTTATCAGAAATAACACATATCTTCATTTCTGGATACTCAAATCCCTTTAGCTGGCTTCCAAAGGTTATTACTACCTCTCCTGACTGAATTTCATGTATTACATCTCTATAGTTACTTTCTATTCCCCTATCTCTTAAAGTATCTACAAGTCTTTCTCCTCTTGGTCTTGTACCGGAGAGGATAACTATTTTATATCCTCTATTTTTTTTCTCTTTTATATCCTCTATAAGTAAGTCTATTTGCCCTTGATAATTATGCAGTGTTATTTGAGAGAAATTTACTATAGCTCTAGGAGATAAAACCTTATTTGATTTAGCTATAGAATCTAGTGTCATTGTCATTTCGCCTTTTAATCTTCCAAATATATCTTGCTTGTGTATTAAAAGTTCAATTTGTCTCGGTAAGATATTTCCTCTTTCCAAGAAACCTTTGTAGTTTTCTTCAAATTCAAAGTAGACACTATCTATCTTTCCACCGCACCTTTGAACATCGTCTATGACTATAAAATAATCCTTAACATAATCTAAAAAAGAAGATGGTTTATCATAGAAATATGGAAGAAAACTATCTATAGTTTCAAAACTCCAACTCTCTCTTAATGATTCCAAATCTTTTCTTATTATTCCCTGTATTTTCTCCATAGCCTCTTTATTTTTACTATTTTTGAACTTACTTGAAATAATATTTAAGTCCTTTTCTATGTTGTCATACCCTTTTCTGATTTTGTCACTATCTAAAATTATTTCCTTTGCTGGAAATAACTCAATCTCTTTTACCTTTTCTATACTTCTCTGTGATTCTAAATTAAAACTTCTAATAGAGTCAATTTCATCTCCAAACAATTCAACTCTATAAGGTTCTGCAGATATAGGGGAATATACATCCATTATCCCTCCTCTTACAGAGAATTGTCCTTTAGCCTCTACAATTTCAACTCTTTCATATCCACACTGTACCAGTTTTTCACTTAATTTTTCTAAATCCAAGGTTTTACCCACAGACATAGTAAAGGTATGTTCCCTATACAAATCTACTGGTATATAACTTGAAGCTAGAGTTTCTATGCTTGTAACTATTACCTTTTTTTCCTTATTCAGCATTTCCCTGATTACTTTAAGCCTCTCCCACCTCAAGTCCCCAGATATAGCATCAATATTATAGAAAACTACTTCCTTATTAGGGAAATAGTAGACTTTAGGTATATAAAAAGATAAATCCTCATACAACTTTCTAGCTTCTACATCGCTGTGAGTGAGTACGAGGAAAGGCTTGTCTAATTCATTAAACACTCCATCTATTAAATAACTTTTAGCAGACTCCGAGAGACCAAATATTCCTATTGGAAACTTATTTCCCCCTATACCACTAATTATGTTTTTAAACTCCCTACTACTCTTAAGAGGTTTAAAAAGTCCATCTAGTCTCATTTCAACAACCACCCTATCAACTTTACATAATTTATAATTTAAAACCGTTAAACCTATTCATAGCTTCCTTTATCCCCTTATCTATAATAACCTCTACCGATTCTACAGCTGCTATAAAGACTTCCTTAAGCTTTTCTGCATCATCTTTAGAGAACCTTCCTAGGACATGGGCTACTAGTTCTCCATTAGGCTGTCCTACTCCTATCTTAACTCTAGGAAAAACATCTGTGCCTAAATTAGATATAATATTTTTTATTCCATTATGGCCACCAGCACTTCCCTGGCTTCTTATTCTAAGTCGACCTATATCTAGGCTTATATCATCATATAAAACTATGATATTTTCATTTTCTATCTTGTAAAAGTTAACAACCTCTCTTACACTTTCTCCACTAAGATTCATATATGTACTTGGCTTTAACAAGATTACCTTACTACCACATATATTCCCTTCACCATACATTCCTCTAAATTTTTCCCTATTAACAGCTATATTATACTTGTTACTAATTAAATCTATAGCATCAAATCCTACATTATGTCTAGTATGCTCGTACTGTTTACCTATGTTTCCTAGTCCCACTACTAAAAACATCTCTTCACTCCCTACTATATCTTATATCATACATTTTTTTCAAACTTACACTATATTATATATTATACTAAATGACATAAATAATAAAGAGACTTAAAAGTCTCTTTACTTACTTTTTTCTCTTACATCCGAAAGAGTTATATTTACTTCTATAGTTTCTCCACTTCTCCAAATTTTACACACTACCAAGTCACCAATTTTATGTTTATCCAAAATGTCTGCCAGGTCTTCAAATTTTGTAACTTTCTTTCCATCTAGTTCTAATATTATATCTGTAGGTTTAACCCCAGCTAATGCAGCTCCACTTCCCTGTACAACTTCTCTAACGTAAATACCTTTAATGTTATTTTTCTCTGAAACGACACCTTGACCATATATTCCAAGGAATGGCCTAGCAACCTTCCCATAGTCCATTAGAGACTTAATTATATCTTTTGCTTCATTTATAGAAATAGCAAAACCCATTCCCTCAGCATTCTGATCAGAGCCCATCTTCAAACTATTTATTCCTATAATCTCTCCGGCTTCATTGCAAAGTGGTCCACCGCTATTTCCTGGATTAATGGCAGCATCTGTTTGAAGTACTTTATATATAGCTCCTGCATATTGTATTCTTCTATTCAAAGCACTAACTATTCCCGCTGTAACTGAGCCTGAAAATTCCTCTCCTAATGGATTACCTATGGCAATAGCTATGTCACCTACTTTTACCTTAGATGAATCTCCTAATTTAGCAGTAGGTAAGTTTTGAGCATCTACTTTGATAACAGCTAAATCTGATCTTGAATCAGTGCCAACTATAGTTGCTGGTAATGTTTTGCCACTGGAGAGTTTTACAGTAACCTTAGCAGCACCTTCTACTACATGATTGTTGGTAACTATATATCCATTTGAATCAAATATTATTCCCGAACCGCCCCCCAAATCTTGCAATCCAAAAAAGCCTTCAGCTCGGTTGCTTATACCAACTACTGTTGGTCCGACTACCTCTGCCACTTTCGTTATGGCATTTTTGGGTATGTCAGCAGTCTCCACTTTATTAACCTCTTTTTTTGGTTCCAGCGAGGGTTGGTTAATTGACGAATAATTATTTGGATATTTCTTGCTTATTACGTAGGCTCCTGATGCACCACCTGAAATTGCTGCTATAAGCACAAAAACTAATCCATTAAGTAACTTTTTAATCCTAGATTTTCTCCTTCTACTAGTAAAGTTTATCTCTCCCTTTGAACATTCTGCACTCTCCCACCTAACGTCCTTTACTTCATCCAATCTGTTATCATCCATTTACTCGCACCTCATAATCCATCAATTTAGAGATATTATAAACAAACTTCTTTACGTAAATATGAATAAAATGTAATCATTGTTTAAATCCTCTTTAGTGTAAAAACAAATTTTACTCCCTGAGGTTCTTTATTTTCAATCCAAACATCCTCCCCAAGCTGAGTTAGTATACTTCTGACGATTGACAAACCAAGTCCTGTACTCAGCTTTGTTGTTCTTGACTTATCAGCCTTGTAAAATCTATCCCATATATGCTTCAAATCTTCCTTAGAAATAGAGGGTCCATCATTGAATACAGATACAAGGGCCTTATCTCCCTTAGTTTTTGTACTAATTCTTACAGTTCCACCCTCTCCTACGTATTTTATGGCATTATCTATAAGATTCGTTACTACCTGCGTTATCCTATCCTTATCTGCCGCAACGTAAAGTTCATCATCCTGCATTAGTACATCTACTTTTAATCCTTTTTCTCTTATTTTGGTTTCAAACTTTATTACAGATAACCTAATGATCTCATTAATGTCTAACTCCTCTATTCTAAGTCTAAACTGTCCAGCCTCTATAGCTGATAAGTCTAGTAAGTCATTTACTAATCTTGTAAGTCTTTGAATCTCTCCATAAGTAACAGAGAGATAATAATTCTCTTTTTCTTTAGGAATAACCCCATCTAATATTCCACCTATGAATCCCTTTATTGAAGTTATAGGAGATCTAATTTCATGAGATACATTGGATATAAATTCTCTTCTATTTTTCTCAACTGCTTCTAGAGAATCTGCCATAGAATTAAAGGACCTAGCTAAAGTCCCGATTTCATCTTTAGACTCTATACTTACCCTTTTGTCCACTTCTCCTTTTGATATCTTATCAGCTACATAGTTAATCTGTTCTAGGGGCTTGATTATTATTCTTTGAGAAAGATAGTATATTACTACACAGGAAACTACAATAGCCAGTATTGCTGACATCCATATTATTTCGTAAACTCTTTTCAAAGGTTCCCTTAATTCACTTATGGAAGTGTGCAGTAACATTGACCCTTTAAATATCCCTTTTGAGAAGATAGGAATTTCAAAGGTGTGTACAGGTCCCTTGAAAATATTTTGGTAGACTTCTCTCTTTTCAACGGTATGTCCAAGCCTCAATTCCTCTAACTCTTTTGTTATTATTTGTGTTCCTATTAGAGTTTTATGTTCACTATCTGAAACTGCATATACATAGCCATAATTATCTACAAGCCATATATATGTAGATAAGTAGTTTCCTATATATGTTAAGGTCTCATTTATTTTGTCCGGCGAAACATTTCCCTGTAAATATTGCTCTGCAGCAGTACTGATAAACTGAGATTCTGTTTCTAACTGACCCTTTCTTTGTTCAAAATAGTAACTTTCAAACCAATAGGATAAGAAGGCTGCTGTTATAATAAAGCTTACAGCAATTATCACTGCAAAAGTAGCTACTAGCTTTGAAAATAACCCTTTCTTCATTTATTTCACCTCAAACTTATACCCAACTCCCCAAACCGTCTCTATTTGCCAATTAGGTCCTCCTTGAAGCTTTTCTCTAAGTCTTTTAACATGCACATCTACAGTTCTAGAGTCCCCCGGATAGTCATAACCCCAAACTTCACATAAAAGTTGCTCCCTTGTAAATACTCTGTTCTTATTACTAGATAAATAATATAGAAGTTCAAACTCTTTCGGAGGCATTTTTATCTCTTCATCTTTGTATACCACAGTATAAGAATTGATATCAACTGTTAATTGTTCAAATTTTAATACTTCCTTATTTTCATTATCTACATTATACCTTCTTAAAACAGCCTTGATTCTAGCAAGCAATTCCTTAGGTTCAAAAGGCTTCACTATATAGTCATCTGCACCTAATTCAAGACCTAATACCTTATCAAAGGTCTCCCCTTTAGCTGTAAGCATAATAACAGGGGTTTCATAATCTTTTCTTATCCACTTAAGCACATCTATACCATCAACATGAGGTAGCATTATGTCTAATAAAACTAAATCCGGTTTATATTCTAAGAAGTCCTCTTGAGCTGCCTTGCCATCATTGCAAACTTTTGTATCGTATCCCGCACTTTCAACATACATTCTTATTACTTCACATATATTTTCATCATCATCTACTATCAAAACTTTTCCTATTGATCCTTCCATTAACTACATCCCCTCTCTCTAAATTGAGTAGTTATTTGTTTTAATTATATCTACCTATATTAAATTTATCATATATAACATGTATAATAGTAGTATATCCTTAAAAAGTTACAAATAATTTACTATATTTTATTCTACTAACATAAAAAGTACTTATGCTTATTCTATTGTATAGTATATTACCTTAATGTTTAACAGCATGATAAAAAGCATGTGGAATTTTTGTTCCACATGCTTTTCATCATTCTATTCTTCAAATAACTTACTTACAGAAATATCTTCGTATATTCTCTTTATCGCTTCTGCAAATACAGGTGCTACTGATAAAGTTTTAAACTTATCTAATATCTTATCTTCTGGTAACTTAATAGTATTTAGCATTACTAGCTCTTTTATAGCTGATTCATTAATTCTCTCGATTGCTGGACCAGATAATACAGCGTGTGTACAACAAGCATAAACTTCCTTCGCACCCATCTTTACTAGGGCATTAGCTCCATTTGTTATAGTTCCAGCTGTGTCTATCATATCATCAATTAATATTACAGTTTTGTCTTGAATATCGCCTATAACATTCATTATTTCTGATACATTTGCCTTTGGTCTTCTCTTATCGATAATAGCAATAGGTGCATGTAATTTATCTGCAAACTTTCTAGCTCTTGTTACACTTCCTAAGTCTGGTGAAACAACAACAATATCCTCTCTCTCTGCAAATCCTTTTTGTACAAAGTATTTTGCAAGTATAGGTGCACCTAATAAGTGGTCAAGAGGTATATTAAAATATCCTTGTATTTGTGCAGCATGTAAATCCATTGTTAGGACTCTATCTGCACCAGCTGCTGTTAGTATATCAGCAACAAGCTTTGCTGTAATTGGATCTCTTGCCTTTGCTTTTCTGTCTTGTCTTGCATATCCATAGTAAGGCATTACTGCTGTTATTCTTCCAGCAGATGCTCTTTTAAAGGCATCAATCATTATTAGTAATTCCATCAAGTTGTCATTTACAGGGTGATTAGTTGACTGAATTACGAATACATCTGTTCCTCTTACTGTTTCATTAATATTTACAGATATCTCACCGTCACTAAACGTGCATACATTTGCATCTCCTACGGATAATCCTAACATATCTGCAATATCCTTAGCTAAATCTGGGTGTGAATTACCTGCAAAAATTTTAATGTTTTTACCATGGGTTATCATTATGTAATCCTCCTAAAATTTTATTTCTTTAATCCTTTTTTTTCTACCCAACCTTCTTTGTTTACCTGTTTTGCTCTTGCAATGGCCAAGGCACCTTCTGGCACTTCTTCTAATATAGTTGAGCCTGCTGCAATGTATGTGTCATTATTAATCTTAACTGGAGCAACTAAGTTTACATTACATCCTATAAATGCATTATCTCCAATTATAGTTTTATGCTTTTTCTTTCCATCATAGTTAACAACAACAGTACCACAACCGAAGTTGCATCCACTTCCAACCTCTGCATCTCCAATGTAAGTTAAATGAGAAACCTTAGTCTTATCTCCTATAACAGACTTTTTAATCTCAACAAAATCTCCAATTCTAGCAGATTTACCAATAACACTCTCTGGTCTTATGTAGGCAAACGGTCCTACTGAGGTGCCTTCTCCTACCTTACTCTGTAATATGACAGAGTTTTGAATATTAACACCTTTTCCTATAAGACTATTCTCTATTCTGGAATTAGGATATATAGTACAACCCTCTTCGATAATGGTTTTTCCTGAGATCACATTTCCAGGATAAATTATAGTATCGTTACCAATCTCAACATCTATATCAATATAGGTATTATCAGGGTCTATTAATGTAACTCCATTTTCCATATGTTTTAAATTTATTCTCTTTCTCATAACCTTTTCTGCATCTGCAAGTTGAGCTCTAGAGTTTACACCCATTGTTTCCTCAAAAGGTATTGGCAATGCTCCAATCTTCTCTCCGTCGCTCTTTAAAATTCCTATAACATCTGTCAAATAGTATTCTCCTTGAGCATTATTATTATCTAGTCTGTCTAGGCTTTTTAACAGATGTTCTATATCAAAACAGTACATACCTGAATTTATTTCATTTATCTTAAGTTCCTGCTCTGTACAGTCTTTATGCTCAACGATCTTTACTACATCTTCATTATTTCCTCTTATTACTCTTCCATATCCTGAAGGATTGTCTACTATAGAAGTCAATAAGGTAGCCTTATACATACCTTCTCTATGAAAAAGAGTAAGCTTTTCTATTGTTTCCTTTGTTATTAAAGGAGCATCTCCTGTAAAAATCGCTACCGTACCTTGTTTACCTGTTAGAAACTCCCTTGCACACATAACTGCATGCCCAGTTCCTAGCTGCTTATCCTGTAGAGCATAAAATACTCCATTTACCTCAGTAGCTTCCTTTACCTTATCTGCTCCTCTTCCAACAACTACATTTATGTCCTTTATTCCTGCATTTTTAATAACATCTATTACTACGTTAACCATTTCTTTTCCACATACTTTGTGAAGTACCTTAGGCGTAGACGATTTCATCCTTTTTCCTTCACCAGCTGCTAATATTATAGCACAATTATACATTATAACACCTCTTTATGGTCATAAACTTACATTTTTCTATCTTATTTTATAAAAACATCCCTTAATATTATATTTTATATAAAAAGTATTTTCAACCTTATAGTTAATTTTTATAAGGAATTTCATAAATTGATATATTTCACTGTTAATAATCTAAAAATAATAAAAAGGAGTAATTTTACTCCTTTTTATTATTCTTCTTCTACTCTGTCATCAGAAACAGTTTCTTCATTTTTTACTTTTTCATATTCTTCTAAAATTGCTTGTTGTATCTTTTCTCTTGTTTGAGTGTTGATTGGATGTGCAATGTCTTTAAATTCTCCGTCTGGAGTTTTTCTACTTGGCATTGCTATAAAAAGCCCATTTTGACCTTCTATAACCTTTATATCGTGAACTACGAATTCATTATCAAAGGTTACTGAAACTATAGCTTTCATCTTGCCTTCTGCGGCAATCTTTCTAACTCTAACGTCTGTAATTTGCATATAAAATCCACCTCCAAGATGCTTATGTATATAATATTCTCTAAATTTTATATTTTTCCTTCTTGCTTTTCAAAAAAACAATAAATTTTTTGAAAATTTTATTATTTGAACATTTCTGAAGGAAATAATAGCGCTTCTCCCTTTTCGTCAATACCCTTGAAGTCTACAATTGACACATAGTCCTCAACTAACTTTTTAGGAGTTTCTACATTATCTATCAGTACTCCAATTCCTAAAAGCTCACTTTCAAACTCCTTTAAAAGATCTATTATGCCCATAGCGGTTCCTCCCGCTTTCATGAAGTCATCTATGAATATGCACTTGCTTCCCTTATTCATAGCTTTTTTAGATAAAGACATAGTTTGAATCCTACCAGTAGAACCGGATACATAATTTATACTTAGTGTAGAACCTTCTGTAACTTTTGTTTCTCTCCTAACCACTACGAGCTGTACACCTAACATCTTTGCTACTTCATAGGCTAACGGAATCCCCTTTGTTTCAACAGTAACCACATAGTCTACATTTTTATCATTGAAGGCTGATGCTAATATTACCCCAGCTGTATGAATTATTTGAGGGTTAAACATTATATCTGTCATGTATAGAAAATTCCCTGGTATTATTCTTTCTCTATTTTTCAAAATAATACATAGTCTTTCAGCAAATTCCTTAATTTTTTCTCCAGATAATCCACATATATATTTTACTCCACCAGCGGCACCTGATATAGTTTCCACTCTCCCCATGGAAAGTTTCATCAAAATATCCTTGATTACAACTAAATCTTCGCTTATGGTAGATTTTGCAGCATTGAACATATCTGTAAAATTATTAAGATTTATCACCTTATTAGGATTTTCTATTAAAATCTTTGTTATAGTTGCCACTCTTTGATTTCTACTAAATTTCTCCATTACATCACCTATCTATATTAAATTTACGAATATTCTTTCTAAAACTATATGTTATTATTCATATTCTATGATAAAACCAATACATAATCAATACTTAATTATTAATAATTAGTAGATTACAAGATTAAGATACTAAAATAAAATTATGTAAATGTGTTTTTTTGATTCATTTTTGTATATAATTATTAAATGAGATAAATTTGATTAATACAGGGAGATGATTTTATTGTCATTTGATTTTATAAAAGATAGAAACAAGAAAATCCACTTTATAGGAATAGGTGGAATTAGTATGAGCGGATTAGCTGAAATTCTATTAGAACAAAACTTCAAAGTATCTGGCTCTGATATGAAAGCTTCTGCCATAACAGATACCTTAAAACAAAATGGCGCTCAAATTAATATAGGTCAATCAGGAGATAATATAACTGAAGATATCGACTTAGTAGTATATACTGCTGCAATATCCGAAGATAACCCTGAGCTTTTAAGGGCAAAGGAATTAAATGTTCCAACTATAACAAGAGCAGAATTTTTAGGATATATAATGAAGGGTCACAAATATAATGTAGCGATTTCAGGGACCCATGGAAAAACTACTACTACTTCTATGGTGTCTCATATATGTTTGAATGCAGAACTAGATCCTACAATACTTGTTGGAGGACAATTAGATATTATAAATGGTAATGTACGTCCAGGTAATAGTGATTACTTTATAACTGAAGCTTGTGAGTATAAAGGCTCCTTCTTAAAGTTTTTCCCTTATATAGGTGTAATACTAAATATTGATGCAGACCATCTAGATTATTATAAGGATATAAATGATATTGAAAATGCCTTTGCAAACTTTTCTAAGCTTATCCCTACAAATGGATACCTAATAGGTTATGCTGATGATATGAGAGTAAATAATATTGTATCTCATGCTAAATGCAACACACTAACCTATGGAATAGATGCTGGAGATATAAGAGCTAAAAATATAGTATTTAATGAAAATGGATGTGCTTATTTTGATGCATATAAGGAAAGTGAGAGAATTTTATCTGTGCAACTAAATGTTCCTGGTAAACATAATGTTCTAAATGCTTTAGCAAGTATATGCACTGCTCTTAGCTTAGATATTCCTAAAAACAACATTGTTAAGGGACTGGAAAGTTTTAATGGTACCCACAGAAGATTTGAAATAAAAGGTACAAAAAATAATGTTACAGTTATAGATGATTATGCACATCACCCAACAGAAATAAAAGCTACATTAAGTGCAGCTAAAAACTATCCTCACAAAAAGATGTTTTGCGTGTTTCAACCTCACACATATTCAAGAACTCTAAATCTATTTGATGAGTTCGTTGAAGCTTTTGATGATGCAGACGAAGTTATTCTTGCAGATATATATGCTGCAAGAGAGAAAGATACTGGAGTAGTAAGTTCTAGTATGTTAGCAGACAAAATAAAACAAAGAGAAGTAAAATGCTGTAACTTTGATAACTTTGATGAAATCGTATCTCACTTACGTAAAAACGTAGAGGCTGGAGACATAGTCTTAACTGTAGGTGCAGGAGATGTCTATAAAATAGGTGAAATGTATCTAGACCAAGATAATTAAAAAATATAAATATGTGTAAAATCCTCCAACATGGCAATAATATAATTGATAACCTGTTGGAGGTGTTTTACTATGAGAAACTTTTTAATATCTGCTGCTGTAGATATAGTTCTAATCTTAGTTTCATACTTTTTCTTTAGAAAAATAATAAGTGGTCCTACAAGACACAGACTTTATGAGAAATTTTTTAGTTCTTTTGCTAAATTTATAATTTATGTCTTTCTAGTTACAATAGCTATAACTGGTCTTACTGCTCTTATACTCTATAGAACCTGGTTTATAGCCTATATAAATATAATAGCCCCTGCATTAGTATCTATACTGGTAGGTTTTCTTATATCTACAGTGCCTACTAAAGGAGCCGGGGATGACAAGGCTAAAGAATAATTTTATGTCTATATAAAGCTGACACCTTAAGGTTTTATTGCTGTCAGCTTTATATATTATATTTTAAAATTTCACACAAAAATATAATTAACACTTGACTTATCCCATTATATTACATATAATTAAATTGTAACGGGGTGTGGCGCAGATGGGAGCGCGCGTGGTTTGGGACCATGAGGTCGCAGGTTCAATCCCTGTCACCCCGACCAAAAGGACAAGATTATCTTGTCCTTTTTTCATATAATTTTAACATAACCATATCCAAGATTATCCGAATTAAATTTTAATTTTAGGGCAACTTATATTTAACAGCGGTATAGTACAAAATACCATTTTACTCTAAATCTTCCGAGGAACGTTAAGAGGAGTGTTAAGATGAAGGCAAAATATAGCGATTTGTTTAAGAGTATAGTAAATGCTTATTATGAAGGTAATTTTGAAGAAAAGGTAAAAGAAATTCTTTCACAGGAATCTGTGGATAAGGAATCTCTCAGTAGAGTTATATCCTCCCTTTGCGGAACAGGTATAACTTATAGTGACAACTTTGTAGAAGAACTGAAAGAAGCAATAAGCTCATATGAAACTAATCACAAAATAGTAAACAAAATCAAGCATTGTTCTATGGATTGTGTGGATGTAAATGGTGAGACCATGTGCCAAAAATCCTGTCCCTTTAATGCAATTTTTATAGATACTGAAAAGAATACAAGTGTAATTGATAATGACAAATGTACAGACTGCGGTTTTTGCGTAGAGGCATGCCCAACAGGGGGAATATTGGATAGAGTAGAATTTATACCACTACTAGAACTGCTTAAAGGTGGTCACCCTGTAATAGCTGCAGTTGCTCCAGCCATTATTGGTCAATTTGGAGATATGATTACTATTGATCAACTAAGAGCCGCTTTTAAAAAAATAGGCTTTACAGATATGATAGAAGTAGCATTTTTTGCAGATATGCTTACTTTAAAAGAAGCAGTAGAATTCGACCACTTTGTAAAGAAACGTGAAGACCTAATGATAACCTCCTGTTGCTGTCCTATGTGGGTAGGTATGCTTAAGAGAGTATATAATGACTTAGTAAGATATGTTTCACCTTCTGTATCCCCAATGATTGCATCGGGAAGAGTAATGAAAGAGTTAAATCCCGACTGTAAAGTTGTATTTATTGGACCTTGTGTTGCTAAAAAAGCAGAAGCTAAGGAAAAAGATCTTTTAGGCGATATAGATTTTGTTCTTACTTTTGCAGAGGTAAAAGATATATTTGAATCATTAAATATTAATCCTGCAGAGCTAGATGAAGATTCTTCTACAGAATATGCTTCAAGGGGTGGAAGGCTTTATGCTCGTACCGGTGGTGTATCTACCGCTGTAACTGAAGCAGTAGAAAGACTATTTCCTGAAAAGTATCAACTTATAAGAACAGTTCAAGCAAATGGTGTAAAAGAATGTAGAGCAATACTTGAAAAAGCTAAAAATGGAGATATAGATGCTAATTTTATTGAAGGAATGGGCTGTATAGGCGGCTGTGTTGGTGGTCCTAAAGCTATTTTACCTCGTGAAAAAGGTAAAGAGCATGTAGATCACTTAGCCGATAACTCCTCTATTAAGGTATCTGTAGATAGCGACTGTATGAATAAAATTCTAAGTGATATAGGAATTGAATCTATAGAAGACTTCAAAGATGAAAAAAAGATAGAAATATTTGAAAGAAAATTTTAGTATTAGTAATACATACCAATACTTATATAGACAGCACCTAATTTAAAATGAGGTGCTGTTTTATTTGTTTCTTTAATGTTATACTAGAAAATGGGGTGATATAATGCTAAAAAATATTAAAGGTGCTATATTTGATATGGATGGAACACTTATCGACTCTATGTGGGTATGGACTAAGGTAGATGAGGAATATCTGGAAAAAAGGAATATAAAGTTACCTGATAATCTAAAAGAAGAAATAGAGCATATGAGTTTTTCAGAAGTTGCTCAATACTTTAAAAATAGATTTGATCTTCCTGACAGTATAGAAGAAATTCAAAGTGAATGGAATCATATGGCTATACATCACTATACTCATGATGTGAAACTAAAAGCCGGTGCAAAAGAATTTTTATCCCTTTTAAAATCCAAAGGAATAAAAATAGGACTAGCTACCAGCAATTGCAAACTTCTTATAGAAATTGCTTTGAAGAATAATGATATATATCACTTTTTTGATTCTATAAGTACTACTGATGAAGTTATAAGAGGAAAAGACTTTCCGGATATATACCTGCTTGCTGCTAAAAAGCTTAACTTACAGCCTGAAGAATGTGCGGTGTTTGAAGACATCCTTCCTGCTGTTAAAGGAGCGAAGTCAGCAGGTATGGTAGTTATAGGTGTCCATGATCTATACTCTGAGTATCAAAAACAAGATATAATAAATCATGCTGATATGTATATTTCCGAGTATGATGAGCTAACAAAAGCGGTTTAACTTAAAATAATCGAGTATGAAGCAGATAACAGTCTTATCTACCTTCTACTCGATTATTTTATTAATTGACAGTTTTTATAGTTGTATTGAATATACTGTTATTAAATAATATTATCTGGGGGCGGTATGTGACATGTTAACCTTTTTATTTATAGTATTAGTAGTTGCAGCCTTATGTGCATCTTATTACTTTACAAATAAAATGTCAGCTCAAAGAAAACAGATTTTGCTTCTAAAATATCAAAATAACAACCTGAAGCAATTAACAAAAGCAGATAAAAAAGTAACCATAGAGTATATGTATCCAACAACCAACAAAGGCATTGTTAAGAAAAAATGTGAACTGTTAATGTCTCCTCTTCTTAACTCCCCGTCGCTAAATTTATTAAAAGAAGACATGCTTATTGAAATACATGATAGTGGGAAAATTAATAATCAGGTATGGTACGAAGTATCTATAAGCTCTAACGATAGAACTAATTCGAAAGGTTGGATAAAGGAAGATTTTGTAAGCCTTTGTGATGAAAGTAATCCATAAACCTAAAAAAGTGACAAGAAACATATAGATTTTCTTGTCACTTTCATTATTATAATAGACTATAATCACTTACATAAATTCAAGTGATGCTTTATACTATCTTAGTTGTCCATTGCTCACAATCCCAGATATCTGTAACTACATCTCTATAAAACTCTGGTTCGTGACAAACTAGTAAAATACTTCCCTTATATTCCTTTAATGCTCTTTTTAACTCTTCCTTTGCATCAACATCTAGATGGTTGGTAGGCTCATCCAGAATCAAAATATTGGTTTCCCTATTTAATATCTTACATAGTCTTACCTTAGCTTGCTCGCCACCACTAAGAACCACTATTTTGCTCTCTATCTGCTTCGTAGTAAGACCACACTTTGCTAAAGCAGCTCTTATTTCATATTGAGTAAATGATGGGAATTCACTCCACACTTCTTCTATACAAGTATTATAGTTAGATTCTTTTATTTCCTGCTGAAAATATCCGATATACTGGTAATCTCCAAGTTCCGCCTTTCCTGATAAAGGCTTTAACTCTCCCATAAGACTTTTTAAAAGAGTAGTCTTCCCAAGACCATTAGCACCTACTAAAGCAATTTTATCTCCTCTTTCCATTGTTAAGTTCAATGGTTTAGAAAGTGGTTCATCATATCCTATTACTAGGTCTGTAGTCTCAAATATAAGCTTACCAGATGCTCTAGCAGACTTAAAATTAAACTCTGGTTTTACCTTTTCCTTTGTTAATTCTATTTTCTCCATTTTATCCAGTTGCTTTTGTCTTGATTTGGCCATCCCCACTGTAGCAACTCTTGCCTTGTTTCTTGCCACAAAATCTTCAAGCTTAGCTATTTCCTTTTGCTGTCTTTCAAATGCCAATTCTAATTGTCTCTTATTTGCTTCATATACTCTAATAAAGTTATCATAATCTCCTACATATCTTGTAAGCTTCTTATTTTCAACATGATATATTAAATTGATAACACTATTTAAGAAAGGAATATCATGAGAAATAAGTATAAATGCATTCTCATAATTCTGAAGGTAAAACTTCAGCCACTCAATATGCTTCTCATCTAAGTAGTTAGTAGGCTCATCTAAAAGTAAAATGTCGGGATTCTCAAGAAGAAGCTTTGCTAAAAGAACTTTAGTTCTCTGTCCACCACTTAGGTCAGCAACATCTTTATCAAGTCCTATATCTCTAAGTCCAAGTCCGCCAGCCACTTCTTCTACTTTCACATCTATAACATAAAAACCATTGTTATCAAGTAAGTCTTGAATATTTCCCATATCATCTAGTAACTTTTCTAACTCTTCTGGGGATGCATCTGCCATTTTATCTGTTATCTCTAACATTTCCTTTTCAAGATCAAAAAGATATTGAAAAGCACCTTTTAGTACGTCCCTTATAGTCTGTCCTTTTTGTAATTGGGCATGCTGATCCATGTATCCAACTCTTACTCTATTAGACCATTCAATTGTTCCTTCATCAGGAGCTAGTTTTCCTGTTATTATATTCATAAAAGTTGATTTTCCTTCTCCATTTGCCCCTATAAGTCCAACATGCTCTCCTTTGAGAAGTCTAAAAGATACATCCTCAAATATTGCTCTGTCTCCAAAACCGTGATTTACATTTTTAACTGTTAGTATACTCATATCTTCTCTCCTTAAATATCTATATTTAAAATATAAAAATTCTTAAACATAATACAAGAACTAGTTTAATTTATTATCATGACTTATGTCAAAGGAATTTTAAGTATTATTAACTTTTTAATTGTGGTATACTACATAATGAAAAAACAGGGAGGTAATGCTATAATGACATGCAAATTTTATTTACATAAAGGTATGGGAAGAAAGGCTGAAAATGGTCACCCTTGGATATACACTAGCGAGATAGAAGGTTACGATGGTACCTATGAAAATGGTGATATTGTTGAAGTTTATAATTTTAAAGGAAGCTTTATAGGAAAGGGTTACATAAATGACTTATCAAAAATCACTATAAGAATGATGACTCGTGACATTAATGAAGAAATAGACGAAGAATTTTTCAGAAAAAGGTTACATAATGCCTGGAATTATAGAAAGAAGGTTATAGCTACTTCAAGCTGTAGATTCCTATTTGGAGAAGCAGATTTTGTACCTGGTCTTATAATAGACAAATATGAAGATTATTACGTAATACAATCTCTTTCATTAGGTATAGATAAATATAAACAGATAATAGTTAAAATACTGCAGGAAGACTTTGCTGCTAAAGGTGTATATGAACGAAGCGATGTAAAAGTACGTGAATTAGAAGGTATGGAGCAAACAAAAGGATTTTTAACTGAACCCTTTGAAACGAAAATACAAATTGTAGAAAACGGTGTTAAGTATACTGTTGATATAGAAAATGGTCAAAAGACCGGCTTTTTCTTAGATCAAAAAGAAAATAGATATGCTATACATAAAATTTGCAAAGATGCTGATGTATTAGATTGTTTTACTCATACAGGTTCCTTTGCGCTAAATGCTGGTGTAGCTGGTGCTAAGAGTGTATTAGGACTTGATATATCTCAACTTGCTGTAGACGAAGCAACCCGAAACTCCGAGTTAAATGGGCTTTCAGATGTAGTTAAGTTTGAATGTCACAATGCTTTTGATGCTCTTCCACAATGGGTAAGAGAGGGAAGACAATATGATGTAGTAATACTAGATCCCCCTGCTTTTACAAAATCTAGGTCAACTATAAATAGTGCTGTAAGAGGCTACAAAGAGATTAATCTAAGAGGCATAAAAATGGTTAAGCCAGGTGGTTTTCTCGTTACATGCTCATGCTCACATTTTATGAATCCAGAGCTTTTCAAGGATACAATAGCTGATGCTGCTAAAGATGCTAGAAGAATGTTAAGGCAAGTGGAATTTAGAACACAAGCTTCAGACCATCCAATACTATGGAATTCTGACGAGTCATACTACTTAAAGTTTTATATATTTCAAGTGGTTTAATAGTTTTATAGCTAGTGATGATTTTCAATATAATCTATTGAAAGTCATCACTAATTTTAAATTTAAGATATTAACCCATCTCTGTATTCTGGTACGACTTCTATAATATCCTTTTGACAGCAGTAATTTAAGTCGTGGTCTAATTTTAATTCTTTCATTCTTTTATAGTGAGTTGCTCCTTTTATAAATCTTAACACATCTTTATTTTCACCATATATATAGCTAGCTGTCTTTGAAATATCCGTCAGTTCTATATCAGACTTTTTGTCAGCTATACAGTGTATTATATAACCACTACATATGAAATCATCCATGGAAAACTGCCCATAAGTTCCAGCATTAACTATAACTATATCGTTATTTAACTCAATCAATCTGTCAGCAACAGCTCTAGCATTGATTAATGCTCCTATTAAAATATTCTTAGCTCCTACGCTTCCTCTGATTGCCCTAGTGCCGTTACTAGTGGTTATTACTAAGTTTTTTCCTTCCACAGAATTTCTTTTATACTCTAATGGAGAATTTGAAAAGTTAAATCCATCTATTTTTAACGCTTCTCTCTCCCCTCCTAATACATATACCTTTCTATCCCTATTTGCTATGGTAAAAGCCTCTTCTACTGTAAGTACTGGTATTATTCCTTGGCATCCGTTATTTATAGCAGTAACTATTACAGATGTAGCTCTAAGCATATCTATAACTACTACTGATTTTCCTTCAACCTTTTCTCTTTTTATATCATCTGCGGAAATTATTAAATCAATCTTCATAAAACTTTCCCCCATTAAAAAGTTCTCTACCTTATTTAAGAAGTAGAGAACCTAAAATTAGTTATTTATAGTGTATTCCTTGATATATATCTTTTTCTTTAAGCTTAGCGTCAATGGAATTTAATACTTCCCATTTTTTTAAACTCCATTTTGGACCTATTAGTAAACTTCTTGGTGCATCTCCTGTTAGCCTATGAATTACTACATCAGGTGGGGTAATAGATATGGCTGAACATATTATATCTATATACTCATCTTGCTCTAAGAATTTAAGTTCCCCTCTATTATATAAGCTCACCAAAGGCGTATTTTCCATCAGGTGTAGGAGATGGTACTTTACTCCTTGAACACCTATCTTCGAAACATATTTTACAGTATTCATCATGTCTTCTTTAGCTTCACCTGGTAATCCAAATATTACATGGGCCACTACATCAATATTTATCTTTCTCAAATTGTTTACTGCTCTCTCGAATACATCTAAACTATAACCTCTGTTTATTTTTTTTGCTGTTATTTCATTAGAAGTTTGAAGCCCAAGCTCTACCCAGGTATATATTTTTTTATTAAATTCATCTAAAAGCTCTAGTACCTCTTCACTAAGGCAATCTGGCCTTGTAGCTATTGCCAATGCTACAACACCTTCTTCGCTTATTGCTTCTTCATACTTCTGCCTTAATACCTCTACAGGCGCATAAGTATTTGTATATGCCTGAAAATAAGCAATGTACTTTCCTTCTCTCCACTTGTTGTTCATCATTGTTTTTATATCTTTAAATTGTTCCTTTATAGAAAAGCATCTATTTCCTGCAAAGTCACCGGAACCTCTTTCACTGCAGAAAAGGCATCCACCTTTACTTATAGTACCATCTCTATTAGGGCAAGAAAACCCTGCATCCAAGGATATCTTAAATACTTTACTTCCAAACTTTTGTCTTAAAAAATAATTTAAATTATAATATCTTTTGTCTCCCCACAGCATATTTACTCTCCAATTATACTTTTTATCTTTAATTATATCACATTTTCTTCTCTTTAAAATCCTTAAGACTCAATTGCCACTTCCCTATAATATTGTTAACAGTTTTGTCTCCTGCTTTTTTAGGTATCACATCATAGTTTATAGTGTCCTTATCATATGAAGAAATAACCACATCCACCTTATCTAATGGGTACTTTTCCTCAAACTTAAAAGGTATCATATCTCCACCATCCATCTTATAAATACGTATGCAATGCCCAACACCAGGCTTAGTATATTGAACTGTAATATGTTTTTCTTCTGGAGAAAAACTTATTAATTCTACTCTTGAATCTCTTAATAAGTCTAAAGTAGTAATTTCCTTTCCGATAGGCTTTTCTTTTGTTTTGGAGCCACCGGTATCTTGACCTGCTTTAGCTCCACCTCCGTTTCCGCCACCACCTTGTTCATCACCGCCGCCGCCTTTATCTGACTGTACGGCTAGGGATTCATCTATTTTTATTAACGCAATGTAGGAATCCTTATCTTCAGTAGCTAATGCTAAGTTATCTCCACCATAGGCGAAATTAATTATGCTAAATTTAGCTCTTGGTACTGGTATTTTATCTATATTACTTTTATCATCTTTAGAAAAAGCAAAGTTGGGTATGCTGCCTAGGTCTATCACTAAGTTTGTGCTTACATTGTTCTTATTTCTTAATCTTATTTGATCACCCTCTATAAATGCTTCCTTTTGTACATTATTATTAGTCTCATTTATCTTATAATCGGTGTCTTCCTTTGATATTTTAATAGAATATTCATCTAAAGATGCAAAAGGTTTTGTAACATCTGACCTGGAAACTCTCAGCTTAAATACTCCAGACTTTCCAACCTCACTTGTGTCAGACAAATTATAACCAAAAATCTTTAAACTCTTATTTTCTTCTGGTGCTGAAGACTTTAAAAGTTCTTTAGAATAGAACTTTTTACTATTCTCTATATCGCCTTTCATCAAATACTTCATATATGTTTCTGTTACATTTGTAGCAGCCTTCATATCAAAAGTTTCTGTGCTTTCTTTTGCCTGTTCCTTTTTATTAGATTTACATCCTACAAGTGCACAGCTAACAAATATAATCACAATTATTATTATAATGCTATTTACCCACTTACTATCTATCTTCTTCATAGCCTTCCCTCCGTTTATGTAAATTTCTTGCAGATTAGATTTTTATTTAGTTTTCCCTCAAAATAAAATTTAATTTATAAATCATCATTTTAGCTTTATATCTATATATTTATAAAAGAATGATTACTTGCTAGCTTATGAGTAATTCAAAAAAATTTTAGGAGGGATATCTTGAAGAAAAACTTAGCTCTAATCTTTCAAATAGGTGCTGTTTTTATAGGAACAGTAGTTGGTGCAGGTCTTGCATCAGGACAAGAAATAAATCAATTTTTTACTTCCTATGGATACAAGAGTTTTATAGGCATAGTTATCTGCTGCTTTATTTACATAGCTATGGGCAGTATAATTATAGACTTAAGCCTAAAATATAAGCTGAATTCTTATGACGGCCTTATTGCCCTTGTAAGTCCAGGTATTTTGGGACATGCTACAAACTTTTTAACTACTATCTTTTTAATAGGAGGTGCTGCTACAATCTTAGCTGGCAGCGGCGCTCTCATCCATCAATATTTTGGAGTTTCAAAATGGGTTGGTATAATCATAATGATTTTTGTATCTATTGTAGCGCTATATAGAGATACAAAGGGACTTATAGAAGTAAATTCTTTTATAGTACCCTCTTTAATAATAGTTATAACAACTCTATTTATTCTGTATATAGCTTTTTATAAGGATATAAATGTATCTTATCTTAAAACCATTCCGTTTTATAGAAACAATTGGATGTTATCCTCATTAATATATGGTGCCTTTAATGTATTGTGCTGCAGCGGAGTTCTTGTACCTTTATGCTTAGAAATTAAGAAAAAAAGACATCTTGTGCTAGGAGTTATAATTGGGTCCATAGGCCTTACTTTCCTTGCCCTGATTATAAATCTTCTATTGTTGCTAAACGTTCCTTATATTTTTAAATATGAAATTCCCCTTCTTTATATTGCTAACAGGTTTGGTAAACCAATACAAATGCTGCTTTTATGCATAATTTGGCTAGAAATGTTTTCTACAGAAGTTTCAAATATATATAGCGTTAGCAAAAATCTAGAAGAGTTATTTCATATATCCTACAGAAAGTCTGTTATTTTAATTATTCTCTTAGCAATACCTGTATCACAAGTAGGTTTCGTGAAGCTTATAAACTTCTTATACCCAGCTTTTGCAGTAGTTAGTTTTATATTTATGATTCAATGCCTAATTTTCTATTTTAGAAGAAAATCATAAGCTGTACAATTGTACATATATAATTGTATAATTGTTTGAGAACTACCATAAAAACAGAGGTGTTATAAATGTTAGACTTGCTTAAATGTTGCAATTTATGTCCCAGAAACTGCGGTGTTAACAGACTGGAAAATGCTTTAGGATTTTGCAAATCCGGAAGAGAACTCAGAGTTGCGAGGGTTTCTCTTCACCACTGGGAAGAGCCTTGTATATCTGGTACTAGTGGATCAGGAACTGTATTTTTTTCTAATTGTAATTTAAGATGTTCCTTTTGCCAAAATCACAAAATAAGCTCTGAAGGAGTTGGCAAAGAAATATCGGTAAAAAGGTTAAGTGAAATATTTTTAGAGCAGCAACAAAGAGGTGCTCATAATATAAACCTAGTTACTCCAACTCACTACGTTCCTCATATAGTTGAAGCTTTAGATATTGCCAAGTCTAATGGACTTGCTATACCTATTATTTATAATACTAACAGCTACGAAAACATTGATACCTTAAAAACACTTAGCGGGTATATTGATGTTTATCTTCCAGACCTTAAATATTTCGACGATAAGTTTTCTCTCAGATACTCTAATGCTCCTAATTACTTTAATTATGCATCTAAAGCTATTGAGGAAATGTTTTCTCAAGTGGGAGCGGTAAAATTTGATGATAATGGATTGATAAAAAAAGGTATAATTATACGCCATCTTATGATGCCTAGCCTTTTATTTGATTCAAAAAAAATTATGGACTATGTATATAAAACCTTTGGTCATTCAGTTTATATAAGCATTATGAATCAATATACTCCTGCACATAATTCAAGCAAGTTTCCGGAAATAGATAGACCACTGAATTCAAAGCATTATGATTCTATGATAGACTATTGTCTATCTCTAGGAATAAAAAATGCATTTATTCAAGAAAGTGGCACCTGTTCGGAAAGCTTTATTCCTGAGTTTGACCTAAGAGGAATATAGTGATACAAGCATAAAGCTAACAATATTATAGACATGAAGTTAAAATCACATTAGGTATTTACTTAACTCTCACTATACTAAATTTATAAGACAAAAGGTGTACTGCGTTCAACTGCAATACACCTCTTTCTTATAAAAAGTATCTAAAACCTATAGTCTTATTTCAATCCTATCCAGTTTTACTATTACTTTTAAATCTTTAATTCCTACTGTCTCTGTTCTTAAAGTCCCCCTATTGCTTATAAGGAGAACCTTACTGTTATCTAGTTTCTTTATCTGTCTTAATGCCCTAGAATTGTTATATTCTATAAGACATATAGAGTTATTCTCTACTTCATGCGTTATATGACCAAAAGCTAAGTCTCCTTTTCCAATTCTAAATCCTATCATATCCTCATCTTCTACTTCTAGGTATAGTACTTTATCTTGAGAATATCCTTCTACTTTATTATTTATTAACGGGAGTTGCTTTGTGGATATAGCTTTTTGCAAATCATACTTATAAACTGGCACATTCTTTAATACGGACCCAAAAGCTTCATTCCATACATCTTTTATGCTTTCCTTCTTTGGTTCTGCTACGTACTTTTGGTTTTTATCTTCCTTAAATACCTGCTCTTCAAAAGACATAGTTATATCATTTATATCCTTGCCAAAAATCTTTGATAATTTATCAATTAAATTTTGATTTGCAACTTTTCTACCGGACTCCACTTCGTTAACAAAACTTTCTGCTACTCCTAACTTTTTGGCTAATTGTTTTTGACTCATACCATTACTATTTCTTATACTCTTAATTTTCTCTCCAACTCTGCTCATACTTTCCCCCCGCTTTTATCTGCCATGCTTTTTGTACCATTCTCTTTCTTCAACTAAATGCTCTAACAAATATTCAAAGGTCCAATCTATAGAAGTATCTGTAACTATAGCAAAAATAGGAGAAGGCTGAATACTAGCTTTAATGGCTCTCATTGTGTTTTTTAGTTCTTCATCTTCAAAGTTATTAAATAAAACCACCTTTTCACTAGGAAGATGACAGTTATAAACCTCTAGTTTTATACCATTAAGTATATCTCCTATCTTCATCTTTCCCATTGATTCATCTATAACTTTATACTTTCCCTTTAATATCTCAGAAACAATACTTTGCTCAGCCTCTCCAAATCCATAAACTAGAGCAACCTTATTATTTTCCAACAATGTCACCACCCTGTATTTTAAAGTTTTTCAGGTTCAGAGTATTCTTTGTCAAAGGTCTCAACTGTAACAGATTCCATAACTTGATCCTCATAAGGTTTATCTCTAAAATCTCTATCTACACTCACAATTTTTTCAGCTACATCCATTCCCTCTATTAATTTTCCAAAAGAAGCATATTGGCCATCTAAATGTGGGGAATCTTCTACCATTATAAAAAATTGACTACCTGCAGAATTAGGGAACATAGCTCTTGCCATAGATAGTACTCCCTTTGTATGCTTTAGATCATTTTTAAATCCATTATTGTTAAATTCACCCCTTATTTTATATCCTGGTCCACCAGTACCAGCTCCTTCAGGACATCCTCCTTGAATCATAAATCCAGGAATTACTCTGTGGAATATAAGGTTATTGTAGAACCCCTTTCTTATAAGGCTTATAAAATTATTAACTGTATTTGGAGCAATCTCCGGATAAAGTTCCGCTTTCATTACTCCTCCATCTTTCATCTTAATTGTAACTATAGGATTCATAGTTGTTTTCTCCCTTCAATTTGTAATAAAATCTTATTATATACTTTGAATTATATCATATTTTATATTATTTTCTATTTTTAAGTTATTAAACAAATCAATTCAAAATTTCCTAATCCATTAGTCCTAGCAATTTACGACTTAGATTTATAATCTCATCACTATTTAAAGAATTATAAATTTCTATACTACCCTTTTGATTACCTTTATTGAGTATATTATACTCAGTTAGCTGTCTTTTTAGCTGTTTTGCTGTTCCTCTACTTCCGTCAATAACCGGTACATCTCTAGGAATTACCTTAAATAATTCCTTTTTTATAAAAGGGTAATGAGTACATCCAAGAACAATGGCGGCAATCCCATCCTTACCAAAGGTATTTACCTTGTCTTTTAAATAACTATTTACTTGTTCTCCTTCAAATTCTCCCCTTTCTATTAATTCTACAAGCCCAGGACAAGGAAGAGGTTCAATTTCAGCCTCATTCTTATAATTATTCATAAGCTTATTAAACTTAGTCTCAGCTAAAGTCATAGGAGTTGCCATTATAAGAATTTTCCCTTTTCTCCTATATTCTACCGCTGGCTTTAATGCTGGCTCTATTCCTATTATAGGCATGTACTTAGCATACCTTTCCCTTAGATCTATTATTGCCGCACTAGTAGCAGTATTGCATGCAACAACCAAAGCTTTAATTTTCTTTTCCATAAAAAAATCAACAGCTTTAAAAGTTAAATCCTTAACTTCATCTACAGTTTTCGTCCCATAAGGGGCATTTGCAGAATCCCCAAAATAAATGAAATTCTCCTTTGGCAGGAGATCTATAGCTTCTTTTAAAACGCTAATGCCTCCTACTCCTGAGTCAAAAAAACCGATAGGTCTATCTTCTACCTTCACTGTACCACCTCATTGTGTTAGTTAACATATGTATATATATTTTATATTATATAATATTGGTATTAAGTACACAAATTTATAATAAAAAGTATATTCTAAAAACAACTGAATACTGCAATTTTTTATATTATAACTTTCACCTTTGCTATTGACATCAGTGTATATTAATTATAAAATCATGAATATATTAAAATACAAATAATATAATTATCATATTAATAATGTTAGATATACACAAAACTTGGAGGAAAACATATTTTATGTTTTCTTTATATTATTTTTAGGAGGTAAGGACATGGTAAAGGACTTAATCTACGTTATACCGAAGGAAAAACATTCAGAAGAAGACCTGAAAAAGATACTAATATCTCATCCAGAAATAAAATTTGTATCCCTAGTTGGTATAGACTTATCTGGAAATGATACTGATGAAAAAATTCCCATTAAAATCTTTCTAGAGGATATTTCTACTTTTCTAAAAGGAGCAATTCAAACTGACGGCTCTTCTGTTGTTCTCCCTGGAATTGCAAGTCTAAATAATGCAAAAGTTGATATGCTAGCTGATACAGATGTTAACTGGTTTATAGAATATAATTACGAGCACATAGATCCTCAAACCGGCAATCCTATAGGTACTTTAAGAATCCCTTGTTTTTTATATCATGAAAATAAAGCTGTTGACTCAAGATATATTTTAAAGAGATCCATTGAACATTTCAAAGAAACTCTTCTAGATTTATTTAAAAAATATCCTAAGTCACTATTACCTTTCGGAGTAAATTATGATGATATAGACAAGATTGTTGCAACCTGTGCAACAGAATTAGAGTTCTGGGTTCAAACGCCTAATGATAAGGCTCACGTTGAAGAGTTATCAACCTCTCAGGTTCTGCATGAACAATATTGGACTAGAACAAAAGGTGCTGTAAGAACAGCTCTTGAGCAATCTTTGCTTTTGATGGAGGCATATGGATTAGAGCCAGAAATGGGGCATAAGGAAGTAGGGGGAGTTAAAGCTAAACTTGATCAGTCTGGAAACTTTACCCACATAATGGAGCAGCTTGAGATCGACTGGAAATATTCAACTGCAGTACAAGCTGCAGATAATGAGCTTTTGGTAAGAACTATAGTTAAAGAAACCTTTAGAAGAAATGGGTTAGATGTTACTTTCCTTGCAAAGCCTATAGAAGGAGTTGCCGGTAGTGGAAAGCATACTCATATAGGTATAGCATTAAAATTAAAAAATGGAAAAAGGGTAAACCTATTTTCAGCTCCAAAACATCATTTCTTAAGTACTTTAGGCTATGCTTCCATAATGGGCATACTTAAGAATTATGAGGTTATAAATCCTTTCGTATCTTCTACTAATGATTCTCTTAGAAGATTAAAACCAGGTTTTGAAGCTCCAGTTTGTATAGTAACATCATTAGGAAATTCTGTTGAAGTACCTTCTAGAAATAGAACAATACTTGTAGGTGTTATAAGAGACTTACAAAACCCTCTGTCTACAAGATTTGAGCTTAGAGCACCAAACCCTCATACTAATACTTATCTTTCAGTAGCTGCCCTTTATCTGACTATGATAGATGGTATAAAGTATGCAATAACTAACAATAGAACGGAAGACGAACTTTTAGAAGAGCTTTCTAAAAAACCTGAGGATGATAGTGCTTATCTAGAAAAAGGAAGAGCTTATAGAAGTGAAGAGGATGTCTTCGAAGACTTTACTGAAGAGGAAAGGATAAAGTTCTTCGGTAAAGCTCCTGCTACAGTTTATGAAAATCTCACAGCCTTCGATGTGTATCCTGAAAAGACGGCTACCCTTATGGCTGGAGACATACTAAATGAAAAAATCATAAACAGCTTTAGACTTGGTACAACCACAAGATGGCTTGTAGAAATAAATAACCGAATAATATCTAACTACTCTGATGAGATAAGAAGTTATAAGATGCTTCATTCAATAGATAAAGCACTAGACCTTGATGTAGCTAGTTGGATGAAAATAAACGAATTAAGACATTATATAATGAAAGACTCTTATTCAAAACAAAGCTTATTTACAAGAATAAAGAATGCTACAGATGCTAAAAATTATAAAGAAGTATCAGTTCTTCAAATAGAACTTGATGAAAAGATGAAACAATTAAGAGATCTCTACTCCTCATATAAGAAAAATCTATTAGATATATAATAAGAGAACCCCCCTGCACATTTAAAGATGCAGGGGGGACTTTTAAGTTGTTTTTCTAATTACCAAACTGGTTTTAAAGTAAACTTGTTTCTTCTCAATGTCTTTATTATCTATTATATCTATCAATAGATTGCAAGCTTCTTTTCCCATGTCATAAATAGGTTGAGCTATAGTAGTTAGCTCTGGTTCAAAAATTTCACATATATCTATATTGTCAAATCCCATGATCTTTACATCCTCTGGAATTTTAAGTCCGTTTCTAAGTAGTACCTTCATACCTCCTAAAGCCATCATATCATTGCTATAAAAAATTGCATCTATATTACCAATATGGTCTAATATCTGCTTTGTAGCATTAATTCCACCTTCTATAGTAAAGTCACCTGAAAATATAAGATTTTTATCATATATACAGTACTTATCCATAGCCTTCTTATAGCCTTTTAATCTTTCATTAGATATTTGAAGGTTTTCATTTCCTTTAACAAATGCTATTTTCCTACTACCTATACTATGTAGGTAGTCTATACCTTCCATAACACCTTCTTGATTCAAGGAATAAACTCCGTATTCCTTTTCATATCCGTCTATATATCTATCTACTAAAACGAAAGGTACACTGTTATGCTTTAACATATTTACGCTACTGCAACTTTCTCCACCAGTTGCAAAAATAACCCCATCCACCAACTTGCTTATAAGAAGCTTAATGTATTCTTGTTCTTTTCCCATTTCATTATCTGTATTGCAAAATATAACATTATACCCAGAAGAGCTAGCACTATCTTCAATAGCCCTTGCGATAGATGAGAAAAAAGGGTTTGTAATATCCGGTAAAACTATCCCTATTGTTCTTGTTTTCTTTGTACTTAATCCTCTAGCTAATGAGTTAGGAATGTAGTTTAATTCTTTAGCCAAGTTTAATATCTTATTTTTAGTTTCATCACTTATACTTTCGTCTCTTTTATTTAATACCATAGAAACAGTAGCTTTAGATACCCCAGCTTGTTTTGCAATATCCAGCATCGTAACCTTTTTCATTGTAATACCTCATATAAATCAAATTTAAAATATTGACATTCTTCATGCTATTATCTTTAATTATACTTTATAAAATCCAGGGTGCTAACCCTGGATTTTGTTATTTCTTTATTAATTTTAAATCTACTGGTATTTGTTTTTCTACCTTTTCTCCTTTAATAACTTTTATAGCATTTTCTATACCTAAGCTTCCCATTAAATCTGGTTGCTGTGCAACTGTAGCTGCCATTTCTCCACTTTCAACTGCTTTCTTAGCATCGTCATTTCCATCAAAACCTACAACTAATGCTTTCTTACCTTTTAATGCTTTAACTGCTCCTAAAGCCATTTCATCATTGTGAGCAAATACCGCATCAAATTGAGGTGTAGCTTGCATTATGTTTTCCATTACATTTAAACCTTTTTGTCTATCAAAATCTGCTGCCTGACTTGCAACAACCTTAACATCTGCTTTTCCGTCAACGCCTTGGTGGAATCCCTGTCCCCTATCTCTTGTAGCTGATGCTCCTGGTATTCCTTGAAGCTCAACTATGTTAGCTTTTCCACCTAGTTTTTCAAGTATAAAGTCTGCTGCCATTTTTCCACCAGCAACATTGTCTGAAGCTATATGTGCAACAACTTCTCCTTTATTTGCTTGTCTATCTACAGTTAGAACTGGTACTTTTTTGTCGTTTGCAACTGCAATTGAGTTTCCAACTGCATCACTATCTGTTGGATTTATGATAAGAGCTGATACCCCCTGTTGTAAAAGGTCTTCAACGTTAGATCTTTCTTTTGCAGCATCATTCTGTGAATCTAGAACTACTACATCATAACCTAATTCTTTAGCCTTCTTTTCAGCTCCCTCTTTCATGGATACGAAGAATGGATTATTTAACGTAGACACTACCATTCCTATTTTCTTTTTGTCCCCACCACCTTGAGCTCCTTGCTCAGTTTTGCTGCCGCAACCTGTAAATCCTGCTATAACAAGTGCTCCTGTCAAAGCTAATGATAACATTTTTAAACGATTTCTCTTCATGATTAATAGTCCTCCCTTAGTTTTATTTATATAAATTTTATTTATATACAGCTTATTTGTTCTTCTTATCAAGCATTACTGCTAATAAAATAACTAACCCTTTTACTATTGATTGATAGAATGGAGAAACATTCATTAGGTTTAATCCATTATTCAATACACCTATTATCATGGCACCTATTATTGTACCGGTTACAGATCCTTCTCCACCAGAAAGACTTGTGCCTCCAAGAACAACTGCTGCAATTGCATCAAGTTCAAATCCTACACCGGCATTTGGAGATGCTGATCCTATTCTACTGGTTACAACTACACCACTTAATGCCGCTGTTACACCAGAAACAACATATACTAAAGCTTTAATTTTATCAGTATTAATCCCTGATAATCTTGCTGAATCCTCGTTTCCTCCTACTGCATATACATATCTACCATACCTTGTTTGATTTAAAACATACCAAGCTGCTAAGGCTACAATTACTATTATTATTACTGGTAAAGGTATACCTGCTATCTTTTCATTTCCAATCACCATAAAATCTGAACCAAGTCCTGATACAGGAGTTCCTTTTGTGTAAACATAAGTAACTCCTCTAAATATAGTCATTGTAGCTAAGGTTACTATAAAGGCTTGAATTCTTCCTTTAGACACTAATGCTCCATTAAATAACCCAACTAATCCACCAATCACTAGAGCTACCATCAATGCTAGCACAACGTTTATATCTGCCTTAACCATGACTGCTGCAACTGCTCCTGTTATAGCTAGTGTGGAGCCAACTGATAAGTCTATGCCCCCTGTTAATATTACAAAGCTCATTCCTACGGCAAT
This sequence comes from Clostridium sp. CX1, assembly GCF_025398335.1. Taxonomy (GTDB): domain Bacteria; phylum Bacillota; class Clostridia; order Clostridiales; family Clostridiaceae; genus Clostridium_AM; species Clostridium_AM tanneri. The sequence continues at coordinate 57,058 of NZ_JAODOO010000011.1, forward strand.
TATAGCATTAACAGAAACCTGTGTTAGTACATTGAGTACATTTGTAACAGTTAAAAATCTAGGTGTAACCACAGATATAATAATGCAAAGTACTATTAGTCCTATTAAAGATCTATACTTAAAAAGTAAACTTTTAACGTCCTTTTCCAACTTTAACACCCCTTTGTCGTTGAAGTTTAATTTATAAAATTATATTCCTACTGCATACTTCATTATATTTTCTTGAGTAAGTTCGTCCCTTTTTAGTTCTCCAGTTATCTTACCTTCGTGCATTACTATTACCCTGTCACTAACACCTATTACTTCTGCCATATCTGAAGAAATCATTATTACCGCCTTACCCATACTTTTTAATTCATTTAATACTTCATAGATCTCCTTTTTTGCACCTACATCTATACCCTTAGTAGGCTCATCTATAATAAGAACCTTAGGCGAAAGCATAAGCCATTTTGCCAAAATTACTTTTTGCTGGTTTCCTCCACTTAAATTCTTAATTATTTGATTTTCACTAGGAGTTTTTATAGAAAGCTTTTTAATATATGTCTGTGCTTCTTCTTTCTCTGACTTTTTGTTTATTCTCATAAACTTATTTTCATAACTCTGTAAATTAGAAAGTGTCATATTCTCTTTTACAGACATTCCTAAAATTAAGCCTTCTTTTTTTCTGTCCTCTGAAAGATAGCAGATTCCTTGCTCAATAGCATCCTTAGGAGAACTAATATTAACCTTTTCTCCTTCTATATAAATTTCACCTGAGTTCTTTTTGTAGTCTCCAAAGATAGTTTTTGCTAACTCCGTTCTACCAGCCCCCATAAGTCCAGCAAAGCCTAAAATTTCACCTGCTTTTATCTCAAAGCTAGCATTTCTAACCTTGTCTTTCAATGATAGGTTTTCTACCTTTAGTAAAGTTGATCTTTTTTCTACCTCTTTATAAGGAAACTGTTCCTCAAGCTTTCTCCCTACCATCATTGTTATTAACTCATCTTTAGTTACATCTTTAGTAGCTACATCCCCAACGTATTTTCCGTCTCTTAGTACTGTTATAGAATCACAAATTTCAAAAATTTCATCCATTCTGTGGGAGATGTATATTACAGCTATACCCTTTTCTTTTAACTTTCTGATTACCTCAAAAAGCTTTTTTGTTTCCACATCAGTAAGAGCTGTAGTAGGTTCATCCATAATGATAAGACTTGAATTTTTACTTAACGCCTTTGCAATTTCTATCATTTGCATTTCGCCTACGTTTATATCTTTTACTAGAGTATTAGGATCAACGCTGCACCCTATCTGCTCTAGAAAACTCTTACTTCTTTCCTTCATCCACCCTTTATTTATTCTTCTAGTACCTTTACTGTATTTTTCGTTCCCTAAAAATATATTTTGCGCTACTGTTAAATTAGGAAGTACACTAAGCTCTTGGTGAATAATTGTGACTCCTAACTCTTCTGCCTGTTTAATTCCTTGTATGTTAACTTCATTGCCCTCTATTAAAATTTTACCAGTATCCTTTTTATAAACACCGCTTAATATTTTCATTAGAGTAGACTTTCCAGCTCCATTTTCTCCAAGAAGTGCTAAAACCTCTCCTTTATGAACCTTTAAATTTACATCTTGGAGTGCTTTTACACCTGGAAAAGACTTTGATATGTTAACCATTTCTAAAAAAGGTTTGTTATCAGTCATATTCCTTCCTCCTAAACTTTTCTAAAAAACAACTCCCGATCTTAAAATAACATTAGCATAAGGAGTTTGTTCTCCTGTTCTTATAACTGCCTTGCAGTCTTTTAACTTTTCTTTAAGCTGTTCATGGCTAATTAAAGTTATTTTAACATCACCTATTGATTTTTTTATTTCTTCATATATATGGGGACTAACCTCTGCTGTCTCCTTAGCTATTTCAACCTCTTCAATTTCAAGTTCTGTTAAAATAGCTTTTAATGTATCTATAAATCCTGGAACATTTTTTATGAGTGCTATGTCTAACCTTTTAGTACCCTCTGGAATAGGTAATCCACAGTCTCCTATTGCCAATCCATCTGTATGTCCCATTCTTGATATAACTTCCGATATACCTGAATTTAGCAATGTAGTTTTTCTCATACTTTATTCCTCCCCGTATATTGCTTCAACTTCTTCTAAATAAGGCAGTGATGGTTGAGCTCCCTGTCTTTGTACAACTATTGATGAAACTTTATTAGCAAATTTAATAGCTTTTTCAATTTGCTCAAAGTCTATATTTTCTTCATTTTGAAGTTTACTTGCTAGTGCACCAATAAAACTATCTCCAGCTGCTGTAGTATCTATTGCTTTTACCTTATATGCTGGTATGATATTAAACTTATCTTTTGAAACTAAGGCAGCCCCTCGTTCTCCTAATGTAATTATTACAAACTTTACACCCTTTTCCATGAACTTACTTGCTGCTTCTTTAATACTTTTCTCATCATCAACTTTAGTATTTGTAAGTTCAAATGCTTCAGTTTCATTTGGAATTATAATATCTGTAAGCTTTAATAATCCATCTGGAATCTCTTTCGCCGGTGCAGGATTTAGAACTGTAATTACTCCCTTTTCCTTAGCTACCCTGAATGCTTCTATTGTAGCCTCTAATGGTGTTTCAAACTGTGATATAAGCATTCTTGATTCACTTATAATATCTTCTCTTTCTCTTATCCACTGCTTACTAATATCCATATTGGCACCTGGAACTACTACAATTGAGTTTCTTCCTTCATCATCTACTGTAATTATAGCCATTCCAGTAGGACTGTTATCACTATGCCTTATATAATTTACATCTATGTTATCCTTTTTTAAAGCCTCTAGTATTTCGTAACCGTTTTCATCTCTGCCAACTTGTCCTATGAAATTCACATTGGCTCCTAACCTTCTTGCAGCTACTGCTTGATTTGCACCTTTTCCCCCAAAAATCTTTTTATAGTCCTTTGATAAAATAGTTTCCCCTGGTTGAACCATTCTATTTACTCTTAATACTAAGTCCATATTTATACTTCCTAAGATACAAATACTTTCCACTTTAAATCACCTCTTCTCTACTTAACCGGTTTATTTAACCGGTTAAGTATATTTTATATTACTATTAATCTAATGTCAATTACTAAAGTAATTGTTTTCATTCAGTTAAATATTAAAAAAAACCCCATGTATAACCATACACGAGGATTCCTAGAATTACTTTATAAATTGTCCTTAAAAATCTCTAAGTGGAAAACTTTTTACTACCATATCTCTTCTACTGTTTATTGGTTTCCAAAGTTCTATTCTATCAATTTTAGCCATTCTGTGAATATCTTCTTTTTTAGTGCTTTCACAGGCTGCTATGTATTCTTTAGCACTCCACTCTCTTGCAGCATAATTAGTATTTGCTAAGGAAACATGCAGGTCCCACTTACTTATGTTATCCCTTACATCAAAGCCATGCAGCTTTAGAGTATCATTTATCTGCCTAGCTAATCTAATAATATAACCTTTATTTTCTATCTTTAAATTAACAGATTTATAAGGTGGATCAAAGCAGATTGCACCATTGACCTCTACTTTAAATTTCTTATAAGGTTTCAACATATCTGAAACTATTTTCGTTAATTTCTCCATATCAGGGTCTCCTATAACCTCTAAAGTTATATGAAGCATAGGCATATTTTTATATATCTTATACTTTTTACATATAGTTCTTTGTATTTCTTCCATATAGGAATATGATTGCTTATCAAATAAAGCTACTAAGTAATATCTCATATTTTTATAATCCCCCAAAACTAATAGTCTTAAAACACAAATATATAACCTGAATATTATTATATCATATTATCATTTTCTTACTTAAACATATTCTTAAATCTACTAAATAAAAGTCCATTAAAAAATTGTATTGATGTTATATAGGTTATATATTCATATTAAAATTAAGTTAAGTAAAACCTAATTTCAATATTATACCATACATATAAAAAAGTAAAAATGAAAAAATAATACTGTTTGAAATAATAAATAATATAATATGGAGGTACGAATCTATGAACGAAAGACCAAATGATAGTATAGGATGTATAGTATCTGAATGTAAATTTCATGCAAAAGACCAAAACTATTGTACATTAAACAAAATTCAGGTTACAAAACATGAGTCAAAAGCTACAACTAAACAATGCACTGATTGTGGTAGTTTTGAATCTGAACTATAATACTAAAAAAAGCACCGTTATGGTGCTTTTTTTAGTATTATAGTTCAATATATAAAGCATAAATATATGATAAATTCTAGGAAACTTTATGCAATTTATAATCAACCTATTCACATTTTTAAAATTAGTGTTAAAATATTATAGAATTATGTTATAATAAGGTTTGTGTAATAATTTGAAATCAAGATTTCTAAACTTGAATATAATTTTTAATTTATGATAAGGATGGATGCGGGAATGGATAAATTAGTAATTAATGGTGGTAACTCACTTTCTGGTCGTATTGAGATAAATGGTGCTAAAAACGCTGCTGTAGCAATACTTCCTGCTGCTATAATGGCCAGTAAAGGTACCTGTAACATAGATAACATACCTGATATTGAAGATGTTCACTGTATAGAGAGAATAATTGAAGGATTAGGCTGTAAATTAGTTAGAGGAAAGAACTCAGTTGTAATAGATAGCACTGCTATAAATAACGTGAATGCAAATACTGAAGATGTTAGAAGAATGAGAGCTTCTTATTACTTAATTGGTGCCCTTTTAGGAAGATTTAAAAGAGCAACAGTAGAACTTCCAGGTGGATGTCCTATAGGTGTTAGACCTATAGATCAGCATATAAAAGGCTTTGAAGCTTTAGGTGCAAAAGTTGAGATTAAACATGGTTGTGTAACAGTTGAAGCTGATAAACTAATAGGTACTAATATATTTTTTGACGTGGTAAGCGTTGGTGCTACAATAAACGTCATGTTAGCAGCAACACTAGCTGAAGGAGTTACTACTCTTGAAAATGTAGCAAAAGAACCACATGTAGTAGACGTAGCAAATTTCCTTAACAGCATGGGTGCTAATATAAAAGGTGCTGGTACAGATGTAATAAGGGTGTTTGGTGTAGAAGAGCTAAAGGGCTGCTCCTATAGTGTTATTCCTGACCAGATAGAAGCCGGTACATATATGATTGCTGTTGCTGCCTGTGGTGGTGAAGTAACTATAGAAAATGTTATTCCTAAGCATCTTGAGTCTATTTCTGCAAAACTTATAGAGATGGGAGCAGAAATAAGAGAAGATGGTGACTCTGTAACTGTAAAATCTAGTGGTAAATTAAAAGGGGTAAATATAAAGACTCAACCTTATCCTGGATTCCCAACAGATGTTCAACAACCAATGAGTACGCTTTTAACAGCATCTGAAGGTAGAAGTATTATTAATGAAAGCATATGGGAAAGCAGATTTAAGCATGTAGATGAACTAAAGAAAATGGGTGCTAATATAAAAGTTGAAGGTAGAACAGCTATTATAGATGGAGTAAATAAACTTACAGGCGCTGTTGTAAAAGCAACTGACTTAAGAGCTGGAGCTGCTATGGTAATAGCAGGCTTGATTGCAGACGGAATCACTGAAGTTTTAAATATTGAGCATATAGATAGAGGATATCCTAATATCGAAGATAAATTTAAAGCTTTAGGCGCTGATATAAAAAGAGCTTCTTATAGCGAATAGCTCTAGATAGGAGAATTGCTATGATTTTTTGTCCTTTATATAGTGGTAGTAGTGGAAATAGCATATTTGTATCATCTGACGGTGCTAAAGTTTTAATAGATGCTGGACTTCCAGGGAAAAGTATTGAAAAGGCTCTCGTAGATATTGGACAAAATCCAACAAATATTGATGGAATATTTGTTACCCATGAACATACTGATCATACAAAAGGCGTAGGTGTGCTATCGAGAAAATATGATATTCCTGTATACGCAAATTTATCTACCTGGAATGCTATGTCAAAAACCGTAGGTAAAATAAAAGAACATAACATTAAAATAATTGATAATAGTTATGTAAATATTAAAGACATGGATGTAATTAGCTATAAAATATCTCATGATGCGGCTGATCCTTCTGGATATTCACTGATAAGTAAAAATAAAAAGGCATGTGTAGCAACAGATTTAGGTGAGTTTTCTAATGAGGTGCAAAAAATATTGGAAGACGCTGATGTAATACTTCTAGAAAGCAACCATGATGTTCAAATGCTGAAGTTTGGACCTTATCCTTATAATCTAAAGAGAAGAATCCTAAGCAATATTGGTCATCTATCCAATGAAGATTGCGGAAAAGCTGTAGTAGGTATTACAAATAATAAGTTTAAAAAGGTAATCTTAGGTCATCTAAGTAAAACAAATAATTACCCTGAGCTTGCATATCAGACTGTAGTAAATGTATTAAATGACTCCAATGTTAAGTTGGATAAAGATTTATCTTTATATATGGCAAAGCGAGATATGCCAAGCAACTATATAGAATTCTAAAAAGGTGAGGAATATGAAAAAGATTTTTGGTCTATTTATCTGTTCTACAATAATGTTTTCAACATTAAGCCTAACTGGATGCGAAAAGAAAGATAGTTTAAGCCTTAATTCGACTGAAAAAGAGAAGCAGATTGTATTATCAAAAGAAAAAGATAATTTATTAGACCTGAATATTTATTTTGATTCTTCTAAAGATAATATTAATTCAGAGATTTCTAAAGAAGAAAGGGTCATGAAAAAGGATGAAATATTTGGTGAAACTATTGTTAACCAATTGATTAAAGGACCTTCAGTGAAAAGCAATCTTAAGCCAGTTTTACCTAAGGAGACTAGACTAATAAGTTTTTCAATAAAAGACAACATTGGTTATGTTAATCTTAGCAAAGAGGCAAATGTAGCAATGACCCCACTAAAAGCAGAAACATCCCTTAAAAGCATTATTTGGTCCCTAACCCAGATTTCTTCTGTTGAAAAGGTGAAAATTTTAATAGACAATAAAGATACAGAACTTTGGGGAGGCCACTATGATTTATCCAAACCACTAGGAAAGGATGACCTGTTGAATGTTAAAAGAAAATAAATATTGTTGTGAGGATCATGTTGACATGGCATTTGATGACTTTTTAGTAGAAAAAGAAACATTTCCTTGCTTAGAGAAGTCAGAGGACAGTAAATGCAGCTATTGTAATAAGAAAGCAGAATATGTTCTTAAGCTACCTAGTTAATGACTAATATACGTTGATTATAACAAAAGTTGTTGAAAAATATTATAATTTTTATTATAATATTTGAAGTAATGTATATTGTTAAATAATAATATATTTTCAAAAGGAGAATTTACTATGAGTTTGTATAAAAACTGGACAGATATGGTTATAGAATTTGTAAAGACTAGAGGAGAGGCTGAATTTTGGAAAGAATATGGTTCTATTGAAAAGCATATTTATTCTAAACTTTTAGCTGAACATAATGACGCTATAAATGGCACTATAAAAGACTTAGCTGAAAAATACGAAACAACAACTGTATTTTTCATGGGATTCCTTGATGGAATAAATGATAGTCTTGTAGAGTCTTTAGATCTTGAAAACTTAGAAGAAACTTCTGAAATCAATGCTAAAGTAAACTTTGAAAAATTATACTTTAACATGCTAGATGCTAAGGCTGATTATCTTTATGGACTTCCTCAATGGGAAGCTATATTCTCACCAGAGAAAAGAAAAGAAATTCGTCAAAGCTGGGTAGCTTCTAAGACTATTGTCAACAAAAACAAGGTAGGAAGAAATGATCCTTGTCCATGTGGAAGTGGCAAAAAGTATAAGCAATGTTGCGGAAAAAACGCTTAATTTAATTAAAATCCTTACACTATTGTGTAAGGATTTTTTACTTATGTTATAAACAAACTTTATGAAATCATTAAAATTTATTAACAGATTGGAGATAAAGTTATGAACATATCCACAATATGTGTAGGCAAACTTAAGGAAAAGTATTTAAAGCAAGCTATAGATGAATATTCTAAGCGTCTATCAAGATACTGTAAACTTGATATTATAGAGATTCCTGATGAAAAGACACCAGATAATGCCTCTGAAAAAGAAGAATTTATGATAAAAGAGAAAGAAGGATTAAATATACTAAGGCATATAAAAGATAATATGTTCGTAGTAACATTAGACCTTAAGGGTAAGATGCTCTCCTCTGAGGAACTAGCAAGCTTTATAAAAGATTCTGGTGTCAGAGGTAATAGTAACATAGCTTTTATTATAGGTGGCTCCCTTGGACTTTCTAAGGCAGTTTTAGACAGAGCAGATTTCAGCCTTTGTTTCTCCAAAATGACTTTTCCCCACCAGCTTATGAGAGTTATTCTACTAGAGCAAGTTTATAGAGGGTTTAGAATAATCAACGGTGAACCATACCATAAGTAAAGGAGGTTTATAGTCTTAACCATTGATTTTATTTGTGTAAATATCCTATATCCAGAATCCGTTCTTTTAACTGGTGGGATAATAAAAGATAAGCCAAACCTTCATTTGAACCGACTATTTTTTATGATATAATAAAGAAAATTGCATAAGAGAGGGTATATCATGGCCAAACATAATATCTATACAATGAGCGTAGCAAGTGTCTATCCCCTTTATGTTATGAAGGCGGAGAAAAAAGGACGCACGAAAACAGAAGTCGATGAAATCATCTGCTGGTTGACAGGATATAGCCAGGAAGAGTTAGAAGTTCAATTGGAGAACCATACAGATTTTGAGACTTTCTTTGCGGAAGCTCCTCAACTAAATCCTTTACGGACTTTGATTAAAGGGGTTGTCTGTGGTGTCCGAGTGGAAGACATTGAAGAAGCAACTATGCGGGAAATTCGCTATTTAGATAAGCTAATCGATGAGTTAGCAAAGGGAAAAGCGATGGATAAGATTTTGAGGAAATAATGATTAAAAACGAAGAAACACTGATTTTATATGTAAGATATAAAATCAGTGTTATTTATATGGTTTTAACCCAAGTCAAAATTATTCTTAACAATCTTTCCCTTAAAAATTACAGCCTTTCTTTCAGTTCTTCTAGCTACTGCTTCCGCTGAGCAGGAAGCTTTAGTTAAAACAAAGCTGGCTTCATCTCCTATTTGTGGCCATATTCTGTTCCCTTTAGAATCTAAAGAGATTTTCCCACCTGTAATAAAACTAATTCCCCTTGATAAGGAATATTCATCTATCCAGCCAAATCGTTCACATAATCTTGTTGCTCTTTCAAGCATATCTCCCGTTCCAAAAGGAAACCAGTGATCTGTAATACTATCATTTACTGCCGCAATCTTTACACCTTTTTCGCTAAGCATAGGTATAGGTATAACAGGAACATCTATTGGAATTGAGGAGGATATACTTATCCCACTAGCTGCCATAGCTTTAGCCACAGCAGAAGCCTCTTCCTTAGAAATGTGAGCTAAACAGTAGCAGTGGCTTATGTTCACTCTTCCCTGCCACTTTGCTTCTTCTACAAGCTTTATGAGCCTCTTTATAGTAAAGATTCCTAACTCACCACCGTCATGCAGGTGAATATCTATATCTGAATTAAAATTAGTAGCTATATCCATTATAGTATTTAGAGACTTTTCTATATCTCCATCAACATTGGCAGGATCTAATCCTCCCATTATATTTACTCCCATGCTCATTGCCTCTTTTATAAGTGAAACTGTATTTCCCTTTAAAAGACCATGCTGAGGAAATGCCACTATCTCATAAGTCATCTTATCCTTAAAAGACTGAAGTGCCTTTAAGGTACCCTCTACATTTCTTAAACCACAAACCTCATCTACATTACAGTGAGTTCGAACATGAACTGTACCATTATCTGATAAAAGTTTTAACACCTTTTCAGCCCTATCTACTAATGTTGGAAGCTGTTCAACTAAAAGTATCTTTTCTTCTTCTATACGTCCAGCTACACTTTTAAAAGGTCTACAAGCCTTCCATGAATCACCGTAGTAAGTTTTATCTATATGTATATGATTTTCCTTAAAACCTGGAAGAATAAGTAGCCCTTTTCCATCGATACTATCTAACTCTTTACAATTTACTTCTCCTTTTATAATATCCTTTATTCTACCATCCTCAATAAGAATATTATAAATAGCTGTTTTAGTACCTACTACATCATTTTCATCATATATAAATCCGTCTTCAAGTAATATATTTTTTAACCAGTAACTTTTACTCATTTTTTAATTCTTCTTCACTTAAAATATTTATTTTGTCAACATAGTAAGGATAATCCCTTAAAATTGTTTCAACAGTCATTTCTAATTTACTCTTATCTTCTTTTGAATTAGCTGTATAGATATATTCTCTTCCATCTTCTCTTAATAAGAATTTATCTTCTCCAATTCTTAATAAACCAGTATTCTTTGAATCCTTATACTCTTCTAAGTTCTTATAGATAGTTATTTTCTTATAATATGGGTAGCCACCTCTTGGACAGAACATATGACAATTACCACATTCGTTGCACATATTTTCAATATGAGCTATTTGGTAATTAGCTGTTAGCCCTTCAACAACAACTCTCATATTTGCTCTATTTGGGCATACATCAACACAGATTCCACAACTCTTTAGACAATCAAAAGTTTCTAGCTTATCCTCTAAAACTTTTCCATTTCCTTTGTTTTTATAATTAGCATCCTTCTTTGCTTTGTCAGCTAAAATACTTAAAGCTTCAAGATCTAATTTCTCAGGTGCTTGTCCTGCTTTTTTCATTTCATTTAATACAACATTATTGTTTGTATATCCCTTTGGTTGTAAGAATAACGTTGATATAGTAATAGGAGCAATTCCAGCTTTAAATACATCTAATACATTATTTTTATCTATTCCGCCTGACATAGACATAGTTATATCCTTAAACTCATTAGCAATCTTTTTAGCTACATTTATTGCAATTGGATATAACGGCTTTCCAGACATGTACATAGCTTCCCCTGGCATAACACCTCTAGTGTTAACTACAGGTAGTGTGTTTGTTAATTTAACTCCGAAAGTTACATTATTTTCTTTAGCTGTTTCTAATAGCTTAGCTATTATTTCTTTAGCCATATCGAATTGTAAATCATGCTCGAAGTCTTCTCTTTTTAATGCTATATCATTATATCCTAGGTTATCTAAGATTTCTCTTACAGCATCATATCCTAGTAATGTTGAATTACATTTTAATAATGTATTTATCTTTTTATTTGATATTAAATGAGATGCTATATTTAAAATTTCACTTGCTTTGCATCCGTGCATTGTAGAAAGTGTAATTATATTGGTAATCTTTGAAGTAATCTTATCTATATCTTCTAATTTAAATCTTTTGAATTTATCTATATTTTTCTTTAATACTTCTATACACTCTTTAAATGTTTCAGTATTCTTTGCATCTTTAAGGTCATCAACAAAGTCAGAAATCTTTTTTGATTGAATTCCTTCAAGGTCATATCCTACACTTATATTAAGTATAAAGTCCTTTACATCTGATAGTCCAAGTTCAATACCAAAAACCTGCATTAATACTGAAGCTTTTATATATTCTGCTTTTGCTTCTTCAACTGTTAACTCTGTAGACCATTCTACGTTGTATCCTACATTTTTAACATCGATACATGGTCTTGCTATCATTTCCTGCATTTGTTTTCCGTCTACTATTTGAACAGTCTTAGGTTCAAAATATCTACAGCCTGTTAGATAAGCTGCTAAGAAATTTTGTGTTAACTGTGTGTGAGGACCAGCTGCAGGACCTACTGGGTATCTTAAGTATTCTCCACAAAACTCCATTTCTATACTATTGTCAATATCCTTAGAGAAGTCCTTTTCCTCTATTTCAAATATTTTTCCTTTTGTATAATAATCTTCAAGAGCTCTCTTAAGAATTGTTTCAAAAGACATTGTTTTCATTACTTCACTCATGGTTGTTCCACCTTTCCTCAAATAAACCTTGCATTGATTAGTATTGTATAAATTTTTACTAATTAAAATTTAGGTGTTATTAGAGGACTCCTAAAGCATTTAGGTGTCCTCTAGTAACCTAAACTGTGCTATCTATTTTTTCTTTCTATAAGCAGTATCCTCTAAAGGTAACTTTGTTCTAAAATTACCATCAAGTCTGAAGTATGCTCCTTGCACCGCTGGCGCTGTTGGAATTGAAACAATTTCTCCAATACCCTTAGCTCCATATGCAAGAGAGTCTTTATTTTTCTCTACAATTATTGGTTGAATTTCAGGAACATTTGTAGCTCTAAATAATCCTAAAGTACCAAACTTAGCTGTAGGAACTGCATCCTTTAAAGGATAATCTTCTGTAAGGGCATATCCAAGAGACATTGTTACTCCGCCTTCAATTTGTCCCTCAACATTTATTGGGTTAACAGCCTTTCCTACATCGTGAGCTGCTACTACCTTCTTAAGCATTCCATTTTCATCTAAAATTACAACCTGAGTTGCAAAACCATAAGCAACGTGGCTTACTGGATTTGCTTTGTCAGACCCCATTGGATCAGTAACCCCTACGTATTCACCATAGAAGTCTTCTCCACTAAGTTCTCCAAGGGATTTTTCCTTTAATGCTTCCTTAAGTTTTAAAGCAGCCTGTTTTGTAGCTTCTCCTGCAAATACTGTCTGTCTTGAAGCAGTAGTAGTTCCTGAGTTTGGAGTTATTGAAGTATCTGGAGCATCTACAACAACTAGTTCAGGTGATATTCTTAAAGTTTCACATACCATTTGAGTGGTAACAGTTCCTAGACCTTGACCTATACAAGCTGCACCGGTTCTTACATGAACCTTTCCATCTATTACAGTTAGTCTACATCTACCTACATCAGGAACTCCAACTCCTAGTCCACTGTTCTTCATAGCACAAGCAATTCCTGCATAAGTATGTTTTTCAAACTCTTCTTTTACAGCTAAAAGAGTTTCTTTAAGAGCAGTATCTGGCCCTGCAATTTGTCCATTTGGAAGAACTTGTCCTGGCTCTATTGCATTTCTAAATCTAATTTCCCATGGAGATATTCCAAGTTTTTCAGCTAAAAGGTTTAAATTACACTCAGAAGCAAAGGCGGACTGAGTAACTCCAAAACCTCTAAATGCTCCCCCTGGTGGATTATTAGTGTAGACAGTCATTCCTTCTACCTGAACATTTTGGAAATTATAAGGTCCTGCTGCGTGAGTACATGCTCTCTGAAGTACTGGACCTGCTAGTGAAGCATAGGCTCCACAGTCAGTTACGATTGTTGCTTTAAATGCAGTTATTATTCCATTTTCATCACAAGCTGTTGTAACTTCCATTTCAGCAGCATGTCTCTTAGGATGTACCATTAAACTCTCTTTTCTACTTAAAAGAACTTTAACAGGTTTTTTAGAAACATAAGCAAGAAGTGCTGCATGGTGTTGAACACTCATATCCTCTTTTCCACCAAAGCCACCACCTACATATTTGCTTATTACTCTTATCTTATCTGCTGGAAGACCTAAAAGATCTGAAATTTCATGCTGCTCATCATATATATTTTGTCCACCAGTATATAGAAGTACCCCATCGCCATCTGGCATAGCTAAAGCACACTCTGGCTCTAAGAAGGCATGCTCTGTAAAAGGAGTAGAGTACTTTTCTGTTACCACATATTTAGCTTTTGCTATAGCTTCATCTACATTTCCTCTCTTTAACAACTCTTTTCTTAATACGTTTCCGCCTTCATGTATTTTAGCTGCTCCTTCTTCTATAGCCATTGTTGGAGAAGTAAGAGGTGTTCTTTCTTCATAATCCACCTTAATTAAGTTTAACGCCTCTTTTAAAGCCTTCTTGCTTGTAGCAGCTACTAATGCAACTGAATCACCTACATATCTTGTTTCTTCTCCTACTGCAATCATAGCTGGCCAGTCCTTAACAAGGTGTCCTATAAATCTCTTTCCTGGTACATCCTTAGCAGTTACTACAGCAACAACGCCTGGATGTTTTTCTGCCTCTGATATGTCAATACTCTTTACTAAAGCTCTAGGATACTTAGTCCTTAAAGCTGAACCATAAAGCATTCCTTCTACCTGCATATCATCTACATATTCAGCAGTACCTAATACCTTTTCTTTAGCATCTACTCTGTGTAGATTTTCTCCCATAAGTCCTTTGCACTCAACCTTTGGCGGTATATAACCTTCTCTTAAAGCCTTAGCTACCATAGCTATTGCTTTCTCAATCTTTACATATCCTGTACATCTGCATATGTTTCCCTTTAAAGCATTCTTTATTTCCTGGGAAGTTGGGTTTAAGTTTTTATCTAATAAGCCTTTTGCACTTATAACCATACCCGGTATACAGAAACCACACTGTACTGCTCCTGCATCTGCAAAAGCCCAAGAATATACATCTTTTTCTCTTTCTGATATACCTTCTACAGTTAAAACTGATTTTCCCTCAACTTTAGCTGTAGTTAAAATGCAAGCTCTCATAGCCTTTCCATCTACTAGCACCATGCAAGCTCCACAAGCACCTTCGCCACAGCCATTTTTAACAGATGTAAGTCTAGTATTTTCTCTTAAGTACTCTAGTAAATTTATATCCTCTCCTGCTGTCACAATATTTCCATTTAAATTAAACTTAAACATAGCTTATTCTCCTTTTTCTAAAAGTGATTTTCTAGGAATGTATTTTCCAACTGGCTCTTCTGTAACTATTTTTGAATCTCTAACTACTTGTTTTCCTCTTAAAAATACATCTTTAATTCTTCCTTCTTGTTCAAAACCCTCATAAGGTGTATAGTCAACCCTTTGAGTTTGATTCTCTGCAGATACCGTCCATCTCTCCTTTGGGTTTAACACTACAATATCTGCGTCACATCCTACGGCAATAGTTCCTTTTTGCGGAAAAAGTCCAAATAACTTTGCTGCATTGGTAGAGGTTAAAGCCACCAAATCATTTATAGTTATCTTTCCATTAACAACTCCATTTGTATAAAGTAATGATAACCTATGCTCTACCCCTGGTGCTCCATTTGGTATTTTACTAAAATCATCAATTCCCATATCCTTTTGTCCTTTATAATTAAAGGAACAATGATCTGTAGCTATAGTGTCTATCTCACTGTTTTGTATTCCTCTCCACAAAGCATCTTTATCTATATCCTTTCTAAGAGGTGGAGACATAACATACTTTGCTCCATTAAAACTACCTTCTTCACTTTCATAACAAGAATCATCTAGTAAAAGGTATTGAGGACATGTTTCTGAGTAAACTTTTATTCCTCTTTTCTTTCCATCTATAATACTTTCCAAGCCATCTTTTGTACTTAAATGAACTATATAAACTGGCGAATCAGCCATTTCTGCTAACTGTATAACTCTAGATATTGCTTCCCTTTCAGCCGCTGCCGGTCTAGTTATAGCATGATACCTAGGATGATTATTTCCATTATTTTTTGCTTCTTTAACTAAAGTATCTATTACATCTCCATTTTCACAGTGAAATCCAATTAATGCACCTATCTCTTTGCCTTTTCTTAATGCACTAAATATTGACCCATCATCTACTTGAAGAGTATTCTTGTATGCCATATACATTTTAAAAGAAGGTACTCCTTCCTTTATCATGTCCTCCATTTCAGCGCATACCTTTTCATTCCAATCTGTTATTGCCATGTGAAAACCATAGTCACAATAAGACTTATTATCTGCTTTCTTGTGCCAATTGTTTAAACCTTCCTTTAAGCTTTCCCCCTTATTTTGAGTAGCAAAATCTAAAATAGTAGTAGTGCCCCCTATTATAGCCGCCTTAGTTCCACTACAAAAATCATCTGCTGTAACTGTTGAACCAGTGTCTAAATCAAAGTGAGTATGAGGATCAATAGCACCAGGTAAAAGATAACAGCCTTCTACTGATATTATCTCATCTCCCTCTTTCTCTAGGTCCTTTCCAATAGAAATAACCTTCTCTCCTTCTATTCTTATATCTGACTCATAGGTATCCACTGCTGTTACAATTTTACCGCCTTTTAGTACTATACCCATGCAGCACTCTCCTTTCAGATTTTCAGCTTAATTCAATATATACTTAAACGTCAGATGTTTATAAAGCATCTGACGTAAAAGTTATTTTAAGTTATATATAAAAATACTTAGCGCGTGTTTAGGACATCTTATTACACATGTTTATTTCTTCGAATTGCCTAATTCATTGAATATTATATTAAGAAATATAGCAGTTATAGTTCCTGTAGTCATTCCACTTTGGAAAATAGTATTAACCCAAGATGGAAATGCTTTATAAAAATCAGGAATTATTAAAGTTATCATCGCTATACCAATACTTATAGCAACTATTATTCCATTCTTTGTGCCATCAAATTTAACTTCACCTAGGGATTTTATTCCGCCTACCATAATCATTCCAAACATCATGAATCCAGCTCCCCCTAAAACTGGATAAGGTATTGCTGCAACTAATGCTGCTACCTTTGGCAAAAATCCTAGTGCTATAAGTATAATTCCTGCAGAAACTGCAGTATATCTACTTTTTATACCTGTCATATTTACAAGACCAATATTTTGACCTAGTGCGGTTCTTGGGAAGGTGTTAAAAACTCCCCCAATCATTGTACTAAGGTTCTCTGCTCTTAAACCTCTTACAAGGTTTTTCTCATCTAATGGTTTCCCAACTATTTCGTGAAGGGCTATTATATTCCCAGTTGCTTGGGTCATGATAACGAATATTACCAAAGTCATTGAAATAACTGCTGTTATATCAAAATGAAAACTTCCGAAACGAAATGGCATATCTAACCCTATTAAACCAGCTTGACTAACTCCACTGTAGTCAACCATCTTAAATATACTAGCTACTATAGTTCCAATAATTAAACCTAACAGTATAGATATATTGTTCCAAACCCCTTTTAAAACCTTACTTAGTATTAGTATTGTTACTAATACAAATAGTGCTAAAAAGATATTTTTAGGACTTGCATAGTCAGGGGAGGCTGGATTGTTTCCAGCAGCCCATTTTATTGCTACTGGTATAAGACAAATACCCATTATTGTTATAACAGATCCTGTTACTACCTTTGGGAAAAACCTTAGCAGCTTTCCGAAAAAAGGTGCTATTAGCAATCCAATTAACCCTGAAATAAAAGTAGCACAAAATATTGTTCCTAATGCTAATGATGGATCTCCTTTATAACTTAATCCAATAGCTACCATAGAGTTTACTGCTGCCATACTAGCTCCTTCAATAAGTGGAGCTTTTGCCCCTGCAAAACCCTTAAGCCCTACTCCTTGTATTAATGTAGCAACACCTGCCATTAAAAGGTCTGCGTTGATTAAAAATACTATCTGCTCTTTACTAAGCCCCAAAGTGTTTCCTAGAATTAGTGAAACCGCAACTCCCCCAGCACACATTACCAGAACATGTTGAAGTCCAAAAATAATTAATTGACTAATTGGAAGTTTTTCATCAACGGGTGCAATTTTATTCTGTTCTTCATTTTCTACAACTGAAATCTTTGGATTTTCCATAACCTACACCTCTATACCCTAAATTCTATTCCACAGCTTATTTGCAGCTTCTCTTGACTTAGAGAGTATCTCTGCTTCATCTACACCTATGAGTTTTCTATTCTTCATTAAAATTCTTCCGTTTGCTATTGTTGTATCTACGCTTCTACCTGTCATACCAAATAAAATATGGCTATTATAATTTGAACTGTTCATTAAAGTGTGAGGATTATAATCAACTATAATTAAATCTGCATAAGCTCCTGCTTCAATGCTTCCTACTGGCCTGCTGAAGTAGTTTGAGGCTATTTTTTTATTATTGTCAAAGAGCATTGTAGGAACTTCTGCCCAAGCTACACTTGGATTCGAAAGATTATGTTTATGTATTATGTTTGCAACTTTCATAGATTCAAACATATCACTAGTATATCCGTCTGTGCCGAGACCTACAGTTAAACCTTTTCTCATCATTTCTATTACAGGAGCACATCCTACTGCATTTCCCATGTTTGATTCTGGGTTATGAACTACATTTGTGTTAGTTTCTTTTAAAATCTCCATTTCAAGATTATTGATATGAACACAGTGAGGAGTAATGGTTTTCTCTCCTAACATATTGAAGTCCATTAGTCTTTGGACAACCCTTTTTCCATATTTGTTTAATGAATCATAAACATCTGCTATTCCTTCTGCTGTGTGTATATGATATCCACTGTTTAGCCCTTCCATTGCCGCTGCACACTTTTCCATTGTTTCATTGGAAAGTGTCATTGAAGCATGTAGTCCAAACATTCCCTTTATCATATCTTCACCATCAACATTAGCATGCTTTATAAAGTTAACGTTTTCTCTTATGCCTTCTTCCATTATATCTTGACCATCTCTATCTGAGACCTCATAACATAAGCAGCTTCTTACGCCCATTTGCTTAGAAGCCTCTGCCATGGTAAATAAGCTATCTGTAATAGCCATCGGACTGGCATGATGATCGAATATAGTAGTTGTTCCATTTTTAATACAATCAATTATTGTTACTAAAGCACTATATTTTACATCTTCAAGAGTAAGTGCTTTGTCCAGTTTCCACCAAAGATTTTCTAGTATTTCTACAAAGTTTGTTGATGGTGCTGAGGCCATTCCTCTAGCAAAAGCACTATAAAAGTGCATATGGGTGTTAACCATTCCTGGCATAATTACCTTTCCTTCTGCATCAATAAATTCTGCATCTGGATACTTTTTTCTAATGTCTGATGTATTACCAACTTCTTTTATTATGTTTCCTTCTATAGCTACACAGCCATCCTTAACATAAGGCATCTTATGGTCTTGAGTAACCAGTCTTCCATTTCCTACAAGCAGCATTTCTTTCCTCCTTGTCTAGACAGCTAAGCCTATCCTTTTCTTAATACCTTACCAGCTAATATTTTATTGTATACACCGTTATCTATAACTATATTTCCGTTTATAAGAACGTAATCTATACCTACTGGATACTGTATAGGGTCAACATAAGTTCCTTTGTCCTCAACAGTATTAGGATTAAAAATAACTATATCTGCATAGTTACCTGCCTTTAGAACTCCTCTCTCTTTAATTCCAAAGACCTCTGCAGGTTTTTTAGTCATTTTGTATATAGCTTCTTCAAAAGTTAAAGCCTTTTCTTCTCTCACATACTTACCAAGAACTCTTGGAAAGGCTCCAAATACTCTCGGATGCGGCTTTCCTGCTAAAAGACCATCGGTGCATACATTTTGTTCTGGTCTATTTAAAAACTTTATAACATGTTCTTCAAGACCATAAAAATCTACCATACCTACAGCATTTTCTTCTTCATAAAGAAGATTAAAGGTAGCGTCATATGGATTCTTACCTCTTATTTGTCCTATTTCCACTAAGTTTTTGCCTACTAAATCCTCATTTTTCTCAGTTTTTACACTGGTTACAAAAATCTGATCTAGCCCTGCAAAATCTACAAAGTTATCCCAGCCTGGTATTCCGTTTTCCATATCCTCTACCATCCTTGCTCTTAACTCAGGGTTTTTAAGCCTTTCTAAAAGCTTATCTGTGCCACCATCATGAGCCCAAGGTGGAAGAATTACACCAAGCATTGTGCTGCCAGCTACGTATGGATATTGGTCAAAGGAAACTCTAATGCCTTCTTCCTTAGCCTTCTCTAGTAATTTAATTACTTCATCTATATACTTCCAGTTCTTCTTTCCACATACCTTAAAATGTGAGAAGTGAACTTTTACTCCTGACTCTCTTCCTATTTGAATAACTTCTTCCATAGATTCTAGGATAGTATCTGCTTCACTTCTTTGATGGACTACAAATACTCCATCGTACTCAGCTACTACCTTACACATCTCTATAATCTCTTTAGTTTGTGAATAGGCACAAGGCATATATATAAGACCTGTTGAAAGACCATATGCTCCAGCTTCCATTTCTCTTCTGGTAACCTCACACATCTTTTGAATTTCTTCTTCTGTTGGCTGTCTGTTATCAAGACCTAAAACTTCCATACGGATATTTCCATGAGGTACTAAATAACTCTCATTTAAACCTATGCCTTTCTGTTCCATCATCTTAAGATAGTTATCTGTAGTTTCATAAGTCCAATCTATTTCATCACTATCTCCATCTAGCCCTGCTAGATTTTTTCTCCAAGGACTTATATATTTTTGTGGAAGCGGTGCCATAGATATACCGTCTTGACCTAAAAGTTCTGTGGTTATTCCCTGACGTATTTTTGTTTCATTAAAAGGGTTTACAAGTATTTTTAAATCCGAATGGCTATGAGTATCGATAAATCCTGGAGCAACTATCATTCCTTCAGCATCTATCACTCTGTCAAATTGCTTTTCTTCAACCTCACCTATTTTTACAACACGATCATTTTCTATAAGGAGATTGGCTTTTACAGCCTTATCTCCTGTACCATCTATAATTAATCCATTTTTGATTAAAGTCTTCATTATTAATCACCGACCTTACTTATTATAAACCGCCTTTAATATTCCATAGTATCCTTCTGCACCTTTGAAAAGCTGGTCTTGCTCTATATATTCATCTATTGTATGAGCTAAGTTTTCTTTAGAAGGTCCAAATCCTATAGTTTTTATTCCTCTCTCTCCTGCATAGTGACTTCCATTTGTGCAGAAAGAGTATTGAGTAATTTCTGGATTTAATCCTGCTTCCTTTAGTCCCTTATACGCAGCTTGAACATATTCATCCTGCTCATCATATAACCAGCCTGGGAAGAATCTTTCTCCCTCTATTGTTTCCCCAGTATAGCAAGTTTCTCTTCCAATAGCATAAGAAACCTTTGCATTTAACTCTGAGTCCTCTGCCATCATTTCTTTTAGTAAAGCTTCAACTGGTGCAAGTACACCTTCCTTTGTTTCTCCAACAAGAAGTCTTCTATCAAAAGTAGCTCTACAGTAATCTGGAACTACTGATGCTCCTGGATATGGAGATGACTTAATATCTGTAAGAACTAATATTCCTTTTCCAAGTCCATCCTGTTCTGGGGCTTCAAGCTTTTGAACTCTGTCAATAACTTTTGCCATTTTATAAACAGCATTTACTCCCTTTTCTGGATTTGCTGAGTGTGCAGGTTTTCCAAAGGTTTCAATAACGATTTCTCCACGTCCACGTTGTCCTATTTTTAAGTTAAGTTCAGAAGCTTCTCCTATTACTACATAGTCTGGGTTAACTTTTTCACTTATTTTACGAGCAGCAATTCCTTCAAATATTTCCTCATGAACTACTCCTGCAACATAAAGGTCTCCGGCGAAATCTTTATTTGTATCCTTAGCAAAATATGAAACAGCAGCTATCATAGCACTTACTGCACCTTTCATGTCTGAAGCTCCACGTCCATAAATCTTTCCATCAACTAATTCTCCACCAAACGGTGCATGTGCCCATTTTGAATCATCTGGAACTGGAACTGTATCTATATGTCCATCAAATAATATAGCTTTTCCTGGTTTGTTTCCTTTTACATGACCAATTACATTTCCGTAAGCATCCACAAAACAATCATCAAATCCCATTTCTGTAAAAGCATTTTTTATAGCCTCTACTACCTTACCTTCTTCACCAGAAACGCTTGGCTGTCTTAAAAGCTCCTGGCATAGCTTAGTTAACTCTTCTCTTCTTTCATTTGTCATCATCATCTCTACATTCCTCCTATTCTTATATTAAAAACTTGGATATTCTCCATTCCATACTATACTTCTATACTTATCAGGATCTGTGTCCCCTTCTGTACTAAATAAAAGTACTCTTGAATTTTCATTTAGGTTTAGTTTTTCTCTTAAATCCTTCATATCTTCTCTAGTCATTATTGAGTATATAAGTCCTGCAGTTACTGCTCCTGATTCTCCTGATACTACTTTTCCATCACCTTTCATTGGGTTTCCAAGTATTCTCATACCATTAGCAGCTACCCAATCTGGACAAGCAACAAAAGCTGTACTATAGTCTCTTAAAACTTCCCAACCTATAGTGTTAGCTTCTCCGCAAGCAAGTCCTGCCATTATTGTTGGCATATCTCCACCTACAGCTCTAGCTTTTCCATCTCCAGCCACTGCTGATTTATATAAACAAGCCGCTTCATCTGCTTCAACGATTACAGTAGTTGGACACTCTTTACCAAACACTGATGCAAAATAGCCTTGAACTGCTCCTGCTAAAGAACCAACTCCAGCTTGTACAAATATATGAGTAGGTCTTTCAATCTTCATTTCTCTTAACTGTTCTAGAGCTTCAGAAGCCATTGTTCCATATCCCTGCATTATCCAAGTAGGAATTTCCTCATATCCTTCCCAGGCTGTATCTTGAACTACTACTCCATTATGTTCATCAGCATATTTTGCTGCTAGTCTAACAGCATCATCGTAGTTCATATCAGTTATAGATGCCTCTGCACCTTCTGCGCGAATATTTTCCAAACGGGTAAGGGATGAACCCTTTGGCATATAAACTACTGATTTTTGCTTAAGCTTATTAGCAGTCCAAGCAACCCCTCTTCCATGATTTCCATCAGTAGCTGTTACAAAAGTTATCTCTCCAAGTTCTCCACGGATTTCATCTGAAGTTAGTTTTTCAAAACTTAGCTCTGATATATCCTTATCTAGTCTTTGTGATAAATACTTACCCATAGCAAAAGAACCACCAAGTACTTTGAAAGCGTTTAACCCAAATCTATAGGATTCGTCCTTTATATATATTCCACCTAGACCTAATTGCTTTGCTAGGTTATCTAAATTTGTTAAAGGTGTTTTTGTATATTGTGGAAAGCTTTGATGAAACTTTTTAGCTTTCTCTATTTCCTTGTCTCCTAAAAAGTCAACAGATACTTTGTTATTTGATAGCATAGTATTTTCTTGCCATTTAATTTTTTGATCCATTTTATTACCCCTCTTCTTACTGATTTTTCACAATAATCAATAATAGCAACAATCATGCCAAGCAAAATAAATATATATAATAATTGGGGAGTAAATTGAGAGCAATCATGTAAAGTACATTATTTACACTAATAAAAAATTTTTAAAATAAAAAAATAGTGCGAAAAACTCCTCCTTTTTCGCACTTACTTTTACACTATAATATTTAATAACAAACAGATTTTTTCTATTACTTTTTATCAATACGATAATTAATTACCAATTTGATAGATAAGTTGTACTTACTTGAAAAACTATTCTTAGCAAAGGAACTCCATTATCATTATGATAAAATCATCTTATCTTATCTAGCTTTCTATAAAGAGTAGCTATCCCTATTCCTAGAGCCTTTGCAGCAAGTTGTTTTCCTTTTGTATCATTACCATAAATATCCAAAGCCTTTAAAATATATTTCTTCTCTATTTCCTCTAAAGGCTTTACAGTTCTTCTATCTCCTTCAAACTCAGATGAACTTCTATACTCTAGTATACTTCTCGGAAGCATATCTTTAGTAATTACCCCATCATTACCAACTAAATTTATCGCAAATTCTATAGTGTTCTCAAGTTCCCTAACGTTACCTGGCCACCCATAATTCTTTAAAAGCTCTATAGCTTCCTTGTCTATGCAATAGGCCTCTTTATTAAAAAGCTTATTATACTTTTCCACTAAATTTGCAGCTATAATCTCTATATCTTCTCGCCTTTCCCTTAAAGAGGGTAGTTCAATAGGTATGACATTAAGCCTATAGTATAAGTCCTCCCTAAACTTATTTTCTAAAATTAACTTTTTAAGATCCTTATTAGTAGCTGCTACAAATCTTATATCTAAATCAATAAGTTGATTTGATCCTATTCTAGCTATTTTCCTTTCCTGAAGAACCCTTAGAATTTTTACCTGTAAATGTAGAGGCATATCTCCTATTTCATCAAGGAATATAACACCCTTATTAGCTAATTCAAACTTTCCTATTCTTCCATTTGTATCTGCTCCGCTAAAGGCTCCTCTTACATAACCAAACAACTCACTTTCTAAAAGGTTATCTGGTATAGCCCCACAATTTATGGCGATAAATGGTTTTCCCTTTCTATCACTTTCTGAATGAATAGCTCTTGCAATAAGTTCCTTACCAGTACCACTTTCTCCGGTAATAAGAACTGTAGACTTTGAACTTGCTACTTTTTTTATTTTTTCTTTCAACTGAAACATAGCCCTAGATTCTCCAATAATATTTTCAGTCTTAATAGGCTGCCAAATATGGGTTTTAGAATATAGTTCTGATTTTACCTTTTTTAACTCACTAAATATCAAGATTTTATCGTAGGAGGGCAGCGTAGGGAATACAGGAATCAGCTGACCAATCAAGTTTATTTTCCTTCCTTCTATGTTAATAATATAAGTCTCTTCCTGCATTATATATTCACTAGTAGGAGTTATCTCTATTTTCCTTGTTCTATAAGCTTCAGTTAATTTTAATTGTTTTATAGCACTATCATTCATGTGCACTATTTCACTATTATTGTTAATAACTAAAACCCCTTTATCTACGCTGTTAATAACTTGATTTAATAGTTTTACCATAGATTGATTTCTCCCATTCTCTAAAAACTCATAAGCCTTTGCACTTATAAACTCTGATATTTGAGCTAGAAATTGGAGGTAAAACTCTAGGTTTTCTATTAACCTAACTTTTTGTTCATCACTTGAACAAATTAACCCTATAACCCCTATTATTTCTCCACTTAGCTTTATAGGAGTACAGGTCTCCATTTTTTCCCTACAACATCCCCTTTCATCACAGCTTGTACACAATGAGTTTTTACCAGGTTCCTCTATTACTTGAGGTTGTCCAGTACTTAATACATGTCTATAAACAAAACCATTCCTAGATATATTTTCATTAAGCTTATCCTTATATATTCCTGTACCTGCAATTCTAATAAGACTATTATCTACAATTTCAACATCTACTTTTATTACACTAGCAATTACATTAGCGTATTTAATAACAGAATCTTGTATTTGTTTTAATAATGATACTTTCATATAGTTTTCCTCTTCTCCTTATTCTCTTTAGTTAATTCAGTCTATAAACCTTAATCTGATTATTCTATGATTTATCAAAATAATAATTTTAAACAGATTATTTCTCTATTCAATTGTTTCTTATTTAGTATATTATCAAAATGATACGAAATTATCAATATGATAAGAATATTAATGATTTTATTCTTAAATTAAAATTATTAACATGCCTTTAGCTTAAACCTTGATATATATTTTTTTCTAAAACACAGACTTTTTCTTATTCTTCAAGCTTTATGAGTAGCATTTATTATAAATTAAGGTTATTTGGAATGCTTTTTGCTTATACCTTTATATAGTAAGATAAAACATTCTTATCACTAAAGGCAGGTAATTTATGAAATTAAATAAATTATTAGATTTAAATAAAGGTGATATAGTTTCTATAGTAGGTGCTGGTGGAAAGACTACTCTTATGTTTTCTTTAGCCGAAGAGTTAAGATACTCTCATAAAGTCTTGGTTACTACAACTACAAAGATTTATATACCTAATAAAAAACTTTATGATTTTACTCATATGTCTAAAAACGAAAATAAGTTGTATATAAACAGTAAATCTAAAGGAACTTACTTATTGGGAAGTAGTGTAAATGAGGAAAATAAGATAATTGGAGTTAACTTTTCATATTTAGATAATATTTATCAGTATTTTGACTACATACTAATAGAAGCTGATGGCTCTAAGAAAAAACCTATAAAAGCTTGGAGAAAAGATGAGCCTGTAGTTTACGCTAAAACAAATAAAACTATTGGAGTTTTAGATATAACTGTAGTAGGAAAATTAGCAAAAGAAGTTAACGTTCATAGATTAGATAAATTCATAATGCTAACTAATGCTGATGTAAATAAACCTATAACCATAAATCACTTATTCAATCTAATATGTCATCCAGAAGGTTTATTTAAAAATTCCTTTGGTGAGAAAATACTTTTTATTAATAAGGTTGAAAATTCTGAGGAAATATTATTAGCGAACAACCTACTAGAAATGATACGTACCCAAACTAATTTTAGTTTAAGCAGAATTATTTCAGGAAGTTTATTGAATAAAAATTACAAAAAGTATCCTAGGAGGATATGCAGTGATTAGCGCAATTATATTAGCTTCTGGTTTCTCAAATAGAATGGGAGAAAATAAACTTCTTCTTCCCTATAGAGATAAACCTATAATTGAACATGTGATTGATGTAGTACTAAGCTGTAATTTTAATGATATCGTTTTAATATGTAAAGATAGCTATGTTTTAAATTTAGGCAAAAGAAAAGGCATAAAAACTATTATCAATAAAAGTTCGGAAAAAGGACAAAGTGAAGCAGTAAAGTTAGGAATAAAAGACAGCATTACTTCCAGTGGATACATGTTTTTTACTGGTGACCAACCTCTAATTCAAGCAGAACTTATAAAATTGCTCTTAGTAAAGTTTGAAGAAAACAAAGATTTAATTATAATACCAAAATACAATTATAGAAGAGGCAGCCCTGTTATTTTTCCAAATAAATATAAAGAAGAGTTATTAAAATTAGAAGGTGATATTGGCGGGCGAGCTGTCATCAACAATCATAAAAACGAAATAGCTTTTGTTGATATTACGGACAAATACTTTTTCTTTGATGTAGATACTCCTGAAGATTACGAAACTCTCCTTACTATAATCTAGAGGTGATATTATATGCTTAATGATATTGTAATCATAAGAGGTGGAGGTGACATCGCCTCAGGTACTATACAAAAGCTCCATAGAAGTGGTTTTAAGGTATTAGTTCTTGAAGTTCCATCACCTACCTCCATAAGAAGATCTGTATGTTACAGCGAATGTATATACGAAGGTGAATTTACTGTTGAAAACACTTCATCTGTCTTTGCTAAAGATATAAAAGATATAGAAAATGCTTGGAATGAAAATAAGATACCAGTGGTAATTGATCCACAAGGTACTTATATAGATACTATAAAGCCTAGTGTTGTAGTAGATGCAATACTAGCTAAAAAAAACTTAGGCACCAAAATAGACATGTCCCATATTACCATAGCTCTTGGACCTGGTTTTGAAGCAGGTAAAGATGCCCATATAGTTATAGAGACTATGCGTGGACATAATCTTGGAAGACTTATCTTTGAAAGACAAGCCATTGCCAATACAGGAGTACCTGGAGAAATAAAGGGGTTTTCTAAGGAAAGAGTTATATATAGCCCTAGTAGCGGACTTATAAAAAATGCTAAAGAAATTGGTGATATAGTTGAAGCTGGTGAACCTATTGCTTATGTGAATGGTATCGAGGTACGTGCAACCATGAATGGATTACTTAGAGGCATTATAAGAGACCACAGCAAAGTATCTATAGGTCTTAAAATAGCTGATATAGATCCAAGAATATCTGAACTGCAAAATTGTTACACAATCTCGGATAAAGCCCGAGCTATTGCCGGTGGAGTTTTAGAAGCAATATTATATTTACAAGCAGAGAAAAATTATGAGAGGTGCATAGATTATGGAAGAGGAAATATTAATACAAATCTACGAAAGCCTTCGTAAAGGGAAAAAAGTAGCTTTAGCTACTATAACTCAAGCAGTAGGTTCCACTCCTGGAAAAACAGGCTCTATTATGGCTATCTGGGAAGATTGCAGAATTCTTGGTTCTGTAGGTGGTGGAAAAATTGAAAGCGTAGTTATAGCCAGAGCTCTGGAATGTATGAAAAAAAATGAGGATACTTACTTTGACTACAAATTAAATGAACAGGGAGAATTAGGTATGCAGTGCGGCGGTGATGCCAAAGGTTTTATAAAAGTTTTCAAACCCAAACCAAGACTAATAATAGTTGGTGGTGGACATACTGGCAAACACTTGTTTAAGCTAGCTAAAACAATGGGGTTTTATATTGCAATCTTTGATGACAGAGAGGAATTTGCAAATAAAGAGAGATTTGAAGATGCAGATGAAATTATTGCCGGAGACTTAGCCTCTAACTTATCTAATTACAATATAACAGAAGATACCTATATTGTTCTTGTTTCCAAAGGTCATAAAACTGATATTGATTCTCTTAGAGCAGTAATTGGAAGAGGTGCTGCATATATAGGAATGATGGGCAGTGCTAGAAAAACTATACTAGTTGCAGAAAAACTATCTGCTGAAGGTATAGCTAAAGAGGAATTAAGAAAGATATATACCCCTATTGGATTAAATATTTCTGGAGAATCACCAGAAGAAATAGCTTTCGGTATATTAGCAGAAATAATGCTAATTAAAAATAAAGGTTCTTTAAATCACAGAAAAGATTTAAAAAACCTTAAACTATAGATAGTGTATAAAATTGCTAATTGATACAGGAGATGAAAATATGAAAAAGATAAGCACTTGGGACGCTGTAGGTTTCGTGCTATGCCACGATATTACACAAATTGTGCCTGGTGGAAAAAAAGGTGTAGCTTTTAAAAAAGGTCATGTTATAAAAGAGGATGATATTCAACTCTTACTATCCCTTGGTAAAGATCATATTTATGTATGGGAAGCTGAGGAAGGAATGCTGCATGAAAATGATGCTGCTGAGCGATTAAAAAACTTAACTGCCGGTAAGGGCTTGAGCTTTAGTGATGTTAAAGAGGGAAAAATAGAATTTATAGCTTCAGAAAATGGATTGCTAAAAGTAAATGTTCAGCAATTATTCCAATTAAATTCCTTAGGTGAAACTATATTATCTACACTTCATAATAACCTACCTGTTAAGAAGGGGCAAAAGGTTGCAGTTACAAGAGTAGTCCCTTTATTAATAGAGGAAGAAAAGATAAAAATTGCAGAAAAAACTATTAAAGAAAAGATAGTTAAGGTTATTCCTTTCACTCCTAAAAAAATAGGAATAGTTACAACTGGAAATGAAATTTACCATGGAAGAATAAAGGATGCCTTTGGACCAACTATATCGAAAAAGGCAGAAGAATATAACTGTGAAATATTAGGCCAAACTATATTACCTGATAACCTAGATAAAATTACAGCTGCCATCAATAATTGGATAGATAAAGGTGCTGAAATAGTTATCTGTACAGGTGGCATGTCTGTAGACCCAGATGATGTTACTCCTACAGCTATAAGAAACTCAGGAGCAGAAATCATAAGTTATGGAACTCCGATTCTACCTGGTTCTATGTTTCTGTTAGCTTACAACGGAGATATTCCTGTGTTAGGCTTGCCTGGTGGAGCTATTCACTCTAAAAGAACTGCTTTTGACTTAGTATTCCCAAGAATACTGGCAGGTGAAAAGCTAAATCACAGCGACTTAGCTGCTTATGGTCACGGAGGATTATGTATGGGATGTGAAGAATGCACATTTCCAAATTGCACCTTCGGTAAAGGTGTATAGTTATACTAACACTTATACTTAGCTTAATATATTTACAAGATTACTAAAACATTCTTGTAAATTAAATATATAAAACAAATTATCAAAATTACAGGAGGTTTTTACATTATGGAAAAACAAATAATAAGCACAACGAAAGCACCTGCTGCAGTAGGACCTTATTCTCAAGCTATTAAGGTGGGAAATCTTTTATTTACATCCGGTCAAATTCCACTTGATCCTACAACTGGTGAATTAGTTTCAGAAAACATAACAAAAGCTACAGAAAGATCTTTAGAAAATGTTAAAGCAATACTAGAGGAAGCTGGTACAAGCTTTGAAAAAGTTATAAAAACAACTGTATTTGTAAAAAACATGGCTGACTTTGCTGCTGTTAACGAAGTTTATGCTAAGTACTTTCAAAAACAATTACCATCAAGATCCTGCGTAGAAGTTAAACTTCCAAAGGATGCTTTAGTTGAAATAGAAGTAATCGCTTTAGTTTAATTACAAAAAACCAATTTTTCAGTGCTAATAGAAAGTATTAAAATTTATACTTTTCTATATAAGAAAGCATCTCAAAGTAATTATTTACTTTAAGATGCCTTTTTAAACTTTACTTTCTTGCTGCATCAAATGCAGTTATATTTACTTCTATAGTACTCTTAGGTACATTCTCCTTAATTACCTGAACCCAACTTTCTTCTTTGAAAGGCAGATATTTTGATAGAACTCCTAAGAGTGCTATATTAGCTGTTTTTATATTTCCAGACTTTCTGGCTAACTCCTTTGCATCTACAGGTATGACTTCAAAGCTTTTATTCTTTAATACCTCTTCTATGTCTTCTGGATACTCTTCTTTCTCAATTAACACTCTGTTAGGATAGGTAGTTTCATTGTTCATTATAATTTTTGCATTTTCTTTCATTTCTTTAACCCACCTAAGACCTTCTAGCCTCTCCATTGCAACCATTATGTCACCTTGACCTTTAGGCATTGATGCAGAATAAACCTTCTTTCCGAATCTAACACTTCCCCATACCATTCCACCTCTTTGAGAAAGACCTATAACATCACTAGTCTTAACATCATATCCTTCTCTAAATGCGGTTTCAGCCAATATTTTTGTAGCAACTACTAATCCCTGTCCGCCAACACCGGTAATTAGAATATTAGTTATATCCATACTACTACCTCCTTAATTATTCTCATCTGAACTTCTTTTAATTGCTCCTACAGGACAGACCTGAGAACAAACAGAACAACCTACACACATATCTGGATTAATATAGGAGTTCTTTTTATCCTTTCCTGGGTAAAGCTTCATAGATATAGGAGGGCAGTTTGTTCTAATACAACTTCTACAACTAATACAGATGTTTTCATCTACATAAAAATGCGGCTGCTTTATCTTAAAATTCAAAGCACAAGGCCTTGTGGTGACTATTATTGATAAGCCTTCTCTTTTCATTGCAGCATGTATTGCTTCCTTAGTTTCTTTATATTTGAACTGATCTACTACTGTTATGTCTTTTATACCAAAGGTCTTTAAGACCTCAGGAATACTAACACTATAAATATCTCTTTCTTTAAAATAGTCTCCAGTTGTAAGTGTTTCCTGACCACCAGTCATAGCAGTAGTCCTGTTATCCATAACTATTACTGTTATATTTTCCTTTGTCTTTGCTAATTGAAGAATTCCCGTCATTCCAGAGTGGAAGAAGGTTCCGTCTCCAATCGTAGCAACAATAGGCTTTATTTTTCCGGCCTTGCTCTGAGCCGCAGCAACACCTAGTGCATTTCCCAAAGAAGCACCCATGCTTATATTGGTTTTATGAACTTCAAAAGGTTCTAGTATTCCTAAAGAGTAACAGCCTATATCTCCCATTACGGTAGCTTTTGCCATCTTTAATATATGAAATATAGGTCTATGAGGACATCCGGAACATAACATAGGTGTCCGTGGTGGGATATTTCCCTCCTCTTGTGGTAGAATATCTTTTCCACTA
Source organism: Clostridium sp. CX1 (assembly GCF_025398335.1). GTDB lineage: Bacteria > Bacillota > Clostridia > Clostridiales > Clostridiaceae > Clostridium_AM > Clostridium_AM tanneri. The sequence continues at coordinate 88,494 of NZ_JAODOO010000011.1, forward strand.
TTAGATAATACACCAGCCTTTTCAAGACCTTCTCTTATGCTATCTACTGTCAATTCTCCTGTAAAGGAGAAATACTCTTTTCCTTCTGCTTTTACTCCATTACTTTTTAAGGTTTCTTCCATAAACGGCATAAGTTCTTCTATAACGATAACTCTCTTGTAGTTCTTACTTAATTCCTTAATCTTATCTATAGGCATTGGCCATACCATGGCAAGCTTTAGTACAGAAACCTTTGGCTCTATTTCCTTTAAGCATTCATATGGCATACCACTAGTAATAATAAGCACTTGAGAATTTTCTGCTTCTTCCAGCTTATTTAAAGTTGTAGAATCGTTAAATGCTTGAAGTTTTTCCATTCTCTCTTTCATAAAGTATTGCTGCTTATTAGCAAAAGGAGGCAGCATGCAATATCTTGACTGATCTTCAACAAAACCTTCTATTTCTCTTTCCTGTCTTTCATTTAACTCTACAATACCTCTACAATGACAAAGCCTGCTAGTAAGCTTTATTAAAACAGGAGTATTAAAGTCCTCACTTATTTTTAAACCCTCTTTAACATATTCCTTAACTTCTTGAGGATTTGAAGGTTCTATCACAGGTATATTGGCATACTTACCCCAGAATCTACTATCCTGTTCATTTTGTGAACTTGTAAGCCCTGGGTCATCTCCTACCACTAATAAAAATCCACCCTTTGTTTTTACCTCTGTAAATGTCATAAAAGGATCAGATGCTATGTTTATGCCTACATGTTTCATAGAGACCATACTTCTTGCTCCTGCAAAACTTCCACCCATAGCAATTTCAAAAGCAACTTTTTCATTTACAGCCCATTCACTGAAAATCTCCTTATAATTACCTAAGGATTCTAAAATTTGAACCGTTGGTGATCCGGGATAACTTGATGCTATGGTTCCTCCGGCTTCCCAAAAGCCTCTACTTACAGCTTCATTTCCGGTCAAAACAGCTTTTTCATTCAAAATAACACCCCCATGTAATCTACCTTTATATGATATTTTTAATATTATCAAAAAATTACTATTCTAAAGCAAATAACTTTATATAACATTCGGTAGTTTTAAAGTTAAATAAGCTTTAGCATTACTTATCATAAAGATAAAACTATAATTCTTTTTTATTAAAATTAATACAGCTTTAAATAACTAAGTTTATCACTTATCATTGCAATAAAATAAACATTGATCTGTATATTAAAGCTAGTTTGTTATTCCAATCAGCGTATTATTGTTAAATTATTAACCTACTAAAAGTAGATATGTAGTTATTTTTTTAACAATAATATTTCATTGATTAGTTTCCTGCTCAGGATTGCTCCATATATTTTTTAGAAAACTATACGAAAGTTACTAGACAGTCCTTTTCGCTATTTAGCATAACTCAACAGACATATAGGTTCTTTTTAACTTTCAACATCATTATTAAAGTCTCTCTTTAGCCATCCTAGCATAAAGTTATAAATAAATATACAACTATGTTATAGCCCTTAGATAAACAATTTGAAAACGTTTTTTACATAATTTAGTTAAATATTTTAGAAAATTGATTGACATTTAACAAACTATGATGCATAATAATGTCATAAGGTTGAGTACAGAAAACATAAAAGATAAAAATATTTTAGACAATTTTTATAATCAGAATACCTACCTTATTACCATAACGAAAATAACGTAAATATTAATTATAAATATATGAAAGAGGTGCTGTTCATGAAGGTAACTAATGTTGATCAATTAATGAAAAGATTAGAAGAGGTAAGAGCTGCTCAGAAGCAATTTGCTACTTACACTCAAGAACAGGTAGATGAAATTTTTAGACAAGCAGCGATGGCAGCTAACAGTGCTAGAATAAGACTTGCTAAAATGGCCGTAGAAGAAACTGGAATGGGAATAGTTGAAGATAAGGTTATAAAAAATCACTTTGCTTCAGAATATATATACAATAAATACAAAGATGAGAAAACTTGCGGAGTTATAGATGAAGATCAAGCTTTCGGTATGAAAAAAATCGCAGAACCTATAGGGGTTATCGCCGCTGTTGTTCCAACAACTAATCCAACTTCCACTGCAATCTTTAAAGCCCTAATAGCCTTAAAAACTAGAAATGGAATAATCTTCTCACCTCACCCTAGAGCAAAAAAATCAACTATTGCTGCAGCTAAATTAGTTCTTGATGCAGCGGTACAAGCTGGTGCTCCAGAAGGCATAGTTGCATGGATAGACGAGCCATCCGTTGAACTTTCACAAATCGTAATGAGAGAAGCAGACATAACACTTGCTACAGGAGGCCCTGGAATGGTTAAAGCTGCTTATTCATCTGGCAAACCAGCAATCGGTGTTGGTGCAGGTAATACTCCAGCTATAATCGATGAAACTGCGGATATTCAAATGGCTGTAAACTCAATACTTCTTTCAAAAACTTTCGATAACGGTGTTATATGTGCATCTGAGCAATCAGTTATAGCTTTAGATTCAGTATACAACCAAGTAAGAAAAGAATTTGAAGAAAGAGGAGCTTACCTTCTTAAGAAAGATGAAATAGAAAAGGTTAGAAAAGTAATATTAATAAATGGTTCACTAAACGCTAACATTGTTGGTCAATCAGCTTACAAAATAGCTCAACTAGCTGCTGTTGAAGTTCCTGAAGATGCCAAAGTTCTTATCGGAGAAGTAGAATCTGTTGAATTAGAAGAAGAGTTCTCACACGAGAAGTTATCCCCAGTACTAGCTATGTATAGAGCAAAGAATTTTGATGAAGCTCTTAAAAAAGCTGAAAGACTTGTTGAATTAGGTGGATTTGGACACACTTCAGTATTATATGCTAATACGATGACAGCTAAAGATAAGGTTGAAAAGTTTGGTGCTGCAATGAAAACAGGAAGAACAATAATAAACATGCCTTCAGCACAAGGTGCTATCGGTGATCTTTACAACTTTAAACTAGCTCCTTCATTAACACTTGGTTGTGGATCATGGGGCGGAAACTCTGTATCAGAAAACGTTGGTCCAAAACACCTATTGAACATCAAGAGTGTAGCTGAGAGGAGAGAAAATATGCTTTGGTTTAGAGTTCCAGAAAAAGTTTACTTCAAATATGGCAGCTTAGGAGTTGCATTAAAAGAATTAAAAGACTTAAATAAGAAGAAAGCATTTATAGTAACAGACAAAGTTCTTTATGAGTTAGGATATGTTGACAAAGTTACAAAAATTCTTGATGAAATCGGAGTAGACTACAAAATATTTACAGATGTAGAACCAGATCCAACTTTAGCAACAGCTAAAAAAGGTGCTGCTGAGTTATTAAACTACAACCCAGATACTATTATAGCAGTTGGTGGCGGTTCTGCTATGGATGCTGCTAAGATCATGTGGGTAATGTACGAACATCCAGAAGTAAGATTTGAAGACTTAGCAATGAGATTTATGGATATAAGAAAGAGAGTCTACACATTCCCTAAGATGGGCGAAAAGGCTATGATGATATCAGTAGCAACATCCGCTGGTACTGGTTCAGAGGTTACTCCTTTCGCAGTTATAACTGACGAAAAAACAGGTGCTAAATATCCACTAGCTGACTACGAGTTAACTCCAGACATGGCTATCGTTGATGCTGAATTAATGATGGGTATGCCAAGAGGCTTAACTGCTGCATCTGGTATAGATGCTTTAACTCACGCACTTGAAGCTTATGTATCAGTAATGGCTTCAGAGTTCTCTAATGGTTTAGCGCTAGAAGCAATAAAATTAATATTCGACTACTTGCCAATAGCTTATAGCGAAGGAACAACTAATATAGAAGCAAGGGAGAAAATGGCTCACGCTTCAACTATAGCTGGTATGGCATTTGCCAATGCATTCTTAGGTGTATGTCACTCAATGGCACACAAATTAGGAGCTGCTCACCACATACCACACGGAGTTGCTAACGGATTATTAATAAATGAAGTTATCAGATTCAATGCTGTAGACAACCCAAGAAAGCAAGCTGCATTCCCTCAATACAAATATCCAAATGCTAAGAGTAGATATGCTAGAATTGCTGATTTCCTTGGATTAGGTGGAAATAGTGAAGATGAAAAAGTTGAATTATTAATCGCGGCTATAGATGAATTAAAGGCTAAAATTAATATTCCAATGACTATCAAAGCTGCTGGAGTTACAGAAGAAAAATTCTACGCTAGTTTAGATGATATGTCAGAGCAGGCTTTCGATGATCAATGTACAGGAGCTAACCCAAGATACCCATTAATAAGTGAACTTAAACAAATGTATATAAATGTTTTTGATAAAGCTGCGGTAATTGAAGAAGCTGCTATATCAAAAGAAGAAAATTAATAATCAAACATAAGAGCTGGGGCTTTGCCTCAGCTTTTACATTTAAGTTATAATATATCCGTCAAAAAGCCAAGAATCACATTCTTACTAATGATTAACATTATTTTTTTGCAAAATCATATAGACAACTTTATTTTCTTTATTATAAACTATTGTTAAAATCTAAAGTTAGTCAGGTGATAAATTATGAATGAAATATATACAGCCTATTATCTTTCACCAATTGGTACTATAGAACTTAAAGGTTCTAATCAAGGTATTTCTTCATTAGAGTTTATAGAAGAAAAACTTGAAAATACTGAAGTACATGATTGTTTAAGGGAATGTTTTAGCCAACTGGATGAATATTTCAGTGGCATTAGGGAAGAATTTACAATAAGGCTAGATATTAAAGGAACAGCTTTTAGGGAAAAGGTATGGCAAAAACTCCTCGACATACCTTATGGTGAGACTCGTTCTTACTTAGACATTGCAAAAACTATTGGAAATCCAAAATCAGTAAGGGCCATAGGTGGCGCTAATCATAACAATAAAATTAGCATAATTATACCTTGTCACAGAGTTATTGGATCTGATGGCAACTTAATTGGCTATGGTGGTGGCCTTTGGAGAAAAGAGTGGCTCCTTAATCATGAGAAGAATTTTAAAAAGTAAATAAATCAACAAGGTTATTGACATATAATTCTAAAAATATTATAATTTTAAAATAAAAGTATAATGCCTAAAAACAATGACGAGAAGAGTAGGTATAGAACTTGTTTAAAGCGAGTTGGTGATAGTGCAAGACCAATAACTAAGGCTATATTGAAGAACATCTCCGAGTTTCTAACCGAAATTATTATTTAAGAGTAGGCCTAGAGGTGTCCAATACCTTACAATTGGGAAATAGGTTATTAAACTTGTTTATTAAAGTTGGTCATATTTTGGCAAATTGGGTGGTACCGCGAAATTTAAGTCTTTCGTCCCTTTGAGGATTAAAGGCTTTTTTTATTTTATACATAAAATAATCTTATGTCGGAGGTAGAAAACAAATGGAATTAACATTAATAAAACAACTTTACAGAGAAACTGAGAAATTTGCAGATAAGAATGTAAAGATTTCAGGTTGGGTAAGAACAGTAAGAGACTCTAAAACTTTTGGTTTTATAGAAGTAAATGACGGAAGTTTCTTTAAAAATGTTCAAATAGTTTTTGAGGATAGCTTAGAGAACTTCAAAGAAATGACTAGACTTCCTATAAGCACTACATTAGCTGTAGAAGGTACAGTAGTACTTACTCCTGAATCAAAACAACCTTTTGAAATAAAGGCAACTAAGTTAACAGTTGAAGGAACTTCATCATCAGATTATCCTCTACAGAAAAAAAGACATACACTTGAATATTTGAGAACTATAGCTCACTTAAGACCAAGAAGTAATACTTTTTCTGCAGTATTTAGAGTTCGTTCTTTAGCAGCATATGCGGTTCATAAATTCTTTAATGAAAATGGATTTGTGTATGTTAACACTCCAATAATAACTGGCAGCGACTGCGAAGGTGCTGGTGAAATGTTTAGAATAACTACACTAGACATGCACAATGTTCCAAAGACAGAAGAAGGAAATATAGATTTTTCACAGGACTTCTTTGGAAGAGAAACTAACCTTACTGTAAGTGGTCAGCTTTCTGCTGAAACTCTTGCTCTTGCTTTTAGAAATGTTTATACCTTTGGTCCAACATTTAGAGCTGAAAATTCTAATACAGCAAGACACGCTGCTGAATTCTGGATGATTGAGCCTGAAATGGCTTTTGCAGAATTAAAGGATTACATGGATGTGGCTGAAGCCTTAGTTAAATATATTATAAAATACGTAAGAGAAAATGCTCCTGAAGAGATGGAATTCTTTAATTCCTTTGTAGATAAGGGCCTATTTACAAGACTAGATAATGTGGCAAATTCAGACTTTGGAAGAATAACTTATACAGAAGCAGTTGATATATTACAAAAGTCCGGTCATGAATTCCAATATCCTGTTGAATGGGGAATCGACCTTCAGACAGAGCATGAAAGATACTTGACTGAAAAGGTATTTAACAAGCCTATATTCGTTACAGACTATCCTAAAGACATAAAAGCTTTCTATATGAGAGTAAATGAAGATGGAAAAACTGTTGCAGCTGCTGACTTACTAGTTCCTGGAGTTGGTGAAATAGTAGGTGGAAGCCAAAGAGAAGAAAGATTAGACGTACTTGAGAAGAGAATAGAAGAAATGGGCTTAAACAAAAAAGACTACTGGTGGTATTTGGAGTTAAGAAAATATGGAGAAACTAAGCACTCAGGCTTTGGTCTTGGATTTGAAAGAATACTTATGTATTTAACTGGAATGTCTAATATAAGAGACGTAATCCCATTCCCAAGAACTACTGGTTCTGCTGAATTCTAAAACTATTAATAGTTAACCCCTAATATAAATTATATTAGGGGTATTATAATTTGAATACTTGCACCATAAGAGTAATGTAATAAAACTACTCTATCTCCAGATAAATTCTTTTATTATTTTTGCCTTTACTCTTATAGTCTACTAACTTAATTCTACCTATGTCTTTAGTAGATGCTACATGGGTTCCTCCATCTGCCTGTAAATCAAGTCCTTCTATTTCCACAGTTCTTATTTCAGTTATCCCCTCAGGTAACAGATTCACCTTAGTTCTTATTAGATCTGGAATCTTAAAGGCTTCTTCTCTTGGAAGTATATTAACTTTAACTGCTCTGTCTCTTTGTATTTCTTCATTAACCTTTTTTTCTACATCTTCTACAAAGGCTTTGTCGAAGCTATAATTATCTAATTCAAAATCCATTCTTCCTTTTAGTGGTTCCATATCTCCACCAGTAACTACACCTTTATATTCATTCCATATTACTCCACAAAGTGCATGCATGGCTGTATGGGTTCTCATAAACTTATAACGGTTATCCCAATTTATTTTGCCAATTACCTTCATTCCTACTGTTGGTAGTTCTTCTTCTATGTAATGTAATACCTTATCTCCCTTTTTCTTTACATTAATAACCTTAAAATTTTTATCTCCAGAAACCAATACTCCAGTATCACTTTTCTGTCCTCCACCAGTGGGATAAAAGGCTGTTTTGTCAAGAATCACAGTTTTATCCTCACGATTTACTTCAATAATTTCTCCCTCAAATTCCTTTAGGTAGCTATCCTTCTGATAAAGTAGTTCAGTCATCGTAAATATCCCTCCAATAAAGTAAAATTTAATTCTTCAACTGTATCTTATTTAATCTGTTCCATTTGTATATAAAGTCATTATATCACCTTTTTTCATAATTAATCAAATAATTAAAAAATTCACTAATTTTACTATAACAACCTATTATTTGTTTGACAGCAATTAATAATATAAACTATAATTAGTATAATAAATCGAATATAATGGATTTTTCTATTATGTTGGATATACAATTTTAATAAGTAACCTAACCTAATTGCAAGGAGTAGTCTAAGCAAAAAGGATGAAGGAAATATTAATACACCTTTGGCCTTTTGCCAAAGTTTTTTTGTTTTGGAGGGTAATTTATGGATAAAAGAATTGGTGTAGTAGGAATAGTAATAGAGGATATTAAAAGTGCCCCAAATGTTAATGACATATTGCATTCTTTTGCACATATCATTGTAGGAAGAATGGGCATCCCTTATAAAGAAAAAAGTATATCAGTTATATCATTAATAGTAGATGGTACTTCTGATGAAATAAGTGCTATGACAGGTAAACTTGGAAAGATTGAAGGAGTAAATGTTAAATCTGCAATAACAAAAAAGTAATTAAAGGAGAGGAAACAAATGCAAGATACCCCTAAAGCTAATAGACTTCATATTTCTATCTTCGGCAGAAGAAATGCTGGCAAGTCTAGTCTAATAAATGCATTAACTGGACAAGACATAGCTGTTGTATCAAACTTTGCTGGTACTACTACAGATCCTGTGTATAAAGCAATGGAGCTTCTACCTATTGGCCCTGTAGTTATTATAGATACCGCTGGCTTAGATGATACCGGAGAAATTGGAGATCTTAGAGTAAAGAAAACTAAGGAAGTTATGGATAAAACAGACCTGGCACTACTGATTTTCACCCCTGATTGTTATGACTTATCTCTTGAGCAGGAATGGTTTAAAGAACTTCGTGAAAGAGAAATACCGGTCATAGGTGTTATAAATAAAATAGATTTAGAAGATGTAAATTTAGACTATCTAAATCAATACTTTGATATTCCTTTTATAAAGGTTAGTGCTAAAGATAAAAAAAATATAGGAAAACTAAAAGAATCAATTCAAATTAATGCACCTATGGATTTTGAGCTGCCAACTATACTAGGAGATATAATAAAACCTAAAGATCTTATAGTACTTGTAGCTCCTCAAGATATACAGGCTCCTAAAGGAAGATTAATACTACCACAGGTTCAAGTAATTAGAGATGTACTTGATAATGATGCCTTAGCTCTTACTGTTAAGGATACAGAGCTTGTTGATATATTAGAATCATTGAATAGAAACCCAGATTTAGTTGTAACAGACTCCCAGGTTTTTAAAAAAGTTAATGATTTAATCCCTAAAGATGTTCCTTTAACTTCTTTCTCCATTCTTATGGCAAGGTATAAAGGCGATCTTGAAATACTAGCAAAAGGTGCAAAGGCTATAGATAATCTAAAGCCAGGAGATAAGGTATTAATATCAGAAGCATGCACTCACCATGCATTAAAAAATGATATAGGTAGGGAGAAGATCCCAAACTGGCTTAAGAATAAAGTTGGAGGAGATTTAGATATAGTCGTTAACGCTGGTGTCGATTTTCCTGAGGACCTATCTGACTATAAACTTATAATTCACTGTGGTTCTTGTATGTTTAATAGAAAGCAATTTATGACAAGACTTATAAGAGCTTCTGAACAAAACATACCTATAACTAATTACGGGATAGCCATAGCTCATTTAAATGGGATGCTCCCTAGAGTTATTGAAGCATTTAATATTTCCCATTAAATAAGAGGTCGAAATCCTTTACAAATTATTGTGAAGGATTTCGACTTTTTATTTAATTTTAATGGATATATTTGTTAGAAGTTAAAACTTTTTAATAATTTAAAAAAATTTTATGTAATCGATTGTACGATATTTCAATATTTCTTAAGTTTAGATAAAATATATATAGGATGTATTGATTATTAAAAGTACGTCTATAATAAAGTTTTATCTACCATAAGGATATAGAAAGGCGGCCTTACTATATGAATCTATCAAAACTATTTGAACTACAGGAAAACTTGGATGAACACATAAAAGAAAAACATAATCTCTATGGTCAATCATTACTTTCAAAAAAAATCTTAGCTCTACAAGTAGAACTTGCTGAACTCGCTAATGAAACAAGATGTTTTAAATTTTGGAGCGACAAAAAACCATCTAATAAGGAAGTTATCTTAGAAGAATATGTTGATTGTCTTCATTTCATCCTGACGTTAGGTTTAGAAAAAGGATTCACGGATGTTCAGCTTGATAATAAAGAACCTATCCAATATGATGTAACATCTCAATTTTTAAATCTCTATATAGACATAAATGACTTTGTAACCTGTTCTTCTAGGGATCAATATATAACACTTTTTGAAGACTTTATAACACTTGGCAAAATGTTAAGCTTTATGCCTAGTGAAATAGAAGAAGCATATTATAAAAAAAATGATGTGAACCACAAACGACAAGTTGAAGGATATTAACCTAAGAAAAAATCCCTATGCATTGATTAGCATAGGTTTTTTATTTGGATTTTTTAATAATAACCTATCCCTGTGGTTAAACTAGATTAGGGAAGGTGATAAAAAAATGTTTGGTATAATATCCTCAATAATTGCTGGAATTGCCATGAGCTTTCAGGGAGTTTTTAACACTAGATTAGGAGATAAAATAGGTACCTGGGAAACTAATGTACTTGTTCAGGGAATTGGGTTAGTAGTAACAGTAGTAATTATGCTTATATTAGGTAATGGTAATTTTAAGAATATAAAAAACGCTAACAAACTATACTTGCTAGGTGGAGTACTTGGGGCTGTAATAATATACACTGTAATGCAGGGAATTAAATCCTTAGGTCCAACTTGTTCTATCGCTATTATACTAGTAGCTCAGCTAACAGCTGCAGCACTAATCGATGCTTTTGGTCTTTTTGATAGTCCTCAAGTTAAATTTGGCACTACAAAAATTATTGGTGTTATTATAATGGTTATAGGTATATTAATATTTAAATATAAGTGTTAATAAATTAAGGCTGATTCTCTTATTAGCCTTAATTTATTTTATATAATTACTTTTAATATTTGCTTTTAAAGTTAACAAACTATATATATAATAGTTATGTAAATGTTTATTATTTGATCAATTTTATTGTAACTTAATAAATAACATTTTAAATAGATTTACTTGGGGGGATAACCTTATGGATTTTAAACAAATAGAAGCTTTTATTAATGTAGCTAAATTTAAAAGTTTTTCAAAAGCTGCAACTTCCTGCTTTCTATCTCAACCCGCTATAAGCTCTCATATTGCTAGCTTAGAAAAGGATTTGAATGTTCAACTTTTTGATAGAACTTCTAAAGAAGTTCTTTTAACACCAGCTGGCGAATCATTTCTAAAATATGCCTTGGATATACTAAATACTAGAGATAAAGCCATTTATAACATTGTGAATTTTAATGAAACTATAAATGGTAAGCTTAAGCTAGCTGCCAGCACTACACCTTGTAATACTATAGTACCTTCACTTATAAAGAAGTTCTATAAGTCATATCCTGAAGTTTCATTTGATGTTATTGAGCAAAGTTCTGGCGAAATAATTGAAGACATTATTAAATTTGATTGTGAAATAGGACTTGTAGGTGAATTGGTAAATGACGAGAAAATAAAAAGTTATAAACTTATAGAGGATGACCTTGTAATAATTTCCTCCCCTGCTCTTAATATTGCAGATTCAGTTTATATTGAAGATATTTTAAATTATAAATTTATTTTAAGAGAAGAGGGCTCAGCCACTCGTAAAACCTTCGAATATGCACTTAGAAAAGAAGGCTTTGATCCTTCTGAAATAGATGTTCATTTTGAGGTAAATAATTTAGATACCCTCTTTCAGTTTGTAAAAAGTGGACTAGGTATATCTGTAGTTTCGAAACATGTTTTAAGAGATTACATATCACTTGGTCTTATAAAAGAGAGTAAGATAGAAAATCTTTTTCTTAAAAGATATATTTATTTAATTACTAGTTCTAAAAGAACTCTTACTCCAACAGCTAAAGCATTCTTCAATCTCTGTAAAGATCATTTTGACCTGAAGTAATTGTAAATATATAAAATTTAATTTTCCAATAGCACATATATTCTACGTTAATATTATAATATATATTGGAATTAATTTTTAAGGAGCGGCAGATGTTTTCCTTTAAAAGCAAATTAGATCCTAATTTAAAAGTAGCCATAGATAAAAAATACTATAAAAATTATAGGGTCATAATTCACTGTAAAAACCTACCGGAAAGCATTGAAAAAAAGATTAAGAGCTATAAAGGTAGAGTAGTACACTTTATTCCTATAATAAACTGTATATGTGCTGTTTTATCTGCTACTGCTATAGAAAGAGTATTAGAGTTTCCGCAAGTAAACTATATAAGTTTAGATACTTATGCAGTATTATGTGGTGGAAAATCTGTCTTACCTTCTAATGGCATAATGTTTCAAGAGCGATACAAGCTAACGGGAAAAAATATTTGCATAGGTCTAATAGATAGCGGAGTATATCCTCATGCAGACTTTTTAAATCCTAGAAACAGAATAAAAAAGTTTACTGATGTGTTAAGTGAGTGTAGATATCCCTATGATGATAACGGTCATGGAACTGCTATTGCTGGTATCCTAGGTGGCAGTGGTTATCTTTCAAAGGGAGTAAATAGGGGCGTTGCTGAAAATAGTTACCTATATGTTATAAAGGCCTTTAATAGTTTAGGTAGAGGTTATGTATCTGATATTTTATATTCAATAGAAACTCTTATAAATGATAGAGAAGAATTTAATATAAAGGTAATATGTCTTCCTTTTGAGTTGTTATCTAGTGATTATTTTATTGTTTCCTTATTTTCTAAAATATTTGATGTAGCAGCAAGCTATAATGTGACTATTGTAGTTCCTGCAGGTCATAACGGGAATGATGAGGGAAGCATAATAGGGATTGCAACACTAGAGAATTGTATTACCGTTGCTGGAATAGATACTAGTCACATACAACCAAAACCTTACAAATACTCATCAACAGGCCCTTTTGCTAAATTAGACAAACCAGATTTATCAGCAGCGGCAGTTAACATATTATCTACAAATAGTAACACAGATTATATTTCTGAAAAAAATGGATTAAAGATATATCCTAGCTCTCTAGACACCCCCTATATAAATATAAGCGGTACTTCTTGTTCTGCAGCATATGTAGCTGGAGTTTGCGCCCTTTTATATGAAAATAACCCTGATTTAACTCCTAAAGACTTATTATCCTTATTGAAAGTATCTTGTAACCTAGCAGATATGTCTAAGTGGATTCAAGGTGCAGGTATCTTAGATTTAAACAAGCTCTTGCCATAAAGGAATTTTATAAAGGCAGCTGATGAAACCATTCATTAGCTGCTTTTACTGTTTATCCAATAAAAAATTAATTATATTTTAAAGGCCAATTAGTTATACTAATTTAATGAATTATAAATAATATATTTGGACTACATAATGCGCATAATTATAATCATTATGCGAAATATTACGTAATAATCATTATATAATGAATTGGAGGAAATATGATGTTAAGTGAAAACCTAATGAAGGCTATTAATGATCAAATAAACTATGAGCTTTACTCTGCAAATGCCTACCTTGCTATGCAAGCATATTGTGCTTCGAAAGATTTAGATGGCTTTGCCAATTTTTTTAACGTTCAAGCTCAGGAAGAAAATTTTCATGCTATGAAATTTTTTAACTATTTAAATCAGGTAGGCGGTAGAGTTTTAATAGAAGCACTTCCATCACCGGAAAATAACTTTGAATCTATTCTTCACGCTTTTAAGGAAGGACTAGAACATGAAAAGAACGTTACTAAAAGAGTTTATAATCTAATGGATATTGCTACAGATGAAAGAGAGCACGCTACTATAAGCTTATTAAAGTGGTTCATAGATGAGCAGGTAGAAGAAGAAACTACCTTCAATAACATAGTTAAAAGACTTGAGAGAGTTTCCGAAGACGCCGCTGCCCTTTATGCTTTAGATGCAGAGCTTGCATCTAGAGTATTTACTCCCCCTACAACAGCCTAATTTAACAGCAGTTATCCTTTAGTTATAAAAAAGTTACTGTGAAAAACTTATACTTTACTATAAGATTTCACAGTAACTGCATCTCCACTATTTTGCTAGTATCCCTTATTTAGATTAACTAGATTAACTAAACCCTGCCCCTTAGCATATCTCTCCATATTGTTATATATTAAATTAAACCTTCTATCATTTCTTAATTCAGATATCCATGAATTATGAGGAGTAATTATTACATTAGGTAATTCCCAAAGAGGACTATCGGAACTTAACGGTTCCTCTTCTACCACATCTAGAGCTGCCCCAGCTACTTTACCCTTCTGTATATTTTTTATTAAGGATTTTTCATCTATTATAGAACCTCTAGCAACATTTACAATATACACCCCTTCTCTCATACTCTTAAGTCTATCCTCATTAATCATATGGTGGGTTTCCTTTGTATAGGGAATGGTAATTACTACAATATCACTTAAAGCTAACATTTCATCTATGCTACTTGCTGGAAAGCATCTATGAAAATACTTACTGTCCCGTCCATTAGTATTTAGACCCATAATATTTACATCAAATCCGCTTAGCCTTTTAGCAGCTTCTTCTGCAATACTTCCTGTACCAATAAACCCTACAGTCTTTCCGTAAAGTTCTAAAATATTAGTATCCATTTTCCAAACTTTATTTTTTTGATTATCATAAAGCTTACCGCTATGTTTTAATAGTTCTAGTATTTTTAATACTATCCATTCTCCCATTGGAATACTATATCCGCCTCTATTATTAGTTACAATGATATCACTTTTTCCTGTATAACCTGAGGGAAGCTGATCTATTCCTGCACTAGATAACTGAATCCACTTCAACCTTTTCATTTTGTCTATGTCAAGAGTTTGGAAGGGATTGTAGCATACTAAAACTTCTATGTCTTTTAGTTCATCACTATATACAACTTCTTTTTCATTTATAATTTTTATGTCATATCCTAATTGTTCAATCTTCTTTATGTTTTCTTTTCCGTAATCATACGTAAACAATGCTTTAATTTTCACATATATCACCCCATTTTTAGATAAAAATATAAAGCAGCTTTTGATTAAAAGCTACTTTAAAACTCTAATTATATGTTATATTTTAACACTTAAATATATATATTACAACAAACTAGATATATCTAACTTAAATGATATCTTAAGCAAAAACGTTAAAATTCATTTGCAGTTATTATATTTCAATATATTTTCCCATATTTCTAAATTTGTTATATCTTTTTTCTACCAATTCTTCTGGTGACTGTTTTTTTAATATTCCAAAGCACTCTATTAAATCGCCTTTAATAACTGCAGACATTTTATCTAAATCCTTATGAGCTCCTCCGGAAGGTTCTTTAAGAACTTTATCTATAATACCATATTCCTTTAGATCACCAGCAGTTATTTTCATTATTTCTGCAGCTTCCTTGGCACGGCTGGCATCCTTCCATAGTATACTTGCAAATCCTTCAGGCGATAGTATTGAGTATATGGAGTTCTCAAGCATCCAAACCTTATCTGCCACCGCAAAGGCCAAAGCACCACCACTTCCACCTTCTCCTATTACTATGGTTATAATAGGAACCTTTAAACTTGACATTTCCATAAGGTTTTTTGCTATAGCTTCTCCCTGTCCTCTTTCTTCTGCACCTGTGCCACAAAAAGCTCCCGGTGTATCCACAAAGCATAAAATAGGTCTATTGAACTTTTCTGCCTGTTTCATAAGTCTTAAGCCTTTTCTGTAACCTTCTGGATGGGGAGAGCCAAAGTTTCTTTTTATGTTTTCTGTGGTATTTCTTCCTTTTTGATGTGCTACTATAGTTATAGGATCTCCATTCAATAAGGCAATTCCCCCTACTACAGAAGGATCATCTCCAAAATATCTATCTCCATGAAACTCTATAAAAGAGTCAAATATTTTCTCAATATAATCAAGTGCTGTAGGTCTTTCAATCATTCTTGCCAAGGATAATCTTTCCCATGCAGTTTTATTGTCAAGCTTCTTACTTATCATTTGCTGTACTTTTTCTAATTTCTCCATACCAACAGCTCCCCTTCTTTACAATATAAATCAATACCTACTTCTATTATGAATTAGTAGAATTTTCTTTAATGTATTCTTTAAATCATTTCTGGAAACTATCTTATCTATAAATCCATGCTCTAGTAAAAATTCTGCCTTTTGGAAGCCCTCTGGCAGCTTTTGTCTTATGGTCTGCTCTATAACTCTCTTTCCAGCAAAACCAATCAAAGCTTTTGGTTCTGATAAAATAATATCTCCAAGCATGGCAAAGCTCGCTGTAACACCACCAGTAGTAGGATCTGTTAATACAGTAATATATAATAGTCCTTCTTTATCCAATTTACTAAGTGCTGCACTTACCTTAGCCATCTGCATAAGTGAAAACATTCCTTCTTGCATTCTAGCTCCACCTGAAGTCGTAAATATAATTAAAGGAAGCTTTAGTTCTATTGACTTTTCAACAGCTCTTGTAATTTTTTCACCTACTACAGATCCCATACTTCCCATCATAAAGAAACTGTCCATAACACAGATTACAATCTGTTCTCCAAAAATATCTCCTGTCCCTGTTATCACAGCTTCATTAATGTTTGTATTCCTATTCATTTTTTGAATTTTTTCTTCGTATCCTTCAAATGCTATAGGATTAGCTGTTTTCATGCCTTTATCAAATTCTACAAAGGTATCTTTATCTATTATAAGGTTAATTCTCTCTTTAGCAGTTAGTCTAAAATGATGGTTACACTTACTACATATTCTGTTATTGTCCTCAAGGTCACTTTTATATAGTACTTCTCCACACCCATCACATTTTACCCACATTCCATCTGGAATACTAGGCTTTTTATCTACTTCCTCATTTCTTCGAAGTGATTCTTGGCTTACTGTAATATATTTTGTCTTTTTAAAAAACTTATTTAACAACTTAGCTCACCTCCAGTCAGGAATCCATAGAAAGCTTGCTATGAAATCTTGAAACTTTTCTCTATAAATTTAGTATCATAATTCCCTTTTATAAACGCTTCACTATTTATAAGCTCAAATTGAAAATCTATATTAGTATGAACTCCTTCTATTAAAAATTCTCCTAATGCTCTTCTCATTTTACATATAGCTTCTTCTCTGTTTTTTCCATGTACTATAAGCTTTGCTATCATCGAATCATAATAAGGAGGTATCACATATCCAGAATACACTGAACTGTCAATTCTTACATTAAATCCACCAGGTAAGTATAAATCTTCTATCTTTCCAGGTGAAGGCATAAAACCTCTGTTTACATCTTCTGCATTTATCCTGCACTCTATAGAATGACCATTTAATACTATATCTTCTTGTGTAAAATCTAACTTTTCTCCAGCTGCTATCTTAATTTGCTCTTTTATTAAGTCTATTCCTGTAATCATTTCAGTTATAGGGTGCTCTACCTGGATTCGAGTATTCATCTCCATAAAATAAAACTTATTGTTTTTGTCTAATAAAAACTCTATAGTCCCTGCATTATTATAATTTACAGCCTTAGCTGCTCTTACTGCAGTTTCTCCCATAGTTTTTCTAAGTTCCTCTGTCATAATAGGACATGGAGCCTCTTCTAAAACCTTCTGATTTCTTCTTTGCATTGAACAGTCTCTTTCTCCTAAATATACGATATTACCAAAACTATCCCCTAATATCTGAATTTCCACGTGCTTTGGATTTTCTATGAATTTCTCCATATATATGGTTTCATCACCAAAGGCAGCCTTTGCTTCAGCTCTGGCATTTTCGTAAGACTTTATAAGTTCACTTTCCTCGTTAACTATTCTTATTCCTCTTCCGCCGCCTCCAGCAGAAGCTTTAATCATTACAGGGTAACCTATTTGTCTAGCAATTGCTATTAGTTCCTTTTCATCCTCTATTACACCCTTTGATCCAGGAACAACAGGCACTTCTGCTTTAATCATTATTTCTCTTGCATTAGATTTGTTTCCCATGTTCTCAATACATTCTGGATCTGGTCCTATAAATGTTATATTGCATTCCTTACACATCTTTGCAAATTTACTATTCTCAGATAAAAATCCAAATCCAGGATGAATAGCTTGTGCCCCTGTTAAAACGGTAGCACTTATTATATTTTGTATATTTAAATAGCTATCCTTTGCAGCAGGTGGCCCAATACAGACAGCTTCATCTGCCATCTGAGTATGTATGGCATCTTTATCTGCTTCTGAATAAACTGCTACAGTCTCTATTCCCATTTCTCTGCAGGCTCTTATTATTCTAACTGCTATTTCCCCTCTATTTGCAATTAATATTTTATTAAACACTTTTAAATCTCCACTCCCAGCACTTTAGTTTTTATCGCCTATCATAAACATTATTTCTGCCTCAGCAGCCTTCTTGTCATCTACATAAGCCACTGCATTTCCAATGCCTGCTGGTCCTTTAATCTTTATAATCTCTACTTCTAATCTTAAAGTATCACCAGGTACTACTTTCTTTCTAAATTTTGCTTTATTTATACCACCAAAGAAGGCAATTTTACCCTTAAATCTTTCCTCACTTAGAATAGCTACTGCTCCTGCTTGAGCTAAAGCTTCTATAATAAGTACTCCAGGCATAACTGGTTCTTCAGGAAAATGACCTTGAAAGAAATACTCGTTCATTGTTACATTTTTATAGGCAGTAACTTTTTTACCTGGCTCCATATAAGTCACCTTATCTATTAGTAAGAAAGGATATCTATGAGGAATGATTTTTTGTATTTCTTTTATGCTATAATTAACAGTAAAATCTGTATTCTCCATTTTAATTTCTCCTAAATGCTATAATAATTTACTATTGGGCTTTTATTTTGAACATTAATTGACCATACTCAACCATTTGCTCATTTTCTACCAATACCTCTACCACTTCTCCATCTATTTCACTTTGAATTTCATTCATAAGCTTCATAGCTTCTATAATGCAGAGGGTATCTCCTTTTTTAACCTTTGTACCAACCTTTGCGTAAGGAGGCTTATCAGGACCAGAAGAAGCATAAAAAGTTCCAACTATAGGTGATGCTACTTCTACTAAATTTTCATCTACATTCTTTGCATTAGTATCTTCTACATATTCTTTTTTAATTTCTGTTACTTCTTCTTTTTGTAGTTCCCTTCTAGAGTTTATTTTATCCTCTATAATCTCTTTTTCAGGACTATTTTGTTCCTCTGTTTCAAGCTTTGACTGTATTATTGGCTGTCTTGAGAAGTCTTCTTCTCCTTCTTTTCTCATAACTATAGAGATTCCATGCCAGTTAACTTCTAGATAACCTAATTTAGAGTCATCCATAGTTTTTATCATATCTTGAATCGCTTTAAAATCCATATTACTCACTCCACTTTTTTAATAAAATTACTGCATTATGGCCTCCGAACCCAAGGGAATTAGACATAGCGTAGTTAACCTTCGCTGCTCTTCCCTTATTAGGTACATAGTCAAGATCACACTCTTCGTCTGGTACTTCATATCCAACTGTTGGAGGAACAAAGTCTTCCTCTAGAGACTTGATACATACTATAGCTTCTATAGCTCCTGCAGCTCCTAATAAGTGACCTGTCATTGATTTTGTAGAACTTATCGGTATATTTCTTGCAAATTCTCCAAACACCATTTTTATTGCACCAGTTTCTGATTTGTCATTAACTTCAGTACTAGTTCCATGTGCATTTATATAAGATACTTCTTCTTTGCTTATTCCAGCTTCCTTTATAGCAAGCTCCATAGCCTTTGCAGCACCTTGTGGATCTGATGCAGTTATATGATATGCATCACAAGTTGATCCATACCCAACTACTTCGGCATATATAGTTGCTCCTCTTTTTTGTGCATGTTCAAGAGATTCTAGTACTAATATTCCTGCTCCCTCTCCCATAATAAATCCGTTTCTCTCCTTATCAAAAGGAATTGATGCTCTATTAGGATCTGTGCTTCTAGATAAAGCTGTTAACGAAGTGAAACCTGCTATAGATAATGGAGTAATTGATGCTTCTGTTCCACCAGCTATCATTATATCTGCTAAATCATTTTGAATAGTACGATATGCCTCTCCTATAGAGTTTGTTCCTGTAGCACAAGCAGTAACTACTGTTGAGCATATTGCTTTAGCTCCAAATCTAATTGCTATATTACCTGCAGCCATATTACCTATAATCATAGGTATAAATAGTGGCTGAACTCTTCCAGGTCCCTTTTCTAGAAGTTTTGTTTGCTCTTTTTCTATAGTTCCTATACCACCAATTCCTGAACCAACAATAACTCCAAATCTATCTTGATTTATATTTTCTAAATCTAATTTAGAATTTTCTACCGCTTGAACAGCTGAAGCTAATGCAAATTGGCAAAATGTATCCATTCTCTTAGCTTCTTTTTTATCAATATATTTTATAGGGTCAAAATCTTTAACTTCAGCAGCAAGTTTTGCCTTGAAGTTTTCTGTATCAAAAGATTTTATAAAATCTATACCATGAACTCCACTTTTTATATTATTCCAGAATGTTTCTACGTCGTTTCCTACCGGGGTTACTGCTCCTAATCCTGTAACAACTACTCTTCTTTTCATAAACAATTCACCAACCCTTAATTAAATTTATATTACCATCCCGCCATCTACGTGTATTACTTGACCTGTGATATAGTCTGAATTTGAGGAAGCTAAAAACGCTACTGCATTTGCTACATCCTCAGCTCTACCAAATTTCTTTAAAGGTATATTATTTAAAGTACTCTCTTTTACCTTATCTGATAAAACTTCTGTCATATCCGTTTGAATGAAACCAGGTGCTACAGCATTTACATTAATTCCTCTTGAAGCAAGTTCTCTAGCAGCGGTCTTAGTCATACCTATCAATCCTGCTTTTGCTGCTGAATAGTTAACTTGACCAGCATTACCTGATACACCAACCACAGAAGATATGTTTATGATCCTTCCACCCTTTTGTTTAACCATTATAGGTGTTACGTGTCTTAAACAGTTAAATGCACCCTTTAGGTTTACTTCTATAACCTTGTCAAAATCCTCTTCCTTCATTCTCATTATTAATCCATCTTTTGTTATGCCTGCATTATTAACAAGTATGTCTATAGTACCAAAAGTCTCTAAAGCCTTTTTCATAATACCTTCCGCCTCTGAAAAAATGCTTACATCCCCTTGGATTGCTATAGCTTTACTTCCTTTTTCACTTATTTCTTTTATCAATTCTTCAATAGAACTTGAATTACTTCTATAATTAATAACTATATTTGCTCCTAACTCTGCTAATCTTAAAGCTATAGCTTTACCAATACCACGACTTGCCCCTGTTACTACAGCTGTTTTTCCCTTCAAACTTTCCATACTTCCTTCTCCATTCTATTTTCCCAGTTTCTCTAAAGTGTTCTCTAAAGACTTTAGATCCTGAACATTTAAAATAACCGCTTTTCTATTTATCTTTTTAACAAATCCACTTAAAGCTTTACCAGGTCCTATCTCTATAAAAGTATCTACTCCCATGTCCATCATGGTTCTTATGCTCTTTTCAAATAATACAGAGCTCATTACTTGTCGCTTTAAATATGGTTTTATATCTTCTTTGCTATCTATAATTTCTCCTGTAACATTAGTTATTACAGGAATATCTAAATTTTTAATTACAATATGGTCTAATTCTTTCTCTAGCTTATCCGCTGCAGGCTTTAGCATTGATGTGTGAAATGGGCCACTTACAGAAAGCATTACAGTTTTTAAAGCTCCCTTTTCCTTAGCCTTTTCACAGGCAGCCTCTACAGCCTTCACTTCACCAGCAATTACTATTTGTCCTGGACAGTTTAGGTTAGCAGGTTCAACTACACCCAGATTGGAACATTCATTACAGACTTCTCTTATCTTTTCCTCATCTACACCAAGTACTGCTGCCATAGCACCAATTCCCTGTGGCACTGCTTCCTGCATGTATCTTCCTCTCTTTTTTACTAACTTAACTGCCTCTTGAAATTCCAGTACACCACTATAAACTAATGCAGAATATTCACCTAGGCTTAATCCTGCAGTAACATCAGCCTTTATCCCTTTACTCTCCAAAGCCTTAAGTACAGCTATACTTACAGTTAATATAGCTGGCTGTGTATTTTCTGTGCTATTTAAGTCCTCTTCAGGGCCTTCAAAGCATATTTTACTTATAGGAAATCCTAAAGCTGTATCTGCTTCCTGAAAAACCTTTCTACATTCATCTATATTTTCATATAATTCTTTTCCCATGCCTACATATTGTGCCCCTTGACCTGAGAATAAAAATGCTATCTTACCCATATCTTCCTCCAAGATTATCCTATTTGGAATATCTTTTCTACTCTTCTTAAGTTTATTTCTGCTTCATTAAATATCTCTTCTATTATATCACTACAACTCTGCTCTTTGCCAATTAATCCTGCAATCTGACCAGCCATTACAGAACCATTATCTATATCACCTTCACGAGCAGCCTTTGAAAGTGCACCTCTTCCAAGTTCCTCATATCTTTCTAATGCTGCTCCCTCTTTTTCTAGTAATTGAAATTGTCTAGTTAGTTTATTTCTTATAACACGTACAGGGTGGCCTGTAGGTCTACCTGTAACCTGTGTATCTATATCCTTTGCGCTTATTACTCTTTTCTTATAGTTATCATGAACTGTACACTCATGAGCAACTAAAAATCTTGTTCCAACTTGTATTCCTGAAGCTCCTAACATAAATGCTGCTGCTGCTCCTCTTCCATCGCCTATACCACCAGCTGCTATTACAGGAATATTTACAGCATCAACAACCTGAGGAACTAAAGCCATTGTAGTAAGCTCTCCCACGTGTCCACCAGATTCACATCCCTCTGCTATAACAGCATCTACGCCTGCTCTCTCCATTCTCTTAGCTAATGCTACTGAAGGAACAACTGGTATAACTTTGATATCATGTTGTTTCCACATTTCTATATACTTACCTGGATTACCGGCTCCAGTAGTTACAACTTTTACTCCTTCTTCACATACAAGCTTTGCTATTGCCTCTGCAGTTTCACCTAGAAGCATTATGTTTACTCCAAAAGGTTTATCTGTCAAACTTTTAGCCTTTCTTATTTCATCTCTTACCCAATCTACAGGAGCATTTCCTGTAATAATACCAAGTCCTCCTGCATTTGATACTCCAGCTGCTAAAGAACTATCTGCAATCCAAGCCATTCCTCCTTGGATAATAGGATATTTTATTCCAACCATATCAGAAAACGTGGAATTAATCATAATTCATCCTCCTGCCTCTCAATAATAAACTAATCTTCTATCACTCAACACTACTTTCTATTGTTCAATATTATCCTCAACAAACTTCACTGCTTCACTTACAGTTTTAATTGCTTCTGCATCTTCTATCTGAAGCCCAAATTCTTCTTCTATCTCTATTATTATCTGAAAAAGATCTAATGAATCTACCCCAAGTTCCTCGAAAGAAGTATCCATAGTTATGTCATTTTCATCTAATCCTAATTGTTCTGCCATAATTTTTTTTATTTTTTCAAATACCATTTTTCTTTCCTCCACACAATATATTTACCATTCAACTATTAAACCACCATAGGTCAATCCACCACCAAAACCGATTAGTAGAATTTTATCCCCTGATTGTAGTAAATTTTTTTGTACCATATCATCCAACGCTATGCCAACGCTAGCCGCTGATGTATTTCCAAACTTATCTAAGTTCAAGTAAAATTTCTCCTCACTTACACCTAGTCTTTTAGCAGCCGACTCTATTATTCTAAAGTTGGCTTGATGAGGCACTATATACTTTATGTCTTTTAAAGAGTATGTTGTGTCCTTTAAAAGCTCTTCTACACCCTGTACTATAATTTTAACTCCAAACTTAAATATCTCTTTACCATCCATAGTTATTGCGTTATCTATGTCACCCATAGTCTCTTTACTATCTATATATGGATTCTTTACAGGTACTGCGTTACAAGTTAGAAACTTTCCTTTACTGCCATCTGAGCCTCTATAAATAGAAAGAACACCTTCTACATCAGATTCTTTTAAAACAGCTGCTGATGCACCATCACCAAATAACACACAAGTATTCCTATCCTTCCAATTAAGAACCTTTGAAAGAGTTTCTGCACCTATGACCAATGCAGTTTTTACACTCCCTGTTCTTATAAATTGAGTAGCTATATCTATGCCATAAACAAAGCCAGAACAAGCTGCTGATATATCAAAACAGGTAGCGTTTATAGCCTTAATATTGTCCTGAACTATACATGCTGTAGAAGGAATAAAACTATCAGGTGTTGCTGTGGCTAAAATAATCAAATCTATATCTTCAGCCTTTACTCCTGCATTCTCTATAGCTTTTAGCGCTGCCCTTGAAGCCATATGAGATGTATCTTCCCCTTCTGATATTCTTCTTTCCCTTATGCCCGTTCTACTGCTTATCCATTCATCACTAGTATCTACAATACAGGATAGTTCTTCATTAGTTACTATTTTTTCTGGCACATAACTTCCTGTACCTATAATGCGAACCTTATTCATCCTCTATCTCCTTTAAGCTATGCTTTAAATTATATTTTTCCTTAAAAAAATCATTCAATTTTTCTAAAGCTTTAACTAAGATATCCTCTTCATATTCTGTAAGTCCCTCTATAGTCGCTTTAATCATATCTGAATGAAACTTTTTATGAATTCTATAGGCAAGTTTTCCTTTCTTAGTTAACTGTATGTGAACTATTCTTCGGTCTTCTTCACTTCTTTTTCTTCCCACATAACCCTTCTTAACTAAGTTACTTATTGCTGTTGTAAGAGTTCCCAATGTTATATTAAGAGCGCTGGAAACTTCAGTCATTGTCCTCGGTTTATACATTCCTATTGCTTCAATAGTATGCATTTCTGTAACTGATAAATCATTGAACGCACCGGCTTGAAGCGCTTTTTGCTCTATTTCTAGTATGTCATTGAAGGTATCTACTAAAAGTTCATTTAAAATAGTTATACATTTACTCAACGGAATCACCACTTTAATCTTTAAAGTCCTTTCTGTAAATACTTTTCAGCATCTCCAACTAACTCACTGATTAAATCTTTTACGGTAGTAATTTTGTCTATTTTATAAGCACTGCTTCCTACAAATATAAGCCCTTGTTCAACATTACCTTTTACAGCTTCAATCAATGCTTTAGAAATACAATAAGGAGTATCCTTCGGGTTGCACTTTTTTAAGCAATTATAGCACTTGTCAGGTTTGATTCTCTCTTTTTCTACATGATCAATGAAATTATTTTTTACAGCTCTTCCTGGTAAACCTACAGGGCTTTTTATTATTTTAATATTGCTCTCATCTGAGTTAACATAAGCTTTTTTATAATTTATATCGGCGTCACATTCCTCAGTTGCAACAAAACGTGTAGCCATTTGTACACCTGCTGCTCCAAGTTTTAAAAATTCAGCAATGTCTTCACCAGTATAAATTCCCCCTGCTGCCACAACAGGAATTTTCTTTCCATACTCCTCCTCAAAAGGCTTTAAAGCCTCTATTACCTCTGGAACTATGTCTTTTAAGGAACTTTTGCCACTGCTTAATTGTTCTAAATCAAATCCTAAGTGCCCACCTGCCTCTGGTCCCTCTACTATAACGACATCCGGAATTCTAGAGTACTTTTTAGTCCATTGCTTAGTGATAACCATAGCTGCCTTACCTGAGGAGACTATAGGAGCTATCTTTGTGTTACTTCCTTCAACAAGCTTAGGTAATGATAAAGGAAGTCCTGCACCTGAAATTATTATATCAACTTGCTCTTCTACACAAGCTTTTACCATATCATCATAATTTGTAATGGCAACCATAAGATTTACTCCTAATATACCTTTAGGACTTATCTCTCTTGCCTTTCTAATTTCTTTTTTTAACGCTCTAATATTCGCTTCTTTAGTATTAGTTTCAAAATCTGGCTCCCTGTATCCTATTTGGACTCCAGATATAACACCAATACCACCTTCATTTGCTACTGCTGATGAGAGTTTCCATCCAGATACTCCTACGCCCATTCCACCTTGAATGATAGGTACTTCTGCCTTTAACTCCCCAATAATTAATGGAGGTAGTTTCATTTAATCGTCCCCTTTAAAATTATTTTTGATAATCAAATATTTTGATAATCAAAGTATATAGGAAAATGTTTTTTATGTCAACATAATTTCATAAAAAGGAATTATTTCAAAAATATTACATTAATAAAAGTATCTTCGATAGTGAACTTAAACTACCTAGGATACTTTTATTAATATTAAAATACATCAATTATTTTATGTATGCTAGAGGATTCTTCGGTACGCCTTCAACTCTTACCTCAAAATGTACATGTGGTCCTGTACTTCTTCCTGTACTTCCAACTTCCCCTATCTTTTCACCACTTTTTACATACTGCCCTTCTTTTACACTTATTTTACTGCAGTGACCGTAAAATGTTTGTATCCCGGATTCATGCTCTATTTTTATAATATTGCCATATCCATTTTCCCATCCAGCATAATATACTTTACCATCCATTGCTGCATGTATAGGATCGCCCATAGGAGACCCTATATCTATTCCATTATGCATCTTTCCCCATCTTGCACCAAAGCTCGAAGTTATAACTCCTCTGGATGGAGTCTGCATTATATTAGTTAATGATGAGGATCTAGAAGGTCTTACATTTTGTGATTTATCCTTATCACTTTCCTTTGAAAATGCTATTATAGATGAATTTTTACTTTCTTTTAGATTATTAACAATTTCCTGTACAGTTTGTAACTGAGATATAGTAACATTTTGCTTAATATAGGTAACTTTACTTTTTAACCTGAACTTTTCACCACTACTTCCTTGTGAATATGTATCTTTAATAGTGTCTAAAACCTTTTTCATCTCTTCCTCACTAGCAAGAATGCCTACTGGTTTCCCGTCAGACTTCATTAAAAATGCTGATATAGTAGTATTACTAACCTTTACAATATCTTTTCTAAGTTCATTTTTATCCTTTAATTTATAATCACTTATCCATAACACATTTTTAAAGTTTATCTGATCATTAAAATGAAACTTTCCGTATCTTTTTTCTATTTCCTTTTCAATTCCATTTTTCACATCATAAAAATCTTGTTTATTTTTTATGTAAGCCAAATGTTTATTATTTATATACACCTCATAGGCGTATGGCCTGTTATAATATATATATTGTAGAGTTACAGCAGTAGTCATAATAATAGCTAAAATTATTGATGCAATTTTAGCTTTGTGTTTCCATAACAAATTAATCAATCCCTTCCATATAGTTACACTTTACAGTCACTTTTTTATTTTTTCCCTTACTGTAAAAAATATACATAATTAAAAGGGGTTTTTTCATTGTTATACTTTTTTTATTTTGATATAATTACTTAATAGTAACTATTTTAAATAGCTAAACTTAATTGAAGGTAGGTTTTAAAAATATGAGTACTTTTGTTTTTAAAAGTAGGAGTTCAAATTATACTCCAGTAAGTAATATTTTTATAGATAAATTTATGCCAAAAGCCCGAGGAGAGTTCGTTAAAGTGTACCTTCTGGGGCTAAAATATTGTGTTTCTGGTGAGTTAGGGGTAAGTTCTCAGATTATGGCAGGAGTGCTTCATCTTCTAGAAACTGACGTAGTAAATGCATGGAATTATTGGAATG
Source organism: Clostridium sp. CX1 (assembly GCF_025398335.1). GTDB lineage: Bacteria > Bacillota > Clostridia > Clostridiales > Clostridiaceae > Clostridium_AM > Clostridium_AM tanneri. The sequence continues at coordinate 116,011 of NZ_JAODOO010000011.1, forward strand.
AGCAAAACATCATTAGAATGGTCGCCATTGATAATATGGGGAATTACAATATAGAATTCTTAGACTTAACTGATGTCCCCGAAGATAAGGGTGAAAATATAAATTTACTAGAAGAACTAAATAAAAATTCAACTAAAGATATGCTTCAAGATATAGAAAAACTTCTTGGTAGACCCCTTTCCTCAAAAGAAATGACTATGTACATAGGATGGCTAAAAGACTTTGATTTCTCGCCTGAGATTATACTTCTTTTAATTCAATACTGTGCTTCAAAAGGAAAAACTGATTGTAGGTACATTGAAAAAATAGCTATTGCCTGGTTTGATTCTAAAATCAAAACAGTAGATGATGCTCAAAGTTTTATAAAAAAACATGAGGATAAATGGGTTAAAATCAGAAAAATACTAAATTATCTAGGTATAAAAGACGCTGAAATAATGAAACCTCAAGAAGAAATGTTAGATAAATGGATTAACTCCTATGGTTTCCCTTTAGAATTGATATTTAAAGCCTGTGATATATGCTTTCAAAGAATAAATAAAGCGGACTTTAAGTATATTGACGGAATTTTGGGAAGTTGGTATAAAGATAAGATCACAACAGTTGAAGATGTTGATAAAAAGGATGTAAAAAAGGCTAATCGCACTAATAACAATAGCAGCTCATTTAAAAACAATAATTACAATAAAGCTGCAAATAGCACATTTAATAACTTTAAGCATAGAGACTATGACTTCGACGATTTAGAGAAAAAATTGTTAGGATGGGATAAAAATGATTAAAGGCTACCACTCTAATATTATGAAGATATATGAATCTATAAGAACTGCAGAAGAAAACTCATTAAAATCCAGACGGGAGGAAATAAACAAAAAACTTCCGCAGGTTTTAGAATTAGAAAGAGAAATAGGCAAACTCTCTGTCCATCTGTCTATCAGCATACTAAATAGTAACTTAAAAAATAAGGATGAGTACCTGAAAGGCATAAAGGAAAAAATTGTAGACCTTAGAGTAAAAAAGTCTGAACTTCTAGTAAGTAACCATTATCCAATAGATTATTTAGAAATGAATTATAGATGTACTAAATGTAAGGATACAGGCTTTATTGAAACTAAAAAATGTACCTGTTATAAACAAAAGCTTGTAGAGTTGTATTATGATAACTCTGAATTAAAAACTATACTAAGGAAAAGTAACTTTGACAACTTTAACTTTGAACTTTATTCCTCTAGAAGAAATGAGAATGAACACATAAGTCCTAGAAAAAATATTGAAGAAATAGTTTATAATGTGTCCTGGAGGTTTATAGAGAACTTTTCTTCTTCTAATGAAAACCTTCTATTCTACGGAAACCCAGGAACAGGTAAATCCTTCTTATCAAACTGCATTGCTAAGGAAATTTTAGATAGGGGATTCTTAGTTGTTTATAGGACCGCAGATTCTTTAATTCAAGACTTAAGACGTGTAAGATTTGATAATGATACAGGGCTAGAAGATCTACTTATAAACTGCGACTTATTGATTATTGATGATTTAGGTTCTGAGCAAATTACTGATTTTTCCAAAACAGAATTATTTAATCTATTAAATCGAAGATTACTAAAAGGAAATAAAATGCTTGTTTCTACAAATTGTAATTTGGAAGAAATCTTAAAATTATATTCTGAAAGAATTTCATCAAGACTATTGGGCGAATTTACTTTGTGTAAATTTTTAGGAGAAGATATAAGAATTTATCAAAATATAAAAAACAAGAAATATTAAAAGTTAATCTAGGAACTGTATATAGTAAAATCTGTTTTAAGCTAAAGTAGTAAAAGCACTATCTCATCTAATGTTGATAGTGCTTTTACTATTTTAGCTTAACTATATAGTAAATATATATTTTTATAAAGCAAAAACTGCACAATTAATATTGTGCAGTTTTGGTGCTGGCAGCAAGAATCGAACTCGCGACCTACTGATTACAAGTCAGTTGCTCTACCTGCTGAGCTATGCCAGCAAATTTTTATGGCGACCCAGAAGGGACTCGAACCCTCGACCTCCGGCGTGACAGGCCGGCACTCTAACCAACTGAGCCACTGGGCCATAATTTGTTTTTTTGTGGTGGGCACAACAGGGATCGAACCTGTGACCCCCTGCTTGTAAGGCAGGTGCTCTCCCAGCTGAGCTATGCGCCCACATTTTTTTATGGTGACCCCTAGGGGAATCGAACCCCTGTTACCACCGTGAAAGGGTGGTGTCTTGACCGCTTGACCAAGGGGCCATGCTTAATATACATGGTGCTGGCAGCAAGAATCGAACTCGCGACCTACTGATTACAAGTCAGTTGCTCTACCTGCTGAGCTATGCCAGCAAATTTTTATGGCGACCCAGAAGGGACTCGAACCCTCGACCTCCGGCGTGACAGGCCGGCACTCTAACCAACTGAGCCACTGGGCCATAATTTGTTTTTTTGTGGTGGGCACAACAGGGATCGAACCTGTGACCCCCTGCTTGTAAGGCAGGTGCTCTCCCAGCTGAGCTATGCGCCCACATTTTTTATGGTGACCCCTAGGGGAATCGAACCCCTGTTACCACCGTGAAAGGGTGGTGTCTTGACCGCTTGACCAAGGGGCCTTAGTCAATTTGTTGTTTCTCTGTCTTGCATTAACTGACCTGACATAAAACATAATACAAGATATTCAGCAAAGTGTCAACACATTTTTATATATTTTTTTATTATTTTTGATATTTTTTTTACTATTATTGTTTAAAGCCTTGAAATACAAGGCTTTAAGCACCTTAAATTTTATAGTGTAAAAACATCTTAATATGACTTAGTTCCCATATAACCTATATGCTCCATTATTATCAGCGCAGTATCTTCTATTGCCCTTTTTGTTACATCTATAGTTTTACAACTTAATTTTTTCATAAGCCTATCAGCAAATTCTAACTCCTGTAGTACTCTTTCTGCATTAGCATATTGTATTTCCTTTGATACTGATGAAAACTTATCCAGTCTATGTCTTCTTATTTCTATAAGCTGCATAGGATCTATTGTTAAACCAACTACTTTTTTTCTGTCTATTTCATATAAAGCCTCGGGTATGGGAATCTCAGGCATAATCGGTATGTTAAGCGCCTTAATTCCTTTATTAGCAAGATACATACAAATAGGTGTTTTTGATGTTCTTGAAAGCCCTATTAAAATAACATCAGCATGCTTTATACCTGAGTGATCCTTACTGTCATCATATCTAATAGCAAACTCCATTGCTTCTATCTTTTTAAAATACTCTGAGTCTACGCCCCATACAGCTCCTGGCCTATAATCTGGTATCTTATTTAAAATTTTTGAAGCCATGCTTATACAAGGCCCTAATACATTTGTTATATGAATTCCACTTTCTATACATCTTTGAACTAAAAATTCTCTAACATCTACTAAGACTATAGTAGATATTATCATAATGTTTTTTGTATCTTCAAGACTATTTATAAACTCATTAACGTCTTCAAAACTTTTAATATAAGGTACCCTCTGAAACTCAATTTTTTCACAAAATTGGCTCAGTGTAGCCTTTGCTACCTGTTCTGCAGTTTCACCTATAGAATCTGATACAGCATATATTTTTAACATTAGTATCCCCCCATCTACCTGTATGGTAAGTAATGACTAAACCTTTCACTTATCTTTTGGTAAGTACCATTTATCTACTTTTATAATTAGAAAGCTCTATAAGAGCACATCCCTGTATTGCTGATATGCCCTTCTCTCTGCATAGCATAAGTATATCATTACTTTCAGCTCCTGGCTGAATTAGAATCTTATTTATCCCTAATTCTATAGCACTTTCTACTATTTTTAAACCAGTTATAGGGTTTATGCATAAGTCTATAACATCTATTTTGTAAGGTACTTCTTTTAAGTCTTTGTATACGTTTCCACTATTGTCCCTAGGATTAACCCCAGATACATTAAAGTTTGATTCCTTTAATGAACTAAGTATCTTATATGCATATTTTGTACTATTTAATACATCTCCAACTACTACCCAATTTTCATAGTTCAGTAATGCTCTAGCTTCCATTAACATCTCTCCCCTTTAATTTTATTATAAAAACTTTAAGTTTTGGTTAAATAATATATATTTTATTATACACTAAGTTTAACTTAAATATAAAAAACTTCTTTTCTTAATTCTTGAGGAAGATAGTTTTATTATTATTTAAACCACTGTATAACATATCTTTCATGGCCTTATTATACATATTCATTAATATTCTCTTTTCCTTAATATCACTTTTTAAATTACTTATTTCCAGACTGCATTGATCCATAAAATCACTTAAACTTACCTCTTTAATTGTGAATCTAAAATCATCTGAGTATTTCTGGCCTATAACATTTATCTTAAAAGCTCTAGCCTTATTTATTGTAACAAACAACTTTTTTTCCCAAATTCCTTTTTTAATAAATCCATATTTATCTTCAAGGACTCCTATATTCTCTATTTTTTTGCCAACAATATCTTCCAAAAAATTAATAAATTCCGCATAAAAATTCATTGTCATTCCATTATCAAATTTTATTTTTAAAAGATCCTTATAGTAAGCAAATATACTCTCACTGTTGTCTTCTGGAATTATCTTTACTTCATTTGTTCTAAATACTCTTCTGCCATCTTTAGCCTCAACCATAACGAAGTCATAATTTATGCCTAAAACTTTGAACTCTCCTTTTGGGGTATCTACTCCATTTTTTGATATTTTAACTTTCATAAATTCTCACTCCTAACAATGTTTATTATATGAATTTATACTATATAATAATAATATAAATTAACCCACTGGCTTAAAATTAATCCGTCCTTTAGAATATGAAAAAAGTGCTACTTAATTAAATTTTATATAGATTTATTTGGCCTGTTTATTCATATAACTATTGAGTGATAAAACTTTATATGGTATAACTATTCATATATTTAATAAAAAATAATTACGAGGAGCTGTTATCTTTGTTTCATGAAATAATAATAGTAGGCGGTGGTGCCTCAGGTATTATGGCAGCAATTACTGCAAAGAATGTAGGAAAAGATATTGCTATATTAGAAGGTACTAGTAGAATAGGAAATAAGATATTAACAACTGGAAATGGAAGATGTAATATTACAAATAAAAATATTTGTGCTTCTAGATATCACAGCGAAAACTGTAACTTTTTTCAAAATGTTTTAAATAAATTTACGCTGGAGGATACTATAGAATTTTTTTACTCCCTAGGTCTTCCTTTGACTACAATAGATGGAGATAAAATGTATCCTCTTTCCCTTCAAGCTTCCTCAGTTCTCGATATATTTAGACTGGCCATAGAAGATCGAGCTATTCCTATTTATATAAATTCAAAAGTAAAGGACATAAGAAAAACTCCTAATGGCTTTAGATTAACTACCAATTCTGAGGATTCTTATGAATGCAAAAAATTAATATTGTGTTGTGGTGGTAAATCATTGCCAAATACTGGATCTGATGGCTCTGGTTTTAGTTTAGCGGAAAACTTAGGACATAGCATAATACATCCTATTCCTGCTCTTGTTCAACTTAAATTAAAATATAATCATCTTAAAGCTTTATCAGGAGTAAAATTCAATGGTTTTGCAGAAATAATTGTTGATGGAGTATCAAAACGAAAAGAATTTGGAGAAATATTATTTACTGACTATGGAATATCTGGTCCTCCTATACTTCAATTAAGCCGCCAAGCTTCTTATTTACTGTATAATCATAAAACTATATCTCTTTCTATTGATATGATGCCGGACTTGGATAATAAAGAATTAGTAGAGTTTTTAGAAAATCACTGGGGAGTATTTAGCTATAGAAGTATTGCTGATTCATTTATAGGCATAATAAATAAAAAAGTTATACCTATTCTCTTAAAGGAAGCATCTGTTGAAAATATTCATAAGCCATGTTACGAATTGACATGGAAGGAAAAACAAAATATATTTAAACTTCTTAAAAATTGGAACTTTGTTGTATATGATACTAATTCCTTTAAAAATTCACAGGTAACTGCTGGAGGGATAAATACAAATGAAGTTGACTCAATTACTTTAGAGTCTACCATAGTTAAGAACTTATACTTAGCAGGAGAAATATTAGACGTAGATGGAGATTGTGGTGGATTCAATCTTCAATGGGCGTGGAGCTCTGGTTTTATAGCTGGAAAAAGTGCTGCTGAGAGTTAATCTGAGCAGCACTAATTTTCTCTTTCCCAATTTGTTTCTAATACAGTTAGCTCTATATCATTCTCATCTACTATCTTATGTAAACAAATATACCTATTCTCTTCCTCTCTTATTTCTGTAAATACCTTCACTACAGCTCCATATGTAGTTTCCTTTTGGTATGTTATATTTATACCCTTTATAGAATAATTAGTAACCACATCTAGTGGTACAGTCTCTATAGCCCAATCTACATACTTTACGTTATTTACATGCCTATTAGTGTCTATATCACTATATCTTACATTAAAGCTTTTTTCACTGTGTATTTTTTCTGGACATTTTAATTTTTTTATATCTAATATATCACTTTTCTCTTTACTAATTCCATAGGCCTTATACATGTCTTCTGTTACCCTTATAGCTTTCCTCTTTTCTATATCTATCAAAAACCATACTGAATTTGCCCTAGCTATTATATTTCCATTCAAATCTAAGATTTCAAATATCCTATAGGCATAAAACTTTTTAAAGGAGTATGGTTTAGTTCTTACTTTAATCTTTTCACCATATACAGGATACCTATCTATATCGATACTCCACTTATAGAGCACCCAAGCTATTCCCTGATCTCTTAGGTAGTCTATTCCAACCCCTAATTCCTCGGATTGCCTTGTGGCTATATCGCCTAAATAATTCATTAGGCTTGTTATCAGCAGTCTTCTCTTATAATCTATTTCATAGTATTGAATATCATATTCCTTTTCTGTAACCATCTCTGTCAAACTAATCCACTCCTTATCATTTACTTTTATAAATTATATTATAACACTATAAAATTAATATTCCAAACCACCCAATTAATGTAAGTCAACAAAAATAAACCATAAGTGTAATGTAAGTTTTACACTTATGGTTTATTGTCTATATATCCTTAACTTTTATAGTTTGATCTCTTCTTGGTCCTACTGAGACTATTGATACCTTAGTATCAGTGAAATTCTCAATTTTATTCAAGTATTTTTTTGCGTTTTCAGGAAGCTCTTCATAACTTCTAGCATCAGCTATACTTTCATCCCAACCATCAAATTCCTCATAAATAGGCTCACATTTTGCTAAGTCTTCAAGACTTGCAGGAACATAGTCTATAATTTTTCCATCAAATCTGTATCCAGTACATACCTTTATTTTTTCCATTCCTGCTAAAGTATCAATTTTAGTTACAGCGAAGCTTGTAAGCCCTGAAATTCTAGCAGCACTCTTTAGTATTACAAGATCAAGCCAACCACATCTTCTTGCTCTTCCTGTAGTTACTCCATATTCGTGTCCTTTTTCTCTTAACCATTCACCAGTTTCCTCTAATAATTCTGTAGGAAACGGTCCTTTTCCTACTCTAGTTGTATAAGCCTTAGCTATACCTACAGCACTAGTTATCATAGTAGGTCCTATACCTACTCCATTAGAAACTCCACCGGCAATAGTATTTGATGATGTTACGTAAGGATATGTTCCGTAGTCTATATCTAAAAGTGTTCCTTGAGCACCTTCAAACAATACGTTTTTTCCTGATTTAATTTTATCATATACTTCAACAGAAATATCTCTTACAAAAGGTTTCATTCTTTCAGCATAACCTAAGTATTCATTATACATCTCTTCAAAGCTTAAAGACTCTCCGTTAAAAACTTTAGTAATTATAGAGCTTTTAACTTCAATATTTTCTCTTAGCTTCTCTTCAAAAACATCCTTATGCATAAGGTCACAAACTCTTATGCCACTTCTCTCCATCTTATCTGTATAACAAGGACCTATTCCTTTACCTGTTGTACCTATATCATTTTTTCCTCTTGCCTTTTCTTTGATTCCATCAAGAATCTTATGATAAGGCATTATAAGGTGTGCTCTATCACTTATTATTAAATTTTCTGGAGTAACATCAACTCCTGCATTTTTTAAATAATCTATTTCATCAAATAGAGCTTTAGGGTCAACAACAACCCCATTACCTATTACGTTTAACTTATCTCTATATAATATTCCTGAAGGAATTAGATGAAGCTTATACTGTTTATCTCCAACTTCAACAGTATGCCCTGCATTGTTACCTCCTTGAAATCTAACAACTACATCGGCGTCTTCTGCAAGATAATCTGTCATTTTTCCTTTTCCTTCATCGCCCCATTGTGCTCCTAATACAATAAATGCTGACATAAAAATTTCCTCCTCTTTATTATCTGTCTGTTACAGTAACATAGATTAAAACTTCAATTAGACTATTAATTGTAAGTATATAAATATAGTTTAACCTATATCAGTTAATGTTAATAGTATTTTCTAGATTTTTGCAAGAACTCTCGCTAAGTAAACTCCGCTTGCAGATGCTTGTGATAGCGAATGTGTAACTCCTGACCCATCCCCTAATGCATATAATCCTTTAACACTTGTCTCTAGGTTTGTATCAACTTCTACTTTTGAGTTGTAAAACTTCACTTCTACTCCATATAATAGTGTATCTTCATTTGCTGTGCCTGGGGCTATGTTGTTAAGGGCATATATCATTTCTATAATATCATCTAGCTGTCTCTTAGGAATTACAAGACTTAAATCCCCTGGAGTAGCTTTTAATGTTGGTATTGTAAAACTCTTAGCCATTCTACGTTCATTAGTTCTTCTTCCATTTACTAAGTCTCCAAACCTTTGAACTAATACGCCTCCACCAAGCATATTACTTAGTCTCGCAATAGATTCTCCATACTCATTGCTATCCCTAAACGGCTCAGTGAAATGATTAGATACCAGAAGTGCAAAGTTTGTATTTCCTGTATGAAGTTTTGGATCAGAATAACTATGTCCATTTACAGTTATTATACCATTAGTATTTTCATTTACTACCTCTCCATGAGGATTCATACAGAATGTTCTTACCATATCATTATATTTTTTTGTTTTATATACAATTTTGCTCTCATAAACCTCTTTAGTTATATGCTCAAAAATTTCTGCTGGTAATTCTACACGGACTCCTATATCAACTCTATTGCTTTCTGTTCTTATTCCCATTTTATCACAGACTTTTGAAATCCACTTAGAACCTGAACGACCAGTTGCTAACACTAATTTATCAGAAGTAAAAGTCTCTCTGTTTGTAATAACTGAAAATTGTTCTTCTGACTTATCAATATCTAAAACTTCTGTGTCAAATAACATTTCCACCTTGTCTTTTAGAAACTTATATATGTTAGATAATATAACTAAATTTCTGTCTGTGCCTAAATGCCTTACCTTAGCATCCAAAAGATGTAAATCATGTTGTAAAGCCTTACTTTTTAGTTCTGAATTAGCAGTAGAATAAAGCTTAGCCTCTGCTCCACCCATCTCACATAGAACTTCATCAACATAATTCATTAGATTTATGGCTTCATCTTTTCCTACATACTTGTAAAGTTCTCCACCAAAGTTATTTGTTATATTATATTTACCATCAGATAAACTTCCAGCCCCTCCGTATCCATTCATGATGTTACATACAGAACAGTGTATGCAAGCCTTTATCTTTTTTCCATCTATAGGACATACTCTTTTTTCTAAACTATGACCTTTCTCAATCATTAATATTTTCATATTAGGATTTACCTTTACCAATTCATAGGCAGTGAAAATTCCACTAGCCCCTGCACCAACAATAATTATATCGTATTTCATAAATACCCTCCTATGCAAATGTTATAAAAGGCGAACATTTTATTATACTATTCGAGCAGCTAAATTATTACTATAAAATTAAATTTTAAATTTCTTAATGAATTCTTTACTCTCTAATGGTATCAAAAGTAACTATTATAGTCAATAAAAATACGAATATTTAATGAGTAATCAATTTTAAAGTTCGCAATTCCTATGCTTTGTTTAGTTTTTTGACCATAATATAAATATTAAAGCTTCTAATTTCTTATAATTAAAATAAAATCCAGCTGGATTCCATAGTCCAGCTGGTATAATTTATTTCCACATATCATCAGTCAAATTACTTATATATTTAGTTCTTTTTTTTGTTTCTTCTAGATTTATAGTTATTGTTTTATCAATATTTAATACATAACCTTCCTTTGCTTCTTCCGGGATCTTATTTCTTTCTATACTAATTGTACTCTTATCTTCTAATTCTATAATAGCAAAGTATCCTTCAAATCTATCAATAATTCCAATCATAGTACAATCTCTCCTTATTAGCTGTTTTTTAATATTATAAGCAGCATACTATTATAAAAGATATAATAATAAAGGGCTTCCATCTATATTATTAATTTTGGTATTGCTAATTAAAATGTTATTATTACCATCATCTTTTACCATATTGTATACAGTCTTAAGTAATTCCTCTACATTAAAAGGTTTAGATATATAATCATCCATTCCAGCATCAATAAGCTTTTCCCTATCTCCTTTTAGCGCATAAGCTGTTAACGCTATAATTGGAATATGTTTATCCTTATTTTCTTCAGATTTTCTTATTAATTTTGTGGCTTGTATTCCATCCATTATTGGCATTTGTATGTCCATTAGCACTAAATCATATTTCTTATTTTGTGCCATTTCTACGGCTTCTTGACCATTGTTTGCTACATCACATGTATGTCCGTATTTTTTTAATAGATTATACATAACCATTTGGCTTGCCTTGTCATCTTCAACTACTAAAATACTTAATTTTCTTTTCTTCTTTCCAGTTCCACTATTTCTATCTACAATATTTATTGAATTAAATCTCTTCCCCTTAACTAAAGCTATGCTGAATGTAAATGTTGTTCCTACATCCTTCTTACTTTTTACCTCTATTTTTCCGCCCATCAATTCTACAAGACCTTTGCAAATAGAAAGCCCTAATCCTGTTCCTTTATTTTTCTTAATATAATTCTTTTGGTGTATTTGACCAATATTCTTAAATATTTTAGGTATATCTTTTTTATCTATGCCTATTCCAGTATCTTTTACAGATATCTTCAAGTTTACTTTGTCACCAATAGAATCTTCCTTTTCAATAGCTAAGGATACCATACCCTCTTTTGTAAATTCTATAGCATTGTCGATAAGATTGTCCAATACTTGTTTTATCTTACCAGGATCGCCAGTAAGCGTTTCTGGAATAGTATCATCTAGGCTAAACTTAAAATCTAATTTATGCTCCAAGGCTTTTTGGCTTTTAACTTTCACAATCTCAGTAATTAGGTCTTTAAAATTAAACTCAATATTCTCTATTTTTACTTTTTCTAGTTGTATTTTCGAAAATTCCATTATGCTGTTTACAATGTTGAGTAATCTAGAACTACTCATCTTTACTAAATTAAGATTTTCTTTCTGTTCTGAATTTAAAGCTGTCATTAGTGTTAAATCAGTCATTCCGATTATTCCACTAATAGCTGTTCTTATTTCATGGCTAACATTAATAAGAAACTTACTTCTATTCAAATTATTACTTTCTGCATCATTCTTTTCTTTCCTCAGTCTATCTTCTAACAGCTTTCTTTCAGTAAGATCATTCAGCATAATTATATTCCCCTGTAGTAAGTTGTTTGTGTCAAGTATTGGGGTAATCCTAATTTCAAAATGTCTTATACCTATTTTTGTTGTTATATTCTTCTCAAAAACATTTTCTGAACTTAAATTTTCTTTATTTTCCTGCCTAGAAAACTTAACCATAATATCTTCTAGATTTTCCTCTAAACTTAAAATATCAAATGTATCCTTTGCCCTACCATTTAACTTACAAATATTATTTACCCTATCTAACATTGCAATAGGGTATGGTAAAAGTTCAAATATATCCTCATAATTAAAATTATAATTACTTAAATTCAATTCCCCATTATTTTCATTAGATTCGCTTAACAAACCTATTCCCCCTAACTACTGATAGAATATTTATCTGAATCTTAAATAAATAATAAATTATTAAATATTTTAACCCTATTGTTTTTAATTATAATATATGAGAAAAAAAATTCAACACATTTTTGTATATATGAGAAATAATAATCAATTTTCCATTATGTGTATTACAAAATCATACAAATTTCTATATCACTATAAATAAAAATACCAAGGTTATAAGAACCTTGGTATTTTTTGTAATGCTCCTAGCAGGACTTGAACCTGTGGCCCGCTGGTTACGAATCAGCTACTCTACCAACTGAGCTATAGGAGCATACTATAGAAACTCATACTAATATTATATAAGTTTTTTATTTATATTATTCTTGGTGTATAACATCAAGATTACCAAACTTACTAAATTGGCCAAGCCAAGCTAGTTTTACTGTACCAGTAGGACCGTTTCTTTGCTTTGCAATTATACATTCTCCTACATTCTTTTCTTCTGTTTCCTTATTATAATATTCATCTCTATACAAAAACATAACTAAGTCTGCGTCCTGCTCTATAGACCCAGATTCTCTGAGGTCTGACAGCATTGGCCTATGATCAGTTCTTTGCTCAGGAGCACGAGATAACTGAGATAAAGCAACAACAGGGCACTGCATTTCCTTAGCTATAGCTTTAATAGATCTTGATATCTCTGATACCTCTTGTTGTCTACTTTCAGAGCCTTTACCACCTGACATAAGCTGAAGATAGTCAATAAGTATTAAATCTATTCCATGCTCCATTTTTAATCTTCTACACTTAGATCTCATTTCCATTACAGTTATACCTGCTGTGTCATCTATAAATATCTTAGCAGCAGCTAGTGGCCCTGATGCTTTGGCTATATTCTCCCAGTCTTTATCATCAAGGTTACCTGTTCTAAGCTTTAGCATATCTACATGGGCCTGTGAGCATAATAATTTATATGCAAGCTGCTCCTTAGACATTTCTAGGGAAAAAATTGCTACGCTTTTTCCCTCTCTTAAAGCAGCATATTCTGCAATATTTAAAGCAAAAGTTGTTTTTCCCATTGAAGGTCTTGCTGCAATTAGCACCATATCTCCTTTTTGAAAACCAGAAGTTTTTGCATCAAGTTCTCTGAACCCAGAAGGAACTCCTGTCGTTTGTCCTTTATTGTTAAATAATCTTTCTATTTCTAAAAAGCCTCTTTCAAGAACAGCATTCATAGGTTCAAAATCTGATGTACTTCTATTGTTGGAAATATTAAATATTTCCTTCTCAGCTAAATCAACAACGCCTAAGACATCATCTTGACTACTATAACTTTCCTCTATTATTTTAGTAGATGACCTTATAAGTTTTCTAAGTACGGCCTTATCTTTTACTATATTTATATATGAATGAATATTTGCCGTAGAAACTACTGATCCACTTAGTTCACTTATATATGTTAATCCCCCAGCCGACTCCAACTGACCCTTAGATTTGAGATTTTCCGTAAGGGTTATTATATCTACAGCTGTGTCTTTCTGATATAAATCTAATATTGCACTAAAAATAACTTTATGTGCATCTTTATAAAAGTCTTCAGTTTGTAAAACTTCCATAGCTTCTGCTATGGAAGTTTTGTCTACAAGCATTGACCCTATTACACTTTGTTCTGCCTCTATACTCTGCGGCATACTTCTAAGAGGTGTATCCATCCGTTCTCTCTCTCCTTAGTAATGACTCTAAAACACCAATGCCATTAGCTCCTCTATGTCCTTAACTACTTTAACATCAATATCATCAAGCCCTTGTGGGATTTCCTTTGAATTATCATCAGGTATAATTACTAAATTAATACCCTTTCGTCTTGCTCCATATACCTTCTCGAATATACCTCCAACTGGCTTTACTTTACCTCTTAATGATATTTCACCAGTTACAGCTACATCTTGTCTTAATGGTTTATCTAAAAGAGCACTTATAATACATACTGTAATAGCTGCTCCAGCAGAAGGACCATCAATTCTTCCCCCACCAACTATATTTACATGTATATCGTAATCACTTATATCTTTATTAGTTATTTTTCTTATGACAGAAGCAGCATTAAATACTGAATCCTTTGCCATACTTCCGGCAGTATCGTTAAATCTTACTATGCCTCTTCCCTTTTCCTTTGCTTCAAAAACTGCAGCCTCAATTTCTAAAGTAGAACCTATATATCCGCTTACCCCTAATCCATATATATGTCCAACATCATATCTTGCCTCTGTGTTAACTACCTCAAAAGGAACAAGTCTACCTATAGATATAACTTGTTTCAAATCTTCAATTGTTACTTTTATCTTATCTTCTAATACTGAACCATCTCTATTATAAAGTACATAACCATAAACATCTGACAAAATATTAACTGCTTTTCTTCCTTCTATAGTATATCTACTTATAAGTTCTGAGACTCCATTATCTAATTCTATATTAAGCTTTTCAGCTGCATTTTCTACTATTTGTTGTATATCCTTTGAAGTTAGGGGCTCAAAATAAACTTCTGTACATCTTGACCTTAAAGCTGGATTAATTTCACTTGGTTCTCTTGTCGTAGCACCAATAAGTATAAAATCTGCCGGTGCTCCATTTTCAAAAAGATACTTAATATACTTTGGAGTATTGTCATCATCTGGATCGTAATATGAAGATGAAAACTCAACTCTTTTATCTTCTAACACCTTTAATAACTTATTTTGCAACATTTCATCTAATTCACCAATTTCATCAATAAAAAGAACCCCTCCATGAGCTTCCGTAACAAGTCCAAGTTTTGGTTCTGGAACTCCTGTTTCAGCTAAATCTCTTTTAGTTCCTTGGTATATTGGGTCGTGTACTGATCCTAATAATGGATTTGTTATCTCTCTTGGATCCCATCTTAATGTAGTTCCATCAACCTCTATAAACTTAGCATCTTTCTTAAAGGGAGTATGTTTTAATTTCTTAATTTCTTCTAATGCAAGTCTTGCTGCCGTTGTTTTTCCTACTCCTGGAGGTCCATATAATATTATATGTTGTGGATATGGTGAAGCTATTTTTGATAAAATTGATTTTATTGCTCTTTCCTGTCCAACAATTTCAGAAAAAGACTCTGGTCTTAAAAGACCTTGGATGCTTTTGTTTAGCTTTTTAGAATCTAAAACCTCTAATTCAGCATATTTCTTTAAGGTTTTCGCATTTTCTGGTCCCTTTTGTTTCTTTAAAATACTTAACCTAACTTCATCCATATACCTATCTTGCTTTTCCATTATGTTCTTTTCAACTTCTGTCTCTATTTTATTCTTAACATATTTTTTAGCTAAAAGTTCTGAAATCCAAATATTAGTATCTTCTAAAGCTTCATATACGTTTGACTCATCTGGGATTGACTTTAGGCCCTTACCATCACTTATAATCTTATTTAAGGCATATATTCTTTTAAATATATCTTTACTTTTTATATAGCCTTGCAATTTAAACTTTACTGTCCTTGCTCTTACAGTTCCTTCATCTATTACTTTATTCAGAATTTCATATAAAACATTTACTTGAGTATCTATAGGTATTGTATTCATTATTTCTTGTTCTAGCTCATCTACAAATTGTGACTTCACACAGTTTCCCCCTTAATTTTCTCCAATCACCACTTTAACCTTTGTGGAGATTTCAGGATATAATTTAACCTCTACATCATAACTACCCAGTTGTCTTATTGTATCTACTACAATCTTTTTCTTATCAATCTTCAAATTAAGCTTCTTATTTAATTCGTCTGCTATGTCCTTAGCAGTTATCGAACCAAATAGTCTTCCATTCTCACCTGACTTTACAGTAAGCTTTATTTCTTTTCCTTTTAAGCTTTCAGCAAGTTTTTGAGCTGCTTCTATTTCAGCAAGCTTTTGTCTTCTCTCTGCTTCCTTTTTATTATTTAAGATATGAAGATTTGAATCTGTAGCTTCCTGTGCAAGTCCTCTTGGAAATAGATAATTTCTTGCATATCCATCTGAACTATTTACTATATCTCCTTTTTTTCCTAGTGATTTTACGTCTTTTAATAATATAACCTTCATTTACTCTTCACCTTCCCTGATATATTTGCCTATGGCATCCTTTAGCTTTAATAAAGCTTCATCTACTGTAACATATTTGAGTTTTGCCCCTGCCATAGTCATATGCCCTCCTCCACCTAAGGATTCAAGTATAAGCTGTACATTTACATCACCAAGCGATCTTCCACTAATAAAAACTTCTTCTTTTATTTTAACAAAAACAAAAGACGCTTGAATACCTGTAATATTTAGCAGCTCATCCGCCGCTTGTGCAGCTAATACAGTATCTTCTATTTCCTCTGGACATATTGCTATAGCAATGTTATTAAATACCTTTACTGACCTAATAATCTCAGATCTTTTCAAATAATTCTCTAAATCATCTGCAAAAAACCTTTTCACATCTATGGTATCTGCTCCAAGTCTTCTTAGGAAAGAAGCAGCTTCGAAAGTTCTCACTCCTGTTTTAAAACAGAAATTTTTAGTATCAACAAATATTCCTGCAAGAAGTGCTTCTGCCTCTATAATCTTAACCTTTGGTTTTTCCACCATGTACTGAAGCATTTCAGTAACTAATTCAGATGTTGAAGATGCATATGGTTCTATATAACTTAACAAAGCTCCTTCTATAAAATCTGCCGACTTTCTATGATGATCTACAATAACTATTTTCTTAAATTTATCTACTACATTAATGTTTTGGACATATCCTCTACTATGCACGTCTACTAATATAAGTATACTATTTTCATCTGAATTCTCAATACATTCTTTACTATTTATAAATACTCCCTCATAATCATCTTCATTTTTAATCTTTTCTAGTATAGGCCTTACACTATTATTTGTTGGATCAAATATTATAAAGCCTTCCTTCCCTAACAATTTTACTGCCCTATAAAGTCCAACAGCTGCTCCTAGGCAATCTATGTCAGGATTTATGTGCCCCATTATAAAAACTCTGTTACTTTCATTTATTAAATCCACTAACGCATGGGCTATAACTCTAGCTCTAACTTTAGTTCTTTTTTCCACTTCCTTAGTTTTTCCACCATAAAACAGAAGCTTTTCTCCATTCTTAACAATTGCCTGGTCTCCGCCTCTACCAAGTGCTAATTCCTTAGCTGAAACAGCATAGTTCTCATTTATTAAAGGTGTTTCTCCACCTCTCCCTACCCCTATACTTAAAGTCACTGCCAAAGTATTTCCCATATTTATTTCTCTTATATTATCTAGTATATCAAACTTTCTTTCCATCTCTTTTTCAATATACTTATTTTGAATTGATAGTATATACTTATTTTCATCATATTTCCTAATCATGGCATTTACACTTTGGGCATACATACTTATAGTTCTTTCTATTTCTGCAATTATTAAAGGTCTTTTATCTTCTTCCAAAGTCTTTACAACATCGTCAAAGTTATCAACTTCTATAAGCATTACTGTTTCTTTATTTGCATCTATTGCCTCAACTATCTGAAACATATCTGTAACATCATAAAAATATAAAAGAACTATTTTGTCCTTAGGATCTTCATATGTATCTACCACATTTGTGTATATATGATAATATCTTCCCTTAACCCTAGCATATCTAAATAAGTTTTCCTTACCTTCTAATGCTTGCTTCAAGTTAAATTCTTTTATCATGCCTCGTATATTTTTATTTAATATATCTTCTCCTTTTAGTACTGATGAGAGGTTTTGATTATACCAAAGTATATCACCCTCGGCACCTACTATTATCAATGGAAATGGTAATTTTAAAAGAGTAGTTCTTGTAGCATTATCAAGCTTAGATGAAAAATCCTCTATAAATTTTTTCCATTCGTTTTTTCTGACCTTAGTATTTCTTATATTATAAGCCACAAGTAATGCATATAAACTTATAGATACCATACCTATAGTTGTATGACCATAAATTATTAGTACAACAATAAAAATAGCTATAATTATCATATACATCTTATTACTTGTTATGAAATAATTGTATTTATCATCCATTCAATAAGCCTCCAATTACTCTTCTATAGGCTTTCTTCTATATGGGTCAAGCTTTCTGAAGTCAAACAACATATCAGCCAATCCAGCATATACATAAATCATCGAAATCTGAGATGAAACAGTAAAAATTAATATTAAAAGTATTACTGCCTTTGACATATTAAACCTATTTCTAAAATAATATATAGCTAAAGATGCACCATCTAATAAGAGCATTAGTTGAAATATAACTTGTGATGAGTTTGTAATATACTCACCTGCAGCAATATTTCTCTTACCAAGTAGTAATCCTACTATTAAAAATAGAACTACTATAGTCCCAATTCTTGTATTAATATATATTGTACTAAAGGAATTTCCTTCTCTTACGTTATATTTTAATCTCTTTAATATTGATTTTGTTATAAAGTAATTAATATACGCCAAAGTAAATGATCCTATAACTAGAAAAGCCGGTATAAGCTTCAAAATAAAATCAGTTGTAATAAGTTCAAAAGACTTTTCTATCGGTGCAAATTGTTCACTAGATACTCCCATTTTGCTATATATCTCTTTACTCATGCTAAAAGATTCCTGCATTAGTTTGATGTTTCTATTTATAAAACCAATAACGCCTGTTTTGTCTATAAAGTTAGCATATATAGTGAAGTTTATAGTTATAGCCATGGCTAACACAGCTGCTAATAATACTATAGTAGTACTAACTTTTTTATTTGACTTTATACAATACCCTAAGGTTACTCCCGTTGCCCCAAATAAAATAGAAGATGTTAAAGCTGATAAAGGGTTATAGAGCATACCTATAAGTATTGCACTTACTACAACAGCTCCAATTGTTACCTTATGATTATGTCTTATATAAAGTACTGTTATAGGAACTGGCAATATAAATGTACCTAGTGTTGAGAAAATAGGTACATAAACATTTAATAACATAATAACTACTACAAGAGCTGATATTAATCCTGCTTCTATAACTGCTCTAGTATTATAAATTCTATTCTGCATTGCTACCTCCGTTATTCTCTTTCTTTGAGATGATTATATAGTTTACTTAAGTCCTTTCCATCCCTTTCTATCTTATCTTCCTCTAATATTCCAAGTCTTAATTTCTTCTTCATATTTTCATCTACTGCTGCATTTGAGTATCCAAGCCTATCACCTAATAAATATAAAATCATTATTGCCCCGGAAATACAATCTAGTATAGATTCTTGTGCTACATTACTTCCTCTTGTTAGTAGTTTGAAAAAATCTCCAATTAAACAGATAAGTTCTGCTTTTAACTCTTCTATCATTTTCACATTATACATTATGTTAAAATCATCTCTCCTCATTCGAAACAACCCCTTTTAATTTCTAATTATATTTTATTATTACATTTTTGTAAAATATATGATTATACAACCATACATCAATTTATGTATAATCCTATTATACATAAATTCCTATGTAATACTAAAGTATATTATAAAATAATTTAGTAACTTTGGTAAATGTGTATACACTAAGAGATCTTTAACATAACATAAAAAACCTTTCATTTCTGATTATTGACATTAATCTATTCTTTTCAAACATAATTTTAATTCTTTATTGTCATATTTATAAATTTAAATAGCTGTTAAACTATCACTACACAAACTATGAAAATTAAATATATAATAGCATAGAAAAAAAGTACTGTAGAATACATTAAATCTACAGTACTTATAATTTACTCTGTTGTGAATGGTAGTAAAGCTATGTTTCTAGCTCTTTTTATTGCATCAGTAAGTGATCTTTGATGCTTAGCACAGTTACCAGAAATTCTTCTTGGAAGTATCTTTCCTTTTTCAGTAACATATTTTCTTAATTTATTTATATCTTTATAATCTATAAATTCAGCTTTATCCATACAGAAAGCACAAACTTTTCTTTTTGCTCTTCTCATTTTTGCTGAGTTTCTTCTTCCGCCTTCTCTATTTGCCATGCTTTTCCCTCCTTACCTTATTAGAATGGGATATCTCCATCATCTACCGGAGTTATATCCTGTCCATATGCTTCTTCGTTAAAACCTTGAGTTCTTCCAAATTCATCAGAATTATTTACGTTAAAAGATGATCCTGCAGGTCTATTTCCATTTCCCCATTCAAGGAATTGGACCTCCTCTGCAATAACTTCAGTAACGTATCTTTTAGTACCGTCTTTGGCATCATAACTTCTTGTTTGAATTCTACCACTAATACCTATAAGCTTTCCTTTACTCATATAATTAGCTGTAGATTCTGCCTGCTTTCCCCATACTACTATAGGAATAAAGTCGGCTTCTCTTTGTCCGTCTTTAGAGAATCTTCTATCAACGGCAATAGTAAAGGTGGCAACAGCTGCTCCAGTTCCTGGAGTAAATTTTAACTCAGGATCCTTGGTTAATCTTCCAATTAAAACAACCTTATTCAATTAAAACACCACCTATTGTTCATTCTTAACTATTATGTGTCTTACAACAGCATCTGATATTCTGAATACTCTGTCTAACTCTTTTGGTAATTCAGGATTAGCAGAGAAATTTACTAGAGTGTAATAACCTTCATTGATTTTGTTTATTTCGTAAGCAAGCTTTCTCTTACCCCAAACATCAACGTTTTCTATTACTCCTCCACCATTTTCTATTACGCCCTTAAACTTTTCAACGTTAGCTTTAAAAGCCTCCTCGTCTAATGATGGGTGTAATATGAATATAGTTTCATATTTTCTCATTAGATTCACCTCCTCCCCTTGGACTAACGGCTGTGTTTTACACAGCAGGGACTACATCTCTGTATTTTATCACTTTTTGGAAAAGAAATCAATATTTTTATTGAGGAATATTTTGTTTCACGATTTTTTTTACGTCTTTTTGGAATTTACTTCTCGGTAACATAACTATTCTATTGCAGCCACAGCACTTTATCTTTATATCTGCACCAAGTCTTATAATTTCCCAATTTTTACTTCCACAGGGATGTTCCTTTTTCATCTCAACTACATCTCCGAGATAAAAGGTATTTAACACGACCCATCACTCCTTTACGAATTTCACCTTTGGATAATGTATATTTATATTCTCACTTTTTAAAGTCTCTCTAATCTCTTTTCTAAGTTTCATTTCTGTATCCCATTGAGTCATTGGTTTTGCCTTACCAGCAATTCTAATGGTAACCCCGCCTTCTTTAAAACCTTGTACTCCTAAAACTGACGGTCCTTCCTCAACATTTTCATTTTCATTCTTAAATCTATCGCAAAGCTTTGAAATAATCTCTATAGCTTTATCTACATCCTCATCATAGGATATGTCTATATCTACCTGTATTCTTATATTACCTCTAGAATGATTTGTCACCTTTGTTATCAAACCATTAGGAATTATGTGTAAATCCCCATTAAAATCTCTTATTTTAGTTACCCTAAGTTCTAAACTCTCAACTATTCCACCTTTATCATCTATATGAATATAATCACCTACTGCAAATTGATCTTCGAATAATATAAAAAAACCGTTAATTATGTCCTTTACAAGACTTTGTGAACCGAAACCAATTGCTACACCACCAATTCCAGCAAAGGTTAGCCCAATTCTACCAAATCCTGTTTCAATTACACTTAAAACACCAATAAAGTAAACAGAATATCTTAGTACACTTTTTAAAATAGCACCAATGGTTTTAGCCTTTTTCTCATCTAAAGAAAATCTAAAATTTTGCTGTTTTGAAACATATCTCTCTATGAGCTTATTTCCAATTTTAATAGCTGAATACATAATAATTAAAATAATTAATATTTTAATTATAGTGGATAAGGAATTGTATACATCTCGTCTTTCTATGATATAACTACCAACCTGTATACTGTCACTGTCCACATTAAAATTAAACAAAGAAGCTAGGCTGATCATGCTATTCCTCCATAATATCTTATTTAAACATGAAAAATGTTATATGATTACTACAATATGAAACCTATAAGGCATCATTGCAATTTATATAATATCTTTAATGTATATTTATTTTCTTTAGTTTAATTGCTATAGTTCTATTACCTTGTATTCACCACTATCCTTAAGGTAAATATTTTTTATATTTATCTTACTTCCTTTGATTAATTCCTTAATCTGATCTATATAATCAGTGCCAACTTTTATACTTATACCACAACTCTTTGTAATTGACGTTGGCGTAGGCATAATCTCAATTTTTATGTTTCTTTCTTTTAAAATGCTTTCTCCATTAATAGCACCAAGAGTGTTTTGGAATGTTAAAATGTAGTAATTCTCCATAATCTTAACTAGGCTCGGGTATCCGAACCTTCCCCCTTCCTAAAATTTACCTTTTGTTCATGTACAACTATGACTGTTTAGTTTATAATTATATATATATTTACACATTATATGCTGAATTAATAGCATATAAATTTATAACAATATATTACATTAATAAAAGTGTACTGTTATATGTGAATAATTATATTATATTATAACAGAAATAATATTAATAAAGCTACTTGCATTAAATACTTAATAAAAAATTAAAACCTTGATATTATGTAAACTATTTATCATGGTTTTACTTAAGTATATATTACTGACTAAGGAGGAATAATTATGAAGGTTTATTTAGATAACTCTGCTACTACTTATCCAAAGCCAGAGGAAGTTTACACCTCTGTTTACAACTACATGAAGAATATAGGTGCAAACCCTGGCAGAGGTGGCTATGCTAATGCATTGGAAGGAGACAGAATTATATTCAATTGCAGAGAAGCTTTAATGAGTTTATTTAATTTTAATTCTCTAGAAAATGTAATTTTTACATCTAATATAACTCAATCTTTAAATATAATATTAAAGAGTATAGTGAAAGATGGATGGCATATAATTACTTCATCTGTAGAACATAATTCAGTTATACGACCTCTTTTTTCACTTAAGGAAACAAAGAATATAGAAGTTGACATACTTCAGTGTTCAAAGGATGGTCTAATAAATGTTGATGAATTTAAAAAAGCTATAAAACCAAATACAAAATTAGTAGTATTAAATCACGCTTCAAATGTAATAGGTACAATTCAACCTCTAGAAGAGATAGGAAAAATATGCAAAGCTCACAATATATATTTTGTAATAGACTCAGCCCAAAGTGCTGGTGCTATCCCTGTAGATTTTTCAAAACTTAATTGCAATGCTCTAGCTTTTACAGGTCATAAAAGTCTTCTAGGTCCACAGGGGATAGGTGGTTTCCTAATAGATGATGACCTAAATAAAGAAGCTTCTCCATTCATCGAAGGAGGCACTGGTAGTATTTCTCAAAGCACTATTCAACCAGATTTCCTTCCTGATAAATTTGAAAGCGGCACATTAAATGCTCCTGGAATTTCTGGTCTACTTGCTGGAATTAAATATATAATGAATGAAGGTGTGTCTGCCATAAAAGAGAGAGAAATGGAACTTTGCCAACAATTTATTGATGGACTTTCTAGTATAGATTCTGTTGAAATTTATGGATTTAGAGATGCATCCTTAAGGACACCTACAATTTCTATTAATTCAAGCAAAATTAATAATGCTGAATTAGGATTTATTCTAGATAGGGAGTTCGGAATAATGGCAAGAACTGGTCTCCACTGTTCCCCTTTAGCACATCAGACTATTGGAACTTTCCCTGTTGGAACATTGAGATTTAGTATAGGTCCATTTAATGATAAAAAGGATATAGACTATGCTTTATATGCAGTTAACTCTATTCTAAAAAGGATGTGATTACGTTTAATGCACTGCCTTATAGATAAAATTGATAGATTATTTTTGTTCTTTTTAGTATACACATTAGTCTTTTTAGGTTTCTTTAGCACATTGAATTATACTCTTCCTTTTGTACTAGCTTTAATATGTGCCTTAATTATAAAAAAGCCTACTGAATTTATTTGTAAAAGATTCAAGGTTAAGCCCTCTATTGCTTCGCTTATAACAACCTTTACCTTCTTTACAATTATAATATTACTTTTATCTTTAGGAATAACAACAATAACTCAAGAAGCTATACAACTGGGTAAAAATACTCAGTTGTATGTTTCAAAAAATTCTAATGATATATACGGATACTTAGATAAGGTTAGAAAATATTTTATAAACCTTGATCCATACATTGTTAGTACTATAGAAAAAACTTTTTCTAGCTCCATTACCAGATTATCCAATATTACAGTACAAGTAACTGGTAAAATTGTAACTACATTAATAGGTATCTTGGCTGCGATTCCATATATACTAATGGTTATACTATTTACACTGCTTACAACATACTTTTTTACAAAGGATATGACTTCTTCTGAAAATAAACTTTTAGACATAGTAAAAAATAATAAATCTAGTAAAATACCTTATATTTATTCAGAAACGAAAAGAATGCTCGGTAACTATCTTTTGTCTTACCTTCTCATAATAGGAATTACCTTTATAGAAACTTTAATTGTATTTTCCATTTTTAAAGTGAAATATGCAGTTATACTAAGTATTATTTGTGCTATTGCTGATATCTTGCCTATACTCGGAATAGGTGCTGTTTATATACCTCTTGCAGTTATTTACTTTTTCTTCATTAAAAGTTATGTTACTGCATTTGGAATTATAATTTCCTACATACTAGTATCAGTTATAAGACAAGTAATAGAACCAAAAATTGTATCATCTTCACTAGGAATTCATCCAGTTGCTGCTTTAGCTGCCCTGTTTATAGGTCTTAAAGCTAATGGTCTGTCAGGTATATTTTTCTGTATGTTTCTAGTTGTATTCTATAACATATTAAAGAAAGTAGATATACTATAATTAAAGCACTATAACGCTTCAAATATACAAAAGAAGCGCTATGGTGCTTTTTAAATCTATCCTACATGTTTATATTTTTTATTTACACCCTTATAATTAGTGTATAAATAGCCTCTATATGGTTAAAATTCATAATATAGGAGGTTATGTTTTATGTTGAATAAATTAATAATAGATCCATCATCTAAAAAATCAATTTTTTTACTAAGAGATACACTGAGCAATGAAATATGTCCTATTATAAAATCCGGACGACCTATTATAGTACTGTGTATTGGCACTGATAGATCTACCGGTGATAGTTTAGGTCCATTAGTAGGTGATAAACTAAAATTTCTAATAAGAGATAAGATTTACTTATATGGTAATCTAGAAAATCCTGTTCACGCTAAGAACCTCTCCCAAGTCCTAGATGAAATTAAAACAAAACATATTAATCCATTTATTATAGCAATTGATGCCTGTTTAGGTAGTCTGCAAAATGTAGGAAAAATTATTGTTGAAGGAAAACCCCTATCTCCTGGCTCTGCTATGAATAAGGATTTACCTAAGGTTGGAGATTTAAGTATAACTGGTATTGTAAACATATCTGGTGCTATGGAATTTATGGTTCTCCAAAACACAAGATTATTTACAGTAATGGAACTAGCTGAAACGATTGCTAAAGGCTTGTATCATTCTATCATTAAAACTATAGGAGGCAGAAAATCTACTAGTATTATCGAAAATAAATTAGCAGAAAATATTGAAGCCTAATAAAGATGAATTACATAAAGTAAAGTTAGATATCATAACAAATTGCTATAAGTCCTATTATTAAGTATGTACTCTATTTCTTCAACACTCTTACTTCCAGAGTCAATAATCAAGGTTCCTTCTCTTTTTATACTATTGTTAATATTTATATTTGTTAATCCGCCACTTTTTAGGTTGCATATTATTGCATCACATATAATATTGCTACTTTCATTAGTAACACTATATCCTCTATTTTTTAATTGCTCTTTTATATAGCATAAATCATCGGAAACATATATTTTCATAAAAAAACCTCCTTTGTGGGATAATATTCCCACAAAGGAGGTTTTTTATTCTTACATATCTAATTAACTTAAAACTCTAGTCACACAATCTTGTAAAACTTGCTTCTCTTCTTCAGATAAGTCATATCTAGATATTCCCCTATCTACAGGTTTAGCATAAGTTGTACTTTCATTTCTTCCATATATCCCCGTAATAATAACTCCATCATTATTTTCATCAAGTAAAGCAATTGAGAAACTCAAATCGCTGCCTACATCTTCGAATGCTCTATATCTTACTACTGAAACTTTTTGCAAACAAGACTTTAATCTTGAATTTAAGCTTTCATATAATTTTCTTATATGTTCAACTTCCTCTCCTGACTTATCAATCTTATCTAGATATCCAGTAACTAATTCCTCTAGGTTTTTATTATCTACGCCTCTCATAAATTTTCTATATTTGTTTTCAAGTCTATTCAAAGACTTTAATGTAGTGATAAGAATAATCAGCAATATTATTATGCTTATAGTTAACCCAAGTATAATATAACCTTCAAAATTTTCTAGTACCTTCATGATGATTTCCATAAGTTTTCTCCTTCCATTAATGTTTCACGTGAAACAAAAACTGCAATATAAATAATTAAACCTTAAATTTTATATATGTAAAATATCCAATATTCTTTGAAGGTCTTCTTCTGAATAATATTCTATCTCAATTCTTCCCTTGCTTTTTTTATCTTCTAATTTTACTTTTGTTCCAAATAAACTCTCCAACCTATCCCTTATATCTAAATAATATGGGTTTTCTTCCTTAGTTTTTGTTTTTTTCTTCTCTTTATCTGAGTTTATACTCTTTATAAGCCTTTCTGTTTCTCGTACACTTAACCCTTCATCTATAATAGTTTGAGCTAATTTATACTGCTTTTCTTGATCTTCTATAGCTAAAAGAGTTCTTCCATGACCTTCTGTTATTACCCCATCTATTAAATAATCCTGGACTCTGTTATCCAAATTAAGTAATCTTAAACAGTTAGTTATTGCTGTTCTTGACTTACCAATTCTATTACTTAATTGCTCCTGTGTTAAGTTAAAATCTTCAATTAGTTTTCTAAAAGCAATTGCTTCTTCAATTGGATTCAAATCTTGCCTTTGGATATTTTCAATTAATGATATTTCAAGTATTTCTTTATCTGATAGATCCATTATTATTGCTGGAACTTCTTTAATTCCTGCAATTTTAGCAGCTCTCCATCTTCTTTCTCCAGCAACTATAGTGTAAGTGTTACTTCCTTTTTTCAAGATAATAGGTTGTATTATCCCATGTTCTTTTATTGATTCAGACAGCTGAAGTATTTTTTCTTCATCGAAACTTTTTCTGGGCTGGTCTCCATTTGCCTTTATTAAATTTATATTAATAACACTTACTCCGCTATTTTCATCAACTGCATTTTCCTCTAGTCTTTCATCAGGTATTAAAGCTCCCAGACCTTTTCCTAGTCCAAATCTTTTATTCAATGTAACTTTCACTCCTTCTGTCTTTCTAGAAACTCCTGTGCTAAATTTTCATATGCTTCTGCCCCTTTGCACTTATCATCATAGAGCATTATTGGTAATCCAAAACTTGGAGACTCTGCTAATCTTATATTTCTAGGAATTGTTGTATTATATACACTATCCTTAAAATACTTTTTAACTTCTGAAACAACTTCATTTGACAACTTAGTTCTTCCATCATACATGCTCATTATTACACCTTCAATTTGAAGTTCTTTGTTTAATGACTTTTTAACAAGTTGAATAGTGTTCATAAGTTGTCCTACACCTTCTAGAGCATAAAATTCACATTGAATTGGTATCAATACGCTATCCGATGATGTAAGTGCATTAATTGTAAGTAACCCTAATGAAGGAGGACAATCCAAAAATATAAAATCAAATTTTTCTTGAATCTTACTTATTTTACTTTTTAGTATGTTCTCCCTATTAGACTTACCTATAAGTTCAACTTCTGCACCTGCTAGTTCCATTGTAGATGGAACTATAAAAAAGTTATCAACTAGCTCAGATTTTTTAATAACTTCCTCTATACTTATATCTGAAGTTAATAAATCATATACAGATAAATTGATACTTTTTTTATCAAAACCAAGACCACTTGTTGTATTGCCCTGAGGATCTATATCTATATTTAATACCTTATACCCTTGCATAGCTAAATAAGAACCTAGATTTATGCTGGTAGTAGTTTTTCCTACTCCTCCTTTTTGGTTAAATATTGATATTACCTTCATAAAATTCACCACCCTTCAAAAATTCGGTATCTAATTTTAATTATATATTCTTATTAAAAATATTAAAAGTCCCTAAATACGGATTTTCTTAAAATTCTGCTGATAGTTTTAATTTATAAAAAAAGTTCTTAAGCATTTGCCTAAGAACTAAATAAAAATGAGATAAATTAATAAAATAAAATATTTGAAAGTAATTATGGGATAAAATGTTTCACGTGAAACATTCTATTTTTTTGGTATAGTTATAGTGATTTCAATTTTATCATCCAGGTCCTTTGATTTATATTCTGCATTAAGTCCATATTTGTCAAAAACCTGTTTAACAGTATTTATATAAACTTTTGGTGAAAATATTCCTTTAATTTTCTTTTTAGTTACAATGCCTTTTTGTTTTTCTATTTTACTTAACTCTTTTTCTATAAGATCCTCAGTTGCTTTTACATTTAGATTTCTCTTGATCACAACCTTCAGAACTTTTTCCTGCAGTTTTTCATCAGGTAACTTAAGTAATGCTCTAGCATGTCGTTCCGTTAAATTGCTTTCTAATAGCATTATCCTAATTTTGTGTTCTAGCTTTAACAATCTTATCTTATTTGCAATAGTAGATTGTTTTTTTCCTATAAGCTGTGCTAATTTTTCTTGAGTATAGGAATGATCCCTTATTAAATTATAATAAGCCTCAGCCTCCTCTAGAAAGTTCAAGTTCTCTCTTTGTAGGTTTTCTAGAAGTGCTATTGCTGCAGATTCACTGTCCGTAATATCAACTACAATAACTGGTACTTCTTCTAAACCTGCCTTTTTGGCAGCCCTAAGTCTTCTCTCACCTGCCACTAATTCATATCTATTTTCACCTAATCTCCTAACAGATAAAGGTTGAATTATACCATATGTATTTATTGATTGGGATAACTCTTCCAATGCCTCTTCATCAAAATACTTTCTAGGTTGATATACATTAGGCAAAATTAAATCTACAGACACATAACTAATATTCTTTTGCATACTTAACCATCCCTCTTGTGCTTTCCTATTATTAACATTTCTCTATTCTTTTATAAAATCCTTCTATTTTTTATAATTTTTGTACGACAAATTACTACAATTGCCTTTATTATTAAATATTAATCTACTTTAGCGGCTTTTTTGTGGCTGTCCCTGCTTTTCTAGGGTAAGCTTTAGGAGTTTCTTTTACTTTTCTTATTACCACTAGGTTGTGATTTAAGTTACTGTCTTCTATCTCTATTTCTATTATATCTTCTATTTTACCACCAAGTATAGAGACAGCTGATTTTCCTTCTTTAATTTCTTCTTCTACTGATGGTCCTTTCATAGCTACAAAATATCCACCAATCTTTACATAAGGTATACACAGTTCACTTAGAACAGCAAGATTAGCAACAGCTCTAGATACGACGACATCAATAGACTGCCTGTATTCTATTTTTCTTGAAAAATCTTCAGCTCTTCCATGAATTGTTTTTATTTCCTTCAACTCTAACTTATTTATAACTTCATTTAAGAAAATAATTCTTTTATTTAATGAATCTAAAAGTGTCATATCTACATCTGGTTTTACTAGCTTAATAGGTATACCAGGAAAACCAGCTCCTGTACCTATATCAATTATACTTTTAGCCTCTCTTAAAGGAGAAAATTTAAAAATTTTTATAGAATCAATAAAATGCTTTTTTACCATTTGTTCATCTTCTGTTATAGCGGTAAGATTTATCTTTTCATTCCATTCCTTAATCATATCTTTGTACTGCATAAACTTATTATACATATCCTCATTAAAGTCTAACTGTACATCTAAACATGCAGAATTCATAATTTGGAAATAATCCATAGTCTATTCTCCATTCTATTTATATTTTACTTTTTTTCTCTATACTCACGTTCAAGATAGATTAACAATACTGATATATCAGCAGGTGAAACACCTGAAATTCTAGAAGCCTGCCCTACGCTAATAGGTCTTATTTTACCTAATTTTTGAATAGCCTCTATTCTAAGTCCCTTTACCTCATTATAGTCAATACTCTGTGGTATTAGTTTTGTTTCAAACTTTTTAAACTGTTCAATTTGTTCAAGCTGTTTGTTTATATACCCTTCATATTTTGCTATAATGTTTACCTGCTCTTTCACATCAAAGGTAAGTTCTGGTCTATCTTTATCTAGTGGTTCTAAATTAAAATAGTCAAGTTCTGGTCTTTTAATAAGCTCATAAAAACTGGTCACTTTTTTTAATTCTGATGAGTCTAATGTAGCTAAAAACTCTAACACATCTTTTTTAGGTGTAATATTTAAATTTTTGATTCTTTCAATTTCTTGTTCTATAGCGCTTTTTCTATCTAAAAATCTCTTATATCTTTCCTTGCTGACGCTTCCAACTTTATATCCCATTTCCGTTAATCTTAAGTCTGCATTATCTTGCCTTAGCAATAATCTGTACTCTGAGCGTGATGTCATCATTCTATAAGGTTCCTCAGTTCCTTTAGTTACCAAGTCATCAATTAATACTCCTATATATCCATCAGATCTTTTTAGAACCAACGGATCTTGTTCTTTAACCCTAAGAGCAGCATTTATTCCCGCAATGATTCCTTGAGCTGCTGCTTCTTCATATCCTGATGTTCCATTTAACTGTCCAGCTCCAAATAAGCCTTCTATATGTTTAAACTCTAATGATGGCTTTAATTGAAGAGGATTTATACTATCATATTCTATTGCATAGGCAGTTCTTACAATTTCTACATTTTCAAGACCAATTATTGTTCTGTACATTTCAAGCTGAACATCCTCTGGCAAAGAGCTAGATGCACCTCCAACATAAAGTTCTTCTGTATTCTCACCTTCTGGTTCAATAAATATCTGATGTTTTTCTTTATCTGGAAATCTAACTACTTTATCTTCAATAGAAGGACAATATCTTGGTCCAACTGATTTAATTGATCCATTATATAGTGGCGATCTATGAATGTTATCCTGTATAACTTTAAGGGTTTCATCTGTAGAATATGTTAAATAACAAGATATTTGTTCCCTATCTATGTTTTCACTCATAAATGAAAACGGAACTATTTTTTCATCGCCTTTTTGCTCTATCATCTTTGAAAAATCTACACTTCTTCTATGAACCCTCGCAGGAGTTCCTGTTTTAAACCTTCTAAGTTCAATACCAAGATTTATCAAACTCTGTGACAAATCATTAGAAGGCATAAATCCATTTGGTCCACAGTTATAGCTCACATCTCCTATAATTACTTTTCCTTTTAGATAAGTTCCTGTTGCAAGTACTACATTTTTAGTCTTAAAGTAAGCCCCATTCTTTGTTAGTACACCAACGACTTTGCCACCTTCTGTTCTAATGTCAATTACCTCTAACTGTCTTAAATATAGGTTAGGTTCACTTTCAACTACCTTCTTCATTCTTGCTGAATACTTATTTTTATCAGCTTGTGCCCTTAGCGAATATACTGCAGGACCTTTTGAGGTATTAAGCATCCTAGATTGAATGAAAGTGTTATCTATATTTATTCCCATTTCTCCACCTAGAGCATCTATTTCTCGAACCAAGTGACCTTTGGCAGTTCCTCCTATACTTGGATTACATGGCATAAAGGCAATACTGTCTAAATTCATTGTACAAAACAAAGTCTTACACCCAATTCTTGCTGAAGCAAGGGCAGCTTCACAACCAGCATGCCCTGCACCAACTACAATTACATCAAATTCTCCACCGAAATACTCCATAAAATATACCTACTTTCCTAAACAAAATTCTGAAAATATCTTATCTATTATATCTTCTTCTAAAGTCTCACCGGTAATCTCACCAAGGCTACTCCAAGCATTTCTTATATCGATAGATGCTAGGTCTATTGCTGAAGTATTCCTCAATGCTTCTAAGCCTTGAATACAATGCTCTCTTGCTTTAATTAATGCTTCTTTATGTCTAGTATTTGTTATAATAACTTCATTAGACTTAACTTCTCCCCTAAAGAAAAGTTCCTTTATGCAATCTTTTAACATTTCTAGCCCTTCACCAGTTTTAGCAGAAGTTTGTATTACGTATTGTGAATTTAACCCTTTAAGATCATCTTTATCTATTTTACCATTTAAATCAGATTTATTTAATAACACAATATACTTTTTATCTTTTATATTGTCTATAATTTCTCTATCTTCTTCATCTAATTCTCTACTTAAATCTAACATAAGTATAATTAAATCTGCTTCATTTATTTTTTCCTTAGATTTTTCTACTCCTATCTTCTCTACCAAATCCTTGGTTTCTCTTATACCTGCTGTATCTATAATTTTTATAGGAACTCCTTCTATATTTATATATTCTTCAATAACATCTCTAGTTGTCCCTGGAACGTCAGTGACAATTGCCCTTTGTTCCATAAGAAGTGAGTTCAAAAGAGAAGATTTTCCTACATTAGGCTTACCTACTATAACTGTATTGAGTCCTTCTCTAATTATTTTTCCTTCATCAGCTGTACTTAATATATTATTTATTTGCTGTAATATATTATCTAATTGTATAGAAACCTTCTCTGAAGTCATCTCTTCTAGATCATCTTCTGGATAATCTACCGTAGCCTCTATATGTGCTATAATTTCTAATAGTTTTCCCCTAACACCATTTATTTCTTTAGAAACTCTACCACCTGATTGCTGCACTGCTGATTTCATTGATAGTTCAGTTTTAGCTCTTATTATATCTATAACTGCCTCTGCTTGACTTAAATCAATTCTTCCATTTAAAAAGGCTCTTTTAGTAAACTCACCTGGTTCCGCAAGTCTTGCTCCATTTCTAATTACTTCCTCAAGTATTCTTTTAGTAGCAACAACTCCTCCATGACAATTTATTTCAACAGTATCTTCTGCAGTGAAACTTCTAGGTCCCTTCATAAAACTTACTAGTACCTCATCTAATACATCTCCACTTTCAGTATCCAATATAAAGCCATATTTCATTGTATATGGCTTTATACCCATTAATGTATCTCCATTTTTACCTCTGAACATATTATTTACTATCTCTAAAGACTTGTGTCCAGAAACCCTTATAATTGATATACCACCTTCACCTAAAACAGTAGCAATAGCCGTTATTGTATCAAATTCTTTCATTTTCCCACTCCTTCTATCTATCTAATATCGTATATTATTTACAATAAAGCAAAAAGAAAGCCATAATACTAGGCTTTCTTTAAATCCACTACGACTCTTCTAAAAGGCTCGTCGCCCTCACTGTAGGTTTTTACATAAAAATCATTTTGAAGGGCAGAATGAATTACTCTTCTTTCATAAGGATTCATCGGCTCCAACTTAACAGATTTTCCAGTTCTCCTAACCTTATCAGCTATTCTTCTTGCCAATCTTTTTAGTGTTTCTTCTCTCTTTATCCTATAATTCTCAGTGTCCAAAACTACTCTTTTATATTCTCCATCATGTCCCTTGTTTATTACAAGACTTATGAGGTATTGAAGTGAATCTAAAGTCTCTCCTCTATATCCTATAAGTATTCCCATGTCAGGACCTGTTAAAAATATTTTTATGATGTTATCTTCCTCTTCTATTTTTATCTCAGCTTTAATTTCCATAGAATTTAAGACATCTCTTATGAAGTTCTTAGCTTCATATATATAGTCTCTTTTAACTTTTACCCTTATTTTTGCTGGTCTTGCCCCTATTAAGCTTAAAAATCCCTTATTTCCTGCATCTAAAACCTCTACTTCAACTTTATCTTCTGTAATCTTTAATTCATTGAGAGCATTTTTCAAGGCTTCTTCAACAGTTCTTCCGGTCATTTCAATAACCTTCATAAAACCACCCCCTAGGCTTTACTAGAGCCTTTATTTATATCAACTTTTTTCATAACTAGTGTCTGTGCTATCTGTATTAAATTGTTTACTACCCAGTACAATACTAATGCTGATTTTAGGCTCCAACTAATAAATATCATAAATATAGACATACTTATATTCATAGTAGCTGATTGCTTTGCCTGAGCACTGTTGCCTGAAGGCATCATTAATTTTCCTGAGAAATATGTAGTAGCCCCTGAAAGTATAGCCAGAAGTATATCTCTGCTAGCTAAATCTTTTATCCATAGAAAATGAACACCACTTATTCCATGTAAATTGTTAAACACATAATAAAGCGCTATGAAAATAGGCCATTGTATAAGCATTGGCAAACATCCACTTAGTGGATTTGCACCTCTTTCTTTATACATCTTCATAATTTCTTGCTGAGCTTTTTGCGGGTCACTTTTATATTTGTCCTGTATTTTTTTAGTTTCTGGCTGCAGCTCGTTCATAACTAATGAAGACTTCATTTGCTTTATATTTAAAGGAAGTAGTATAAGCCTAATTATAAGTGTCATTAAAATTATTGCTATACCATAAGAAACATTTTTACTAGGAAATAAGGAAAAAACACCTTGGTGTACGAACTCAAAGAATTGTACAAATGCATTATTTAAATACTGCAAATTATAAACCTCCTGACGATTTATTTAACTGGATCATATCCACCTTTACTAAAAGGATTACATCTTAATATTCTATTTATAGCCATAAATCCACCTTTTAAAACACCATATTTTTCTAAACAATCTAAAGCATATTGAGAACAAGTAGGATAAAACCTACAACATGGTCTTTTTAAAGGAGATATGTATTTTCTATATAATCTAATCAAAAAAACTAAAAATTCTTTCATTTAACCATATAGGCCTGCCTTCTTAAAAATATTTTTAATAGCGTTATCTATTTCACTATAACTTTTATCACTTGCGGCTGTCCTAGCTATAAAAACCAAATCATAACCTAATTTTAAATTGCTATTATTTAACCTATAACATTCTTTTATTAACCTTTTAACACGACTTCTTACAACGCTCTTACCAACTTTTTTACTTACTGATATTCCTACTCTATTTATAGATTTTTTATTCTTATATATATATAGAACTAATAGGTTATTTGAAAAAGACTTTCCCCTTCTATATACAGCTCTAAATTCTGCATTCTTTCTTATTTTAGTTTCTTTCATTTATACTTTGCTCCTTTTTTCTGCAGTTGCAGAAAAAGGCCACAAAAGCGGCCCTTATGCTGTTAATCTTTTTCTACCTTTTTGTCTTCTTCTCTTAAGAACATTTCTTCCAGATGCAGTACTCATTCTCTTTCTGAATCCATGCTCTTTCTTTCTTTGTTTCTTTTTTGGTTGATAAGTCATCCACATGTCGCTACACCCCCTTTTAAGTAAGTTATATTTACCTCTCCACATTACTTAAGTTTATGAGGACAATTACTGAAAACTAAGCTTCCTTAATTTAAAGTATTTAAGCCATATACCGGCTTTTTAAGGTTTTACTATTAAATTATATATTCATGAAGTTCCAATGTCAATATAAATTCTGTAACAACTAAAAGGTATAAAAATTTACCTGTTAATATTTTTTATTACTTTTTTTGTGGATAACTTCTTGAATAGGTTGTCAGGTTTTGATATTATTAATAGAGAGTTGTGAATAACTTTTATTTTTAACTACTTATCCACAACTGTTGATAACTTTGTGTATAACTTGTTCAATTTACTCTTGAAACTAGTATTTTATTCATATTATTGACTGATTTTCTGAGACTATTCACTATTTATGATGTTAATACTTTATTTTTCAAATTTGTTGATAACTTTTTTTATTTTAAATTGTAAACAAATTTATTAACATGTGAATATTTTAATGAACATTTGTCAAAAAAATATAATGGTGTTTATAATTTTGTTTATATACTGTTAATTTTTATTTTTTATCATTCTAGACTGGAGGATATAAGATGAATGCCCATCCAAAAGAAATATGGGAAAAGACTCTAAACATAATAAAAGGTGAACTTACAGAAGTAAGTTTTAACACATGGATTAAAAGTATAGATCCTATATCAATAGAAAATGACACCGTAAAATTAGGTGTTCCAAATGATTTTACTCGTGGAATACTTAATAGCAGATACAAAGATTTAATAGTTAATGCATTAAAACTTATAACATCAAAGAAGTATAATGTACAATTTACTATACTTTCTGAAGAAGATGTTGAATCCGATGAACCGAAACAAAAAAAAGAAAGAAAATCTAATATTATAGTTAATGATGAAATGTCTACTATGTTGAATCCGAAATATACTTTTAACTCTTTTGTCATTGGCAATAGCAATAGATTTGCCCATGCAGCGTCTTTAGCAGTAGCAGAAGCCCCTGCAAAGGCTTATAATCCCCTATTCATATATGGTGGAGTTGGTCTTGGAAAAACCCACTTAATGCATGCTATAGGGCATTACATACTAGAAAATAACCCAAGCTCAAAAGTTATGTATGTTTCCTCTGAGAAATTTACAAATGAGCTGATAAATTCGATTAAGGATGATAAAAATGAGCAATTTAGAAATAAATATAGAAACATAGATGTTCTATTAATCGATGATGTTCAATTTATTGGTGGTAAAGAAAGAACTCAGGAAGAATTTTTCCATACTTTTAATGCATTACACGAAGCTAACAAACAAATAATTCTTTCAAGCGATAGACCACCAAAAGAAATCCCTACTCTTGAAGATAGATTGCGATCTAGATTTGAATGGGGACTTATAGCAGATATTCAACCACCAGATTTTGAAACCAGGATGGCTATCCTTAAGAAAAAAGCAGACGTAGAAAACCTAAATATACCGAATGAGGTTATGGTTTATATAGCTACAAAGATTAAAGCCAATATTAGAGAACTTGAAGGTGCTTTAATAAGAATTGTAGCATTTTCTTCTTTAACTAATAAAGAAATAAGTGTAGATCTAGCTTCAGAGGCACTAAAAGACATAATATCTAGTAAACAATCTAAACAAGTAACTATTGATTTAATTCAAGATGTAGTTGCAAATTACTTTAGTCTTAAAGTAGATGACTTAAAGTCTTCAAGAAGAACTAGAAATATAGCATTCCCAAGACAAATAGCTATGTACCTATGCAGAAAACTCACAGATATGTCTCTTCCTAAGATCGGAGAGGAGTTTGGCGGAAGAGATCACACTACAGTAATACATGCCTACGAAAAAATATCTGAAAATCTAAAGGTAGATGAAGGTCTACAAAATTCTGTAAGTGATCTTACTAAAAGAATAAACCAAAAATAAATTATTAACATGTGTTTATATTAGTTATATAATACATTGTGGATAACGAAATATAATCTATTTTGTTTTTACTTATGTGGATAAAGTCAATTTTTTATGATTTACTTATCCACAATTATTTTTTCTCAAAATTTAAGTGTATCAACAGCTTTATGGGTTATCCACATAATCACAGGCCCTACTACTATTACTACTAATAGTTAATAATTATCTAATCTAATACTATATCAAATTTATTGTGAATAAGGAGGCTACAAATAATGAAGTTCACATGTGAAAAATCAATATTACAAGAAGGTATATCCACAGCCCAAAAAGCTGTTACAGGAAAATCTACAATGCCTATTTTAAATGGAATTTTAATAAAAGCTAAGAATAATGAAATAACTTTAATTGGTTCAGATATAGATTTAAGTATAGAAACAAAAATAAAAGCTGAAATAATAGAAGAAGGAAATATAGTTATTGATGCAAGATTATTTGGTGAAATAATTAGAAAGTTACCTAATGATGTAGTCAGCATAAACACAATAGAGAATAATTCTATAGAAATATTATGCCAAAAGTCTAGATTTACTCTCATACATATGAATGGAGAAGACTTTCCGTTACTTCCAAGTATTAATGAAAATATGATATTCTCTGTACCTCAAAGAATACTGAGAAATATGATAAAAAGTACGATATTTGCAACAGCACAGGATGAAACAAGGCCAATACTTACTGGCGTTTTATTTGAAATCAATAATAATAATTTAAATTTAGTAGCACTTGATGGTTATAGATTGGCTGTAAGATCTGAAAATTTAAGTACGGATAATGTCATAAGTGCAGTAATTCCAGGAAAAACTTTAAGTGAAGTATCTAAGATACTAGAAGAAGATGATGAAAATGTAAATATAACATTTACACCTAACCACATATTGTTTAATCTAGGTTACACTAAAATAATATCCAGACTTTTAGAAGGTGAGTTTATAAGATATAATTCTATAATTCCTGAAGAATATAATCTTAAGGTTATAGCAAAAAGAGGCGATTTATTACATTGCATAGAAAGAGCATCATTAATGGCTAAGGATGGTAACACAAACCTTATTAAATTAAGCATGGAAGAAGAAAATATGATTATAACATCTAATTCTCAATTGGGAATGGTAAGAGAAGAATTAAATATAATTTTGCAAGGTCAGTCTCTTCAAATTGCATTTAATTCTAAATATCTTATAGATGTTTTAAAAATTATGGAAGAAGAAGAGATTGTTATGGAATTCTCTAGTAGTGTAAGCCCTTGCGTTATTAGAAACAAAGAAATAAATAATTGTACTTATTTGGTATTACCTGTAAGACTATTAAATAGTTAAATATAAATAAATGGAGATAGAAAGATGAAAGAAATAAAAATAAATACAGATTTTATAAAATTAGACTCATTCTTAAAATGGGTTGGAGCTGTATCATTAGGATCTGAGGCTAAAATGCTAATTCAAGAAGGTCATGTTAAAGTAAATGGAGAAATTGAAACTAGAAGAGGTAAAAAACTTAAGAGTGGTGACACTATTGATTTTGATGGAGAAATATACAGTATCTTGTAGTTTGCTGAGTAAAGATTTATTGTTAATTGTTAATTAAATATATTGTGATATAATTATATTTGGGTGTTTTTATGTATATTAAGTATTTACAACTTGCTAATTTTAGAAATTACAAAGAGTTAAGTGTCGATTTAAATAAAAGTATAAATGTTTTTATAGGCGATAACGCCCAAGGAAAAACAAACATTCTAGAAAGTATATATTATTGCAGTATTGGAAAGTCGCCTAGAACAACTAAGGATAAGGAACTTATAAATTGGAATGGAAAAGAGGCTTACATAAAAGTATATGTGGCAAAGGAAAGACTTGATAAAAAAATAGAGATAAAAATATTTAAAGAAGGAAAAAAAGGCATTAATGTAAATTCCATTAAGTTGAATAAAATTTCGGAATTAATTGGTGTTTTTAATGTGGTAATGTTTTCGCCAGAGGACTTAAAAATAGTTAAAGAATCTCCATTATACAGGAGGAAATTTCTAGATATAGAGTTGTGCAAATTAAGTAAAAAGTATTATTTCAACTTAGTCCAATATAATAAGGCATTAAATGAGAGAAATGCTATATTAAAAAGATGGAACGAACATAGCGGAAATATGCTTCAGGTCTATGATGAACAACTCTCTAAGTATGGAGCAGTTATTATCAAATTAAGAGAACAATATGTAAAAAAGCTAAGCGAAAAGGGTAGAATAATACATAGTGATATAACTACCGGTGCTGAGAATATAG
Organism: Clostridium sp. CX1; assembly: GCF_025398335.1. Lineage (GTDB taxonomy): Bacteria > Bacillota > Clostridia > Clostridiales > Clostridiaceae > Clostridium_AM > Clostridium_AM tanneri. Next base: position 155,861 of record NZ_JAODOO010000011.1, read on the forward strand.
AGTTTAAGTATGTTACGTCCATAAAAAACATGGATAAGGCAGAAGAAGAACTATTAGAGTTTTTTGCAGCAAATAGGAAAAAAGATATTGAAAAAAGAGTTACTTCTTTAGGACCTCATAGAGATGACTTTGATATAAGTATAAATGGAGTAGATACAAGAAGCTTTGGTTCACAAGGGCAACAAAGAACATCTGTTTTAACTATTAAGTTTGCCTCTTTGGAAATAATAAAAGATGTTACAGGGGAATATCCTGTACTTTTACTTGATGATGTATTATCTGAACTTGATATGAATAGGCAAAAATATATATTAAGTTCTATTAAGAACGTGCAAACTTTTATAACATGTACAGGTATTGGAGATATAAAAAGTTATTTAAAGGACGAGGCACAATTATTTATGGTTAAAAATGGAATAGTGAGCAAAGTTTAGAGTTTGAAAGGAGATTATTTTATGTTCCTACATTTAGGAGAAAATATAGTTGTACCAATAAAAGATATAATCGGTATATTTGATGTTGAAACTTCAATGTATAGTTCTGATACTATTCAATTTTTAAGAATGGCAGAAGAGGACGGATTTGTTCAAAGAATTACGAAAGATAAACCTAAATCTTTTATTATCGCCGAAGTTGATAAGAAGAGTAAGATTTATTTATCGCCTATATCTTCATCCACGTTAAACAAAAGATCAGAAACTTTATACTACGAACTTTAAGATAGGAGGATGAATATGTCTGAAAATAAAAATGAAGTTTATGATGAAAGTCAGATACAGGTATTAGAAGGGTTAGAAGCAGTAAGAAAAAGGCCAGGAATGTATATAGGTAGTACAAATGCAAGAGGGCTTCATCACTTAGTATACGAAATAGTTGATAACAGTATAGATGAGGCATTGGCGGGTTTTTGCGAAAATATAGATGTTTACATACATGAAGATAACTCCATAACTGTAGTTGATGATGGAAGGGGAATGCCTGTTGGAATACATCCTAAGATGCAAAAGCCTACTGTAGAAGTTATAATGACAGTACTTCATGCTGGAGGAAAATTTGGTGGTGGAGGATATAAAGTATCTGGTGGACTTCATGGTGTTGGAGCTTCAGTTGTAAATGCTTTGTCTGAGCTTTGTGAAGTTGAAGTTAAAAGAGAAGGACACATATGGAAACAAGTTTACAATAGAGGTAAAGCTGTAACAGACCTAGATTCTGTTGGTAATACTGAAGAACATGGAACAAAAACTCATTTCAAGCCAGATACTCAGATATTTGAGGAAACAGAGTATGACTATGATACTTTAGCTCAAAGGCTTAGAGAACTTGCCTTTCTAAATAAAGGAATAAGTATAACTTTATCAGATGAACGAAATGACAAGAAAGAAGTTTTTTACTATGAGGGCGGCATAAAATCATTTGTAGAGTATCTAAATAGAAACAAGGAAACCATTCAAAAAGAACCAATATATGTAGAAGGTAAGAAAGATGATTACAGCGTAGAGGTTGCTATTCAGTATAATGATGGATATATTGAAAATATATTCTCTTTTGCTAATAATATAGACACTGCAGAAGGTGGAACACATCTATCCGGATTTAAATCGGCTCTAACTCGGGTTCTTAATGATTACGCAAAAAAGTTTGGAATATTAAAAGAAAGTGACAAAAACTTATCTGGAGAAGATATTAGAGAAGGTTTAACTGCAGTTGTATCAGTTAAACTTATTGATCCTCAATTTGAAGGTCAAACTAAAACTAAACTTGGAAATAGCGAAGTTCGTGGAATAGTTGACAACATAGTTGGTGAAGGAGTAAGTTCTTTCTTAGAAGAGAATCCTCAAATAGCTAAATCAATACTTGAAAAAGGATTAATGGCAGCAAGAGCAAGAGAAGCAGCTAGAAAAGCAAGAGAGCTTACAAGACGTAAATCTGTATTAGAAAGTACCTCCTTACCTGGTAAGCTAGCAGACTGTTCTTCTAAGGACCCTAAGGAATGTGAAATCTACTTGGTAGAGGGAGATTCTGCAGGTGGTTCAGCTAAACAGGGAAGAAATAGAAGATTTCAAGCTATATTACCTCTTCGTGGTAAAATAATGAATGTTGAAAAACAAAGATTAGATAAGATTTTAGGCTATGAAGAAATAAGATCTATGATAACAGCATTCGGTGGAGGAATAGGTAAAGACTTTGATATAGAAAAAATAAGATACGATAGAATAATTATAATGACAGATGCAGATGTAGATGGTGCACATATAAGAACATTGTTACTTACATTTTTTTATAGGTATATGAAGGAACTAGTGGACCAAGGACATGTATATGTAGCTCAACCACCACTTTATAAGCTTACTAAAAATAAAAAAGATTACTATGCATATAGTGATAAAGAATTAGAGCAATTACTTCAAGATGTAGGCGGAAAAGATAATAATACAAATATTCAAAGATACAAAGGTCTTGGAGAAATGGATGCCACACAGCTTTGGGATACTACTATGAATCCAGAAGAAAGAGTTCTACTTCAAGTAACAGTAGATGATGCTATGGCAGCTGATGAAATTTTCACTATACTTATGGGTGACAAGGTAGAGCCTCGTAGAGAGTTCATACAAGAAAATGCGAAAAAAGTTATAAACCTAGATATATAATAAAGAGGTGTAATTGATGTTTAATGAAGGAAAGGTTTTACCGATAGAGATAAGCCATGAAATGAAAAAAAGCTATATAGACTATGCCATGAGTGTTATCGTAGGTCGTGCATTACCAGATGTAAGAGATGGTTTAAAGCCTGTACATAGAAGAATTCTTTATTCAATGTATCAACTTGGATTAACTCCAGAAAAGGGATTTAGAAAGTGCGCAAGAATTGTTGGAGACGTGTTGGGTAAATATCATCCTCATGGAGACACAGCAGTTTATGATGCATTAGTTAGATTAGCACAGGATTTCTCTATTAGATATACACTTATTAATGGTCATGGAAACTTTGGATCTGTTGATGGTGATAGTGCCGCTGCAATGAGATATACAGAGGCTAAAATGAATAAAATAACACTGGAAATGTTAAGAGATATTAATAAAAATACAGTAGATTTTGTTCCAAATTTTGATGGAGAAGAACAAGAGCCTTCTGTAGTACCTTCAAGATTTCCTAACTTACTTGTTAATGGTTCAGCGGGAATTGCAGTAGGTATGGCTACTAATATACCGCCACATAACTTAACAGAAGTTATAAATGGAATAAATATTCTAATTGATAACCCAGAGTGTTCTATTTTAGATCTAATGTCTGAAATTAAGGGACCAGACTTTCCAACTTCAGGAATAATACATGGTACTTCAGGAATTAGATCTGCTTATGAAACTGGAAGAGGAAAAGTTGTTGTAAGAGCAAGAGCTGAGATAGAAGAAGAAAAGGGAAGACATAGAATTATCGTAACTGAGATACCTTATCAGGTTAATAAAGCAAGATTAATAGAAAATATAGCAGACTTAGTTAAAGACAAAAGAATAGAAGGTATATCAGACTTAAGAGATGAATCAGACAGAGATGGTATGAGAATAGTAATAGAACTAAAAAGGGATGCAAATCCTAATATAGTACTAAATCAACTTTATAAGCATACTAAGATGCAAGATACGTTTGGTATCATTATGCTTGCTTTAGTAAATAATGAACCTCAAGTTTTAAATTTAAAACAAGTTCTTGTTCACTATTTAGATTTTCAAAAGGAAGTTATAAGAAGAAGAACTAAGTTTGATCTAGATAAGGCCCTTGCTCGTGCTCATATCTTAGAAGGGTTAAGAATTGCACTTGATCATATAGACGAAGTTATAAACCTAATAAGAGCATCAAGAAATACTGAAGAAGCTAGAAATGGACTTATAAGTAAGTTTAACTTATCTGAAAAACAAGCTCAGGCCATACTTGATATGAGATTACAAAGACTTACGGGATTAGAAAGAGAAAAAATTGAAGATGAATACAATGAATTGATGAAGAGTGTTACTTATTTTAGAGAAGTTCTAGAAAAAGAAGAGCTAGTATTAAAAATAATAAAAGAAGAATTAATGGAAATAAAGATCAAATATGGTGACGAAAGAAAAACAGAGATACAGAAAAATGACAATGAGATTAATATAGAGGATTTAATACAAGAACAAGAAGTAGTTATAACCCTTACTCATGCTGGCTACATAAAGAGAATAGCTGCAGATACCTATTCAGCTCAAAAAAGAGGGGGAAAGGGAATACAGGCAATGGCTACAAAAGAAGATGATTTTGTAGAGCACATGTTTATTACTTCTACTCATAACATTATTTTATTCTTTACCAACAAAGGAAGAGTCTATAAGTTAAAAGGATATGAAATACCAGAGGCAGGAAGAACTGCAAAGGGAACCAATCTTATAAATTTAATACCTATGGAAGCTGAGGAACGAATACAAGCAGTTATAACCTTTAAAGAAGTGGATAAAAATAATTATTTCATAATGGGAACAAAAGAAGGATTAGTAAAGAAGACTCAGGTAAGCCAATATTCTTCAGCAAGAAAGAATGGTATAAATGCAATAAACCTAAAAGATGGAGATGAACTTATAGGTGTTAGAATGACCACAGGAGAAAGTGAAATAATTATATTCACTAGAAATGGCTACGCTATAAGATTTAATGAAACAGACGTAAGGCCTATGGGAAGAACCGCCACTGGGGTAAGAGGTATAACCCTAAGAGAAGGGGACATAGCTGTTACTATGGATATCGTGGAAGAGGATCATGATGTTCTAGTTATAAGTGAAAATGGATTCGGAAAAAGAACACCAGTAACAGAATATACTGCCCATAGAAGAGGTGGAAAAGGAATAATAACTTATAAGATAACAGAAAAAACAGGTTCTATTGTTGGTGCAAGGGTTGTAAAAGACGGAGACGAGATGATGCTCATCAACAGTAGTAATGTTGCTATAAGACTTAATGTATCTGATATATCAACAACAAGCAGAAACGCTATGGGTGTTACGTTGATGAAAACAGAAGAGGATGAAAAAGTTGTAGCTACCGCAAAAATTAACTGTGAAGATGCAGTTGAAGTTGAAGAAATATTAGATAGCGATGTTGAAAATGATATAAATAAACTATAATAATAATTCCCTGTTTGTAGGATAAGACTTAAAGTCTGATTAAGACAAATAAGTCTCTTCTAAAGACAGGGAATTATTATTTTTTATAATAAAAGGATTGATATAGCTGATAACAAGTAAAACTATTCCTGGTGTATCAATATATAAAAAATGGAGTAAAGCTTAGATACAAATAGAAATATAATGATAAGTTATATAAAATAAGTTTGAACTTAATATATATATTTTATTTTTTGATAAAATATGTCTTGTCCTTAGCAAACAGGACAAAGACTTAATTTTACTTAGAAAATTATTGACAAGATTAAAATTAAGTTTTAAGATGTAAAAGTCATCAAAAACGATGATTAAACCAAAAAATATTATTGACAAGTAATAACTTGTATGGTAATATTAAAAAAGTTC
>NZ_JAODOO010000012.1 GCF_025398335.1 Clostridium sp. CX1
GTAGTATAATCCAGTTTCCTTATCATACCTATATCCACGATAACGATAAGGATTCTTATCACCTACTTTATCTACAGTGTTATCTACAGCAGATAGAACCCGCCCCCAGCTGTCATAAAGATAAGTTACTACCTGAGTTCCATTACTATCAAACAGCCCTATGATATCTCCCTGACCGTTTCTTATATAATAATACTCAGTTCCGTTTAAATTCATGCTTATCAGGTCATTTTCACTATCATAGGTATAGTATATCCTATCTGAACCATTATCTTCAAAGCTTACTTTATCTCCTATTAGATAATATTTTGTAGTAACTCCATTTACATTTTTCTCAATTCTGATTCCCGAATCATTATATTTAAAGCTGATATCATACCCATTACCTTTTATAGATTTTAATCTTCTGCCTTCTTCCCAGGTATAACTGTAGTTATTATAAGTTAAAGGATTCCCTACGTTATCATAAGTTATTTCCTTTCCATTATAATGTGTCAGTTTATCCTTCCATATAGAATCATACTGATAGCTTCCTGTAGTTACTGATGTTGTTCCAGATAAAGGTGTTTCAATCCTTTGTAGTATATTTCCCCCTGAATCGTAGAGGTAATCTATAGTTTTCTGAGTTACTCCATTTTTTTCTTTTACTAATTCATTTAGTTCATTATATTGATACTCTATAACTTTTCCAGCATCAATAATTTTAGTTATATTTCCGTTGGCATCATATTCATACTCTATTTTAATATTTTTGTTTCTTATTGATTTAAGCTTATTTGTTGTTGACCCTTGGCTGATTCCCTTAACATATTCATAGGAAGCTCCATAGCTGTTAAGCCCTGCATTTACTATTTTTTCAGACAACCTGCCAATGCTGTCATGCCTATACTCTACTTTGCTTCTATGATACATTGCAAGTATAGAGCTTTCACTTATTATTGATGTTGGCGCATAGGTGAAATTTCTAATCAACCCATTTAAATTATAACCACCCTTTGGATTACTTCCTACTGCGGTTTTCGCTCCTGTGAAATCCTTGAAGCTTGTTACATTTGCTGTATAAGGCTTACTATTTAAATATAAAGTACATTTTAAAACTCCACTACTACTGTCAAAAAACCATTGAAGGGCAACAAATTCCCAATTATCTGGAGTTATAGTTTCTTCTGTAGTTATAACATTTGTGAATACACCTACATTATTTAATACTGCAAGGTTAACTTTATTGTTTCCATCCACATAAAGATTAAATAACTGGGAACTTCCTTCGTTTCCAATTATCATTCTTGAACCTGTTCCACTGGTGTTTATCCAAGCGCTTACTGTTCCAGCTGATTTATTTATACCTAAATCATAAACAACCTTTGTTCCACTATAAGCAGCAAGTGCGTTTTTACCACTTTCATCTCTTTGGAATACTGGTGTTTGTATATCAGGAATCGGAACCCTTCCTTTACTGCTTACTGTACTGCCATTGAAACTAAAGTATTCTATTCTCTCATCACTTTCTGAAGGTTCTCCATAAAAAATTAATCTCTGCTTGTTATCCTTATCATATTCATACTTTGTTTCATACAAGGCTCCGCCTACTTTTTGAGTTATCCTGTTTTCATTATTATTGCTATCATAGCCTAATCTTATATAATTTATATCATTAGTAGCAGCTTCTTCAACTCTAACTAATCTATCAGCTAAATCATAGACATATCTATAGCTTCTGTTATTTATCTTATCTTCATGATATCCTAGGTTTCCACTGCTGTCATACTGATAGGTATATCTCTCTTTCTCGTTAAACTTTCTGCTGATAATTCTGTCTAATTCATCATACACCATGCTGACTTTTTGATTATTACCATAAATTGAACTTAGTAAATTCCCTGTAATAGGTTCAAAATTATTTGTTATTAAAGGCTGATTTTCTACTAAAACTCTATTATTATTTCCAAAGCTGTCATACTCAAATTTATAACTAAATCCATTATGGGATATGGTTTTTATTCTGTCACTTTCATAAGTGTAACTGTTTGCTACTGTTGTAATCCTATCATCCTGCAAAGTTCTGGTGTAGAGATCCTGTATATCATCATTACTTAAAGGATTTCTTGAATAAGAGAAACCTTCTAGAAATCCATTTAATTGGTATAATCCGTATACATTGCTTCCAACTGCTGTTATTACTCCAGTAAAGTCTTTAAATTCCGTTGTACTTCCAGTATAAACTCTGTCATTTATATATAAAGTACAGTTTAATACACTGCTGTGAGTTGTCTCATCTGCTACCCACTGCCATTCTAGTGCTACAAAATACCATGTGTTATTTAATATGGTTATATCACTTGCTGTAATTATATTTCTAAAAACATTACTCTTATCTATTGAACTTAAAATAATTTTATTTCCATCGTTTATATATAAATTAAATAATACTCCACTGCCTTCATTAGAAAAAATTATTCTAGTGCCGCTGCCTTTTGTATTAAACCACACTGCCATTGTTCCAGATTTTTTATCTATACCTAGATCATAGTATAATTTTGAATTTCCACGATTACTTAAAGTATATGGAGTAAATATACTATTTTCCTCCATTTGTATTGCATCAAATCTAACTTTGTTATTATCCTTTACATGGGTTCTCAGTATGACAAAAAAGCTTCTTGTACCTGCTGGAAAGGTGAAGGTTTGACTTATTCTTACCCATTGGTTTTCTGGTATTGATTTTACGTAGTTCTGATAAGTTCCAGCTATTAATTTACCTGCTGCATCAAAACATTGAATTCCAAGCTCTGGATTTTCTGTACCTATTCTTTTAGCATATGAACTTAGAGTATAAACCTTTGGAGCTGAAAGAGCAGAAGGTAAATTTATAAATTGATAAGCTACAGAATTTGTAGCACTTCCATTTACAACACCATCTGAGTCGTAACTTTCTAAGCAGTAACTGCCATTTACTCCGTCATACACTAATCTCCATCGTCCTGTAGAGTTATCCCAATCTTCTAATGCCCAAGAACTAGTAGATCCAATTCCGCCTGTACCTTCAAAGGATGAGTTTACAAGTAGATTTGTACCAGCATCAAAAGCTGCAAAAGCTGATTTACCACCGCTATCTTTATCAAATACTGCATTTTCAGTTACAGTTTTTGTTCCTTTACTTCCTATAGTATTTGATATCAACGGAAACCTTTCAACATTTTTACTGTCAGAAGCCTCAAGAATTTTAGAAGCGTTAACTAGCCTGTTCATATTATCGTATTGATAAGATGTCTTACTTCCTTTTCCATCAGTGGTTCCTGTTAACAAGCCTTTAGCTTCATCATAATGATTAATTACAGAATCTCCTCTCTCATCTGTAATTGCCTTCATGTAGTTTCCGCTTATACTATAATTAGCTGTAGATTTTATAAATGGTGAATTAGCATCTGTTACACTGCTAACTGTTGAAGTTAAAGGATTTCCATAGCTGTCATAGGTAAAGGAATATACTACATTCTCTGCCGAAATTGCCTTCTCTATATTACGATTTTTATCGTATTTGTATTCAAATTTTCCACCTGCTGGGTTTATAGCTTTAACTAGGTCATTATTCTGATATTCAAATTTAGATTCCTTTTTTGCTAAATCTACAACTGATATTACATTTCCATTTTCATCATAAACATAGCTTACTCCAAACTCTTCTTTGTATATTTGAAAATTGGTAAAGTAAGCTGCATTTGCATTATTGTAGTATTCTCCATATATGATTATTCTTACATAATCACTTTTAGCTACTATTTTCTCTGATACATACTGCCAATCTGTTGAATCTTCATTAAAAGAAACCAAGTACCAGTCAAGAGACTTATCTGCCTTTTCCATTCCTACTTCCAGTGAAAAACGTCTTCCTTCAATTAAAGGTACAGACTCACCTTTAGCCCAAACTGAAACTACGAAACTGTCTCCTTTTTTTCCTGAAATATTAATGCTTTGTGCCAGATATTTTGAGTTTCTAGAAGCTCCAAATATTCTATAAGCCCTTTTACCATCAATATCAATAACTTTATCATATTGATCTGACTGTGGATCTCTAGTCCAATAAATAGGCATGGGATCACCATAGGATAGATCTGCATTTTCCACTAAGTTGTATCTATTTGCTATAGTACCTTCCTCTAGCTGAAAACAATCAAAATAGGCAGTTCCCATTTCTTCTATGATTCCTGCTCTTGCATATACAGTATTTGATGCTGCATTATCTGGAAGGGTGAATTTAACTTCATATCTCGTCCAGTTACTTGTTCCTTGAATCATTCTTGATTCAACAGTTTGTACGATATTGCTGCTATCATAGTAGTTAACAAAAATTGCTGCACCCTTACCTCTTTCATTCTTTATATCTACAGTTTTAACGTATGCTGAAAAAACGTAACTTTTTCCCTTTGGCAGGCTAAGTCCTTGACTGTAAAACAACCTATTTGCTCCAGCAGCAATTCTATTAATTTTTAAGCTGCTTCTTCCCATATAAGATGCTTCAGTAGTAATAATACCTGAACCTACAGTACCTATTTGCTCATCAGGAATTCCCCATGAATCCAATCCCCAATCTAAATTTTGAAGTTCTACATTGTGATTTTTTAAGTAGTTTTTACTAAACTTTTGAGGTTTTGAAGCTAATGAAAGCTTATTTGAAAGGTTTTCTGTCATATATTTATAGTATTCTGCACTGCCATCCTCATCTCTTATACTTATGGTATTTCCGTAATCATTAAATTGGTATATACTATTTCTCCTTCTTCCATCAGGGAAAATAGTAGTGAAAGTACTTGTATTATACCTATAGTCAATACTTAAATTTCCTCCTAATGCTCCATCTGTTCCAATTTCTTGTATTTGTTTTACTCTGTAAGGTGGTTGAGTGTTATAATTATAAGTTACATTATACTTATCATAGTTTCTTACATTTGTAAGATTATTGCTATTATCATAAGTGAAAATAGTATAGTTTCCATCTGGATAGGTAATTTGAGATAACTGTGCTCCGTTATAGGCAAAGCTTGTTCTACTACCATCCGGTTCTATTATACCTACAAGATATCCATTGCTTAATACATCTAAAATTGTTACTCTTCCAGCTCCATCAGTAATTTTCTTTAATATAATTCCATCATAGCTGAGAGTTATAGAATTTCCGTTTTTATCTTTAATTTTATATAGATATCCTCCAGGTACAAACTCAAGAACTCCTCCATCTTTATCTTTTATAGTATAGCTTCCATCTGATCCCTTAGTAAAAGTTAAGTCTGTACCCATATACTGTTTATAAGTTCCCGATGAACTTTCATAGTAAAAATAATGTTTAGTTCCGTCTTCATCTGTATATACATACCATTGATTGCCTCCAATAGTCTTAGGTTCTACTCTTTGACTTAGGTTTAATCTCCATCCATAACCATAGTTACTTGTAATACTTCTATCATTACTGTTATATACGTGATTTAAAGTAAGAGGCATCCTGCTACCTGTCATAGTTAAATCATTATGAATAAATATCACATTCCCATTAAAATCATTAACATAGCCTGTGCCAGCTCTACCTAAATCCTGGCTGTGGTAAGTCCAGTAATTTTCTAAACCTGAATTATTAACGTATTCTATTCTTATCCTCGGTCTGCCCTTCATATACAATTCAGTTGAATCTGAGGAAATAAACTCGTTATAACCTATATTTTCATCACTATTTTTTAACAACACCCCATAGTTATTACCTGTACTACTCCACTCTTTTACCATTTCAGTTATATCCCAGTCAAATAATGCTCCTTCTTCTCCCTGTATAAATTTATAATCTGAAATCTTCTCTTCATAAGAAGGTTTATTATTCCAAGTAGCAGAATCTGAACTCCAAGGAGTTGTTATCTTATGCACATTAATTTGTTGTGATTCATAATTGGTAGTAAGTAAATTTAGATAAAGAGCAGCGTTAGTAATCATATCACCGGTTGTTAGCTCACTTGGCAGTGTAAATTTTATAAGACTTCTAGTGGTTCCTGAATAAATTCCTTTACCAACTCCGAGACGGTCTGCATACTTTCTTGGCTCACTTGCTATGCCTGAACCTATAAAGGTATCTTCAATGCTTTTAACCTCTAGAGATGTACCAATAGAAGGGTCAATTATAATTGGGTACTTTCTATTTTTACTATTTAACCAACCATTATTAGGAATCCATGATAATACATAATTTTTCTTTTCCTGAGCAAGAGTTACTGTAACTTCTCTATTTATCTCTCCATTTCCATCATACATAAATGGAGGGTCAATCTTAAATACAGCAATTGATGAATCTTTTTCATCGTAAAATATTATTGAATAATCCTGTTGAAGCTTTGGGACTAAGTTTTTTACACTCAAATTAAAAGTAAATATCTGAATTTGATGATTTGTCAATACCCCAAGATATTTCGTATTTATCTTTCTTTATAGTTACTAATTTCTTATTCTTAACCTTTTTAGCAATCTTAATTTTAATGTCATTCTCCTTATTTTCAAACACATCATTATTTTCTTCATCTTTTCCATGTTAGCAAAAAATATATTTGTATTTTTTTCCTTTATACCCTTTTAAAATCTACAGTAAAAGTTTATAATTTTCTGTAAACCACATGTTTAAGGAGGCTAAAATGAACACATTATCCTTTGTTGAAATCTACAACAAAATAATAAGAAGACTAACCAGTATAAAGTGGCTCCAAAAATGGGGAATAGAAAAAAAACTAATAGATAACTACATTAGAAATAAAGAGTTTACAGATAACCTAAAGCTGCTTTTAGAGGATAAGGACTTTTCTGGAGAAAGGACCTTAGTTCTATGCAAAGAATTGCTAGATGAGCTAGCCAAAAATGAAGCCCCTGATAACTGGCTTAACTATATATATCAATATGTACTTAATAAAAATTTTCCTGAAACAACTTCTATAGAACTTAAGGATAACTTAAAGGGTCCCTGTGAACTTTACCTTAGAATATTTCGAGTATTATGCGAGGCTCAGAAAAATTCTTGGGATGAAAGCTGGCAAAGCCGCTATCCAATGAATTTTCTATCCTTAGAGGAGGAAAATGAATTAGAACATCCCGATGAATATAGGAGATTCATAAAGGCCTTTTATGATAACTATACCTATGAAATGATGAAAATTAACGGAGAGTTAACAGGCTATAACACTTTAGACCATGTATGCGGTGTTCACTATTTATCACTGTTTTTAGCTAGACAGCTAAAACTTCTAAAGCTTCCTGTGGACCTAGGAAGAGTTTCTGGTGCGGCAGCAGGACATGATATAGGAAAATATGGCTGCAAAGGTGTTGAACTTAAAAGAGTGCCTCACTTGCACTACTATTACACTGACCAATGGTTCCAAAAGTGCGGTATAAACTATATTAGAAATATTGCATTAAATCACTCTACCTGGGATTTAGAGCTTGAAAACCTATCTATAGAATCCTTACTTTTGATTTATTCTGACTTTAGAGTAAAAAACGAAACTGTAAATGGAATTGCTGAGATGAAACTTTTTTCTCTAGAGGATTCCTTTTATGTTATCCTAAATAAACTTGAAAATGTAGATACTAAAAAGTCTAACAGATACAAAAGGGTATACGCCAAATTAAAGGATTTTGAAAACTTTCTCTTGGACCTTGGGGTAGATGTAGAACCTAAAATTAAATTTAATCTTATAAAAAAAGCTAAACGAAACTACACTTTATTACAGGGTAATGATATAGTTAAAAACTTAAAATTTCTTTCTATAAAACACAATATTAATGTAATGTATCAGCTACGTGATGAATATTCTCTTGAATCTATACTAGAGCAAGCAAGAAGTGAAACCGATTGGAAAAACCTAAGAGAATATATTAGGATTTTTCAAGAGTACTCCACTTATCTAACCCAGCAGCAAAAACTTCAAACTATTAAGTTCTTGTACGAAAATTTAACTCATACTGAAGATGATATAAGAAGGCACTGTGCGGAGCTTATCGGAAACCTAATTGCTATTTATGATGAAGATTACAGAAAGGAAATTCCGGAAAACGTTAAACTTCCTTCTCCTGATGCAAATAGCTTAGATCTACTAAAGGAATACTTTAACCTTATGCTATGTCCTGGACATAAAGTTATTCCTTCCCATAGGTTTAATATAGGATACAGCATTAGTATAATGGTAAATTCTCTATTTAATAGCAGCAAAAGCTCCTATATAAAATACTATAGGGATGCAGTTATAGATTATTATAGTAATGAAAGTTATAAAACTACTGATTGTGAACTATTTTTACTAGAAACTGCTAAGTATGTACCACTAGAGCCTTATGAAGATAACCTCCAGTTAATTTTTACTTATGTTTTTTCTAGACTCAAGAAACGAAGCAGTATATTGAGATTGCAAGCTTTGGAAACTACCTTATTGATAATTAATAAGCTTCCTAGTAACCATGAGTTCATAGAAAAACTTAAAAATCACTTTGCCTTAATTACTTCGAAAAGTAAAATACCTGCAGAAAACCTTTTGCTGCTTAAGATTAATACTGCCTTAGATATAGCTATAAATATAGACGCCTTTAAACATTATTGCCAGCTAACTAAAAAGACCGTTTCAGATATATACTTAAGTAATTTAAAAACTGCAACAGACTGGATAAGAAAAAGGAACCAGATAGAACTGCTTTTAGACGATGCATACCATAATCATCAGTCCAGTAGACTTCATACTACTATTCACTTTTGCAACTTGCTAAAAGTAAGTGCAGTAGAAAGTGTCAGAAACAGAGCTGGCAGTGCTGTTTTGGAGTTAATGCCTCAGCTTACCTTAGCAGAGAGAAATGAGGTAGCGGTAGAATTAATGAGGGCCCTTGAAATTGAAGGAAACAAATTTACAGAGTATATTCCAAGATACGCTGGACAGTCAATTTTATGGCTTCAGCCTAAAGAGCTAGATGAAGTTATTGACGATTGTATACTAAAAATCAAAACCTCAAATATAAACCTAAAGTCTTTAATTCTTAAAACTATAGGAATTACTCTATCCAATTATGAATGCTATAGTACTAGGTTTGAAGAAAGTGAAACATCTTATTTAAGCAGACTTAAGAAGATGTTAGGCATTCTCTTAAATGGCCTTGGAAACTATGAATCTCAAGTGAAGCAGTCTGCCTTTAGCGTAATAGGAAAAGATATATTTGGTGTATCTAATTTAAACTTAGATAGAAAGGAATTTATCTTTAAACTAATAGCCAAAAAAGTACTTACCCTTATTACAGCTAACGATAATGAAGAGCTTTTATTTCTCACAAGATCTGCTAGCTTAAATTATTTTTATAGGTTTATTTCTGATTTTATGTTTTTCCATGGTGATATCAATATAGAAGTGCCTTCTAAAATAGCCTTCTTCCCTGGAACCTTTGATCCTTTCTCCTTAAGCCATAAGCAAATTGCAAAATATGTAGAAAGTCTTGGCTTTGAAGTCTACTTGGCAGTAGATGAATTTTCCTGGTCCAAAAAAACTCTGCCAAGTCTTCTTAGGAGAAATATAGTAAATATGTCTATTTCCGATGAACTTAATATATATATATACCCAGACATATATCCCATAAATATAGCAAATGTAGAGGACTTGAAATGCTTAAGAGAGAGCTTTCCAAATTCTGAAGTATATATTGCAGTAGGCAGTGACGTGGTAGCTAATGCTTCCAGCTACAGGATGGTTAAGAGTGAAAACTCTATTCACAGCTTCTCTCATATAGTTTTTGAAAGAGGTAAGAATAAAAAGTTTGAAACTTCTGTTAAAAATATAGATGGAGATGTTTTAGTATTAACTCTATCCTCTAGATATTCAGAAATAAGCTCTACCCAGATAAGGAGTTATATTGATGATAACAGAGACATTTCTAGTCTCATAGACCCTATGTCTCAACAATATATCTATGAAAATGGTTTTTATCAAAGGGAAGCTCAGGATAAATATACAATTAAATCTTTATCTCTTGACATTGAGATTGCAGAAGACTTTACGGAAGATACAGTAGATAAAATCACAACGCTGCTTCCTGAACTAAGTAATAGCTTTAAAAGGACTTTAAAAGAAATATCTTTAAAACCATCTCCAAGGATAGTATTTTTAAAGAATGTAATTAACAATCAAATTTTAGGTTTCTCTGTTTGCCACTGGATACGTTCCTCTATGCTCTACGATGAGTTTAAAAACTCCTCTGTTTCACAGTATATCCGTGAAAACAGTGTTGGAAGGATAATTTTAATTGACGGTATTTACGTAAAAAATGTAGATAAAGCTAAAGAATATGAGGAACTGCTTTTAAATGAAACTCTATCCCTTTGCGTGTCTAAAGACTATGAGTATGCTATCTATAGAAATCTTTTGGGCAGTAGCTATAATTCAGAAGCAATCTATAACTCATTGACGCTTCATGGCTTTGTAAAAGTACCATTTTGTGATGAAACCACTCCCGTTTATGCTGTTAACATGAGTACTCCTTGCATATTAAATTTAGACATACAAAATATTATTAAAGAGCCTTTTAGAAGTGATCCTAGGGTGAAAATGGTTTTAGGTAATTCCAGAAGAAAGCTTTTAGAAGCGTTGACAAAGCTTTATCCCGGTGAATTGATTTTATCCTTTGATGTAAACTTTGTTTACCAATCAATGATAAGAAAAATATGCAGTGAAAATAAAGTACCTACAGAAACCTCAGAGCCAAAGAAACTAGGCAACGCTATGTGTGTACCTTACGGAGATATACTTGATAGGTATGTAATACCTAACACTGTTACTAAAGCACTGCATACAGAAAAATTGTTTTATCCTGATATGAAGAAGTTTAAAATTGCTGAGTTTCCTCATTATCTAGATTTGAAAACCCAGGTTAGAATGATAAATTCCTTTAGGCGACCGGTTATACTTGTAGATAATCTTCTTCATAAAGGCTATAGAATAAAGGCCTTAGACCCTATTTTAAAAAATGAAAATGTAAAGATACAAAAGATAATAGTTGGAGTTCTTTCAGGACGAGGAAAAGATTTAATGGATATGCAAAACAGAAACGTAGATGCAGTGTATTTTATTCCAAGACTGAAAATATGGTTTAATGAGAATTCCTTATATCCCTTTATAGGGGGAGACGCTATATGGCGTGGTGCTTACCCTGAACGTAACCTGCTGCCTTCTATTAATTTAATTTTGCCTTATACTTATCCATCCTTTATAAGAAATGCTTCTAAGTCGGCAATATACAATTTATCTAAAACCTGTATAGAAAATGCCATTGATATACTAAAGGTTATAGAGGATGAATACCATGTGATACATGAAAAAAACCTAAACTTGCATTCCCTAGGTCAAGTGTTTACTATTCCAAGATGTGCTGACTTAGGCGAAAACGTAGACTATAATTTAAATTTAAGTGCATCTAGCTATTTAAAGAATGACTTAGAGCTTTTAATGAGGCTAAATAACGCCTTCCAATAATAAGACAAAAGGGAAAGGACTGTTATATTATGAATAATAACTTATATTACTACGAGCACCAGAATAAACTATTATTATCTAATAAAAAATATGACTTTAAAGAGCTTTCGGAAGACTTTGCTCAGAATTATAATGGCACTATTTTTGCATTAAACAGTTTGACTCCTGAAAAATCTCGGAGAAGCTTTTCTGTAACTTCCGATAGTAATTTATTTATTCAGGAAGAAAACTTAAATCTGTTGAGAAGGAATAGAAGTTCTAGCCTGCCATCTTGGCTTATTGAGAAGATAGATAATAGAAAGGTCACTGCTGTAAATACTAATTATCCTAATTGGCAGGAGCTTTTATCTAAGGATCTTCCAATAATTAATGGAGAAAAGTCTAATACTAAAAAGTGGTCTGTAACTGTAGTTGGCCTTGGAGATGTAGGCGGCACCTTGATTACTGGATTACGCTTATTAGGTGGCGATTGTATATCAAGAATTAATATTTTTGATAAAGGGGAAGATAAAATGAAAAGATGGGAGTATGAATGTAATCAAATCCTCTCCCCTACCC
The DNA here is from genome assembly GCF_025398335.1 of Clostridium sp. CX1. Taxonomy (GTDB): domain Bacteria; phylum Bacillota; class Clostridia; order Clostridiales; family Clostridiaceae; genus Clostridium_AM; species Clostridium_AM tanneri. The sequence continues at coordinate 12,084 of NZ_JAODOO010000012.1, forward strand.
CTGATAAAGAATATCCTCCTATAATTCCTCTTAAGGAAGATGAGCTTTTTAACTGTGATATGTTTATATTCTGTGTTTCTATTGGAGTTCCTCAAGTTGGAAAGGAAGACTTTGATGTAAGACTGGCTCAATTTGAAGGTAATGCCAAGATAGTAAGCTATTACTCTAGGCTTGCCAGAGAAAGTAACTTTAAAGGCATATTTGCAGTGGTCTCTGATCCTGTAGACTTGCTTTGTAAAACAGCCTTTTTGGAGAGTAATAAAGATATAAATAAAAATTTTGATTTTCAGGGCCTTCTACCAGAACAAATAAGAGGTTATGGCCTAGGAGTAATGAATGCCAGAGCCTCCTACTATGCCTCTGAAAAATTAGAGTATAAACATTACTTAAAGGAAGGGAGAGCCTTTGGGCCTCATGGTGAAGGACTTATAATAGCTGACAGTATGAAAAATTATAATGAGGAAACTTCAGACTATCTTACAGAAAGAACAAAGAAAGCTAACTTAGAGGTGCGCGCACTGGGCTTTAAGCCCTACGTAGCCCCTGCTCTTTCCTCTGGTTCCCTGTCACTTATAGCTACTATAAAAGGAGAATGGCATTACAGCGCTACCTTCTTAGGTGGTGTATTTATGGGATGCAGAAATAGATTACTTCCTTCAGGTATAGAGCTAGAAACCTATGATTATATTGACGATGTTCTTTTTAAGAAATTACAGCATACCTACAACAGTTTTTTATAGATTTTAAAAGAGGTGGTGAATCTATGGAGACTTTATATGTAATAGTTCCAAATGAAAGTATTTCTGGACAGTTACAGGGAATGATCCAAAGTTTCTCTAATAGTTTTCATTCTACAGTATACGTAAAAGCTCCCTCAGATTGTTCCAATTTTAAAAATAAAAAGATACTCTTTGCAGCGGAGGTTGGTATCACTGGTTATGACTTGACAATGCTAAAGTTTTTCGAAAAACTTAAAGATGAGGAAAATGACTTTTTCTATGGCTCTACCGGTGCACTGCTAATTCACAGCAGCTCTGAACTTGGAACCAAAGGAACCGCTCAAGATATTATTTTCTTAGCAAATAGCTTAGGCTGCAATTTTATAGGTAAGTCTTTAGTGGAAGCTACCTCTAGCCTAAGAAACTTCCTAACATGGCAAAAGGTTATTCCATTAACTTTAGAAGAAATTTGTATTGATTTATGTAATAAACTAGGCCAAAGATTATTGGAATATAAGGATTCATCACCAAAGAAAAATAAAAAAGTAACAGTATTATACTCTTCACCAAATAAATTTTCTAATACTCTAGAATTATGGAATATGATATCAAAACACTTAAAAGGATTAAATATAAAAGAAATACAAATAGAAAATGGCAAAGTTCAGGATTGCAAGGGCTGCTCCTATAAACTCTGTGTCCATTACAGCAAACAAAACAGCTGCTTCTACGGGGGTATGCTGGTTGAAGATGTGTTACCTTCTATCGAAGAATCAGATTCAATAATATGGCTGTGCCCTAACTATAACGATGCTATAGCAGCTAATTTAACCGCTACAATAAATAGACTTACAGTGTTATATCATAGGATTAAATTTTATGATAAATCTATTTTTGGAGTAATAGTTTCTGGTAACTCTGGTGGAGACTCTGTAGCAAAGCAACTTATAGGAGCGCTTAATATTAATAAGGGCTTTAGACTTCCCCCTTATGCAATTATTACGGAAACTGCCAATGACCCTAAAGCAATATTTAATGTGGAGAATATAGAGGTTAAGGCAGAAAACTTTGCAAGATACATTACTAAGGGTCTATAGAAAGATAAGCTGTGAACAAATTCCTTTATTCACAGCTTATTACTATTTACTCTTCTATTTCACTAAGTAATTTTGTAAAATAATCAACATGGGCTTTTTCCTGCTCTATTAAACCAGATAGCACTTCTTTGACTTCACCAATAGAAATTCCTTCGTACATCTTTGTATAAACCTCTACAGTTAACTTTTCCGACTTTATGGCATATTCTAAAGCAGATTTTAAACTTTTAAATGCGTCCTCTGCCGGTTCTTTTTTATCGAATACCTTATTTTCTATTAATGCCTTTAAATAAGCAGTTACATCTGTATCAAATAGATAATCGTAGTCATCCTCTTTTTTTTCTAATAGGTCATTATATATTTTTGTAAACTGTTCTTTGTGAATAAACTCCTGACCTGCAGCAGCTAATAAAAAATCTTTTATTTTTCCTGTAGTATATTTAGCGCCATTAGTATAAAACTTTTGTCCCTCTTCTTCCATTAATATAGCTATTTTTAATATTTCAAGTCCGTTAAAATTATTCATACTATCCCCTACCTTTCCCACAGAATTACTAGATAATTTAAAAAATACTGAACCTTATATAAAATATATCATATAACACCTATGTTGTACAAGGGTAATGGGTGTTATAGGCTCTAATCCATATATATGCCAAATTCTTATTATTAGTAGAACAAAACTTGGTACTATTACAAATAATTTTCCCTTGCATTTTGAATTGTTGATGTATTGTATTATAATAAACTTACTACACTAAAGAATAAATTCTAAAATGTTAAAGCCTTGATGAAACATTTAGGAAAACAAAAATTTTCGACAAGCAGGTGATTTTATTGTATAAAAAAGGAGATTTTCACTTACACACAAAGGCTTCCGATGGTAAGCTATCCCCAAAAGAATTAGTTAACCTAGCTAGAAAAGAAGAGGTAGATATAATGGCAGTTACAGATCACGATACGGTGGCAGGTATTGATGAAGCTGTCTCCGAAGGAAAGCATATTGGAATTACAGTAATTCCCGGAATAGAACTTTCTACCCTTCATAGAAATAAAACTGTTCATATCTTGGGATATTTTAGGTCTATAGAAGACATAAGTGAGGAATTCAAAAGCTATTTAAAAGACATGAATGAATATAGGATTCAAAGAGCAGAAAAGATTGTAGAAAACTTATACAAAATCTTTAATATAAAACTAGACTCTAAGAAGATGCTAGAAGGAGCTCATGGCATTGTAGCAAGGCCTCATATTGCAAAAGCTATAGTGGATGCAGGTTATAACTATACCTGGGATTATATTTTTGAACATTTTATTGGTGAAGATAGTCCAGCCTATGTTCCCAATAAGAAGCTAACTACAGAGGATGGAATAAGACTATTAAAGTCTGTAAATGCCCTTGTTTCATTAGCTCATCCTGTTTTAATAAAAACTTTAGACATAGATGAGCTGTTGACTCTTCCTTTTGATGGAATTGAGGCTATATACTCTATGAATAGTGCAGAGGATACGGAAAGGTTTAAAAATTATGCGGAAAAGTATAACAAAATAATTACTGCAGGCTCTGATTTCCACGGTATAGCTAAGGATGATTCAAAACATGCCTCTAGGGTTGGTGAGGTATCCTTAGACAAGTATGGTATTGAAGCCTTTCTAGATAAGCTTAATGATATGTAATTCTAATAACTAGAAATAGGAAGAAGATAACTTTCATTACTTGTTATCTTCTTCCCATTGATCTTAAGGTTTTTATTTCTTAATTTAATGGTTATTTTAGCTTTTTTCTATTAGAAGCATCGTCAAGAAATCCCCTATTATTGGTCTGAGGATTGTTTAAAATTCCTGCTATTACAAGTATAGATAAAAAAGCGTTAATTAATTCGTCATAGTTATCAGGAAGAATATCCTTTCCAAAGGCCTTTAATAACATAGGTATAAATGCAGCAATAGAAAGCCATAGGCCGTAGTTTCTAAATCTATTCATATTACCACCCATTAATATTATTTATTAAGGGGTGTACTAAATTATCACTATTATTTACAATACTTTCCCATAATACAAAACATTTTTTATCCTATAGGTATAAACTTTAATATTTCATGTTAAAGAAAATATTACCCTTAAGCCTCTACTAAAAATGCATTATATCCCTTTACAGCTTCATAAATATCTGCTTTACTTGCTATCTCCCATGGAGCATGCATATTGTGAAGAGCTATTCCAAAGTCTACTACATTCATTCCGTATTCAGCTAAAATATAAGCTATAGTTCCGCCACCGCCTTGGTCCACCTTTCCAAGCTCAGAGGTTTGCCATACTACATTATGTTTATCCATAATATTTCTTAATTCAGCTATATACTCTGGGTTAGCATCATTAGAGCTATTCTTTCCTCTTGCTCCAGTATACTTGTTAAATACTACACCCTTTCCAAAGTATGCTGTGTTCTTCTTCTCCATAACTGATGGAAAGTTTGGGTCGTAGGCTGCAGTTACATCAGAGGACAACATCTTTGAATTTCTTAATGTTCTTCTTAATTTTAATCCATCATAGTCATTACAGAGGTTCATGATTTCCGCTAATGTATCTTCAAAAAACTTAGAATGCATTCCTGTAGCACCTACACTTCCTATTTCCTCTTTATCTACTAATAGGGTAACGCAGGTTTTATCAGGGTTCTCTATGTTCATCATAGACTCGAAGGATGTATATGCACATATTCTGTCATCATGACCATAGGCCATAACCATACTTTTGTCTATTCCATAATCTCTAGCCTTTCCTGAAGGAACCACCTCAAGTTCTGCAGATACAAAATCTTCCTCTATAATTCCATACTTATCATTTAATAGTTTTAATATGTTTTGTTTAACTCTATCCTTTCCATCTTTATCTGCAATTGGCATACTTCCAATTAAAATATTTAAATCTTCTCCTTCAATAACCTTATTGGCTTTTTTGTCCATTTGGTCTGCAGCTAAATGTATAAGAAGATCTGAAACTCCAACTACTGGATCATTTTCATCTTCACCTATTACTACATCTACTTTTGTTCCGTCCTTTTTTATTACAACTCCATGAATCGCCAGCGGAAGTGTAACCCACTGATATTTCTTTATACCTCCATAATAATGTGTCTCAAATAAAGCTAAATCTGTATCTTCATATAATGGATTTTGCTTTAAATCTAGTCTTGGAGAATCTACATGGGCCCCTAGTATTCTTAATCCCTGTTCAAAACCATTACTTCCGATGACAAATAAAGCCAAGGATTTATCCATTTTATTTGCATAGACCTTATCTCCAGCTTTTAAAGTGCCTTTTTCTTTTAAAATTGCATCTAAAGATTTGTATCCTGCTTTTTCTGCTCTAGATATAAACTCTAATACACATTCTCTTTCTGTTTTACATTTAGAAACAAACTCCTTATACCTATCAGATAAGCTAAATACTTTTTTTAAATCTTCCTCTGAATACTTATCCCAAGCATATTCATATTTTTTTGTCAATTCCTTTGTCATTTTCCTTTCTCCCTTCAAACTTAATTTATAGATCTACTCTAAAGCCACTTCTTCTTTTTAAATATAAGTATTAAGGTGCAGGCAATAGAAATCATAAAAAATACTACATAATAACATCCATGTTCTATTTCCATTAAAGGAATTCCCTTTAGATTCATACCATACATACTAGTAATTAAATTCAAAGGTAAAAATATAGTAGCTATTACAGTAAAAACCTTCATCAGTTCATTAGTTTTGTTAGCAATTTCAGATTCAAAAGCCTCTCTTACTAATGCTAAATCCTGTACAAGATTTTCTAAAGCCAGCATCAATTTATCAATTTTTTTATTTAAGCTTACAAAGTGTCCAATATTCTCTTTTTCTATTATTAGATTATCATTACTCACTAAGCTGTCACCTATATATCTAAGTGGATTTAGGTACTTTTTTATTTTATACACCTGTCTTCTTAAAGTTATTAGGTTATCTATTTGTTCATGTCTTGGATTTTTTAAAATGCTTATTTCAATTTTATCTGCTTCTGATTCTAAAGAAGAAATCACATTATAATTGTTAACAATTATTCTATCTAAAATGTAATAAAGCAATATACAAACCCGTGGTTTATCCCTGAGCATGAAACAATTTTTAAAGTCACCTATATCCTTTATTAGATTCTCTACAATATCGATTCTATCTTTACATATAGTTACTAAATAATCCTCACCTAAAAACACATTTAACTCTTTTGAGGTAACTATCTCCCTGCAATACTCTAGTATATTCAGGACGATAAATACATAATCCTCATAAAAACTAATTTTAGAAGACTGAGAAAAATTTTTACATTCAGCTAAACTGTCTTCATCTAATAAAATAATTTCTTTAACCTTCTCTAATTCATCTACATGTACTAAAATCCAGTAGTGACTCCCATTAAACTTAAAATTATTAGTAACATCCTTAAAATTATTATTCAGGTCAAAAATTTTCATAGAATCACCCCAATATAAGTACTGACAAAAACATAGGAATATTAAAACTTGAGAATTGAACTGTTAAAATTTCAATTCCCAAGTTTTTATTATTGCTTATTACAAGCCAGTATTTATATTTTGTGAGGTTTAATCAGTAATTATTCCATCTATAAATTCATCATTGTCATCCATAGGAACTTCTTCTAAAACTTGAAAACTATATCCGAGAGCTATCTTCAAGGAATCTTTTCTTGTCTTCCTTAAAAACCTATCATAAAAACCGCCGCCGTATCCAACTCTTCCGCCTTTTCTATCAAAGGCAACTCCTGGAAGGTAAGAAACATCAATTAGGCTTTCATCTATTTTTAATTTGCTATCTTCAGGTTCTAATATACCATAAGCTCCTGGTTTTAAATCTTCAAAACCTTTTATTTCCACTACATCCATTCCCTCTTCCTTAGAAATTATTCTAGGAACAGAAACTCTTTTTCCATCCTTAAGTGCTTGTTTTATGATTTTATGTGTATCTAATTCTGTATCATAACTTACAAAAATAAAGATAACCTTTGCTTCTTGATATTCCTTGCTATTAGTAACCTTTTTAAATATTATACTATCTAGATTTTCCCTTTCTGCCTCTGTTAAAAGAGCCCTCCTTTCTTTTATCATTTTTCTAATTCCCCTTTTACTTTCCATCATTTCCCCTTCTTTCAGATTCTTCCTTAATCCTCTGTCCAATTATATCCACTGGTGTTATATTAGTTATGAAGCTGTATCTATAATTTGCCGCTGCTGCTTCAATTATAACAGCCACATTTCTACCTGGTCTTATTGGAATTTTAAGCTTTCTCACCGGTACGTTCAATATGTCTATATATTCCTTGTCTATACCTAATCTGTCATAGTTCTGCTCTTCCTTCCACTGCTCAATATACACAACAAGGTGTATTTCCTTGCTTTTTAATATTGAACTTAAGCCATAAAGAGCAGGAATGTCAATTATGCCCATTCCTCTAACTTCAATCATTCCAGCAGTTATGTATGGAGAGGTTCCATAGAGAGAGCCATCTATTTCTTTAATATCAACAGCATCATCTGCTACAAGTCTATGGCCTCTTTTTATAAGTTCAAGGGCAGTTTCACTTTTACCTATACCGCTTTCCCCTGTTATAAGAATCCCTATTCCGTAAACATCTACAAGAACTCCATGAAGCCTTGTCTCCGGTGCTAACTTATCATCTAGGTAATTCATAAGCTTATTTACAAATCTGGTAGAAGTGTTTTCTGTCCTTAAAATCCACCTGTTATTTTTTTTCGCTGTTTCCATAAACTCCTCATGAGGCTCTAAGCCTCTAGTTATTATGGTGCATGGACTATCAAATTTAAAGTATTTTTCTAGTCTTTTCCTTCTTAAGGATGGCTGCATTGCATCTAAAAAACTCCATTCAGCCTTTCCAACAACCTGAACTCTTTCATTTGCATAGTAATTATAGAAGCCTGAAAACTGAAGTCCTGGTCTATTTATATCACTAATGGTTATTTCAGTAACTGTATCTCCTTCGTTAACTACTTCTAAACTTAAATCTTCTATGAGATCTTTAACTGTTACTCCCATTTATTTTCTCCTCTCAGCTTCCTGATTTACTTAGATTTCTTCTCTATTCCCTCTAATTGTGCTCTAAAGTTCCTCTTTACATTATCAATATATCTTCTTCTAAGTTTTTGCTGTTCATCCTTTTCTTCCTCTGTAAGACCTTCATTTTTGCTCTTCTTATATAAAAAGTTTATTCTTTCTATTAGTTCATCAATATTCATTGTTATCACTCCTACTATATTTATAATTACATTTTTATATTACATTATACATAAATTTGTTCAATATATAAAGTTTTTACTGCTAAATTATAGAACAAAATTTACTTTCCCATCTTAACCTTATATCTATTGCTCCAGTTTTTCATTAGACTTGTACTCTGAAGCGATTTTTTAATACTTGTCCATCTTTCGTCGAATATTAAATTCAAAATATGAAGAGTATTTTTGTTTCCTTTTAACATAGATTCTCTGCAGCTAGCACAATAGGTAACTATGTAATCAGACTTTACTTCCTCCACAGCTTTGTTAACAACCTTAGATGTAAGTTCCCTATTTACGGTAAATACCATACCACCATTTCCGCAACACCTTGTTTTTTCCTTGGAGTGTTCACTTTCCTCTACTTTATAACCTAACTGATCTATAATCCATCTTACACTATCCTGAAGCTCCTTTTCGTCCCTTGTAGGGCAAGAATCATGGATAGCAAAGACTATGTCACTGTCTTTTCCAATATTTCTTGAACTTTCTGGTATGCCCAGCTCCTTAAATACTGTCCAAAGAGACTTAACTTTTAACTTGGGACTATTTTCTGAAATAGTTACAAAGCAGGATTGACATGCAGTTATAATCTCTTCTACATTTAATTCCTCTATAGTTCTCTGAAGCTTTTCATACCTATTCTTAAACAGTTCTCCTTCTCCTATAGCTGCTGTAGGCTTTCCACAGCATTTAATCACCATAGCTGTTCCTGGAAGCTTTTCCTTTAAATATTCAAAGGTCTTAAAAACAAGCTCTGGACTATAGGAACAAAGGCTGCAGCCAGGCATAAAAATTCTAGTTACTTTTTCTGCTTTCTCATCCTTTATCACCTTATTAAAAAGACTAGAAAAGCTTAATTTTTGATGCAGGTGGACAGAATTATGCCCCTTTAATGGTGATGTTCCGCCATTTTTTTCTGCCAGCTCTTTTCTTATTTCTAAAAAAGCATCGCCTATATTTAAATTTTTCGGGCAAACCTTAAGGCATAGGGAACATGTATTACAGGAATATGGAATTAAGGGATCTATCTTTCTATCTTCTAATAAGTTTTTAAATAATTCTCCTGGTTTAACTGAAAACCCACTAAGGAGACTACATTCCCTCTTGCATTTTCCACAATTAATACATTCTTCACTAAGGTTTCTTATTGTTTCCATAGTCTTCTGTTTATCTATAGATATTTTATTCTTTTCCATAATCCTAAACTCCTCTCTATAGTTAAAGAAACTCTGTGCTTACAAATACATTAAAATAAACTTTGGTAATGCATTTAGAACCAATCACTGAGAAGCCTTTTCATAAAGTCTAACTGTAGGTAATTCTCAATTTTATTTAAGGTATCTTGGTTCTTAATATCCTTCTCTGGATTTCTGTATTCCAGCCATGCATAAGCACACCATGCTAATGCTCTTAAATATAGATAGGGCGTATATATATTTACTCTCTCTCTTATATCTTTATAATTACTTTTCACTTCTCTTTCATAATTTCTAAAGAAGTTTTCCTTTTCATCCTTACTTAAGATATAATCTGTCTTCCATAAGGTTGTAGTATCTGCTAAAAATTGTGTAATGTCTTGACAGGGGTCACTAATCACAGGCTTTTCCCAATCTATTAGATAACTTTTTTCCTGTCCAATAATAAAATTATGAGAATTTACCTCTGTATTGTTTATTACCTGCCATTTATTTTCTTTAAAATACCTTTCATTGGCCTTATTATCCTCTGCCCACTGCAAAAATTTATAAAAAAAGTTCTTTAGTTCACAACTAACAATAGGTGATGCTAAAAAATCCTTTAAAAGTTTTTTTCCTTCCTTAATTCTATCCCTTAGAACTTCCTTTTCCTCAATAAAGATGTTGAAGTCAGTGTCCTTTAAATCTATAGAATGTATTTTTGAAAATATATTAGCAGCTCTATTTAAGTCTGTAGAATAGTTAAGAGGTTTGCCTTCTAAAAACTCCATTATTAATAGTCCATATTCAAGGTAATCTTTACTATCATCCACAAAATAAGCCTTTGGGGTAACGCCGCTTACTTCTAATCTTTTTATCCCATTGTACTCATATCTAATTTGACTTTCCACATCTATTTGGCTTCCAGTATTTACTCTAAATACATACTTACTAATTCCATCCTCAATAGTATAGTTTATGTTGTATTCTCCCTGTGCTAAAAACTTTACCCTATACTTATTACTTAATCCTAAATCTTTTACTAAACCTGTTTCTTTTAAATAATCATAAATTTTATCTTTTAATATATTTCTAAGCATTCCTACCACTCCACTATTATTTTATAAACAGACTTCTTACTTCCTGACATCTCACTCTTTTACTGTGCTTTTCTAAGAAATTAACAGTATTATGTGGAAAGACCTCATAGCTACGTTTTTTCTCTTCAATTCTTTTTATAAAATTTAATAAGTCTTCCTTTGTATCTATATCCATATGCTTCTCTGAAAGCCCCACTGTTAAATTAGCTCTGTTGGCAATATCAATAGTTCCTTCTAACACAGACTTCTTTCCCCAGGCTATATTGTCACAAAATATTTCACTGTGTATCTCTTTCATACCTACCAAGTAATATCCCCCATCTGATGTGGGACCAAGGCAAATATCATTATCCTCCAGTATATTAAAGGCTATTTCTATATCTTTAGGCTGGAGCTCCGGTATATCACTTCCTATTAGCACTACCTTTTTATAATCTTCATCCAGCAATTTATCTATTGCATTGCTCATTCTATCTCCTAAACTTTCACCTTGTTGAGGAAAGAGTTTTATATACTCTGGCAAAATATCTTCTATCAAAAAAATCTTTCCTTCTGGTGTATAAGTTAGGTAAATATCCACCTTGTTTTTTAATTTTTCACAGGATGAAAACAAGTCCTTAAGGAAGTTTTTATGTATTTCAGCACATTCTTCCCCAGATAATATGTCCATAAGCCTAGTTTTGGTTTTACCAGGAACAGGTATCCTAGTCATTAAAATTAATGCATTCATCATCTTACCTCCCTGTAAAGTTTGTTTAATTGTTTTGGTGACACACCGAGCATATATAAAATCCTAAGCTTATGCATCAATAAATGAGTTCTAAGGGGTCCACCTTTCTTAAATCTTCTTCCTGAAGTTCCAATGGGATATCTTGTCATAGTTAATTTGCCAAGCTTTTTAAGTTTTAGAGATAGCTCTATATCCTCCATAATCTCTATTTCAGGATATCCACCTACTTTCATAAAGATATCCTTTCTAACGAATATACCTTGATCACCATAAAATATATTAAATATTCCTGCCCTTAAGTTAGAAGTTTTCCAAATATATTTCATAAATAGGGTTTTGTAATCATAAAAATAAATAGGGAATCCTCCGGCAATAGCCCCATTTCCTATTGTCTCTTCAATAGCCAATATAGAAATATCCTTTACTATGGAATCACTATGAAGAAACCATAGGATATTGCCTTTAGCTACCTTTGCACCTTCATTCATTTGAAAGGCTCTTCCTCTCTTGGATAAAACTACCTTAGCAAATTGAGAAGCTAGAACTGCAGTATTATCTTCGCTATATCCATCTACAACTATCAATTCCTTATGGCCCTGCAATTTATCTAAACTTTGGAGAAAATTCACTATATTTTTTTCCTCATTTAATACAGGTATTATTATAGAAACCATTTTATCACCGACCAAATATTATTTTGTTAACCTTATATTTTGTATTTCTCTAGAATCCTATAAATACTACATTTAACTTACTACTGTCCATAATAATTATAACTTTTATAAACTTAAAATCTCAGTTGTATAAAATTTTAAAATACTTATACATACTTCTATCAGTTTTTGTTATTTGTAAATAATGGATATATCTTTTCCATAGTACATACCACTAAGTACACCATTGATACTAATAGTATTTCTTAATTTGCTATTTTTACAAAAAAAGCTTCCTCGAACTAAGTTCAAGGAAGTCTATAATAATTTTAATATCTCTGTAATATTTTATCTTACTTTACCACCAAACTGCTTCTCTTTAAATCGTGAAGAGCTTCTACAAATCTTATAGTTCCTGTTTTAGATCTCATAACTACTGAATGTGTTGTAGCCCAATCATTTTTTGAAAATATAACACCTTTAAGCAAGTCACAGTCTGTTATTCCCGTTGCTGCAAAATATACATCGTCGCTTTTTACTAAATCATCTATAAATAAAGTTTTATCTACATCTTCTATACCCATTGAGTGACATCTGATTTTTTCTTCATCAGTATGAGGTTCTAGCTTTGCCTGCATCTCTCCACCCATACATTTTATTGCTGCAGCGGCAATAACTCCTTCAGGAGCTCCACCGGTTCCCATAAACATATCAACACCTGTACTCTCAAAACCACAAGCAAGAACAGCTGCTACATCGCCTTCTCCAAATAGTTTAACTCTTGCTCCTACTTCTCTAGCAGCTTGTACTATATATTCATGTCTTTCTCTCTCTTGAACTATTACTGTAAGTTCTGTTATATCTTTATTTAAAGCCTTAGCTACACTAAGCATATTCTCTTTTGGAGACTTATCTAAATCTATGGCACCTTTAGCACCTGGTCCCACTGCTAACTTTTTCATATACATATCTGGAGCATGAAATAAGCTTCCCTTTGGTCCCATTGCAAGCACTGCTATTGCATTAGGTAATCCCTTTGCTATTAAACTTGTACCATCTAGAGGATCTACTGCTATATCCATCTCTGGCATATTTTCTTCGCCAATTCCTACTTTCTGACCTATATAAAGCATAGGAGCATTGTCTAATTCTCCTTCTCCAATAACTACAGTCCCTCTTACTGGCATCATTTCAAATGCCTTTTCCATTCCGTCTACTGCTGCTTGATCTGCTGCTATTTTATCTCCTCTTCCCATAAACCCAGCTGAACAAAGTGCAGCTGCCTCTGTAACTCTAGCAAGTCCCATAGCTATATCTGTATTTAGCATATTACATTACCTCCAATTACTCTAAAAGAGATTAATATTATCTATTAAAATTCTATTACTTCTGATTTATTGTATATATTATTTGATTATCTTACACATTTTTTTCTCTTTTCAATTAAATATTATATCACATTTCGTCGATAACTCAAGATATAATATACAATATTACCATTGCTAACTTCAGATTATAACAAATTATTTGAAATAGTTTACTCTTAACTTATATTTAAGGCGAAAAATACTTAAGGAATAACTATAATACATAGCTGACAATTATCTTTCTCCGTTATATATATAGGGCAACTTGAAAAGGAGATTTTTATTTATATTATAAGTTTGCTTGCAATATAAAGTAACAAAAAAAACTTTTAGACATTATTTTTTTCTTTAATTTTTATCCATTTAGTCTTATATCAATATTTCAAGACACATTTTTCTATTTTTCCACATTTTCTCCACATATTAATTCACAGTTTATCTACAGATATTAGGTAAGTTTTTGTAACAAACTGTACTTTATTGACTAGTAAAATATATGATAAATTCTCAATAATCTGCTAGAATAAAATAGTGTCAAAATAAAGTGTATAAATGAGGTAATAATATGGATATAAAAATTTTAGATAAAGAAATAGATAATTTAAAGGAGCTTCTTTATCGTTTGTTAGATAGTAATAGCCTTACAAATGAAAATGTAGTTAATTATAGTCAAAAATTAGACAAGCTTATCGTTGAATATCAAAAACATAGAGATTTTGTAAAAGTACAGTAATGTAAATTCGAACATACTGTACTTTTACATTTGTTCGTTAAAAAAACCACAGGTTATTTAAACTGTGGTTTTGTAAGTTCTTATTTTTATACTTTTTATTCAAGTATTCTCTAGAAATTAAGCTTCTATTTTCTCTAATATCTCATCTAAATCGACAGCCTTGCCTTTTTCATAGAATACAGCTACAAACTCACTGTAGTCGCAATTTTCCTTGTCAATTTCGTAAGAGGTATATTGAGCTTCAATATTTAATTCATCCATTAGATCCTCAACAATTTCTCCTACGCTATCTACTGCTAATTCGCTTAAATATGTTAAATAGTATTCATTATACCAAGGGTCACTTTCCTCTTCTTCCTCACTTTCATCATTAGCATAAGCTCTAGCTGCATTTAGCTCACTATCATCAAAATCAAAATAAAATCTTAGCACCACTAAATCTTCATAGCTTAATTCCTCTACATCTTCCAAGCCGTTATCTAACAAAAATCTAATTATCTTTTCCTTATCCATAAAAACATCTCCTTACTAAAAGTCATTCTTATTAGTTTGTTACTAATTAATGCTTTATATAGTTTTTTTAACCTAATATTTAATGTATTGATTTTATCATATATGAGTCATTTTTACTAATATTTTATATTATATACTATAGTGCAAAAAAATTTCATGTATAATTAATCCTGTTTATCACTTTTTATAATTTTCTACAGAATATTTCCAATAACATATTATTTTCACCTTATGTTATTATATTCATGGATTGGTGTTTAAAAATCAATGTTTTGCTCTATAAAATTTATTAAAAAGGGGAAATTTAAAATAAGACTCTAATAACAAAATCAATTTTATATTTACTATATTCAAATATAAAATTAATAAACTTCGTATATTTTACCGAATAATGTATATTGATAACTTTTTCAAATATTCAGAATAGTTCATCTTCCTTAAAACCTCTTTTTATTTTTTCTGAATAGTATATAATCTAGTATCGTACCATAAATTTTATCCATTCACTGCCAAGAATTACTTAGTAATTTTAATACCAAAAAGCGATTAATTTGTACATGCTGGATTAAATTTATGAGTTACTTAAAAGTTAACTTTTACAGAAATAAAATTGTTTATAAATGGAGGTATTACTATGGATATTAGTTTAATTGGTGTACCAATATTTTTTGGTTCAGATAAGAAAGGTGCCGAATTAGGACCAAAAAAGCTGAGGGAAAAAAATATAGTAGAAGTTCTACGCAGAAATAACCATACTGTTTATGACTGTGGAGATATTTACGTAGATAATATACCAGAGGATAGAAAATATGAATTCCATCCTAAGATGAAATATTTAAAGCCAATAGCAGAGGTTAACAGAAATTTAGCCCATCAAGTTTATAGTTCTCTTTGTGCTGGCAGTTTTCCACTTATCATGGGTGGAGATCATTCCATAGGACTTGGCAGCATCTCCGGTGCTAGTAAATATTTTAAAGATGAAGATTTAGCTGTTATTTGGATAGATGCACATGGGGACATTAATACTCCTGAAACTACACCATCAGGAAATGTTCACGGAATGCCTCTAGCCGCTGCAATGGGTATTGGATATGATGAATTAGTAGATTTATATCACATAGGTGGAAAGGTCAAGCCTGAAAATGTATTTATTGTAGGTGCCAGAGACCTAGACGAAGGTGAAAAAGAGATGATAAAACAGTATAATATGACTGTTTTCTCTACTGAAGATGTTCAAACTATGGGCGTTGAAAGAATTATGGAAACAATTCACTGCAAGCTCCAAGATAAAGGAATAAAAGCAGTTCATTTAAGTTTTGATATAGATTCTGTAGATCCTGAATTCGTTCCAGGTACTGGAACTCCTGTAGCAGAAGGAATGAACGTAATTCAAGTAAAATATGTATTAAAGTATTTAATAGATACACAATTAGTAAAATCTATGGATATTGTTGAACTTAATCCTGAATTAGATATTGATGATAAAACTGCAGACTTATATATCGATTTAATTTCATATGTATTTGGACATTTAAAAGAAACTATATAAAAATATGCAGATAGGCTAAAAGATAACCTATCTGCATATTTTTTACATTAACTCTATAAACTTATCTACAAATTCATCTGCTCTTTTTAATTCATCCTCATTAGGTACAAATTTAAATTTAAGACCTTCTTCAACTACTTTAAATTTTAGAGATTTTAATCTATCAGTAAGCATTTGAACACCTTCACCGCTCCAACCATAGGAACCAAAAGCGCCTGCAGCTTTACCTCTGTTGGTAATTGCACAAACTAAAGATAGCATATCCCATACTGGCTTAACAGCGTCTTGATTTATTGTTGGAGAACCAACTAATATTCCTGTTGATTTTTCAACTAGAGCTATTATATCATTCATATCCATTGAAGTAATTTCATGAGCCTCTGCTTTTATTCCTCTTGAATTTATTTTTTCAGCCATGTATTTACCAACTTTTTCTGTATTTCCATAAGCAGAAACATAGAATATTTGAACATTTTTTTCTTCTGGTGCTGCCACAGTAGCCCATTCTCTATATAAACTAATATATTTTTCTATATCATCTATGTGCACTGGTCCGTGACTAGTACATACTATATCAAATTTTAAATCCTTTATTTTATCTAATCCAGCTAATACAAATTTCTTAAAAGGTCCCATAATTACATCAAAATAATATTTCATTTCTTCATAGTAATCTACATTATTATTTTTAATGTTTCCATCCTTTGGACAGTAGTGACATCCTAAGAAATCACAAGTAAATATTACTTCCTTCTCTACGGCATAGGTAAACATTGTATCTGGCCAATGAAGATTTGGAGCTATAATAAATTTTAAGGTAGTATTTCCAAGACTTAATTCCTTTGGTGCCTCCATACTCTTAAATTCTTTATTAACTATATCCTTAAGATATATAATAGCAGCTCTTGAACCAATAACTGTTGCCTCTGGATAAGTTTCTATAAGCTTCACTATTGACCCGCTGTGATCTAACTCTGTATGCTGTACAATAATATAATCAACTTTTCTGTCTCCAATGACTTCTCTTATATTTGATATATAGGTGTCAAAAAATCCTTCCTTAACAATATCAACTATAGCTATTTTTTCATCATCTATTAAATAAGAATTATAAGTTGTTCCTTCTTTTGTCTCCATTATTATATCAAAGACTCTAAGATCTGGATCCTCCACTCCGATCCAGTGGATGTTATCCTTTAATTTTACACTACTCATTTATTTTACCCCTCCTGATACATACACTAAATATAACTGTATACATTTTCCTTATGTATTTATTTTAACATAAAACTTATTTTTTTCAACTACTAATAATTATTATTTTTTAAAAAATTTTATTATTGATTGCTAGAATTTTATTACCCTTCACCATAAAAATCACATCTAAGGTAAAGGGTGGTCATTAATCACTAATTAGCTTTGATTTCTCTCCACTGTAGAAAATATATTCTAAATGTAAAGCCCTTGTAAGCGCTACATATAATATCTTCTTATCTAGTTCGTTATCTGAATAACTGGACTCATTGCAGTTGTATATTATACTGCAATCAAATTCCAAACCCTTTGTCATATAGGATGGTATTATTATTTTCTCCAATTTTAAGTTTTTATCCGTATCTTTTATAACGTCCCACTTATGATTACTATATTTTTTCATATACTCTTTAATTTTCTTGCATTCTTCATAGGTTCTTCCTATGATTGCTACACTTTTCTTATTTATCTTCTCCACTTCTTCAACTATCTTATCTACCCTGGCAGCAAATTCTTTATTTGTGTTAAACTCCAATACCTCTGGTGCTTTTCCATGCCTTAAAACAGGGGTAGCAGGTTTTAATTTATTTTCCTGTAATGCTAAAACTTTATTAGCAAAGTCTATTATTTCTACTGTAGAACGATAGCTTTGAGTTAACTGTACATAGGTGCCTTTATCCTTAAACACTTTATCTATGAGCTTTTCCCAGTCCTGTATTCCTCTATAATAGTAAATCCCCTGTCCTATATCCCCAACTATTGTTAGAGAATAATTTGATACCATTTCTGCTATAACTGCTATTTGAAAAGGACTATAGTCTTGAGCTTCATCAATTACTATATGCTTATACTTATGTTTATCCGGTACTCCCTCTATTTTAAACTTTAAATACATCATAGAAGGTAGATCATCACTATCAATTATTCCTTTTCCAAAGTTATCAATAAACTCTGTTCTAATATGATCAACTATTTTCTTTACGTCTTTAGAAATTACGGTTTCTTTTAAAATCTCTTCATTACTTAGAAAATTTATATAGAGCTTTTGTGTATCCACCTGTTTCCACTTAGTAAAATATTCTTCAAAACTCCTTTTCGCTTCCATTTTAAGTTCTTTCTTTTTGACATCCCTATCATTATATAACTCTGTAAGTTTTTTTCTTCTTTCAACGCCATCTTCCATAGTTCTTTTTGTTCGTGAGATTTGGTACTCAAAGGAAAAATCTATTCTCTCAAGAATATTATTTATCTTTTCATTTATTTTCAAGGTGAAGTATCTTTTTATTTCATCTTTTCTATTGTTTAAAGATAGATGAGCCATATCTTTTCCATATAGTCTTTTAATCTCTTCAGCTTCAAAAAGAGTATAGTTCTTTACTTTAATATCTTCTACCTCTAAGTCCTTAATTTCAATGATCTGAATATATTTATCTATTAGATTTTTATAGTCAATAGTTCCTCTTAAATTACTGCTTTCAGTAATTATCTCTAAGTTCTCCTCATACTTTTCTTCTAGAATAGCTGAAAGTTTCTTATCCTTGGTTAACACCTTGCCTTTAATCCCCAATACTTCAAAGGCCATATCTTCAAAAGTATTTTGCTTTACATTACCAACTCCAAGGTCTGGTAAAACATCAGATATATAATCTAAAAACAACTTGTTTGGAGCTATTACCAGTATGTCTTTACCATCTAGTTTCTCCTTATATTTGTATAGTAAGTACGCCAATCTATGCAACGCTACTGTAGTTTTTCCTGAGCCTGCTGATCCCTGAACTATAAGTGCTGTATTTTTTTCTGCTCTTATAACATCATTTTGCTCCTTTTGAATAGTAGCTACTACATCCTTTAATTTACTACTTACGCTTTCTTCAAGGTTTATCCTTAAATACTCATCTATTAAAGCATTCCCTTCTTCATTTCCAGACTTTAATATTATTTCATTTATGCCTTCATCAAAGGCATCTACAAGCTCACCATTTCTTACTAGAAACTTTCTTTTTAGGCTTAAATCTCCGCTTATCACGCCAATAGGTGCTCTGTAAAAGGAATCTCCATAGGTCCCACTATAATATAGGTCAGCAAGGGGAGATCTCCAATCGATGACCTTTTCATCTCCAGTTGCCATATCACCTAATCCAAATTTTCCTATATAAAAACTTTCCTTATCCCTTCTATACTCCCTAAAATCTATTCTTCCAAAATAAGGTTGTTCCTTAGCTTCCATATATTTTTCTAAGTTTTTATGAGTAATTTGATAAAGTTTTTCTTTAGTTTCTAACTCTTCATTGTATTTACCCTTAGTTTGTTTTCTAAGATCATCTATTCTACTCTTCAGTTCTCTATCTTCTTCTTCATTTTTTAAAATTTCATCTTCAATCCAACTTTTAGTGTTTCTTAGGTTTTCTCTTTCTAATTTCATTTGCTCGGAATCTAAAGCCAAAACACTCACCTCCAGTGATATATACAAAACTTTATTTTATATTTAATATAAAAATATGTCAATACTGGCAGAATGAGTTTAGTTGTGTTTCAATATAAAAAAGATATGACAACCCCAAATTCAGTCATCATATCTTTATATAATCCTATTTAAGTTGTTACCTTTCTCAAATCTAACTTTAAGCTTTTAGACAAGGATTTGATTAATGCAAAGGCAATAACACCGTCTACCATATGATGTAGGAAAGTTCCTACTCCTACAACCACTAGGACCTTGTACATTGTAAATCCAAAAGGTATTACAGCTATAGCTTCAAGTATTGCATGAACGGGAGCAGTTATTGCTACAACTTTACTAAAGGAAACTCCTTTCTTTAAAAGAAGGGCTCCTACTAGTCCAACAAAGGTATGCATAAATGCTCTTGCTGCAATTACCGCCGGTGCTGAAATTAAGAAACCTAAAGCAGAACCAACTCCAACCATTACTGCTGCAAAAGGCCCTAATAACATTGCTACAAACATTGGAACATGGGAAGCTAATGTGGCACTAAAGGGGCCTGCTTGTACCTTTAAAAATCCAAAAGCTAAAGGAATTATAATTGCTAGTGCTGTTAAAAGACCTGAATAAGTAAGTTTTTTTATATTTTTCATTTTAATATCCCTCCTAATATATACTCATGTATATACACTAGTATATATTACTTGCCTCCCAATGTAAATAGTCAATTGTTAGCTAAAAGCTTTTGCCTGAATATCTATCTTAGTACTAGCATTACTCTCTAATAAAAAAACCTAAACAGAAAGGCCAATCCCCTTCTGTTTAGGTATATACACTTACTTTATTGTATTATCTATTTTACTATTAAATCAAGAGCTTGTTTTAAATCTGCTATTATATCTTCAACATCTTCAAGTCCAACAGATAGTCTAACTAAACCATCGCTTATACCTGCAGCATGTCTTTCTTCTGCTGTGTAAGGAGAGTGAGTCATAGAAGCTGGATGTTGAATAAGTGTTTCTGCATCACCTAAACTTACTGCAAGAATTGCAAGTTTAACATTGTTCATTACAGTTATTCCTTCTTCAACGCCACCTTTTAATTCAAAGGAAATCATAGCTCCTGGAAGGCTCATTTGTTCTTTTGCTAGTTCATAATCTTCAAAGCTTTCAAGTCCAGGGTAGTATACCTTGGCAACAGCTGGGTGAGATTCTAAGAATTTTGCAACTTCCATAGCATTTTTACAGTGTCTTTCCATTCTTATAGGTAATGTTTTCATACCTCTTATTATAAGAAATGCATCAAATGGACTAAGTACAGCACCAGTCATATCTTTTAAGCCAAAGAATCTAACTTGGTTTATAAATTCCTGCTTACCAACTGCAAAGCCCGCTATTACATCTCCGTGTCCATTTAAATACTTAGTTGCAGAATGAACTACAACGTCAGCTCCTAATTCTAATGGTCTTTGAATATATGGAGTACAGAAGGTATTGTCAACAAATACAAGACATTCTTTATTGTTTTCATGAGCCATATCAGATATTTTTCTAATATCGTTAACCTTTAATGTAGGGTTGGCTGGAGTTTCAAGATAAACTACCTTTGTGTTTGGTTTTAAAGCTTTCTTCACTTCTTCAAGATTTGATGCATTTACAAAAGTTACATCAACACCAAATCTTGTAAGTCCGTGATTTAAAAGTGCAAATGTACAACCATATAAAGTATCAGATGCAACTACATGATCTCCAGCTTTCAGTGCAGTCCAAAGAGCTGACGCAATTGCTCCCATACCTGATGCTGCTGATATTGCAGCTTCTCCACCTTCAAGTAAGGCTAATTTTTCTTCAACCTCAGTACAAGTTGGATTTCCTAATCTTGTGTATATGTATCCACTTTCCTCTCCAGCAAATCTCTTACCACCTTGTTCAGCTGAATCGAATATGAAAGTTGATGTTTGATATATAGGAGTAGCTAAAGAACCAAATTGCTTATCTCCAACATGTCCGCCATGTATTGCTCTTGAATTAAAACCTAAATTTTTTATATTTTCCATATTATTTATCCCCCTTAATTTTAAAACAATGTATTTTCAATTATATATAAAGCAATATCTATGCCAATTGTTTAATCTAATGTTTGTGCTAATATGCAAAAAAAAGTTGCCACTAAACATTAAAATATGGCAACTTTTTCTTACAACTGTAAATTATTCTTTACACTCTATATTATATTTTTTTATTTTATTCATTATAGTTGTATGAGATATACCTAAAGCCTTCGCAGCCTTCCTAAAGCTAGAAGACTTTTCTATTGCTGTTAGTAGCGCTTTCTTTTCAGCAGCTTCTACAACCTCCTTAAGAGTAAGGCTAAAATCATTCTTTCTTTCTTCTCTTATGTATTCTATATCTCTTACGAAATCTAAAATTAAGTTATCCTCATTAAGTAAACTGCTATAACATAAATTCATAGCTCTCTCTACAACATTCCTTAATTCTCGCACGTTTCCAGGCCATTTATATTTTACTAGATTCTCAATGAATTCAGTTTCAGCACCCTTTATGTTTTTATCTAATTGTTTATTTAATTTATTTATAAAAAAAGTAACTAACATCGGAATATCTTCAATTCTGTCTCTGAGAGGAGGAATATATATAGGTATTACATTAAGCCTATAGTATAAGTCCTCCCTGAAAGTTCCATCCTTAATCATAGATTCCAAATTTCTGTTTGTAGCAGCAATTACTCTTACGTTTACTTTTTCTTCTAAGGCGCTCCCTATCTTTCTTATGGTTCCTTCTTGAAGCACTCTTAAAAGTTTTGCCTGAAGGGAAAGAGAGAGCTCCCCTATCTCATCTAGAAATATAGTTCCCTTATCTGCTATTTTAAAAAGACCATCTTTTCCATCTTCCTTTGCACCAGTAAAACTTCCTTTCGTATATCCGAAAAGTTCACTCTCTATAAGGTTATCAGGAAGGGCAGCACAATTTATAGCAACAAAATTTTTATCAATCCTGGAACTCAAATTATGAATAGCTTTAGCGAAAAGCTCTTTGCCTGTACCACTTTCGCCTCGAAGCAATATAGTAGAATTACTTCTAGCTACAGCTGAGCATATTCTTTTTACTTTTAAAATAGAGGAGCTATTTCCAATGATATCCTTGAAAGCTATTTCTTCCTTGGCTGTAATAACATTTGATAACTCTATTGCCTCATCAATATCCT
Organism: Clostridium sp. CX1; assembly: GCF_025398335.1. Lineage (GTDB taxonomy): Bacteria > Bacillota > Clostridia > Clostridiales > Clostridiaceae > Clostridium_AM > Clostridium_AM tanneri. The sequence continues at coordinate 34,977 of NZ_JAODOO010000012.1, forward strand.
TAAGAGAGGCAACGGCACCTATTGTCTTTCCCTTATCATCTTTTATAGGACGTCCTGTGGTAATATAATGAATATTATTATTTCTGTTTTTTATATGCACTTCTACATTATCATAGTTTTCGCCAGTCTTTAGAAGTTTAATCATAGGTGCTTCAAATCCTAAGAAGTCACCAACATTTCTTCCAAGAACATTTTCTTTATTTACCTGGAATATGTTTTCACAATACCTGTTAAAAATTTCAATTTCCTCATTGTGATTTATTGCCATAATACCGTCTTGGACAGCATCTATCATTGCAAGAAGCCTTCTCTCATTCCTTTCATAGGGAAGAAGTTCTACACTTTCAGCCTTAAATACCTCTCCTAGAGAAGTTATATCCTCCATTAGTCTTAGTCTTTTTTCCCTTTTTAAACTTTCAACTTTAATATATACTTTACCTGGGAAAACTTCTAGCGAATGTATACTTATATCATTTTTGTAAAGCCTTTTCAAAATATCAAGTACCATACCTACCCGATCCTTCGCTGTTATCTTAAGCCTCAAATAGTCCATCATTAACAACTACTCCTTCTTAATTTTCATATAAAATAAAGTAGAATTTATTACCATGAGTTTATGATATAATAAAATCAGAAAAAACTTAAGTAGTTAGATTAAAATTTACTACATAAAAATTATTAATTTAGTATTTTGTTAATTTAAAAGATGGGAGGGTCCTTTTTATGTTGACTATAGACAAGAAGGCTCTTGAATATGCACAAGAGCGAAATGGAAGTTTTATAGTTAAAACTATCTCTGCTTCTGGCGGTTGCTGTGATGTTCCTATTAAGGATTTATCTATTGAATTTTTAGTAGATTTTAAAGAAAGTAGTAATTATAAATCTTTTGAATACAAGGGAGTGAAGGTATTCATTGAAAAATACTTGCAATTAGAGGAAGACATATTAATTTATCAAAAAATGAAACTTCCTTTCATAGGAAGTATATTTGGTTCTAAAGGCATTTCTGTTAAGTATATTTAATAAGTTTGATGGTACACAAAAATGGGCTTAGAAATTAGACTTGGTGGCCTGTGTTTGTAGGCAGATATGTAGTGCTATGTTAGCCCTCACATCAACAACAGCCTCTAATGCTGGCTCGACTTTTAAAAAGGTCAAATTTTTCAATGCGTCTCTCCGAGAGCTGAAAAATTTGAATCCTTTTTAAACTCGCCAACAATAAGAGGCTGTAGTCTTGTTCGAAGCCAACTGTCGCACTACATATCTACCCACACACAGGCTACAAAGTTTTAATTCTTATTCTAAGCTTTCTTATTTTTCTAAGCTTTCTTATTTTGTTACAATAATGTAAAAATAGATCTATAATATAGGGCGATGAGCCCTTATGGTATAACACTTACAAAGAGTTCTAATTATGCTAACGCATATTTTTATTGGCTGTATTATTCACATAACAAAAATTTTGAGTGCAGTAAAAACAGGTGTGTAGGTGGAGGTGTAGTGTGCAGAAAGCTTCGAATAAGGGCTAGAAGGTCTTATGTTGGCGATTTTGAAAATGTTAACTCAAACTCAGCTTTCGCAGAAAGCATTGAGTTTGAGTTCATTTTCAAAGTTGAGCCAGCATTAGACCTTCTTCCCGAGATGAGGGCTTTCAAACAGTATAACTCTACCAAACACACCTGTATTAAGTGCACTCAAACTTCTGTTACCCATTATGCTGCTATTCTTCTTCAAGCTTGTACATTTTTGTTGCTCTATCAGTATATAAAACTCCATCTAAATGGTCTATTTCATGACAAAAAGCCTTTGCTAAGAGTCCTGATGCTGTATACTCAACTTCCTGTCCATCTAATTCCTGACCGGTTACTATGACCTTTCTAGGTCTTACAACTGACCCTTCATACCCTGGATAGCTTAAGCAGCCTTCTATATCTTCTTCTTTTCCTATTTTCTTAACTATTTTAGGATTCACAAGTATAATAGCTCCTGAGTCGTCTCTTAAATCAATTATTATAACTCTTTTTAATACACCTATTTGAGGTGCTGCTAGTCCAATACCATAAGATGCATATAAGGTATCCTTTAAGTCCTGCACAAGACTTAATATTTCCTCATCTATTTTTGCAACTTTTTTACTTACCTTAGTAAGCGTTTTATCTCCAAATTGTAATATTTCTCTAACTGCCATATTCTTTCATCTAAAACCTCAGGATTTTAGACTAAACCTCCTCACTATTTATTATTACCAATTAGCTACCATTAGCTACATGATTTCTAGGTTTTCCTCTTTTAAATCTATCATAGCTATTTTATCATAACTATTAGCTAATTTCTATATGTACTAATATGGAGACTGTATACTATCTAGTAAGCTCTGCCCAATTTTCATAAAGTTCGCTTAACTCTGTAAAAGCTGCGGATTTATCTCTGCCCATAACTATCCCCTTAAGCCTTGCAATGTTTATACTGATATTAGACATTTCATCTCTCTCTACGCTAAATTGAATTCTTGGCATAACCATTTTCCAAGCCTCTGATAACTTTTTTGTATCCTCTTCTGCTTTGCTCCAGTTATCTACTCTAATATCATCTGTTACTTCTTTTATATACATTACTACATCATCTTTTGTACTTCTTGGCTGCTTTAGATAATTGCCGCTTTTCATAACTAAAATAAATACTAGTATCACAGTAATAGGAATTCCATAATATAACAACTTTTTCATAATCTCAACTCCCCTTAAACTCTGTCTATTAAAAACTTGCTTTAAAAATATGAGGTTATAGCTGCTCATATCTGACTACATTAGTTTGGCTTACGATTATCCTTATATCTGTCTATGTATAATTGACCTCCAGTATCTATGCTAGCTGCAAAGACTTCTGAAGGACTCTTCACTCCATTTTTCTTCAGCTCATTTTTTAACCACTGCTTATCCTTTTTTATTGATTTTAAATTTTCTTCAATTATTATACCATCATATATTAGTTGAATACTCATACCGCTTACATCATTAGTTGGAAGTTTCATATCCTTTGGTGTAACCGGTTGGTATTCAACCTTTTTCAGTACTGATAACTGTCCATCTTTCTCTAATATGGCAAAATCTACTTCTCCTAAATCAAATACTCCCTTTTCTCTAAGCTGTTCCAATAGGTCAGATAATCTGTATCTTTTGTTTTTCATAGTTTCTTCTAATATCTGGCCATTTGCCATTACAATTGTAGGTTTATCATCAAGATACACTGATGCCTTTTTAGATTTTAACGATATCCATTGAATGCAATAACAAATTGCTGTCCATGTAAATAATCCTACCCAATGTGCCCAAGCAGTAGAAGTCAAATCTGTAGTTAAGGAGGATGCAGTAGAACCTATGGTGATACCGAGTACATAGTCAAAAAAGGTAAGTTGACTGACCTGCTGCTTGCCTAGTACACGGGCAAAAATAAGTAATGTAAAAAAACCAATTATTCCTCTTACTAAAACTATAAGGCTTTCATGCAAAGAAAATCACCTCAATTTTTAAAAGTTTTTACGCGTGTGCGTAAATTGTAGTTTATCATAGGAGAAAAGCTGAAAGCAGGTACCTTCAGTTTTCTCCTAGTAAAAACCATTTTCTTTCAAAGTTTATAAGAACAAAGCAAATTAGTCCTTATGTAATTAAAAATTACTGTTGTTTATACTGTGGCTCTTGCTGCTCAATGTATTGTTGTCTTCCCTGTAAAGTGTTCAGTGCATCATCAAGTGTTTTAGCTATATTCTGAAAATCCTGCTTTGCCTGTTTATCCTCAGTTTGTAGAGCAAAAGTTTTCATTGTAGCTGCAGCACTTTGAATTCCTGCTATTGCCTGTTGCATTTGTGTTCCTACTGTCATTTTTATGACCTCCTAAAAATTATATATTTGCCAGATAAAACTTATATATTGAAAATAGAAGTTTATAACTGGTATTAACTAATTAACCCTTTGGTTTAAAAATTATGGCTCCTAAAAATCCAAATATTATTGCAGCAGAAATGCCGGCACTGGTTACTTCAAAAATTCCAGTTAACACTCCTACTATTCCATTTTTTTCACCTTCCATAAGAGCCCCTTTTACTAAAGCATTTCCAAAACTGCTTATAGGAAGAGATGCCCCAGCGCCAGCAAACTTTACCAGAGGCTCATATAAACCAAAACCTCCAAGTATAGCTCCTATTACCACTAAAGTAGTAGTTGTGTGAGCCGGTGTAAGTTTCAGCACATCCATCATAAGCTGACCAATTACACATATTCCTCCACCTATAATGAATGCCCAAATAAATTTTTCCATAACGGTTAAACACCTCACTTTTATATTTCAATGGAAACTGCATGAGCAACACCTGGTATACTTTCCTTTTGTTGATAGGACATTGGTGATAGTAAAGCACCTGTTGCGATTACTAAAATTCTTTTTAATTCTCCTTTTTTCATTCTATTTAAAAAGTGTCCATAAGTTACTGTAGCAGCACAAGCACAACCACTTGCTCCTGCAAATACTGGCTGATCCTTTCTATACATTAAAGTACCGCAATCCGTTAAAATATCTTCAGGGATTTTCAAACCATCTTTTCTTAATAATTCTGCTGCAATTTCATGACCTATCTTGCCTAAATCACCAGTAGAAATTAAGTCATAATAGGTAGGATCAATATTCAAGTCTCTAAAATGAGCTTCTATAGTATCCACTGCTGCTGGTGCCATTGCAGCTCCCATATTAAAGGGATCAGAAATTCCCATGTCAACCACCTTACCGATAGTTGCAGAGGTTATTCTAGGACCATTTCCTTCCTTAGATACCAGCGCAGCACCGGCTCCCGTTACAGTCCACTGAGCAGTAGGTGGCTTTTGTCCGCCATACTCTGTAGGATATCTAAATTGCTTTTCTGCTGCAGCATTGTGACTAGCTGTGCCACATACAACATATTGTGCTGCTCCGCTATCTACCAACTGTGCTGCCAAGGCTAAGCCTTCCATAGAACTAGAACAGGCACCAAATATGCCAAGATAAGGTATAGCTAAAGTTCTTGCAGCAAAACTACTAGTAATTATTTGATTCATTAAATCTCCACTTATCATGAAATTTATATCCTCTTTTTTAACTTTTCCCTTTTTAATCGCTATTTCACAGGCTTCCTCTAATAACTTTTTTTCTGATTTTTCAAAACTATCTTGACCTAGCCATATATCATCATGAAGAATATCAAAATCTTCCGCCAGATTACCTTTAGCTTCAAAAGGCCCTCCTACTGCAGAGGAGGAAATAATAACAGGCTTAGAATTAAACACCCATGATTGATGCCCCTTAATCATTTACATCCCACCTAACCACTTAAAAGTAATTTTAATTATTCCAACTATAAAAGCTGAAAAAACTCCAAAAGTAATTACTGAACCTGCTAATTTAAACATATTTCCACCGACTCCTAGTACATACCCCTCACTTTTATGTTCAATAGCAGTGGAAGCTATTGAATTGGCAAAGCCAGTTACTGGAATAGCTGTTCCTGCTCCAGCCCACTGAGCAATATGGTCAAAGACACCAAAACCTGTTAGTAAAACTGTCGCGATAATTACAACTGCTGAAGTAGGGTTTCCAGCTGTAGCTTCACTAAAATGAAAGTATTTTATGAATATGTATTGTATTGCTTGACCAATAGTACATATTATTCCCCCACTTATAAATGCTCTAATGCAATTTCGTAAGACAGCTCTTTGTGGTTCTTTTTCTTGAGCTAGTTTTTGATATTGCTGCTGAGCCGGTGTTAACTTCTTCTTTTTTTTATTAGACATTTTTATCACCTTCTAACGTAGTAAATGTGGCTCTAATTTTTCCATTACTTTTTTTAGTCTATTAGCATTATTAATATACATATCCTTTGCCTTCTGGTTTTCTGTTTCTAATGCGTACTTCATAAGATCTGCTGCACTTTTTTCAATGCTTGCATATAATAACTCCCTAACATTAGTTTGAGGAAGTTGTATTACATCATCAAAAAGATCCACGTATAGCTCACCACTAGAATTCACTTGACCTATAAACACGTTGTCTAAGGTTACTCCCATATTTTCTAACTGAGCATTTAGCCATCCTTGATTCAACCCTAGGTTAGCTAGAGATTCATTTATTACGTTCCCATCTAAAATAACTGTTTGAGGTGCTGTTTGAGGAGATACCTTTATTCCTAAGTCCTTTGGAGTAACAGGTTTTTTATCTGATTTCAAAATTACATTTAAGTCTCCCGTTGACTCCATTACCGCAAATTCTACATCTGCCAAACTAAATACATTCTTAGATCTTAATCCCCTTAGAAGGTCTTCACCAGTAAACCTTGAGGACTTTAGGTTTTCCTCCATTACCTTACCTTCCTTTATAACCACCACTTCTTTTCCATTTATTAAGTCATATATGAACTTACTTTTCATAGCTAAATAATCTAATGCTATAGGCATAAAAATCCATACTGCCAACGCTATAACTCCAAATACCCAGTTTGATATTAAATTTAAGGATACTAAAGAAACTAAGATACCAATCACAGAGTAGTTAATAAAGCTAAAAGGCGTAATTTTAGCCTGACCTTTTCTTCCTAAAATTTTAACTAAAATAAGAGTCAAAAAAAATAAACCTATAGACCTAAATAACACAATCACCCAAGTTTTCATGACTACCTCCGATTAATTCCCCTTATACTGTGGTTCTTGAAGCTGTATAGCCTTTAATCTTTTTTCTAAGTCCTGAAGGACTTCTTCAGTTATCTTTAACGCCTCTCTGTAGGCATTCTTTGCTTTCCTATCTTGTGTTTGTATAGAATAGATTCTCAAAGTACTTTGAGCACTCTTCAAGTTAACCAAAGTTTGCTTTACGTTTGATCCAACAGTCAAAATATCTCCTCCTTGTTGAAGAATTTTTATTTTAAAGCTATAGTTATTTTTACGCTTATTTTTGTTTTTATTCACAATAACTACATAATAAAAAAAGCAAGAGTAACTATATACTCCTGCTTTATAATATAATTTACATTTTATATTTTGAAGGCTACTGACATACCTTACCAGGGTTTAAAATATTCTTAGGATCAAAAGCTAGTTTTATTCCCTTCATTAAACTCATATATTCACTACCATACTGTTCAAATAGATATGATTTCTTAGCATATCCAATACCGTGTTCTCCTGACACCTGTCCATTTAACTCTACAGACTTCTTATACATACATTCAAATACATCTTTAAGTTTTTTATCCCACTGCTGCTGACCTAATTCGTCTCTTAACACATAGACATGTAAATTTCCATCACCGGCATGACCAAAGCTTCTTATTCTTACATTAAATTCTTTCTGAAGCTCATCAGTATACTTAACAAACTCTGCCACCCTGTTTCTTGGAACTACAACATCACATTCATCCATTTCTGTAGTTGTGGCCTTTACCGCTTCAAGGAAAGCACCTCTAGCTGACCATACCGCTTCCTTTCTCTCATCAGTATCTGTAATATATACATCTAGTGCTCCCTCTTCCAGACAGATATTAGCAACCTTTTCATAATCTTTTTCTATATCTTCTTTACTATTGCCATCAAAAGTTAAAAGCAAATATGCATCGGAAGAGTTATCTGGGAACTTCTTGCCTAAAAACTCTTCTGCTGCAAGTATTACTTCCCTCTGCATAAACTCTACTGCTGTTGGTATTGATTTTGATTTTATAATCTTAGGTACTGTATTTATTGCCATATCTAGATTAGGGAAAGGAATAAGTAAACTTATTGATTTCTTTGGCAATGGTAGTAATCTGAGTACAGCCTTTGTAACTATTCCTAAGGTTCCCTCAGAACCACAGATTAAATCCTTTATGCTATATCCTGAACTATTTTTAACTACCTTTCCGCCAACTTCTATTACCTTTCCTGTTGGAAGTACTACTGTTAGCCCTCTTACATAGTCTCTTGTAACTCCATACTTAACAGCTCTCATTCCACCAGCATTTGTGTTTATGTTTCCACCTATAGTTGCTGATTTTTCACCTGGATCTGGTGGATAAAATAAGTCATGTTCCTCTACAAACTTACCAATCTCCATTAAAAGAACTCCCGGTTCTAAAGTTAATGTGAGATTTTCTTCATCTAACTCAAGAATTCTATTCATTTTAGTTAAATTAATCATTATTCCACCGTATATAGGAACAGATGCTCCAACTAGTCCAGTTCCTGACCCTCTAGCAACCACAGGAATACTATTTTCATAGGCATAAGTCATTATACTGGAAACCTCTTCTGTACTTAATACCTCTACCATAACTTCTGGCATTCTACTTACTCCACCTAACTCGTCATGGCTAAAATCTTCATTTATATTCTCTCCTACATAAACTCTATCTTCCCCTACTATACTTACTAAAAACTCAATATCCTTTTTATTTATTTTTGTATATTCATTATTGCTCATAGTCTTTCCCTCCTTAAGCTATCCCTTTTCCTTCTTTAATATTATTTATTAATTTTGGGACTACCTCATAAATATCTCCTACTATTCCATAGTGAGCTACATTGAATATGGAAGCTTTCGGATCTTTGTTTATGGCAATTATACAATCTGAACCCTTCATTCCTGCTACAAACTGTACTGAACCGGATACTCCACAGGTTATTATAAGCTTTGGTTTTACTGTTCTTCCACTTAAACCTATTTGACGTTTTGCATCTCCCCAACCTGCTTCTATCATAGGCCTTGTAACAGCTACCTGTCCACCAAGTAAGTTTGCCAACTCTCTTATCATTTCTAAGTCTCTTTCTGCCTTAATTCCTCTTCCTGCAACCACTATAACTTCTGCCTCAGATATACCTATTTCTGCTTCTTTTTTAGTTACCTTTAATACCTCTATATTTGAGTGGAGCTTTGAGCTATCTAGTTCACATTCTATTACTTTTCCTGATTCTTCCTCAGCTCTCTGTGGTGCATTCATTACCTTATATCTTACTGTTGCAAGCTGTGGTCTATTATTTGGATTTAAAATCTGTGCCATTATATTTCCGCCAAAGGCTGGTCTAATCTGAACTAAATCTGTGTTTTCCTTTATATCAAGTACTGTACAGTCTGCTGTTAATCCAGTTCTAAACCTTGCCGCTACTCTTGGTGCAAGAGACCTTCCTACAGTTGTTGCTCCAACTAATAGTGTAGATGGCTTAACCTTATTTATAAAGTCTTCCACTGCTGCTGTATATGGCTCTATTCTGAAGTCCTTTAATTCTTCATAATCATATAGGAATACTTCATCTACCCCATAATGTAGTAGTTCCTTAGCCCTATCCTTAATACCCTGTCCTACAAATACAGCATATACTGGATGATTAATTTTTTCTGCTAATTCCCTTCCTTTACCTATAAGTTCATAGGTTACAGGGTGTATTTCACCTTCTACATGGTCTACGTACACAGCTATTCCCTTCCATAGGCTCTTATCAATAGCAACTTCTTCATCTTCAATAAATTCCATTACTCCTGCTGGTCCCTTTTTCACACAAAGCTTACACATCTTACAAGCAGCATTGATTTCAATTTTTCCATCCTTCTCTTCCATAGCTGAAAATGGACATACATTCATTAATTCTTCTATAATTGAAGGAGTTAACTTCTCCTGATTTACTAACAATCTACCCACTTTTCATTCCTCCACATCTTTTTGTCATATTTTCTACTTTTAAATTATAAGTTCTTTCTTAAAAGGAATAATTATCTTAAATAAACTTAAGCTCTTTAAGCTTTTTAGTTAACCTATTTCCCAATTCTTCTCCAGTTCCAGTCCACATTTCTTTATCTGTATTTACTTCTGGTGGAAATATTCTTTCTACCTGTGTTGGTGATCCATTTAGTCCATACTTCTTTTCATTTTGGTCCTCAAAATCTTTTAAACCTAGGATTCTAATTTCTCTATCCTTTGTCTCTAATTTCTTTCTATAGGATGGAAGTCTTGGTTGAAATATATCCTTCTCCACTGTAAGTAGGCAAGGAAACTTTATTCTTGCTACTTCAATAGTATTAGGCATATCCATTTCCACTACTATTGAATCCTTTTTTATTTCCTCTATCTTTAACACATTTGATATATGTGGTATTCCCAAATATTCAGCCATTTCCGGTCCTACCTGAGCTGTATCTCCATCTGTTGTCTGTTTTCCACAAAGTATTAAATCTATATTACCCATTTTCTTTACACCTTGTGACAATGTATAAGAAGTTGCGATTACGTCTGCTCCTGCAAATTTTCTATCTGAAAGAAGTACTCCTTCATCTGCCCCCATCATATAAGCTTCTTTAATTACTTCCGCTGCCTGTGGTGGTCCCATACTGATTACTTTAACGGTACCACCTTCTTCTTCCCTTATTCTTAATGCTGTTTCTAAAGCATACAGGTCATATGGATTCATCTTTGAATCTACTCCATCTCTTTTTAACACTCCAGTTACTGGGTCTACTTCTACCTTTGTAGTTCCTGGCACCTGTTTTATACATACTAAAATATCCATATCTATACCTCCAATTTTTTTAAATCCTAATTATCTAACTATAACGGATACTCCATCAGGAATAACCGCCACCTTTGCATCCTTACCCTTTAATTCATAAGCCCTGTTAAGTGCCTCCTTAAAGCTGTAGGCATGTTCCATGTGCATATTTTTTATCATTTTAGGGTCGCACATATCTGTAACCAATATAACTGTATACTTATCAAGCATTCTAGCTAATATTTGAAATTCCCATTGATCTGGTACAGTTTCATTTCTCGGCACTTTAGCTATCCTATCTAAAAGCTCTCTCGGTGATTTTGCGTTAGCTAGATTATCGTAAAAGGATTGTCCTCCATGTCCATCATTGCAGGCGGACACCATAATTATCACTCCACCTTCATTACAAGTAGCCTCTGCAGCAGTCATTCCCTTAACGGATTGGTATATATTCTGATCTAGCGGATAACCGCCATTAGTTGAAACTACTATATCTGCCTTAACTCTATCTATCTCTGATAGTTCCATAACAAATTTACAGCCTTCCTCATGAGCAAACTCACTGTGTCCTGCTACTGCATTTATAATTCTCTTTTCACTATCTATTACTACATTTAATATAAAAGCTAATTTAGCCTTTTCTGCGGCATAAAGCATGTCTTTGTGTATGGGATTGTTTTTGAGTATACCTGTTCTTGCATAAGGGCTAGCTATAAATTCTGAGCAATGGTTTGCCATAACAGTCTTTGCTGATGCAATTCCCGGTAATATACTTTTTCTTCCGCCAGAAAAACCTGCAAAGAAATGAGCTTCGATAAATCCTTCTGCAATTAATAGCTCAGTTTCCACAGCTAATTTATTTATTATAAGCTCTCCTCCAGAAGGAAGTGTTCCCAGTTTAACCATGCTGCTATCATCTTGCGAGTCATGTATTAATATCTGTTCCTTCTCTACAATTTCCTTCCCAAATTTATTTATAAGCTCTTCCCTGGTAGAAGCCCTATGAAATCCTGTTGCTATAAGAATTTTTATATCAATATTGGGACTTATCTCTCTTATCCTTTTTAGCAATATAGGCATTGTAATCTTACTTGGAACTGGTCTTGTATGATCACTGGTTATAATAACCATGTTATTTTTGCCTTTTACTAAATCTTCAAGCTTATCACTTGATATAGGGTTGTCTAATGCTCTTTCTACAATTTGTTCTTGACTTAAGTCAGTTCTGTATTCTGCTGCCTTTGACTCTAAAATTCCAACAAGGTTCTTATCTTCTATTTCTATTTCCATAATTTTTTTGTGATAGGGTAATCCTATTTTAGCCACTTTAACTCCTCCTAAGCTTTATTATTTAGTCTTATATTAACTCTCTATAGGGTTTAAGTTTTTATTTAACTTGGTTAAAATCCAAATATAGGCCCTGCAAAATATGCTATTATTCCTAAAACTGCTACATAAACTAAACAAAACTTTAAAGTAGCATTTAAAATTTTTCCTTCTGATCCTGCTAATCCTGTTGCAGCAGTTGCAACAGCAATACTCTGAGGTGATATCATCTTTCCAGCTGTAGCTCCACCGGTATTTGCCGCCGCAAGCCAGAATGGATTTAAACCTAGAGACTTTGCTACTTCCACTTGAAGTCCTCCAAAGAGAACATTTGCTGATGTATCACTACCTGTAACAAAGGTACCGAGAGCACCAATTATTGGAGCTATAAAAGGGTAAAAACTTCCTGTTACTGATACTAACACTAAAGCTATTGCTTTAATCATTCCGCTGTAACTCATAACCTTTGCCAGTGCCACTATGGAAACTATAGTTATTGCAGACTTTGTCATCTGCTTAACTGTTTGGAAGAGTACAGAGACTATTTCCCCAAATCTAGCCCCCTGTATCATTCCACCTATAAAAGTTGCTATAATAATTATTGTTCCAGGATTAGCAATCCATGCAAAGGAGTAAGGGTGTCCACCTTCTCCACTATAAAATGACACTGATGTCTGCACTGATACTAAATTTTTATTTACTATAGGAACTAAGGAACTAGTTGCCAGTATAAATACGAAAACTAAGATAAATGGAATCCATGCCAGAACCCCTCTTTGAATAGATATTTTTTCAGCATCTTTAGCTGCTGTGTCTTTATAGAATACTTTAGCCATAACTACTGTTGCAGCCATACATACTACTGAGCCTAGTATGGCTGGAAGTTCTGCGCCCATATACTTAGCTGCCAAAACCTCAGGTATGGCAAAGGATAAGCCAGAGACTAATGCTATTCCCCAAACGCCCTTTATTGCCTTAACACTTTTCCCTGTAAGCATCACTAACACTATTGGTATGATAATGATAAGAATTGTTAACTGAAGACCGACTGCGTAACTTAACTGAGTAACATCTATGTTAGCTATCTTAGCAAGAGTTGATACCGGAAGACCTATAGCACCGAAGGCTGTAGGTGTTGTATTCGCTATTAAGCAAATAATTGCCGCAAATATTGGGTCAAACCCAAGTGCTGCCATTATACTAGCTGGAATTGCTACCGCTGTTCCGAAACCTGCTATGGCTTCTAAAAATCCACCAAATCCCCAAGCAAGTATAAGAACTAGTATTCTCTGGTCTGTTGTAATACCAGTCATCATCTTTTTTATTACATCCATGCTCTTAGTATGCAATGATAAATTATAGGTAAATACCGCTGCAATAATTACAATCATAATAGGCCATAGAGCCATTGCCGCCCCTTCTGCTCCTGCCCCAAGAGCCTGACCTAACGGCATTTTCCATACTATCATTGCTAGAATTATTGTTGTCAATAAAGCTATTGGACAAGTCTTATGTCCCGGCATTTTTAAAGCGCCAAGAGAAAGCATAAGCCAGGCTACTGGCAGCAATGCTATAAAGAAAAGTAAATACATATTCATAATAACCCCCCTGTTTGGTAATATGGTCTTACCACTTCCCATAGCTAAATAGTATCATTATCTTCTTAATATTAAAATAATAGTTATTTTGTTAACATCAAAGTTAAATTTTTCACTTTTCACTTCATCTTTGTAGTCATAACGTTTTCATAGTTTTTTCTATTTTTTAAAATTTTTTATATTTTTTATCCAAATTAATTGAAATAGCATACAGAGGTTATTTCATTAACAAATTTAGAAATAGGTAAAAAAAAACCAGAGTAAAAAACTTACTCTGGTTTTAACAGTATGTAATGTAACTTAACTTACCTTGTTTATAGTGCTGAAGTTTATCATTATTCCTCCGCAAACTATATCAGAATACTCTATGGATTTAACCCCTACTTCCCTAACAGCTATAGGTATATTTTGTTGCTGTGCATATGCCGTAATTTCTGAAATTTCTTCTCTGTTCACTGCTTCAACTACAACTTCTGGTAAAGTACTTATTCCACATAGGTCATGGTCACTGAAATATTCCTTTATCTCATCAGTTACATAGACTCTATCCATTCCTAAGGAATTCATTAAAAATTCCAGATCTTTTCTATCTACCTTTTTATACTCCTTTTTGAAATTCCATGTCATATTAATTACCCCCAACCCCAATAAAAGTAAATGTAATCATTTTCAAAAATCTTAAAAATAACAAGTAAATATAAAATATATATGTTAACTTAGCTTAATTATAACATCATGGTATTACCACTGATAATTTTATATTATCATACAATTCTCTAAATTTCCACAAAAAAATCAATCAGTTTATAAACTGATTGATTTTTTTAACTAATTTATTTGATCATATATTCATTGGCAAAGTCTAGATGTTTTCGCATAGCCTCTGCAGCTTTCTTAGAATCACCTTTTTTAAGAGCATTATAAATCTCTTCATGCTGCATCGCCAAGACTTCCCTATTTTTTTCGTCAGTAAGAATTTTTTTTCTTGCATCTTTGATAAAAGAATCTATTAGAGAAGATATAGCATTAAGTATATTAAGAATTATAAAGTTCCTAGAAGCTTGTGCTATCTCATAGTGAAATTTCTTATCAATTTTTACGTTATCGTTCTCATCTGTTGAATTTTTAAAGGCCTTTATCAATATTTCCAGGCTCTCTAACTCTTCTTCAGTTATTTTTTTTGCAGCTATAGCTGCGGTTTCAACTTCAATTACCTTTCTAACTTCAATAATTTCCTCAGGATTAGTTTCCTGAAGCATAAACATAATGGATAGAGGTTCAAAAAAACTGTGTTCAAAGCTCTGACTAATGAAGTTTCCTTCCCCCTGTCTACATTCAATTAACCCCATAATTTGAAGCGCTCTTAAAGCTTCTCTGATAGAAGTTCTACTTACCTGTAGATGATCTACTAATTCTCTTTCTGATGGTAGTTTATCTCCTTTTTTAAGTATTCCCTTTGCAATCATATCCTTAATTTGTTCTATTACTTGCTCATAAAGCTTTGTGTTTTTTATCGGACTAAACATGAAATCATTCTCCTTGTCAAACCCTATACATTAGGTATTGTATAAGTTATATGATACCTTATTTATTAAAACTTTAAAAGAAAAACTTATGTATAAAAATAATAAAATTCAGGCAGATTAAATCTCCACCTGAATCCTAGTATTCTCTAGTTTTCATTTTCCAACACTTTGTTACTTTCTAACAAAGCATTATTCACCACATTTCCCCAATTCACATATATATGAAATAGACTTACCACATCTTGTTCATTATACAATAATATCTTTTCTTTTTTGTCTACAGGCATTCTGTGAATATACTGTTCATCTTTAATTACTTTACTAAAGGTTTTGGCAAGGTTTGAGCCACTTATTAATTCACTATCTCTTAGAATATCAAATTGTTTCTCAAGACTTTTTAGGCCTATTGGTTCATTTTTTTCTTTTTCATACTGCTTTTGAAGATCTATATGTTTAAAGTATTCCTCTATATTGTATCCAATTTTATATTTCTGAAAAAGATAATTGATTACTGTAAAATCATTATTTCCTGAGAAAGTAATTATATATTTCTTGCCATACTTATCAGACATTAATTTAAAATAGTTTTTTGCCAGTATTAATATACTTTTTACATCTTTTCTATTTTCAATCATGTATTGTGTAACCTTAAGCATATTTTCTTTTTCGTCAAAGTAACAGCAACCGAAGACGCCAACACATATAGGTTTTCTATATATATAATGTTCTAAATCGAAAAACAGAGCATCTTTAAATATGCTGCCATCCCCTTCTATTTCAAGTGAATTATGGTATACTGTCTCATTTATATTTATACTTTTATGTCTTTCAATCACTCTACCACTCTTTTCTAAATTAATCATGTAAAACTCATCAGGGCATCATAGCACCATTTTCTATTATACATGCATTAATTCTATAGTCAATGAAAAGCCCTTCATTGATAAAAATAAAATTTAAATTTATGCCAGTTTTAAAAGTTTTTTATAAATTCTGGCTTCAAATTATATACTACATCTTTTCTTTCAACTATTATTTGAATCTTTTCTTTTATAACATCATCACCTAAAACCTTATGAAGAATTTCCTTTGTAGGATTAACACAGATCGGATACTTTACCATTTGAAACATTGTAAAATCACCTGCTGTATCTCCATAAGCATAACTTTCATCTAAATTTATATCATATTTTCTAACTAGTTCGTTAATTGCTTTTCTTTTGCTATCACTATCCCACATAGGCACAACTTCGCCGGTATATATATCTTCTTTATCCATTACATATATGGCTCCTCTATAATCATCAAAACCATACTTAAAGGACATCTCCCTCACCAGCTCTATAGGACTACCTGAAACCGTTATGATTTTATGTCCTTTTTCCTTATGCCATTTTATTCTGTCTCTTGTATAAGTATATACCCTATCTCCCTTTTGTGAAATTACATTTTTAGCTATAAACTCTATTTGTGATTTATGGAGACCCTTTATAGCTTCTATATATATATCTGCCATTTTCAAAAGGTAGTTGTCATAATTCCCCTGCCTTTTATCCCATCTATCGTATTCAGGCTTCACTTCTTTATACCATCTATCAGAAGGTATTATTTCATACTTAACTAGCTTTTTGAATACTTCAGCAATTAACCCCTCTCGGTACAAAGTACCATCAATATCAAAAAACGCTGCTGTTATCATGTTATGCCTGACTTTTAAATGCTGCTTAATCTTAAAATCAGGCTTTTCACCTACCTTTCCTTTATCATTTTTTTGCCACAGTTGATTTCTCTTATTCATCCTTACCTATTGATTTATAACTAATATTATATCTCATTTTAATGTAATTAGTTTTATTATATACGGAGAATTTATTCCTTGATTTATACTTACAATTACCTTATTAAATATAATATATGCAAAAGCTTTGCAAAGTTTACAGGGTTATATTAATTATAATTTTAATGTTTATTCATACAATAGTTCTTTATTAAGTTTATTTGATTCATATTTAGAGAAATGAATTCACAATCGGCATAGTACCGACTATTCTTCTGTTCCACATTTTTCACTTTTGCTAAGCACCAAAAGGAGGGATTTGCACCTATGGTTAAAGTAAAATTTATAAAATCTCCTTGGACTAAAGGTATTCTACTTTCTATTAGTATAGTTTCTGAAGAAATACTTGTAGCTCTCATAACAGCCTGCTGCACATCTTCTTCCACTTTGACGCTTTTATTATTTATTCTTGGATAGTATATATCCATAATAAATTCTACTGTTCCATACTGCTTTTTATCTAATGGTTTATATATATATTGTCCTTTTTTATGAATACTGCTCTTTGATGACATTCTACTCCTCCTTACTTGTATTAAATATATATTATACTAAAATTCCGCTCATGTATATCTGTGAAAGAATAAATTATTTTCCAGTTCTGTAGAGCATATTATAGTATAATTTCACCTTATTATCAAAGCCTTCACTATTAATTATACTCTCTATTAATACTAAATGTTAATAAATAAGTTTTCTTACCTTTAACTGCCAAAAAAACCATTGACAGTAGAAATGAAAAATGTTATTATTAAATCAATAAATGATAATGATTTTCATTACGAGGTGATTATAATGAGTATTTGTGATTTAAAACCAGGACAAAAAGCTTTAATAGATAATATTGTTGGAGATGAGAAATTAGCTAAAAGACTTTTGGCATTAGGATGTATAGAAGGTACTGAGGTTTCCTTAAAGACTTCTGCCCCCTTTGGTGATCCACTAATTATAAACCTAAGAGGATTTAATTTAGCAATCCGTAAAAAAGATGCCCGAAATATATTTATAAAATAGAATTTATTTTCTATATAATTAAAAAATACTTAAACATAGATTTAGAGATTTATTTCTCTATTTTAAAATATTTTATACAGGAGGAATAAGATGATTACAGCAGCATTGCTTGGCAATCCTAATGTAGGTAAAACTTCTCTTTTTAATCTCTTAACAGGTTCTAATCAGTACGTAGGTAACTGGGCTGGAGTAACTGTTGAAAAAAAAGAAGGTTTTGTAGATAGTTCATTAAAAATTGTAGATTTACCTGGAATTTATGCCATGGATACATACTCTAACGAAGAAAAGGTAGCAAAGGAGTTCCTACTTGGTGGAGAAGCAGACGTTATAATAAATATTGTAGATGCAGGAAACCTAGAAAGAAATCTATACCTTACAACTCAGTTAAAGGAATTTAACAAACCTATTATATTAGTTTTAAATATGATAGATGTGGCAGAATCTAAAGGTATAAATATAGACTACCCTATTCTTGAAAAAGAATTAGATGTTAAAATAGTTCCTATAGTTGCTACAAAAGGCAAAGGAATCGATAAACTGAAAGAGGTGCTCTTTAAGAGCAATTTTTTAAAAGCTCCAATTGATAATAAGTTTCATTTTCAAAACGAGAAGGAAACCTACAATTACATAGGTAAAGTTTTAAATAAGGCTTTAACCTATAGTAAAAATAATAGTACTTCTATTACAGAAAAAATTGACAAAATTGTACTTAATAAATTTCTAGCCTATCCAATTTTCTTTGCAATATTAGTGTTAATATTTAAATTCACCTTCAGTTGGGTAGGACAACCTTTGGCAGATATGTTGGATGGATTAGTAGCTGATTCCCTAGTTCCTTATTTACAAGCTATGTTATCGACTACAAGCCCTTGGTTTAGCTCTTTGTTAATTGATGGTATTGTAGGTGGAGTAGGTTCTGTTATAGTATTCCTTCCAGTTATTCTGGCACTGTTTTTAGGAATATCCTTTATAGAAGATAGTGGATACATGGCAAGAGCAGCGCTTATGATGGATAAGACTATGAGAAAAATGGGCCTTTCAGGGAAGGCTTTTATACCACTTATAATTAGTTTTGGATGTTCTGTTCCTGGTATTATGTCTGCCAGAACTTTAGAGAGCGAAAGAGACAGAAAGCTTACTGCCCTACTAGCTCCACTAATGTCTTGTAATGCAAGACTTCCCGTTTACGCAGCTTTTGTAGCAGCCTTTTTTCCGAAAAAAGCAGCAACTATCATACTATCTCTATACGCTGTAGGAATTGTAACTGCTTTTGTTATAGGACTTTTATTTAAGAATACTATATTTAAAAAAGACGAAGAACCATTTATTATAGAACTTCCAGAATATAAATTACCTGAATTTAAAAATCTTGTGGATCATACTTGGGATAAAGGTAAAGGATTTTTAAAGAAAGCGGGAACTATAATATTTTCCATGTCAGTTATCATTTGGTTCCTATCTAATTTTAATTTTTCAGGTATGACAGAAATGAATAGCAGTATGTTATCATCTATAGGAAAATTCATTGCCCCAATTTTCGCACCTTTAGGTTTTGGCGATTGGCAAAGTTCCGTTTCATTACTAACAGGTCTTATGGCTAAAGAAGTAGTACTTGGAACAATGGGAGTAATTTATGGTGGGGATTTATCTACAACTTTATTAAATCACTTTACGCCACTTTCAGCCTATACCTTTTTAATATTTGTTCTATTGTATACACCTTGTGTATCTGCTGTTGCAGCTATGAAAAAGGAATATGGAACAAAGATGGCTACCTTTTCTGTACTTTACCAATTTGGACTAGCTTGGATTGTATCCTTTATAGTATTTAGAATTGGGTCCTTAATTTTTTAATCTTCTGGAGGTGTTTAAAATGTCAGTTGAAATAATAATAACCTCAATTATAGTAGTATCTGCAGCATATATTTTATATAAAAATGTTAAGAAAAAAGCCTCTGGCGACTGCAGTTGTGGCTCTTGTACCAGTCACTGTCCTCGATATAAAAAAGACTAATTAAATAGCAGAAAACCCCTGTCAATTATAGGACAGGGGTTTTCTGCTATTTATTGTTTTTTTCTAAAATATAATCCAAAATGTCTTCAACAGTGACTATTCCAACTATACTATCTTTTTCGTCAACTATTGGAATAGCTTCTATTTCATTCTCTCTAAGCCTTTTAGCAATATCTAGTATGTCCTCACCTTTAAATGCAGTGATAACCTTTTTTGTCATCACCCAGTCAATAGGACAGGTGTCATAATGACCCTCTTCCATTAAAAATCTATATATATCTGCTTTAACAATAATACCTAACAATCTACCGTTATCATCAGCCACTGGTGCTCCATTCACTTTATTGTCATTCATTATATCTAGAGCCTTACTTAAAGTATCTTCTGGTTTTAGCTTCACTATGTTTAAATGCATAATCTTACTTATCATAAATTCCCCCCCTTAGTAATATTATATCTTAATTTTCCTAAAAGTCCAAATATTGATTGTTCAATTATGCAATATATTCATAATGTTTCAAAATTAATAAAAAATTATAATTAAAATGCCAATATAGCAATAGCTATTAACAGTAATTACTGTTAATAGCTATTGCTAATTATACTTTCAATCTGATCATGATCTCTACAACCCTTTAAGATATGATCAATTATTCTGGAAGCGGCCTTTTTAGATATTCTATCTAACTCAACGTCCAAAAGTATATTATTCTTTTTCACTAAAGTCTTTAAATATCTTAGCTGCTTTTCTGTAATTCTATCTTCTCTAGTCAACTTGTCATTATTTTCAACTTTATAAATATACTCATGTATCTTAGGTAAATTTAAAACATCTTCATAGTTATGAAGCATTATAGTATCTTTTAGTTCTTCATTAAAGGTAACCAAAAATTCCTTATACATATCTACACTTATTCCACCGTCAATTTGATCTTCTCTATCTATTCCTATGTGTTTCTCTACAGTCTTAAGGTTACACCTTTCCATACCCAACTGCTTATAGTAAGGTCTTATTAATCTGTACAAATCTATATGAAACTGAGGTGGTTGAAAGTATATACTGCTTTTTTCCATTCTTCTCTTAATAAAGGGTTCATCAAAGGCTATGCCATTATAAGAACACCATTTATTGTAACCTTTTAAATCTAATCCAAACTCATATAAAATATCATTCTCATCTTCTAAAGACTCTGCAAAATATTGCTTGATGGAAAAGTTTTTCTCATCTATAAATCTTCCAAGAGATACAAGTATTACATTGTCTTCCTCTTTATCAAATCCTGTAGTTTCTATATCATAATAGGCAACACTCTTCATCTCATATCTATTGAATATATTTATATCTATATCAACAAAGTCAGTATATTCTCTAATAAGCATTTATCGTCCTCCAAATTATTCTTTATACAGCTTACATTTACTATACCTTTTATTATATAATAATGATTTGAATTTGCAAACACTATAAAAAGGCAATGAAGCTAAGTTCACTGCCTTTATTATTATAAGCTCTACATTTTTTCTACTGTTTCTAACCCTATTAACTTTAAGCCATTTTTTAGTACCTGACAAACAGCCTCTACAAGCTTTAATCTAGCTTTCTTTATTTCCTCATCTTCTGCATTCATTATACTGCAGGCATTGTAGAATTTATTAAATCCCTTAGCTACTTCTATTATATATCTTGTTACCACAAAAGGTTCTAATCTTTCTATAGCATTTAATACAGCCTTATTAAAACCGTCAAGGGATTTAGCTAACTCAAACTCTTCCTTAGAATTTAACTTGCTATAATCAACTTCTCCGCTAACTTCTCCTGCTTTTCTAAGTATACTCTTTCCTCTAGCATAACTATACTGAACATATGGTCCTGTTTCCCCATCAAAGCTGAGCATCTCATTCCAATCAAATACTATATCCTTTTCTCTGCTGTTCTTTAAATAAGTAAATACTATAGCACCAATACCTACCTTCTTAGCTACTTCTTCCTTATCTTCAAGATTAGGATTTTTTTCATTTATTACCTGCAATGTTTTTTCTATAGATTCATTTAATAAATCTTCAAGGAAGATAACGTCTCCCTTTCTTGTAGATAACTTTTTATCCGCAAATCTTACAAGGCCAAAAGGTATATGCTTACAGGAATCTGCCCACTCATGTCCCATGAGCTTTATAGTAGTAAATACCTGTTTAAAGTGAAGAGATTGATCTGTTCCAACTACATATATACTTTTATCAAAATCATAAGTTTTCTTTCTGTACATAGCTGCAGCTAAATCACGGGTAGCATATATAGTAGCACCATCCGCCTTCTTTACAATACAAGGAGGCATGTTGTACTCATCAAGCATTACAACCTTTGCACCATTACTTTCAACTAATAAACCTTTACTATCTATTTCTTCTACAACTTCATCCATCTTGTCTGAATAGAAGCTTTCACCAGCATAGGAATCAAACTCTACTCCTAGAGTATCATAAACTTTCTTAAACTCCTTTAAGCTTAGATCTTTAAATCTTTGCCATAGTGCTACCTCTTCTTCTTTTCCTTCTTCAAGATTCTTAAAATACATTCTTCCTTCATCTTCTAAGGCTGAATCTTTTTCTGCCTCATCATGGAACTTAACATAAATTCTAAGAAGTTCTTTTATTGGGTCCTTTTCTAGAGCTTCTTCATTACCCCATCTCTTATAGGCAGATATTAGCTTCCCAAATTGAGTTCCCCAATCTCCTAAATGATTTATTCTTACGCAATTATATCCCTGACTAGAAAGTATTTGATATAGAGATTTACCTATAACTGTAGTAAATAGATGCCCTACATGAAATGGCTTTGCTATATTAGGTGATGAATATTCAACACATATGTTTTTACCAGTTCCTATATTTGATGAGCCATAGCTATCTCCCTCAGCTAACACCTTTTCTATAGTATTTTTTGTAAAATCTGTTTTATCTACAAAGAAGTTTAGGTATGGTCCTAAATTCTCTACCTTTTCAAAGCCCTCTTTATTTATTTTTCCTTTAAGCTCCTCTGATATCATGTTTGGTGCTTTTCTTAGAGCTTTTGACAACTGAAAACAAGGAAATGCATAGTCACCCATCTCAGCCTTTGGTGGAATCTCAATAAGCTTTTCAATAGTATCTAACTCTAAGTCTACGTTTTCTTTTATTCTCTCTGCAACTAATTTTTTATAATCCAATGTTATCCCTCCATTTAGAAATTACGAATAGCTAACAGCTTATAATTTATTTGCTAACTTTCAGTTATTAATTTTGTCTTTAGTATTTGTTTAAAAACAAAAAAACCTGTCTTCTGTTAAATACAGAGACGGGTTATATCCGCGGTACCACTCTTTTTGATAAGGTTATATCCTTAATCCACTCAAAACTTTAACGCAGTTAACGTCCTGCTTGTGATTTAATAATAAATTTTTTCACAGGCTTCTCCAAGGCTCTCTTCCTTTTTATATACCCTACAGGCTTCCACCATCCCTGCTCGCTGAAATATTAAGGTCTTTTAAAAAGTACTCTTCTTTTCAATGAATTTGTTATTTAGTTTACCACAGATTATATTACTAATTTTTGCTTTTGTCAATATTTTATTCCATAACTTTTCATTATTAGACTTAACTATAATATTAACATAATTTTCAGCAAGGCACTGCAGCCCACTAGACCCTTAGTAGGCTATAGTTTTAAATTGATGAAGGTTATTATACTATTTATCAAATTTATAATGCCTTGGCAGTATAGACTTTAGCTGCTTATCTAATATCATAATATGAGGATGCCAATCTTTCACTGAGTCTAAGGTTTTAGCTAAAAGAATAAGGACATTTTTCGCCCAGGTAACAGACTGATTTTTATTGTTAACCTCTTCTCTCATAAATTTCAACCACTGTTCTATTACTTTAGATGCCTGGTTGTAAAGTAATTCTTCCGCTTCAATTTTAGTTTCTTGAACCTCACTTAAATGAATAATAAAATTAGTAATTACTTCATCAATTATTTCTGAAACATGAGAGGCATACTGTACCCCATCTCCCTGCTGCAAAGAAATTTCCTTTACCACCGGTTTAAAATCCATATTATAAATCATCTGGTAAATCTCCTTTTCTTAAATTTTATAAAAAATATTTACATTTCACTCCAATATAAAATAAACTAAGTCATTTTATTTATATTTCAACTATATCATTAACAGGGATATTATTCCTATAGTTAAATGAGTAAATTACATATTAATACTATACCATTACATGCTTCCCCTAACTTAAGTGGAACTTACTTTAATTGAAATTAGCGGTGCATTTTCCCTAAGAAATCATTTGAAATTTAGTAACACTGTTATTAATTATACATATGTTATTAGTGAAATAAGGCTTTAATAAAAGTAAACGGGGGAATTAAAATGCCTAACTTTTACAACTTAACCAAAACAAACGGCTTTGATTATGACAACCTCAATAATGGAAGACAAAACAATTATGCATGGTCCATGAGTGAGTTAGGAGATTATATTTATGTAGGCACTGGCAGGAATATATTATTGAATGTTATCAAGTCTATTAATGAGAACACCCAAATTCCTGTATTAATAAACCCAGACCCTGTGGATAACCTAGCTGAAATATGGAGATATAAAAAGGATGGAAAACTTCCATGGCAAAAGGTTTATAAAGCTCCAATAGGTTCCGACATTTCCGGTTTTAGATTTATGATTCAGCATAAACCTTTTTGCGGAAGCCCCTGCATCTATGCTGCAGCCTTCGGAAGAAGAGTGCAAATACTAAAAAGTACTAACGGTGTTAACTGGTCTATATTGCCTGATAGTGTTTTGCAAGGTACTTCCTCAAGAGCAATGATAGTACAAAAGGGGAAAGTATATGTAGCTACTATAAATGAGTCAAGCCCAAGTCCAATCCCTCTGTTATATAGCAGTGAAGATCCCGAATTTTATCCTTGGGAGCCTGTTATAGACTATAATGCACCAGGCTTTGATCCTGACAAAAATCCAAGAGGATCAATAAGTAATATGGCAGTATTTAACAACAAAATATATGTTGCTACAAGTAATTCCGATGGAGTTCAAGTTTGGAGAACAAATGGAGCAGAGCCAAAATTAAATGACTGGACACTTATAGTTAATAAAGGTTTTGGAAATCCTGCAAATAAGTATTCTCTAAGTATTGGTGTATTTAAAGATTATCTTTATGTAAGCGGCACAAAACAATTGCCATTGGCTTGGTTTATTCCTATGGGATGCGATATTATAAGAATTGATAAGCATGATAACTGGCAACTTATAGTAGGTGGAAATCCACTAATATCTTTAACTTCACCAGAAGCAGAACAACGTAGAAGCCTATCGGGGCTTGGATCTGGTTTTAACAATCCTTTCAATGTATACGCTTGGCAGATACAAGAATATGAAAATAAGCTGCTGATAAGTACTTTTGATGATTCTAGTAATATGGAAGTAATACTAAATACACTTTTAGCAAACAGACTTGCTTTAGAATATCTAATAGGTGCCAGAGTAGTAAATAAATTAATAGATGTATATAGGAGCGTAGTAGAAATATTGAGAGCCATTAAATATCCTATTGGATTCGATTTATATGTATCTGAAGACGGGGTTCACTTTAAGCCTTTAGTTCTTAGGGGAATTTACAACCCAAATAACTATGGTGGAAGAATACTCTATGTAGACAGCTGTGATCAATTATATATCGGAACAGCTAACCCATTCCAGGGCTGTGAAGTTTTCAAAGCCTGCAATATTGAAAGCTCCTCCTTAGAATCCTGTGATGAAATGTATTTTAGATGCCTAAAGAAAGCTGAAAAACTAATAAGTGAAAATTACGGTATTGTAAGTGAAAACATGCCAGTGATTCTTGAATTTATACAAAAAAATAATTATCATAGATTTACTAACGATAATGAACAATAGTATAAGTCTATAAATAATGAAGAAGCCTTAATAGAAGTCTGCTGATATGGGACATACCTCTTAATGAAATTATAATAATCAGAAATAGAGGTATGTCTTCTTTTTCTATTTAAACCTTTAAATTTTTTAATATTCCGGTGAGGTATATTTTTATATACTTTATAGTTAACTTTGTCTTCCTCTTTCATAAAGGATTTCTGCTTTATCTATCAGTAGTTTAGCTATAGTTGCAATTAAGAATAAGCTTATAAATGACAGATGTGAGTTCCATAACTTTGTTTTATATATACCTGCAACTTTGGCTAAGGGAAGTGCACCATAAGAAACAAACCCTGCAAATAATGCTGTGATTATAGTAAAATTCCCCCAGCTTTTACACCGTTCATATACTATACTTAAACTTACTGGAATTACAAAAAGATTAGCAGGCAAAAAGGTTGGAATTATTGGTTCTAATTGCATGCGGTAATCATACCAATCTAGTGCAGTAGCAGTATCATCTAAATTTTTGTTTAGTATGTAAACTATTCCAAAGTAAGCAATTGCTTTTAAATAGTCTTTTTTGTCTATCATCACAAAAAATAACACTAAAAATATAATACATATGGCAACAAAGGTCCACCATTGCCAAGTAAAAAGTGTATACTTTCTCCAAATTTCCAATCTTAATTGTAATAAATAATTTGAAACCTTATCAATTTCCTTCCCTAACTTTTCCAAAGTTTAGCCTCCTTATAGTATTTTGCCAACATAAAATTATATAGACTTATTATTCCAAAATACTAGGATGCTATTCTAAGTACTTATTACGTATACGTTTATACATCACTGTAAGTTTACTTTGTCATAGCTTCAAATACAGATTTATAAACACTTGAAGCTATATTAGCAAAACTATCTCTTATAACCCTTCTTTGACCACTTTTCTACAATTTCCTGTAGTTTTTCCATGTCTATCGGCTTACCAATGAAATCATCCATTCCAGAATTCAAACTTTTTTCTTTATCCTCGCCCATTGCATAAGCGGTTGTAGCAACTATTGGCAGGTGCTTATCAGTTAACTTTTCCTTTTCTCTAATAATCCTTGTTAGATCAAATCCACTTATTTCAGGAAGCTGAATATCCATTAACACTAAATCGTATTGCATCTTTTCCATCATTTCTAACGCCTTTTCACCATTATCAGATACCTCTACATTCCAATTATTTTGCTTACACATTAATTTTATAGTTAACTGGCTTACATAATCATCTTCAACAAGGAGTATATTTAAACCCTTAGCTGAATTGTGAGTAGTGAAGCTTTCTTCTAAAGTAAAGTTATCCGATTCCTTTTTGGGTACATCAACTATGCAAGTAAAATAAAAAGTACTACCTCTACCATATTCACTTTCTACGGAAATTTCTCCCCCCATTAGTTCAACAAGCCTTTTAGAAATAGCAAGACCTAAACCCGTACCCTTAAATCGTTTTGTTAGAAAATTTTCTAGTTGAGTAAAATAGTTAAATAGTTTTGGTATATCTTCACTTTTAATGCCTATTCCTGTATCTTCTATAGAGAACATAAGCTGAATTTTATTCTTAACCCTTTTAAGCTTTTTAATTGATAGAATAACTCTTCCCTTTTCAGTAAACTTTATGGCATTTCCTACTAAGTTAATCACAATCTGCATAAGCCGAACTCTATCTACTATGATTTCCTTTGGTATATCCTCTGATATGTCAATTTGAAAGTCTAATCCCTTTTCCTTTGCAATAAACCGGAACATTTTTGACTCTGACTCTATTAAACCTAAAATATCTACTAATTCTGGATTTAACTTAACCTTACCAGCATCGATTTTTGATAAGTCAAGAATGTCATTAATAATTTGAAGCAGAGACTTAGAGGATGACTTAATAATATCAATCATTTCACTTTGTTCATCAGTTAAATAGGTCAGTGTTAATAAATCTGCCATTCCCATTATTCCGTTCATAGGTGTTCTGATTTCATGACTCATGTTTGCAAGGAATTGACTTTTGGCCATATTAGCTGCTTCAGCCTGCTCCTTTGCCTTGTAGAGGTCTGTTTCCATCCTCTTTCTTTCCGTAAAGTCTTCGATAATGGCTATTGCACTTACTACATCTCCATTATCATCCTTTATCGGTGCTGCTAGTATCCTAATTGTTGCAGATTTTCCTCTTTGGGAATAGTATTGCTTCTCTGCAGTTACTAACTTACCACTTTCTATGCATTTCTTATAGATATCAGAAATTCTGTTCTCTACTAGTGAAGAGTCGGTAAAAAGATTAAAGGGTTTATCTATTTCTTCTAATGGAAAACCAAATATCTCCAGCACCTTTGGATTTATAAAGGTTATATTGCCATTTTTATCATAGGAAAATATACCTACAGGTACATTATTAGCTAGGCTCCTATACATTTCTTCCCTTTCCTTCAGCTCCATTTCTTTTAATTTACGTTGGGTTATATCCTGAACTATTCCGTATACTCGAGCTAAGTTTCCAGCACTATCACAATTACATACTACCTTCTCATGAATCCATGTTATAGTGTTATCTGCTTTTACTACCCTTATATCATACTCTGCTGCATTACCTGATTTACCATTAAATGTGTTTTGTATAATTTCTTTAATTAAAGACTTATCTTCTAAATGAACAATATCTATAAAGCGACTTATGCTAGGAATGAATTCTTTAGGCTTATATCCATACATACGGAATAGCTCATCTGACCAAAATGATTGTTCTCTAACCACATCATATTCCCAATATCCTATATGAGCAAACTCCTGTGCTTCCTCCAATTTTTTCTGTGTGCTTTCTAATTCTAACTGAATCTTTTTTCTTTCAGTTACGTCATGTCCTGCAAGATAAATAAGTTTTTCATCCCACTGAATTCTTCCATTCCAAGCAATCCATTTATAAGTTTTATCTTTACAAATGTATCTATATTCAACGTTTAACTCTTCACTAGTTTTTCTATTGAAGAAACTTATCCAATTATATAACTTGAATTTGTCCTCTGGATGAAGAAGGTTGTAAAAGTTTATCTTTTTCATTTCCTCTGCACTATAACCAAGGACCTTTTCACATGCAGGATTTACATATTTAAAATATCCATTTATATCAGAAATGCATAACAGTTCAGGAGTTAAGTTCACCATTTTCTCATAGTTGCCTTTACTTAATTCCATATTAATCAATGTAATTACCTGATTTCTTTACTATCCAAGAATCAGGATTTTCACCTTCCTTTCTTTTTATAGTTTTATTTATATCCTAGCTTTTTACTTTTCCTCCACTCCTCTAACTATAAAACTCCCTATTTAATATCTATGGAGCACAATTAAGCATTTTTATCATCCCAATTAATTTTTGCTTACATTATATCTCTTATAATATCTCATACTAACTCTTAACCCTTGTATTTTCAAGCCCTGTTATTCTATTTTTTATGTCAATTTTAAAAATTCCTACTAAAACAAAGAAAGAACTTACTAATTAGCAAGTTCCTTCTTTGTTCTAGTATTATATTCTGGTAAGTCTGTCTGCTATGTTTTTATTTGCTGCCGCTACATGTACTAAATATTGATCCAACTCTATTCTTTAAATCAAAGTATCCTGAGTCCATCAATACTGTTGGTTTAACCTTCAAAGCATCTGGTCTTCCATTTTCTAAACAATCCTCATTGGCATATGCAGCAACAATTTCTCCGATAAACATTGTAAAATCAAACATAGGAATAGTCTGTATTACCTTGCATAAGTAATTTACAGGGCATTCTTTTATCATTGGTGCATTCCCTACTTCATCATAAAATGATTCAAAAATCTTAGATTTATCTACTTTATTACCAGAAACGGTTCCACAATAATCGGTTTTTTCAATATTTTCAGAGGAAGGAATGTTTACACTAAAAAATCCATTTTCCACTACCCCTGCTGTTGTACAGTGGGAATTCTTTAAAGAAATATAAAGCACAGGTTTTTGACTTACAACTCCATATGCACCAATGGTAGCATAGTTTGGTTTTCCATTAACAATTGATCCTGCTAAAACTGCAATATAGGGTCCAAAAGGAATATTTACTATCTTCTTCTTCATCATATTTATTCTCCTATCAATTTATAATTTTGTTGCAACAATAAAAATTATAAGATAAAAGAAAATAAATTTATAGACTTTTTCTTACCTATAGGTTATCATATAGATAGAGTACGCCCCTAATTAACCGTACTCTTTTTTACTTTCTAACCAATTACACAGGTCATATAAAACTATTTTTTCATTTTCATCTATGTTCACTGTCTTTAGTCTACTACAAATTTCTTCAATATTAAAAGTTGCTCCTTTAATACTGTCTGCTATTCTGGCTATAAGTGTATTATTCATAGCATCAGAGTATATTACCGCCTTCTCTATAATGGCTTTTTTTAATGAAAGACATAATTCTATAGCTCCCCAGGAGAACTTATTTTCAAAGACTATATCAAAGGAAGGAGATTCTCCATATATCCAATTCCAAGAAGAGTATTTACTATACAACTCCTGTAACCTAGGATTATCCTTTTCCACTAGGTATTCTTTACAATTTGAAGGGTATATTTCCACGAAACTCTCCTTCAAACTTTCCTTCATAGACTCTATAGTTATATTAGGATTTAAGTTTTTTAAATTTATTACCCTAGCTTGTACCGAATCTATTCCCTTTGAAACTATCTTTTCCTCTAAAACCTGGAGATAGTCTGTGAGCTTGCTTATATCTACATCTATAAGTATAGTTCCATGATGATATGCAGTTCTGTCTGTGAAATAAAAAGCATTTCCTGAAAACTTTTTTCCTTCTACTTCTATATCATTCCTTCCAACAAACTCTGCATTTATACCCTGCTTTCTTACTGCATTTATTATTACACTTAGCTGTTTATCTAAGTCATATAGCTGTTTACTTAAAATAAAGGTAAAGTTTAAGTTGCCTAAGTCGTGAAAAACTGCTCCACCACCGGAAAGTCTTCTTGCTATCTTTCCCTTATTCTTTTCAATTTCTGAAATTCTGCACTCTTTCCAGGTGTTTTGATTGCTTCCGATTACTACAGTATTGGCATTCTGCCAAAGATATAAGATAACTTCATCTTCCTCTACATTATCTAGCAGATATTCTTCTAAGGCTAGATTATACCATGGGTCAAAGGAAGATGATAAAACTATCTTTGTTTTTAACTCTTTAGTTAACAAAGTGTAGAGAACCTCCCTCTAAGGCAAGAGCTCCTTCATGAATTGCTTCTGCTGTTGTTGGATGAGCATGTATAGTTTCTGTAATTTGGTCTATCTTTAATTTATTCTTTACCGCTAAAGCAATTTCAGCTATTAAATCTGTAGCATGTGGGCCTATTACAGCTCCTCCAAGTACTATGTCTGTGTTCTTTTCCTTTATTAGTTTAACAAAGCCTGCTCTTTCTCCGTAAGTAAGTGCCTTACCATTTGCTGCAAAGGGAAATTTTCCTACTTCTATTTCTAAACCTTGCTTTTCTGCATCTTTTTCTGATATGCCGACAGTTGCAATTTCAGGGTGGGTAAATATTGCACTAGGTACTACAGTGTAATCCATAGACAATTCTTTTCCCATTATATTTTTTACTGCCACAACTCCTTGGTGAGAAGCTATATGGGCTAATTGTATTATATTAGTTAAATCTCCAATAGCGTAGATATTTTCCACAGTAGTTTGAAGTTTTTCATTTACTGCTATTCCCTTTTTATTTTCTAGAGACTTTATGCCCAGCTTTTCAATATCCAAGCCTTCAAATACAGGAGTTCTGCCTACTGCCATAAGCACCTTGTCAGCAGAGATGTACTTCTTCTCACCATCTTTTGTAAATACTACGATAGACTGATTATCTGCTCCGTCTATTATTTCTTCTACCTTTGAGCCAGTAAATAATTTAATCCCATTGTCTCTTGCTGCAGCAGTTATTTCTGCAATTACATCTTCATCTAAATTAGCAAGAATTGAGTTGAAGTATTCCACTACATATACATCTACGCCAAACTTTGAGTATATGAAAGCAAACTCCATTCCTATTATTCCTCCACCGATTATTATCATCTTCTTAGGTAGAGTATCCATTGTTAAAGCTTCATCACTGGTAATAACATTTTTCGAATCTGCACCTGATATAGGAAGCTTTATTGCCTTTGAACCAGTAGCTAGTATTATATCTTTAGCCTTTATTGTTATTTCTCTATTTCCTTCTTTAGCAAATAGGGTTTTTGTATCTAAGAGCCTTCCCTCCGCTTTTATTACTCTAATACCATGTTTTTCAAGGATATATCCAATGCCTCCTCTTAACTCATCTACTACATTGTCTTTGCGAGCTATTACTTTCCTCATATTCACTGATACATTGTCCGCATATAATCCAAAATCTTCAGCTTTAAGTAGATTTTCATAAACTTCTGCAGACCTTACCAAAGTCTTTGTAGGTATACATCCTCTATTTAGACAAGTGCCACCTAGGTTTTCCTTTTCTATTAGCACAACTTTTGCACCGAGTTTAGCTCCTTGAATTGCTGCCACATATCCACCTGGACCTCCTCCAAGTATTGCTATATCACATTCAATTTCTTCTTTTCTAGGTTTCATTATACTAGAGAAGTAATTAAATCCCCCAACTTCTTTTGTTTGTTCTGTTTTTTCGCTAGCCGCAGCTGCTTCTACTCCCTCTATTTTTGCTACAACATCTCCTAACCTTACAGTATCTCCCTCGCCTATTTCAATCGATTCTATGATTCCAGAAAAATTTGAGTTAAAAGTAGAATTTCCTTTTTTTCCTTCTATATCACAGATTTTATCTCCTAATTTTATTTCATCTCCAACATTTATATGAATTTTACACACTTTACCTTCAGTCGCATGTCCATTTAATTTATCTAATACTATATCTAACATAATATTCCTCCGCAAAAGTAAATTTTAAAATATCCACTTTGAAACTTACACCTATACTAAAGGATGTGCTTGCAAATTTTAAAGATACATTTCCAGTATCTAAAAATTTGATAACACATCCCTATGCATAAGTACTTGCCTATAGGTGAGGTCAATTAAGACTATCTAAAGTCCTTCTCAAATTCCTCTATTGAATCTTTTAATAATGTAACACTGTATGCCATAGTAGGGCCTCCACCAAAGGCTACTGATACCATTGCAGCTTCCATTATCTCCTCACCAGTTGCTCCTGCCTCTAGAGCTTTATAAGTATGGAAAACAATGCAATATTCACAACGGTTGTACACTCCGATAGCAACACTTATTAATTCCTTTGTCTTTGTATCAACTGCACCTGGCTTGTAAGCTGCTCCAAGTAAGTTCATAAAAGCTCCTAATTGTTCTTGATTAGTGGTACCTAACACTTCTAAACCTGCTGAAAATTCATTTAACATTTGTCTTGGATCTTTTGCCATTTCCAATTCCCCCTATAAATAATATATCTCATAACAATCAGAATAATTAATTGCTATGCTAATTATTAGTATAGCAATTATATGTAAACATTTCAATAGTAAAAATGTAAATTTTACAATTTTCTTTATAAAAGAAAAGCTGTGAGGCAAAACTCACAGCTTTTTTATGTTATATAATTCTATTCAATATTTCTTACCATTTGATTTAAAACCTTCATAAATGCACTCATATCTTCATCAGAAATATTGTTAGAAAATACTTTTCCCATATTTTCTCCTTCTGGTAAAAGATCCTTCCAAAATTTCTCTCCTTTTTCTGTGAGACTTACGAGAAATATTCTCCTGTCCTCATCATTTTTAACCCTCTGTACATATCCATCCCTTTCCATTCTGTCTACCAACCGTGCTAATGTAGATGGTTTTATATCCATCTTATCTGCAAGTTCCATTTGGCTTAAGGACTTATATTTATCTAAGTAGTACATAGCTATCCACTGGACTCTAGTAACCCCAAAGGGTGCCAACCTATTATTAAAGGCCTCTGCTAACTTTTTAGACTGTCTATTTGTCATAAAACCTATACAACTATCTAAATCAAACAATGTATGTTCACTCCTTAAAATCATGCCTAAGATTTTTATATAATTTCCTTTACATTATACGTGAAATTATATTATATTTCCATAGAATCAAGGTTAAAAATACAGTAGAACTGTCTAATGGGAGTTTTGAAAATTTCTTTATGTATTTGCTATTGAAAAAATAGAACCTTATCCATGTTAATCTGCAGCCATCAACTATACTTAATATATAAAAAGGATATAGAATGAATAGTCCTATTAACTATCTATTCTATATCCTTTTAAATTTAAATCTTCAATCTTAAAATTTCTTTATTTATGCTGCTGAATCAACAACGATTTCCTTACCTTCTTTACGCCACTTAGCAAATTCCGCTGTTGCTGTGAATAATGCATCTGTTGACGAATTAAGTGCTGTTTCGCAAGAATCTTGTAAAACCCCCACAATAAAGCCTACACCAACTACCTGCATAGCAACATCATTTGGAATTCCGAATAAGCTACATGCTAGAGGAATAAGTAGTAATGAACCACCGGCAACTCCTGAAGCACCACAAGCACATACAGCTGACAGTACACTAAGAATTAGTGCAGTACCTATGTCCACCTGAATACCAAGAGTATTTACTGCTGCAAGAGTTAACACTGATATTGTAACAGCTGCACCGGCCATATTTATGGTAGCACCTAATGGAATAGACACAGAATAGGTATCTTTATCTAAACCTAACTTTTCACATAAACTCATATTTACAGGAATATTTGCTGCTGAACTACGTGTAAAGAAGGCTGTAATACCACTTTCTTTTAAACACTTAAATACTAGTGGGAATGGATTCTTACGAATATTTAAGTAAACAATAATTGGATTTAAAACAAGTGCTACAAAGACCATACAACCAATTAAAACTGCAAGCAATTTTCCGTAGCTTAGTAAAGATGCTATTCCATTTGTAGCAATAGCGTCAAATACAAGGCCCATGATTCCTAATGGTGCAAAGTTTATTACCCATGTAACCATTTTTGATAAGGCATCTGAAAAGTTAGTAATAAATGTTTTTGTAGAATCAGAAGCATTTTTTAAAGCGAAGCCAAGCACTACTGCCCAAGATAGTATACCGATATAATTAGCATTAAAAAGTGCTTTTATTGGATTATCAACAAGATTTAATAGCAGTGATTTAAGAACCTCTGTCACACCACCAGGAGGAGTAACATTCTCAGCACCCCCTGCAAGTATTAAGCTTACTGGGAACATAAAGCTTGCAACAACAGCTATAAGTCCAGCTAAAAATGTTCCTAAAAGATAAAGGACTATAATCGATTTCATATTGGTCTTATGTCCACTCTTATGTTGAGATATTGCGGACATAACTAAGAAAAGTACTAGCATGGGAGCAATGGCTTTTAAAGCACCTACAAATAAGGAACCCATAATGACAATTGGTTTTGCTGCTTCTGGAATCGTTACAGCTAAGATAATACCGACAATTAAACCTATAATTATTCTTTTTACTAGGCTCAATTGATTCCACTTATTCATTAGATTTTTCACAATATTTTCCTCCTCTTATAATTGAGATATAAATGAAACAATATACAATAAATAGCGACTTTAAATGTAATACCATCCGACTGCTTGTTTCGAGTTTTTTCGACAAATTAAGCTTATCATATTTCTTTATTCATTTAAAGTAAAATTTAAAATATTTTAACTCGAAATTATTACCATGGAAAATCAACGGTGAAATCATTTTCATAAAAACTTATTTTTAATACAAAAATTTGATCTTTGTTAAAGTTTTATTTATATTTAATTCTATAGTCAGAAAATAATGAAAACAACATCAAAGACCAGTTACTCATTGGCATCTTAAAAAAGAGAGTATAACCAAAACAGGGTAGAGATTTTTTTCTCTACCCTGTTTCATATCTATTACCCTCTCTATTCTCACCCATATAAGCTTGTCTAATTTTTATATAATATAAAAATTAATTTTAATACTCATATACCAAGCTGACATTAGCCTTTACCTTATATGTTCCTACTTCTAAAGCCATGCCTTGACCTGCTGAACTGTTCTTTGCAGCTAAATCATACATAATTGGATAATCAACCGGAACCCCATTAGAATTCTCAGTTATTTTTGTTGGAGTTGATATCTTCACATCTATACAGCCAGCTACTACCTGTGCTTTAGCTTTAGCATTTGATATAGCATTTACTAAAGCCATATTGTAATACTTTGCATAATCACTAACTCCAAAAGTTACCCCATTTGAGTTATTTGCTCCATTGGATATAGCTGTATCAATTATGCTTCCAACAGAATTTATCTTTTTAATTGCGATACTTAAATTGCTTGTAACTGTGTATCCAACAATTGTGCTCTTCCCTGTTTTGTCATCATAGCTGTATTTAGGACTGATGGAGTAATTAGATGTTTTCATATCTTCACCTGCTACTCCAGCTTTTTTAACAGCAGCAATTACATTATTCATAGTAGCTGAATTGCTTTTTTGAGCTTCATCTACACTGCTATTTTCAGTAGTTACTCCTAAAGAAACATAGGCAATGTCAGGAGTCACACTTATCTCACCATCTCCATTAACATTTATTGTTCTTGCTGCAGTTTTATCCTCTGCTGCTAATACCTTGTGATTTGTAGTTGGGACTATTGCCATCAGGAAAAGAATCGTAACTACGGACATAACTACAAATGACCATTTTGTTTTTAGTAAATTAATACTTTTCAAATTAACCACCTCTTCTATATTTTTATAGATTTAAAACCTTCAGCCTATTAGTAGAACTGATTAAATTTTAACTCTTCATAAATATAGACGATTAAACATTATCTTCCGCTTCAAAAAAATCAAATTTTTTTATTTATTACTAAATTATTTAAAAAATCAGCGACAAATATCCTAAAAATGTTATTGTAAATGTAGTGCAACTAAATCTGTTTCTATATAGTGTAAAACTTTTTTATTCTTAATATAGAAAATGAACTTTTTTCATAACTTAATACTCTTAGATATAGAATCGAGGTGCTAAATGGATATTGAGATTTTAGTAAAAAAGTCAAAACAAGGTGATAAAGAAGCCTTAATACAGCTTATAATGGCAGAAAAAACAGATTTTTATAAGCTGGCTTATTTATACTTGAAAAATGAAGAAGATGCTTTAGATGCACTTCAGGACACAATTATAATTTTATATGAAAACATAAACAAATTAAGAAATCATGGTGCTTTCTACAGCTGGAGCAAAACAATCTTAGTAAATCGCTGCAAAAAGCTTTTAAGGGAAAAAAAGAAAATAGTTTCCTTAACCTCAGTTAAAGAAGAACCTTATGAGGAAGGCTTTGATAGAAAAAATGAACAGATTATACTAGAAAAACACTTATCATATTTAAAAGAAAAATATCAAGAAGTAATTAAGCTTCGTTATTTCTTAGATTTGGATAATGAAACTATAT
Organism: Clostridium sp. CX1; assembly: GCF_025398335.1. Lineage (GTDB taxonomy): Bacteria > Bacillota > Clostridia > Clostridiales > Clostridiaceae > Clostridium_AM > Clostridium_AM tanneri. The sequence goes on from NZ_JAODOO010000012.1 coordinate 72,312, forward strand.
CAAAAATGCTTAATATACCTGTGGGAACAGTGAAATCTCGCATATTTAATGGTATTAAAAAGCTTAAAGAAAGCTTAAGAGGTGAAGAATAGTGAATAATATTGAAAAATTACTAAGGAAAAATAAATTACAACTAGATAAACTAGAGGTCCCTGATGTCTTAGAGAATAGGCTAAGAACTGCACTTAATAATAAGAGCAAAAGATTAAGCATTGCTAGACCTCTCAAAATAAAGGCAGCAGTTATTTTCATCTTTTTAATACTAATAGGATATAATTTTAATACCTTAGGATTTTATGCTGAAAAGCTTATAGGCTATGATAAATTAATGGATTCAAACTTAAAAAAGCTAAATGAACTAGGAAAAGGTCAAACTATCGGTAAAACTTTCACCTTCAAAAACGGTTTAACATTTACTTTAGATGGAATAATGCTAGATGATAATAGACTTTTAGCCTTTTACACAATAAAAAATTCTAAAGGAAATATTGAAAACGAACTCCTTGAACCCTTAAATATATATTTTAAGGGAAAACTTAATGATTATAGATGCCTTAGTTCTTACGGAGATGTAAATGATGAAAAAACAGAAGTAAAGTTTACTTCAACCTTTGATTCACCTTCTTTCTTTGACAAAGATTTAGTTTTAAATGTAATTTGTAAAAATGAAACTGGAAAAATTTCTTTTACATTAGATAAAAATAAAGCTATGGGATATAGCATAAAAAAAATCTTACAGAAAAATATTAGAACCGATGATGTTAATCTTCGTCTTGAATATATTTGCGCCTCGCCTACAACTACGGTAGTTAAAGGAAAGGTGAAAAACATATTAGAATTGGCTATAGATAGAATTCGTGGTGCTAAGTTTTCACCTAACAGCTTAGATATAAGATTAATTGTTGATGGAAAAATATTGGAAATTCAACAAACTGAGCTTAGTTCAAACATTGATGGAGTTGCTTTTAAGTATAATTTTCAACCTTTGCCTAATAACTTTAATAAACTTAAAATTGAATTTTTGGGTCTTAGCTCTGAGCATATTATAAATAAAAATTTTAAACTAGAAAAGGATATGAAGAATGAAAATATTAATATAGAAAATAAGAGTATAGAAATAAAAAAGATATATGAGGCTAATGGCAATACTTATGTAACTTTAGCTACAGAATCAGACGTAATTTTAACAAAAGTAAATATGCTGCTGGATGGCAAAACAGTGCAACTTAACAAAACAACTCCAGAAAATGCTAATAAAAATTCTAATATTAAAACTAGAACTCTAGAGTTTATAGGAACAGGTAATGATCTAGAGCTAAATGTTCAACGTATGCTTTATAGAGAAAATTATAATAAAGTTGTAGATGTGTTTTAAAATAAGACTTTTATTGATTTTATAAATTCTGTTATCCAAGATAGTAAGAGGCCATTAAACAAGTAATTTAAGTATGTTCAATGTATGATTGTAAGTTATGACATGAAAAATCAACTTATAATATTCCTTAAATATGAATTAAGGGAGGTCGAAATGACTTCCCTCAGATTCTATTTCTTTTATTCTTAAATTTTATTAAAGAATATTTCTCTGCCAATATTTATTCTTGTTCTTTATAATTTTTATAGTTTACTAGAGTTCTTCAGTTCACACCCTTTTTTGTAGTAAGCTTCCATTACATCCTTGGGAACCATACTTCCCCCTGTGGCCCAAGCAATATGTGAAGCATTTTTCATCTTGTCTTTTAAGTTATTGTTTTCTATATACTTCTGTCCAGCCTCATCTTTAAATAAATCAATTGGCCCAGGTATGCCAGCTAAGGCAGAGGGCTCCAAGTAGATGCCTTCTAAATCTATCAGTGTGCTTAATAGAAGATATAATTTTTCATCTTTTGCTGTATAAGATCCGCTGATTAACTCTCTCAGCGTCTTTCCTACAAAACCTGAAGCTCTGCCAACAGCAAGTCCATCTGCTGCTGTAATGTTGTCTATTCCAAAGTCCTGAACAGCTACTTTGTCATGCATGTCTGTCATTAATCCTATAACCATACATGGAGAATGTGTTGGCTCTGCAAAGAAACAGTGTACATTATCCTTAAATACTAATTTCAGACCAAAGGCTACTCCACCTGGTCCCCCTCCAACTCCGCATGGAAGATAAGTAAATAGTGGATGTTCTTCATCTACAACTACATTCATTTCCTCTAATTGATTCTTCAATCTATAAGCTGCAACTGCATATCCTAAAAATAAGTTAGTTGAATTTTCATCATCTACAAAATACATATTTGGATCTGCCTCTGCTTGTTTTCTGCCCTCTTCTACTGCTTTACTATAATCCGACTCATATTCAACTACTGTAACACCTTTACTTCTAAGAAGATCTTTCTTCCATTGCTTTGCATCTGCTGACATATGAACAAAGACTTTAAATCCCAGTTGAGCACTGATTATGCCAATGCTAAGTCCTAAGTTTCCTGTTGACCCCACTGCAATAGAATACTGAGAAAAAAATTCTCTAAATTTGTCACTATCCATAACAGAATAATCATCTTCTAAGGTTAATATGCCATTTTCAATAGCTAATTCTTCTGCATGTTTTAGAACTTCATAAATACCACCTCTTGCTTTAATAGATCCTGAAATAGCAAGGTGGCTGTCGCATTTTAGTAATAGTTGTCCTAAAATTTCCTGACTGAACATTTCCTCTATTTTGCTCTGCATATTAGGGATTTTAACAATAGGCGATTCAATAATTCCATTTGTTTTTTCTGTTTCTGGAAAAACCTTAGCTATATAGGGTGCAAATCTTTTTAGTCTTTCTTCTGCTTCCATTACATCTTTCTCAGATAGTGAAATTTTTTCAATAGCATCTTGAAATTTACCATAGTTAGGGTTGGTCCAAAATACTTCTTCTGTGGAAATAATTTTATCCATTAGTGGATACTGTTCTTTCCACTGCTCTAAAGTCTTTCCTTGTACTATTGTTTTACTCATACAATATACCTCTTTCTTTTATAATATTTTATATTAAAGATTTTCTAACAGAAATATATTTTATACAGGAAGAATTAGTATATGCCATTTTTTATACCATCTACGACTTTATTGAATTTTGCTTCACTCAAAATTTCATGTGTAATAAATTTACCATTATAAAACAAACTATATATGCTGAAGGGTGATGGATTATGTTTCACCTGTTCTTTATTATCAATCTTAATAATCTCTAGAGGTATGTGATTTTTGCCTGCCAGTTCTTTTAATACTGTGTTTATATAATATTCAGTAAAGGGACAACAATTTGAATAATATGCTGTTAATCCATTTTTATTGTCACAGACATTTTCTTTAGCTGATTTATTAAAGCTAGGATTTATGGCGTTAGGATTATTCTTGTAAACTAATAACTCAAAATACGGAGGAGCTGTATCACATACCTCAAATCCTTGCTTTATAAAGAACTTTTTGTCTGAGATATAGGGCCTCTTTTTATTACTTGTAAGAACTACAATTCCATCCTTATCTTCCGAGTCTCTTAAGCACTCCTGTAAAAGCCTTTTTCCATAACCCTTTCCTGCATACTGTCCTGCAACCCAAAAACAGTTTATTACCATATAGTTTGGTGCAGTAATGGGTAGCCAAGCTATATCCCATGGACAGTATTCAATAAAAACTTTATGTTTAACATTTAATTTTTTAAATACATATCCTTTCGGAATTTGCTCCTTCAGCCACTGCTTTTTCTTCAAATATCCCTCAACACATTTTTTATCCGATATAGCACAGCAAATATGTTCGTTGTCAATGCTTTCTAAATTTAAAGTTATAAATTCCCCTAAGTTATCCATCTTTGTAACTCCTTTCATATAGGTAATTTAATAATACCACTATAAAGGTGAACACTCAATTTCCTGAATTATTTCAGTAATTCCACTAGCAATATAATCCTCTGTTACATTTGACACGTTTATTTTTAGTATTGATTTTTTTGCCGGAAATGAAGTTAAATAGTTCCTGTCTGCTGTATCCACTATAATTGATTTCTTTTTTAATCTATTTATAAGCTTTTCAGAGGATATATATTTATCTAACTCTACATATGTATGAACACATATGTTACCTAAAGGGTTATATTTATAGTTATCCTTGGAATCATGGATCTTCTTTTTCAATAGAGAAGTTAAAAGTTTTGCCCTTAAAAAATAAGTTCTCTTAATTTTTTCCCTGTGTCTTTCAAACATACCACTTTTAATGTAAATTTCTAAGGCTGCTTGAGAAAGCATAGAACTATCTATATCAATAACACTTTTATACTTACTAAATGTTTCAATAAGGCTTTCAGGAATTACAGCAACACCAACTCTCAATCCCGGAAAGATAATTTTTGAATAACTTTTTAGATATATAACCTGTGAAAAGTTATCATATGAAAATATTGGATCTGCTTTTGAGTCTTGCTCAAAGTCAGCTAGATAATCGTCTTCCACAATATATACATCATATTTTTTTGCCAGCTCTAAAATCTTCTTCTTTTCTCCTTGGGAATATGAAGTTCCTAAAGGATTATGATATCTTGGCATGGTATAAAAAAACTTAATACTTTCCAACTTAAATATTCTCTCTAACTCTGATATATCAATTCCTTCACTAGATCTCTCTATACCTATAACTGGTATCCCCTGTACCTGCAAATAATCTATGAACAAATGATAGCTAGGCTGCTCAATAAGTATAGTTTCCTTGTTATTTGGAAAGGGTATTGTAGCTAGAATTGATAGCGCCTGCTGAACACCTGATGTAATAAATATATTCCTTTTACTAGTAAAGACCTGATAGTTTGCCAATTGTTTATGTATAACATCTACTAAGGAGGGTAAGCCTTTAGGTGTACCATATACAAACAAATCCTTCTTATATATATCAATGGCTTGATTTATACAATGCTGAAAATCTAAATAGGGAAACACCTCTGGATCTGGAGCGGAAGAAGCAAAATCCATTATAAGCTTCTCCCCTTTATTTAAATTAGGTTTTCCTGTCACAACATAATACCCACTTTTGGGAAGAGAATAAACTATGTGTCTTCTTTCCAATTCATGTAATGCACTAATGACTGTACTTTTGTTACAATTGAAATTTTCAGTTAGACTCCGAATAGAAGGAATTTTCTCTCCTTCTTTATATCTACCACCTTTAATCATGTTTTCAATCTCATTTGATACTGCTAAATACTTATACATAATCTACTCCTTCCAATCACTGTACCGGTATAGATTAACTTTATTTTCATTGTATCATAACACCTTATTTAATAACATAGATATATAAGATTATAATTATGGGAGGAATACTAAAATGGAAAATTCCGTTAAAAGAAACACTTACTTTGCTGCTACTCTATATGCACTGATTATAGGCTTCTCATTTCTATTCGTAAAGCTAGCTTTAATTGTTACAGATCCACTAAATATACTTGCACATAGATTTACAATATCTTTTGTTGTTGCTTCTATTCCTGTTGTTTTTGGGTGGATAAAATTAGATATAACCTTTAAAGATATGCTTCCTATTTTACCTATTTCATTATTTTATCCAACTTTATTTTTTGCTTTTCAAGCCTTTGGACTAGTATATATTTCATCTTCAGAAGCAGGAATAATCCAAGCCACCATTCCTATTTTCACAATGATCCTAGCGACATTTTTTTTAAAGGAGAATTCTAGCAGACTACAAAAGTTATCATTAATTTTATCTGTATCTGGAGTAATCTATATTTTTGTTATGAAAGGAATAGATTTAAAGCCTGCTAGTTCTATAGGAACCTTGATGATTATTTTATCATCACTTTCTTCAGCTGGTTATAATGTTCTAGCAAGAAAGATAACTAAAAAGTATAAAATATTGGACTTAACTTATATGATGACCTTTATAGGTTTTCTCAGTTTTAATTTAATATCTATCATTGATCATGGTATTCATGGCACTATTAATGTTTATTTTAAACCATTTATCAATCCATTATTTTTAATTTCAGTACTTTATTTAGGTATACTATCTTCACTTATAACATCACTATTATCAAATTATACTTTGTCTAAAATAGAGGCATCTAAGATGAGCGTATTTAATAATTTATCTACCCTGATAACTATGATTGCTGGAGTTATCTTTCTACAGGAAAGTTTATCATATTTTCATATAATTGGAGCGGTAATGATTATTGGAGGGGTAATCGGAACTAACTTTTTAGATAAAAAAACACCATAAATACCAATTTTAAAGGAAGCATTACTAGTGTTAAATAAATATTATAAAAGCTTACCTTACCTTAAGAGAAACTCTTAAGGTAAGGTAAGCTGCTTATATACTATAGTTCAATTTATGCACTTTTCTTTAGTAAGGATTTATTTGTATTTTGTAATGAACTGTTTTTACGTGAATATGTAAAATAAACTATAAGACCCAATGCTAACCATGTTAGGAAATATATCCAAGTTGTCTTTGATAGGTTAGACATTAAGAATAGACTGAATACTACTGCCAATATTGGTACTAATGGTACTAATGGAGTTTTAAAGCTCCTTTTTAAATTTGGATGAGTTTTTCTTAATACAATTACAGATGCAGCAACAAGCATGAATGTTGCTATAAGAGTCATATTTGCAAGATCTGCTAATTGTTTAAGATCAACAACACCTGCTATTAAAGCAGCAGTACAACCTGTTAACCAAGTTGAAAAAGTTGGTACATTTGTCTTTGAATTTATACTAGAGAATACCTTTGGAAGCAATCCATCACGACTCATTGAAAATAGTATGCGGGATGTACCAAAGATATAAGCGAACATAACTGCAGTAATTCCTACCACTGCTCCAATGGAAAGTATTGAAGCAGCCCAGCCTTGTCCAACCCTATTTAGTGCAAAGGCCATGGCATCACCAACGTTCAATAGAGAGTAGTGGGTAATTCCAGTTAAAACCAGACAAACTATAACATATATAATTGTACAAATAATTAATGAAGCAATGATTCCTGTTGGAAGATCTTTTTGTGGATTTTTTACTTCTTCCGCAGAGGTTGAAACTGCATCAAAACCTGTAAATGCAAAGAAAACAGATGCTGCTCCAGCAAAGACTCCCTTTAAACCAAATGGCATAAATGGATGCCAGTTTTGTGGTTTTATAAAGAAGGCACCTACTGCTATGAATAGAATTATAACAGCAACTTTTACTATAACCATAAAGTTGTTTACTTTCTTACTTTCCTTAGTTCCTCTTGAGAGCAGATAGGTAACCAATAATATTATTACCGTTGCCGGAAGGTTCATTATACCTCCCTGACTTGGAATAGTTACGAATTGTTTAGGTATATGTATTCCAAATTCTCCTAAAAAACCATTAAAATAAGCTGACCAACCACCTGCAACAGATGATGTACTTACAGTGTACCCTATAACAAGTGACCACCCAACAAGATGAGCAATTATTTCACCTAAAGATACATAGATGTAAGCATAGGAACTACCAGAGGTTGGTATTGCAGCTGCAAATTCAGCATAGCATAAGCCAACAAGCATACATACTATTGCAGAACAAATAAATGATAATATAACTGCTGGTCCTGCATCTCTTGATGCTACAAGTCCTGTTAGAACCATAACACCTGTTCCTATAACTGCACCGATACTCATTAAGGTTACGTCAAAGGAACCAAGAGTTTTTTCTAGTGATGCAGATTGGTGACGTTCTAAAACCGAATCTACACTTTTTTTCTTAAAAATAGAACTCATTCTTTTAAATCTCCTTTTGCAATCTTTTACTGAAGTTAATTAACAAATCCTTTAAAAAAGTTAACAAAATACTATACAATAATAAAAAATCAGGCTATAATTTGTCAAACTACCAAATTAACCTTTAGGTGGTATTGTTTGCATTTTTCTTTATATTACTCCAAAATTCGTCATTATTTTATTTTATTCGATTTAAAAATTGCAAAAAGACTTTGTTTATTTAAAAAATTCTCCCATTTTACTATAATTTTAATTGCTTTCAGCATCAAAAAGAACTATTGAAACTATCTTTCCTCTAGAAGGCTGTTAAATTTTCATATCCGTTATATATTCTTTTAGATACTTTCCTGTAATAGAAGAAGAGGAATTAATCAAGTCTCTAGGATGTCCTTGGAATATCACCTTGCCTCCATCCTGACCTGCTCCTGGACCTAAATCTATAATCCAATCCCCTTGACACATTATATCAAGATTATGCTCTATCACAATTAAGGTACTACCTTGGTTAACAATGTGGTTCATAATTTTGATAAGCTGTGACAGATCAGACATGTGCAACCCTGTAGTTGGCTCATCTAATACATATATATTCCCTTCTTTCTCCAACTCTGCTGCAAGCTTAAGTCTTTGAAGTTCACCACCAGATAGTGTATCTAAGGATTGACCTAGGCTAATATAGCCTATTCCTACATCTTTCAATCTTTTCAAAGTAGCAAATATTTCTTTTTCACAAAAAAATTCCAAGGCTTCATCAACTGTCATTTTAAGAACCTGGCTAATATTTTTATTTCGTAATTTAAATTGAAGTACTTCCTTAGTAAATCTATTTCCTTGACATGCTTCACAAATACCTACCACCGGATCCATAAAAGCTAAGTCAGTATAAATTACTCCTAATCCCTTACATTCTGTGCAAGCTCCATGAGAATTAAAGCTGAAAAGAGAAGCTTCCGCACTGTTTTCTTTTGCGAAGAGCTTTCGGATAACATCAAAAATCCCTGTGAAGGTAGCTATATTAGAACGCTTAGAACCTTGAATTGCTCCTTGATCTATAAAAATTGCCTCAGGATAATGCTTTTTAAATATACCATTTATAAGAGTACTCTTCCCAGAACCAGCTACTCCTGTAATCACAGTCATAACACCTATAGGTATATCCACAGAAACCTCTTTCAGATTGTGCAAGGAGGCATTCTTTATAGATATCCATCCCTTAGCTTCCCTTGTACTTTCTTTCAAGGTAGTTCTACGATTTAAAAACTTTCCTGTCAATGTATCTGCTTTTAATAAACCTTCTACTGCTCCCTGATACATAATATTTCCGCCTTTTTTGCCAGCTTTTGGCCCCATATCAATCACATAGTCTGCAATTTTAATTACATCCGGATCATGTTCCACTATTAAAACAGTATTTCCTTTATCTCTTAATAACTTTAAAAGGTTATTAAGCCTAGTCACATCATGGGGATGAAGACCTATGCTTGGTTCATCAAAAATATAAGTAATATCTGTTAAACTGCTTCCTAGTTGACGAACCATTTTTATTCTTTGTGATTCCCCTCCAGAAAGTGTGGCTGTTTGTCTATCTAAGTTTAGGTATCCTAGTCCCACAGAATTTAAATGTTCTAATCGATTAATAATAGATTCAACTATTGTATAGGAAGAAGGCTCCTTAATATTCTCTATAAAGCTAATTAACTTACTGACCTGCATTTTTGTACAATCTGTAATATTTTTGTCCTTTATTTTGCACTGTAGTACCTTTTGGTTAAGTCTTCCACCATTGCATAATGGGCAAGTTCCTCTGGTAACCACGTAATCAATATCCTTTTTATATAGCTTAGCATCCCTGCATTCTTTGTTTAAAAAAGTCCGTTCAATTCTCGGTATAACCCCTTCATACTTTGAAGTGGTGGGCCACCCTTCTCCAGGATTTGTGAGCTTAAAACCTGCTTTATAAAGGAGGGTATCCCATTCCTCCTGGCTATAATCCTTAAGTTTCTTGTCATTATCAAAAAGTCCTGTACAAACATATCTTTTCCATCGTACCTCTCCTGGCCTAAAGGTTGGAAACTGAATGGCTCCTTCATTTAAAGATTTACTTTTATCAATTAGTCTATCAATATTGATTATATCTATTTTTCCCAATCCTTCACATTTAGGACACATTCCTGCAGGATTATTAAAGGAAAACACATCAGAATAGCCTACAAAAGGTATACCAATACGTGAAAATAACAACCGCAAAAGAGAGTAAATATCCGTTATAGTTCCAACGGTTGACCTTCCATTTCCTCCTATTCTCTTTTGGCTAACTACAATTGCTACAGAGAGATTTTCAATTGAATCTACATCAGGCTGTCCGTAATGCGGAAGACGGTGACGTATAAAACTTGAATAGGTTTCGTTCAATTGACGTTGTGATTCCGCTGCAATTGTATCAAATACAAGAGATGACTTTCCTGAGCCTGAAACTCCGGTAAAAACAGTGATTTTCTTCTTTGGAACCTCTATATTAATATTCTTTAAGTTTTTCTCTCTAGCTCCAGTAACATGAATATTATTGGATTTTTCTTTTTTCATAGTAATCCCCTTTCAATATCTATCATAAATACTGTATACTAAAAACATGACAATTGCTGTCTGTTTTTATTAAGATTAATCTATTGATCATAGGATTAATTTCTGTTGCAAAGGAGATTTCATATGTCAAAGGCTAAAAAAATATTTGATTTAATTATGTATGTAAATTCTAAGAAAAACTTTACTGCTCAAGATGTTGCCTATGAATTTAACATATCTGTCAGAACTGCTCATAGATATTTAATGGAAATAAGCGAATTAGGAGTTCCTATATATACAGAGCAGGGCAGAAACGGCGGCTATCGCACACTAAAAAATAGAATTCTTCCTCCAATCATATTTGATGAAAATGAGGCCCTAGCAATTTTCTTTGCCTTTCAATCACTAAAGTACTACAAATCACTACCCTTTGATACAGATATAGATTCAGCTTCTAGAAAATTGTATGCCACTCTTCCTGAGGATGCCAAAAACAAAATAAACCGTTTAGAAACACTTATATGCCTATGGAATCCAAAACGAAATATTGCCTCTCCATTTTTAAAGGATATAGTTGAAGCAGTTCTTGAGAGTAATACATTAATAATTGAATATGTATCAAAATCCAAAAATAAAAAAAGAGAAGTTAAACCCATTGGAGCATATGCCTATGACGGACTTTGGTATATGCCTGCCTTTGACCTGGAAAAGGATAAGGTTTTATTATTTAGAGTGGATAGAATCGCCTCTTTAGAAGTTTCTAAAAAAACTTACCAGTTTCCAATGAATTTAATAGATTGGTTTGATAGCTACACTATTAAAAGGCCTGTAAGATTACATGTTAAGCTTACAAGAGAAGGTATAAGACAGTGCCAGAGTAAATCATGGTTAGAACCCCACATTGTTGTTATGGATGATGAGAATGGGTATATTGATACAATAATTGATAAGGATGAGCTAGATTTTGTTTCTAATTATTTTCTTCAGTTAGGCATTTCTGCAAAGGTTATTGAACCACAAGAAATAGTAGATAATATAAAAAAACAAGCACATGCCCTGATAAATCATTACATATAGCTATAATTAATATAGTTCTGTATAAAAAAGTTCTCCCAAAGTAACTTTGAGAGAACTTTTAATAACATTTTAACTTGGAAACATTAGACACTCCATAAAGAGTCTTTCATAACCTTCTGATGCCCCTAGTTCCATATAATCTATCTGATGGGCGAGTTTTTCTATTTGCTCTTTTACATCTGCAGACATAAGGGCCATATATGCCCCGGTTTTAGAGGAATTACCTACATATACCAGCTTATCCCTAACTTCCTCTGGCAATATGCCTATGCCTACTAAGCTATCTGCAGGCAAATGAGCTCCGAACTGTCCTGCTATAACAACTTTATCAAGCTCGCTCATATTGATGTTTGCCTTTTTTAACAGAGCATAAAAACCTGAAAGGATAGCTCCCTTTGCTAATTGTACTTGACGAACATCCGACTGTGTAATTAGCAGTTTTTTTGGATTACTACTTAAAACAAATTCTCGTTTTTTCCCGTCTAACTGAAGCATATTATAACGATAATCTGATTCTTCCAGCTTTTCCTTTTTTATAAATGCTCCATCTTTTTTTACAAGACCTACTCCAATTAATTCTTTTACTACAGCTAATATACCGCTGCCACATACACCTATTGGTTCCTGCTCTCCTATAACTTTAACTTCAATTCCGCTTTCAGTGATTTTCACATCTTCAATGGCACCCTCTGCTGCCCTCATACCGGAGCTAATGTTCATCCCCTCTAAGGCTGGACCTGCAGCACAGGAACAGGATAAAAGCTTTCCATGATTGGATAAGACAATTTCCCCATTAGTTCCAATATCTATAAATAGTACATTCTCCTTAGCCTTGTGTAGTTGACAGACATATGCACCGGCTACAATATCAGCTCCTATATAAGCTGAGACCGATGGAAGACAATAAAGCCTAGCACCTGGAGCTGCCTCTAAGCCAATATCCTTTGCCAATATGTTTTTTGATTTCACAAATATTGGTGCATAGGGAGATTTTCCTATAGAGGTTGCATCAATTCCTAAAAGAAAATGCATCATTGTACAGTTTGCGGCAATAGAAATCTCATATATGTTTCTTCTATCTACCTTTGATTTATTACATATATCTCCAATCATCTCATTAATAGAGCTAACAATTGCATACTGCAGCTTTTCCTTAGAATCCTCTGGGTGCTCTACTTCATAAGTGATTCTAGTTAAAACATCCAGCCCAAAGTTCTTTTGAGCATTAATCATTGAAGCTGTAGCTAATTCCTTACCAGTATTCATATCAATCAGCGAAGTTACAACTGTGGTAGTTCCAATATCCACAGCAACTCCGTAAAGAAGGTCAGTAGTATCACCGGCTTCAATTCCAATTAACTCTCTGCCATTAAAAACTCCTGTAACTTCTCCAATCATAAATTCACGCTGCTGCAACAGTCTCCAATCAAATTTTTCAACATCAAAGGTGTTGCATATAGCCTCTTCAAAGGAACTTTGATTTTCTAAGGTAGGCTTTTCTATTTTAAAAATCTTCTTATGGATTAAAGGATTAAATTCAAAATCTGGAACATATCCCGTTGTAAGTATTTTATGCTTCCCTTCCTTTTGTAAAACTTCAATTACAATATCTCCTTGTGGTACTACCAAACAGGATAATCTTATGCCTGAGTTGATTTCTTCCTTCTTTAAAAGTTTTGCCTCTGTTTCTGACATATCCGGCAGATTTCCTTCTAAAAGTCTAATCTTACATTTTCCACAGGACCCTTTTCCATTACAAGGATTGTCAACGAAAACCTCATTTTCTAACAAAAGCTTCAGCAAATTTTTTCCCGGCACATATTTAAAGCTTTTATTTTCAGATTTAATAGAAATCTTAGCCATTAATAACTCCATCTCCTTTTGATAAATAGTCTACCATAGCTTTCACATTTTTCAAAGGAGACTTCATTCCAAGTCCACAGGCTGGAGATATTATATTTGCTCCGTCTTTCACACATTTTTCAGTTAGTTCAGTGATTTTCTTTGCTTCGCCGAATTCAATAGCATAAGTACTTACATTGCCCATTAGTAATCTGTTTCCCAGATTTTTTCTTGCATCGCTCATATTAACTATAGAATCAAAACTTAAAACATCACTTTTGATTTTATTTACTTCTGGGTAAACCTTCTTCATTTGTCCACATATATGTACAATTGTACCTACATTCTTATTTTGTATACTATCAACAATTTTATTAAGGTATTTTACAGCAAATTCTTCAAATAGCTTAGGTCCTAAAATTTCACCGGTGCCGCTAGGGTCAGAAATTGCAATTATGTCTGCTCCTGCTTCTATTTGTTTTGTTGCAAATAAAATTAACTGCTCTGTAACAAAATTAAGAAATTCATGTGCTTCCTTATTACTTTTCTTTAGCTCCTTATAAAAAGTGGAAGGTTCCATTATAGAGCTTGCTGTACTAATAGGGCCTGTTAAATTACCTATAATAGGAACATCACTACCCTTCAATTTTAGCAGTTTTATAGCATCAATAACTACCTTTGCTCTTCCCTCTTCATAGCTAATCTCAGAAATTTCTTTCCATTCCTTAACAGAATTAATTGCATATTCTACAACATGAGGCTCATAAATATTTGTGCCCATATCAACTTTTGCTCCAAAATTTTCTGCCTCTATAGTCATACAGAAGGGAACACCGTAATTTTCAAAGCAACCTTTTTCATATACTGCTGTTGCTAAATCAGCCATCATTTCAGCATTCAAATGAGCCTTTTGAAATTCTACTCCAACCTCCTCTATTAACTCTGTTGTAACCATATTCATCATGCCGCCAGGACAAATACATGGTGGTCTATCAACTTTTTCTCTGCCAAATACCTTCATTAATCGTTCTTTTGGCAATAACATAGCCCTCACCTCTTTCTACGCTATATTAAGCAATGTCTTTATTTGTTTAACTGCCTCAACTGCATTAGGAGAATAACCATCTGCACCAATTATATCTGCAAATTTCTTTGAAATTGGTCCTCCACCTATAACAACCTTAACTTCTTCTCTTATACCCTCTTCTTTTAATAATTCTATAACAGTTTTCATGCCTCCCATTGTTGTTGTCATTAATGTGGACATACATACGAAGGATGCATTAACCTCCTTAGCCTTATCTACAAAATTTTGAAGTGGAACGTCTCTTCCTAAATCAATCATTTCAAATCCAGCTGTTTCTAACATGATTTTCACTAGATTTTTTCCTATATCATGGGTGTCTCCTTCTACAACTCCAATTACTCCCTTTGGCTTTTCTTTTTCTACTTCATCTGAAGGAAGATGAGGTCTTAAAATTGCTAAACCTTCATACATTGCATCTGAGCATAATAATATATCTGTAACAAAATATTCTTCCTCTTCATATAATTGACTTGCGCGGTTCATACCATCTACAAGACCTTCCAGAATACCTTCAAGTATTGGATACCCTGCTTCTACATATTCATTAGCTGCTTCAATTACATCATCCTCTTCCATATCCACTACACCATCAGATAATCTCTTTAATAATTCTTCCTTTAATACTGCCATTATTTTTCCCCCCACTTTTTAATAACTAATATATTTATTCCGATTCAATTTTCACTTCATATGTTAAAGGAAATTTCTTGGGTCCAAAGGCCACTTTCCATATTTTCTGGCAGAAGCCATAAATTGGTCAATATTTTCTAGCGGAACAGCTCCTGAAAGATCACAGCCTGATGCTAAAATATATCCACAAGGACTGTCATAAGCCTTTTGTATGCAGGTTTTTACTGCTAAATCTACATCATTAGTATTTCCTAGAATCAGTACTTCTACTGGGTCTACATTTCCAAGGATAGGAACTTTATCTCCTACCACTTCTTTTGTATAGGCTAAATCTACCCTGTTATCAATACTCATCATATCACAGCCTGACTTAACCATTTCTCCTACGATTGCCGTTGTATCTCCACAAATATGGTAACAAACCATTCCTTTTGCATCATGAATATCTTTCATCAAATCTATTGTGTATGGTAGAACGAATTCCAAGTATTGTTTTTTATTAAGAATTGTTCCTGATGCAATAGGATCGCATAATAGAATAAGAACACCTGCTTTTATGAATTCTCTACAAATCATTTTTAGTGCATCGTTACAGAATTTAATTAATTGATGCAGTTTTTCAGGATTTTTTCTAGTTGCTCTTAACAAATTTTCTGTTTTATAAATACTGGAAGCAGCAGTAAACGGTCCAGATATTAAAACTCCCGTTGGAACTTCATTTCCTATTTCGTCTATAATGATACCTGCAGCTTCTAAGTGCAGCTGGAAGGCTTTATCATTTTTTAGCTCTAATTTTGACATATCTAACTTGTCAACATCATTCAAGTCCTCTAGAACATATTTCATGATTGCTGGTACAGAGTCCTCTGGGTCACTCATTTCACTGCCTAGAGCTGCACCTACACCATGCAATCCATATTCAACAATTGCTAAATCATTTCCAAATCTTTCATAACAGGCAATCTGTGCCTTTGCTTCATTTAAAGCACTGCTTCTTTTTTCCTTGTGAGTCATTCCAAGTGCTAATCCTGACATAGAACAAGCAACTGGCATAGCTAGAATTCTATCCATAGGTTTTCCTGTCATAAATGCGGCCAATCTTTCATTTGGTGTCATCTTATCATCTTTGTGCATATAATGTCCTCCCTATATAAATCAATATTTTTACTAATACTTACAGCAAATTAATTGTTTTGATTATTCCATTTTTTAATTCAAATTCTTTATCTTTAATACACATTTGTCCAACAAACTTCGCTTGTCCCATTACTTTTATGCAGGCTTCGGAGTATTTTACAGGCTCTCCAAGGTTAATATCCTTCCATACCGCTTTATCTGTTCCTATCAATGCGAAAGTAGTTTTAGGGCAAAGTAATACAATTGTTTCATCATTAATTATTTCTTCAATCTTCTTTAACAGTGGGTAAGTAAACATTTCTACCGTTTGTTCTGCAAATTTAGGCCCTAGAATATTTAATCCTCCAGAAGAATCAGCATAACTAATCATATTTACTCCTGCTTTTTGAGCCTCTTTAACAAAACGTAATAGTTCCTTCTCAAATTTATTAAAAATAGCTTGCATAGTATCTGGATCTTTTCTAAAGATCTTAAAAATGTGACGTGGGTCAATTAAAACATTCATAATTGTAAAGGGACCAGAAATATATAGGAGTACATTCTCCCCTTTATCTCTTAAATGCTTACAAGCTTTTAAAACTTCTGATATACGTCCCTTTGAGTAATCGATTTCAGGTAGATTTAATATTTCCTGTGCAGATGCACAAATATAGTCTTTTGCTCTTGGACCTATATTTTCATCTCCAAAATTAATACTTCCTCCCAAGGCTTCTCCTTCAACGGTATGACAAAATGGTAAACCACAGAAATTTGCCTTATCATACTTTTTCAACTCTTCTGCCAAGAGAGCCATGCTATCCCAATGCTTATAGGCTTCTGGAAACTGCAAGTCCAATTTTTCTGTAACTTCTTTATTAATTCCTATAGAATTATCATATGTACACTTAAAGTCAACAATTTTACTCATGATTCCCCCCTGTTAACTAAAACATTTTAATATTTTTTCTTTCTCTAAATTACTGCCAATAACAGCTACCTTTGTTTCTTTGCATTCTTCTGTATATTCCCAGTGGTAATGATGTGGAGTAAAATCAAAATAAACAAATTGCCTTGTATTAAGTTCTAGAATTCCCTTAGCTCTTAAAACAAAGCCATATTCCTTGTCCTTTAGAGAAACTAGCATGTTATCAAGCTCTTCCTCGGAAAAAACCTTAGGACTAGCAAGGGATAAAGTACCAAATACTTTATTAGCAGGCACTGATAAAGCTTTTCCCTCTAAATTAGTTTCACAGCTCTTGATTGTATTTAATATTTCAATTATTTGTTCTCCATTATAGGAATACCAGTTCTCTTTGAGAATAAATGCTTTCTCATTATTTAATCTTATTTTTGAAATTACTTTTTCAACTTCTTTGTCTTCTGTTTTGTCCAAATGACTTAAAAAAATAATATGAGCATTTTGAATTTGATCCAAATAAAATTCCCCAAATATCTCTAAATAATCTTCGAATGCACTGGCATCTACAATAGTTATTAATTGATTTATTCTTATATCAAGCTGTGGATTTTCAGAAATCTTCTTGCAGGCCCTCACAACATCTGATAAATTCCCAACACCAGAGGGTTCTATAAGTATGCGGTCTGGTCTATACTGCATAACTAACTCTTCTATACTTTTTTTAAAATCTTGTACTAAACTACAACAAATACATCCAGCATAGATTTCCCTAATAGGCAGGTTATCACTGATTAAGTCTCCATCAATTCCAATATCACCAAATTCATTTTCAATTAAAGCAGTTTTACCTTCCATACCTGGAATGATTTTTTTTAAAAAAGTGGTCTTTCCAGCTCCTAGGAATCCAGAAATGATGCTTATATCAATACTCAATGCAATTCTCCTTTGTAACTAAATTTTTTATTTCTATGGAAAAGTACATAGTACTTTTTCATTCTATGCTTTATAATCTCCAAGTAATTTTATCATTATAAATAATGTTGGTCTAATTGATATTTCTTATCTTTTAATTCATATCTATAAGTTTTTTTTATCCTCCATTATTTATTACCCTTATATTTTTAAAAATCTATCTGTATCTTGGATATTTTAAGTGTATAAGTCATATCAAGTTAATATAAGAAGGCTACAAACGAACATAATTCATCTGCAGCCCTTATAAGTTATCAATAATATTGGTTACTCTGAGGTCGTAATGGAAAACAGAAGCTTTCTCTTTCTATAGAATTACAATTATTATGTTGAGATTTTATATTTTTGAGATTGCCTTTATAAATTATTTTACCTTTTAAATCTAGTAAACTTTGAGGTCTCACAAGATTTCTTGATATATCAAGGTCTGCAATATTGCTTTCCTTTAAAATATGATACACAAACTCTGAACATAGAAATCTAGTCTCCGAGCATTCTGCCTTATTAAATAGACTATGAATTAGCCCCTTGTAATTATATTTATAAAGATTACTATTAAAAATAAAATGATTCAGTAAATCTTTAGCCTTCTTATACTGCTGTTTTGATACCTCTACTTCCATTATTACACCGGGTAAATTTTTATGAAATTTATATAATCCTTCATCAACTTTTTCTTGTCTAAACCTTCCTACAAAAGGATTATAAGTATTCTTTCTTCCAAAACCATACATATTGTTCAGTTCTTTGTCTAAAGATATAGCTGCATGAGTATATTCATCATTCTTAACAAACTGAATAAGCTTAGACATTACTGTGTTTGTCCTTGTAAGAACTATATATAAACAATATTTTTCCATCGTAAAGTACCCCCACTTGTTTGTTTGATATACCCATTATGCAGCATAAAATTTAAAAATACTTAAAGAACATCTTAAGAAAACCTTAATTTCAATCTGTAATCTTAAATCCTACACATAAATTAACAAGTAGAGTTACAATAATTTCTCTTTATCCTAAAATAATCATTTTATTGTTATGATAAAGTATAAATCCACACTAAATTACTGAAAAAATATAGATCGAGCTAGGATTAATTCCTTACTCGATCTGTACTTATTAACTGTAGCCTTATAATAAAGGTAATCCATTACCAATCTTTTGCTACTACATTTTTTGTTTCTTTTGTTGTTGCCAAAAACTGTTTCTATTCTATTTTACTAAAAAGGAATTTATACCTTTTTAACAAATTCAGATTTTAGTTTCATAGCTCCAAAACCATCAATTTTGCAATCAATATTGTGGTCTCCATCAACTAAGCGTATGTTTTTTACTTTTGTACCTATTTTTATCACTGATGAACTTCCTTTTACCTTTAGATCTTTTATTACTGTTACAGAATCGCCATCATTTAAGATATTTCCATTTGCATCTTTGATACTATTGTTGTCTTCATTGTCTTCTGTTTCTAATTTTAAAGCCCACTCATGAGCGCATTCTGGACAAACAAAAAGACTTCCATCCTCGTAAGTGTATTCTGAATTACATTTTGGACAATTTGGTAAACTAGACATAAATTCATTTCCTCCATTGCTATTGTTAATTGTCATATATAAAATTATTTTAATCCGTCACCTTTAAATTAAGTTATCTTTTTTTAATAGATTAAATAGTGTTGGATTAAAATTAAATTGCTTAATTAAATCTTCAACCTCAACTAGGGCTTTCTTTCTTTTATCCTCAGATACATTACCCTTAGATGCTCTGATTAATATATTTTTAGGGGAATGTGCTATATCTATAAATTCTAAAAGTTGAGTTTTGTAGCCTAAACACTCTAATAAATTAGCCCTGACAGCATCTGTCATAAGTGCTGCAACTCTTTCTTGCACTATTCCATATCTTGTAAGTATAGATAGAGATTCTGCCTTCATCTGTTCATTAAACTCATGCTGGCAGCAAGGAACAGAGAAAATCATCTTACTATTCCACTTTATTGCATTATATAAAGCATAATCCGTTGCTGTATCGCAGGCATGTAATGTAATTACCATATCAACTTTGTTATTGTATTTAAATCCATTTATATCTCCAATTTCAAAGTGTAGGTTCTCATATTTATATTTTTCAGCTATCTCATTGCACTTTTTAATAACATCTTCCTTAAGATCTAATCCTATCATCTTTACATTAATCTTTTTAATTTCTACAAAATAATAGTAAACTATAAAAGTCAAGTAAGATTTGCCACAACCAAAATCTAAAATTGTAAGCTCTTTAAAATCATTTTTCTTAACTTCATCATCTATGATTTCTATAAACCTATTTATTTGCTTATATTTATCATATTTTGAGTTAACTACCTTACCTTCCTTTGTAAAAACCCCTAAATCTATAAGAGGTTCTATTATCATTCCCTCTTTTAAAATATAATTCTTTTCTTTATTATGACTTTTGTTTGCTACCTTTATATTGTCGTCTTTCTTTTTACCTAAAAAGACTTTTCCCTTTTTAGATATTTTCAAATCAAAAGTAGTTGAGGTAGACCAAGCGGAAAGTTGTTTATAATTTCCTTGTAAATATTCCGTTAGCTTCTCTTCTAATATATCTACGTCAATATTCTCGTGAAAAACTTGTTTGTCAGTGTATTTTTCTATTTGATAATATTGTTTTTCATTATTTTCTTTTAAAATAAATGTTATTTTATTGTATTGAACATCCTTATTCATCTTATTGCTAATAACTATTTTAATAATTTCTTCTTCTATTATTTCCTTAATTGCCTTTTTAAAATCATCCATTCTTGTTATAGCCCTTCTTTCTTAAGCAGCATATGTAAATATTAATTTATTATGAAAAAGATAGTAGTACTCCACGTACTACTATCTTTTTCATAATAATATTTTTCTTGACCTATGTCAACAGAGGTTTAACCTAGGCTACTTATTATTTTATTTAAACTAGCACCTTTTTAGAACTATAAGCATAGATTATATTAAAGTTAGCTTAGGGTAACAAAATTAATACCATGAAACTAAATTAAGCTAGTGAAAACTTATTTTTACAATATAATTATTAGTTCAAGGAGGAAGTTTTATGTTAAAGCTCAATAATGTATCTGTAGGAAATTATGTAACTGTTGAAAATTTGTTATCTACTGGAATGTTAAGAGAAAGAATGCTGGCTCTTGGTCTAACTAAGGGCGCTCAAATAGAAGTGGTAAGAAAAGGTCCATCAGGAGATCCCACAGTTTACAATATAAGAGGTGCCATGATAGCTCTGAGAAAAGAGGAAGCATCCTTAATTTTCGTTACTCATAACTAAAGGCTCATTGAAGCAGGTTACTACCTGCTTTTAAACATCAAAAATTTTTAGGAGGTTAACAAAAATGGGGCTCACATTCCACTCTGCTAAAAGTGATGCTTTTACAGACATATTTAACATCGAGAAAAAAGAAGGGCAATACATTATTGCTCTTGCTGGCAATCCCAATACTGGCAAAAGTACTGTTTTCAATGCCCTGACTGGTCTTCACCAGCACACTGGCAATTGGCCTGGTAAAACAGTAGTAAACGCAAGAGGAGAATTTACCTATAAAGGTAAAGAAAATATATTAGTAGATTTGCCTGGAACCTATTCCCTCTTTGCATCCTCTGTAGAGGAAGAAGTAGCTAGAGATTTTATATGCTTTGGTAATTCTAATGCAGTAATAGTAGTTACCGATGCAACCTGCCTTGAAAGAAACCTCAATCTGGTATATCAAATAATGGAGCTTACTGACAACATAGTGTTATGCATAAATCTTATAGACGAAGCAAAAAAGAAAAATATAGTTATTGATGGAGAAGGCATAGAAAAAGAATTAGGTGTTCCTGTGGTATTATGCGCAGCACGAAGTGGTGTAGGTATAAAGGAACTAAAAGAAGCAGCGTACAAGGTTACTACAGGTCAGATTAAATCAAATCCTAAAGTTGTAAAATATCCCCACTATATAGAAGAAAAGGTTAAATCCATAGAACCACTTATTGAAAAAAATATAATAGGAATTAATTCACGGTGGCTTGCTTTAAGAGTTTTAGATGGAGATTCAAGAACAATCTCCTCTATTTTCAGCAATTTAGATAAGGATTCCTTGCAAGAAATATTAGTAGCTGCAAATTCATCTACCGAGGATAGAGATAAAATAAATATTAGAGACGATATATCAGAACAGATTTACAGGAGAGCTGAAGAAGTAAGGGACAAATATGTAAAGGAAAATAAGGCTAAAATAAATAGAGATAAGTTAATTGATAATTATATTACTTCAAAAGTTTTTGGTATTCCGCTGATGCTCCTGACTTTAGCTATGATATTCTGGATTACCATCACTGGAGCCAATGTGCCCTCTGCCATGATAGCTGATCTTTTATTTAATTTAGAATCTAAACTGACTTTATTGTTTAACCACATGAATGCCCCTAGTTGGCTTCACGGTATTCTTATACTTGGACTTTACAGAACCCTAGCCTGGGTAGTATCTGTTATGCTTCCCCCTATGGCCATATTTTTCCCACTCTTTACAATACTAGAGGATCTTGGCTACCTGCCTAGAGTAGCCTTTAATCTAGATCACTTGTTTAAAAAAGCCTGTGCCCACGGCAAGCAGTGTTTGACAATGTGCATGGGTTTTGGTTGTAATGCTGCTGGCATAATAGCCTGCAGAATAATAGAATCTCCTAGAGAAAGACTTATTGCAACATTAACCAATAACTTTGTTCCCTGTAATGGAAGATTTCCTACTCTAATAGCCATCTCAACGGTTTTCCTCGTTGCAAAGGGAGGCAGCGGATTTAATTTTTTACCAGTACTATCAGTAACAGCACTAGTTGTTATAGGTATATCTATAACTTTACTAGTATCCTATGGCTTATCTAAGACAGTTTTAAAGGGAGTTCCTTCTACTTTTACTTTAGAGCTTCCCCCTTATAGAGTACCTCAAATAGGAAGGGTTTTATACACTTCAATTATTGACAGGACTATGTTTGTACTGTGGAGGGCTGTAGTAGTTGCTGCCCCAGCAGGAGCCATAACCTGGGTACTTGCTAATATCTACATTGGTGACCTAAGTATTATAGGGCATACCGCAGCTTTTCTTGATCCTCTTGCCAAGGTCATCGGTCTTGATGGCTTCATATTAATGGCCTTTATACTTGGACTTCCTGCAAACGAAATTGTACTTCCTATACTATTGATGTCTTACTTATCCACAGGGACTATGATTGAATTTGAAAGTATAGAATCCTTAAGAAAGATATTACTAGATCATGGATGGACATATCTTACAGCACTTAACATGATGCTATTTAGCTTGCTTCACTGGCCTTGTGCTACAACACTTTTAACTATAAAAAAGGAAACCCTTAGCTTGAAGTGGACAGCACTTTCAGCACTTATACCAACTCTAGTAGCATTTGTTGTGTGCTTTATTACAACCACAGTATTTAAAATTTTAGGTTTAGGTTAATTTATATACAACTAAAAATAGACCTTTTCTATCCCTTAAAGCTAGGGAATAGAAAAGGCCTATTTACTATATAGCTTTTTTTTCAAAAGTAATTGTAACCTTAAATAAGTCTCCATCGACAATTACATTTAGTTCTCCACCTTGAAGTTCTACAAAGCTTTTTGCTATAGCTAACCCTAAGCCTGAACCCTCTGCACTCCGTGATTTATCTCCTCTTACAAACCTTTCTACTATCTCATCTACATTAAAATCTATTTCATTTGCTGCCATATTTTTTAGGGTTATTTCTACCTTGTCTTCTCTTGAATCAATGTCTATATAAACTCTAGAACCCTTCATGGCATACTTAGTTATATTAATTATTAAATTTTCGAATACTCTAAAGATACGCTGGCTGTCTAGAGGCACTATTACCTTTGATTTCGGATAATTTGTTTTTACTATTAATGATGATTTTGATATTTTATCATCTAATTCAAGTAAAGTTTGTTTCATTAAGTCCACCACATCTACATCTACAATATTTAATTGTATGTTTCCACTTGTGGCTTTACTAACTTCAAATAAATCCTCTATTAACTCCTTCAATCTTTGGGATTTCCTATCCAGGGTTTCTAAATATTCCTTTCTTTTTTCCACTGAGAGAGTTTCATCTTTTAGCAAATCTACATAGGTAATAATAGATGTTAAGGGCGTCTTTAGGTCATGAGAAACATTAGTAATAAGCTCTGTCTTCATTCTCTGGCTTTTTACTTCTTCATCAACAGCTTTTTTAAAACCCTTTTGTATACTTTCCATTTCCTTCTTAAAAGCATTAAACACCCCTAAATTTTCTTCAATAGTTACATCCAAATTGCCTTCAGCTATTTTATTTGCAGCTTCAAGAAGCTTGTTATATTGATTACTAATATTATTATAATGTTTTCTTATCATTACAAATAGTATGCCAGTGTATATTATTGCCCCTATTATTCCTAAAAACCACAGACAGCTAATTAGTGATACTATAGCTAGATTTATTCCTAATAATGTTGCTATTTTCTTAGTATTCTTCTCTTTTAGATCTACATTTTTTAAATAATCATAAAACCTTTTATTAACTCTTCCAATAAATTTTAAAATTCTATACATGAAAGAGTTTATTTTTATATACTCCTTAATTCCAGTGTTTAGAATGTGCTTTGCAATAATACTAACAGTAAATAATATTCCAAAACATAAAAACCAATAAAGAACATTTATTACATCTATACCTCTATAAATAGCAGCTTGGCTAAAACTTATTGGTAAAATCTTAGATAAATCTCCATTTATTGTGCTTGTAATAACAAGCTCCGGTGCCTGGTATAGGAGTACAGACAGGATAGAAATTATAAGAATAATCATCTCTACAGGTATTGCAGCAATCTTTTTAAATCCAATTAGTTCCTTTTCTATTTTATACGGAATTATAAGTGCAGCTATTAATATGCAAAGAGAAGCTATAATGATAAAAAATACCGATGCATCTTTGTAAGCATTAATTTCATTGTTCTCTTTGTATAAGGATATTGAATCCTTATATTTTAATTCTTTAGGAACAGCATAAATATAGGTCATATTCTTAATAGGTTTCATCTCTAGACGTTCTCTACTAGTTATCTTATTATTTTTAAACTGCCATAGGATATTTGTCACATCCGCACCATAAAGCTTTTTAATTATGCTATTTCCTTGATCATCATATTCAATAACTATATAAAAACTATAGTTGTTATTAAGAGATTGAAGATTAGTACTATCATCTAATAAAGACTTTATACTACCTTTGTTTCTTTCCTCCACTAACTTACTATCTTTTTCTATAGCATAGTATTCCAGGTTCATTAGTTGTTGATCTAAATTTCTCTTATGTTCATATATCTCTTCATTAAATCTATTTTTATAATTATCTATGTCATCATGTATATAATCATCGTACTTTTTATCGAGATTTAAAATAACATCGGAAGGTTCAATATTCTTATTTTCCTTTTTCTTAAGAGTATCAAAATATATGCTGTAATTGCTATTTACTATGTCATTTAGAAAATCTCCTCTTTCGAAAATATTATATTCATATTTCTTGCTGTTTTCTTTTATTATAGGATATACAGAATACATTGCTAAAGAAGAGGCTATTAATACTAATAAAGTAACTATAGTTATAATGTACTTGCCTTTACTGTTTTTCAATTTTATATCCAACGCCCCACACCACCTTCAAATATTTTGGATTTTTAGGATTTATCTCTATCTTTTCTCTTATGTTTCTTACATGAACCATTATTGTATCTGTGTTTATGGCATGCTCATTCCAAATCTTTTCATATATCTCTTCTGCAGGAAAAACTCTTCCTGGATTTTTCATAAGTAACGCAAGAATTTTAAACTCGCTAGGAGTAGTTTTTACCATATTTCCATCTACAGTTACCTCTTTTGTGTCTATATTAAGTTCTAAGCCTCCTATTATGTAAACATTGTCCTGCCTACCTGTTCCCTTAACCATATTTAAAAACTTAGTATATCTTCTGAGCTGGGAATTTACCCTTGCCAAAAGCTCAAGAGGTTTAAAGGGCTTTGTTACATAGTCATCTGCCCCTATATTGAGTCCCATTATTTTATCAACTTCCTCAGATTTTGCAGATAATATTATTACTGGAAAATCATAATCTTTTCTAAGCCTCATAGTAAAAGTTATACCATCCATCTTAGGCATCATTACATCTACAATTGCTAGATGTATGTCTTCTTTTTCTATTATTTCTAATCCTTCCAATCCATTATGTCCAATAAAAACTTTATATCCTTGATTTACCAAATAAGCTTCTATTGCAATGGCTATATCTACCTCATCTTCTACCACTAAAATATTATATATATTCATTTCTTCCCATCCCTCTTTCTATGAAATCATTCTAAATTATATAATATCATAGTTACTTCACTCTATAGTCTTTTTACCCTTCCCTTATTTCTCTACCTTTATGATACACCTAGTTTTTAAAGATAACCTTGTGATAATTCTAAAGAATTTCTAAAGATTGTCCTGACAAATAAAAAGATGATGAATACTAAATATTTTTCATCACCCTTCAAACTTGTGATATAAAAACTACAGCCTTTTCTAAGACCCTTGACTATATGGTTATATATCCCTTATTATAACAATGGGAAAATGTGTATACAGGAATAGTATATAAAGACAGGAGTTGTGTATGTTAAATATAAAAAAGCCTTTGTTTCAAAATAAAGAAATGATAATTACAGTATTTGCATTGGCATGGCCTTCTATAGTAGAACAAGCACTGCAAACTTTAGTGCAATATGCAGACTCGGCCATGGTAGGCAGAATAGGAGCTGAGGCTTCTGCCGCTGTAGGACTAACAACTACAGTAACCTGGCTAATAAATGGACCTTTTTTTGCTATGGGAATTGGTGTCCTAGCTTATATAGCTTCATCTATTGGTGCTCAAAAATATGAAAAAGCAAAAATTGCAGCTGTTCAGTCCATTATAATTACAATTATATTAGGAATTGCTGTGGGAATACTTATGTTGTCCATTAGTCCCTTCCTACCAAAGTGGTTGGGAGCTGCACCGGAAATTCAAAGGGATGCTTCAATTTATTTCGGCATCATATGCCTTCCTATGTTGTTTCGTGCTTCCAGCATAATCTTTGGAGCTGTACTTCGTGCTACTGGGGACATGAAAACCCCAATGGTGGTTAACCTTATTATGAATATTATCAATATACTTTTAAATTACATATTGATTTATGACAGCAGAACAGTATCTATAGGTAATTTTAGCTTTTTTGTCTATGGTGCTGGACTAGGGGTGGTTGGCTCTGCTACTGCAACTGCAATTTCTCACTGCATAAGTGGTACCTTGATGTTTGTTGAACTTTACAGAAACAAAATAATATCTCCTAAAGGTGAAAAAATTAAACTCCACAAGCCAATTATGAAAAGATGTATTCAGATAGGCTTCCCTGTGACCTTGGAACGGGTTACAACCTGTCTTGGACATGTTGTTTTTACGGCATTAGTCACTAAATTAGGTACTATTGCCCTTGCTGCCCACTCCATTGCACTAACAGCGGAGCAAGCCTTTTATATTCCAGGCTATGGTATGCAGGCTTCTGCTTCAACACTGGCTGGAAATGCTTTAGGTGAGAGAAATGAGAAAAAACTTCATAATGTATCTGTTACAATAATAGGAATTGCCGTTGCTATTATGACAATAACCGGTGCTATACTTTTTCTATTCCCAAATGTTATGATGTCTATTTTTACTAAAGATCCTAAGGTAATTCAATCTGGTGCTTCCGCTTTACGTATTGTAGCTATTTCTGAACCAATGTTTGGTGCTCTTATCATTTTAGAAGGTATCTTTAATGGTGTAGGAGAAACTAAAATACCATTTTTAATTTCATTACTTACTATGTGGGGTATTAGGATTTTATCAACTTTTTTATGTGTTTCTGTATTTGGTCTTGGTTTAAATGCGGTATGGCTTTGCATGGTAGCAGACAATGTTGTACGTTTTATCCTTCTTACAATTTGTTTTATCAGCGGACGCTGGAAACGTAATCTTCAGTTTACTCAATAAACTTCAAGTAGGCCTTATCCCTGCTTGAGGTTTATTTTATGTAATGATAATAAAAAATTTATTTATATTACAAATTGAAATTATTAATTCTTTTGTAACCAATTTTTAAACTATTTGTAAGGGTTTTGTAACCACTCTTTATGATTTGTAAAGTATATTATATACATAACACCAAACATAACAAATTAAGGAGCGGATATTGATGAAAAAAATACTTTGTTTAGGATTAATTGGAATGTTAAGTCTGGAAGGTACTTACTTTGTAAAGGCAGCACCAACACCTCAACATACTCCCATTGTATATGTGAAAGATACACAAGTCACTGCCCAATCTAAAGTAAAAATTTCAACAAAGGAAATAAAAGATATTAAGGAAGCTTACCAAATTGATTTAAAAATTCCAGTGCTAGAAGGAATAGAAGATAAGGAAATTCAAACTTCCATTAATTCTTTCATAGAAAAGGATGCACTTGCTTTTGCGGAAGATATAAAAAATCAGGGACTTCAGTTTGCCAAGGATTCAAAAAAACAAGGCTCTAAAGTAAGACCCTATACTGCTTCTACTAGTTATAAGGTTACCTATAATCAAAAGAACATAGTAAGTATATCTTGCACTTACTATAATTATACCCTTGGAGCTCATGGAAACTCCCAAATAAAAACCTTTAACTTTGATTTAACTACTGGAAAAGAGCTTTCTTTAAAAGATCTATTTGATAAAAGTGAAGATTATTTTTCTATTATAAATGAAGAAATTCAAAGGCAAATTAAGGCAGATCCAAATAAATATTTTACAGAAAAAGACAATAACTTTGTTACCATTACATCAAATCAACCTTTTACAATAGAAGATGGTAATATAACTCTTTATTTCAGCTTATATGAAATTGCACCATATTCAACAGGTATTCCAGAATTTAAAATTCCCTTCTCCCTATTTAAGAAGGGAGTAAAAACAGGAATAGAGCTGAAGAAGGATTCTATAAAAGTTGTACCAGAGTTAACATCTGAAAAGAATGATGTTTTAAGCTCCGATATACAAGTTCCAGTACTAAAGAATTTAAAGAATGAAAAACTTCAATCTGAAATAAATAAAGCTTTTAAGGATAGAGTTCTGCAGATTAAAGACCAAATGACAATTGAAGGAAAAGAGGCCTCAGAAGATGCTAAAAATTACGGTTATGAAGCTAGGCCTTATAGTCTATCTGCAGATTACTACATCTCTTACAATGAAAAAAATATTTTAAGTATCACCAGCACCTATTATCAATACACCGGTGGTGCCCATGGAAGTACCCTTATGGAAACTTCTAATGTAAATTTAAAAACTGGAGAAAAAATAGCACTGAAGGATTTATTTAAAGATGGAGTTAACTATAAAAAACTAATTACCGAAGAAATAAAGAAACAAATTGTTTCAGATGATAGATTCTATTCTGATGCTTCTGCTGCATTGAATACAATTTCAGACAATCAATCTTTTTACATTGCAGAAGATGGTATAGTGATCTACTACCAATCCTCCGAAATAGCTCCTTATGCCGCTGGCATTCCTGAATTTAAAATTCCATTCTCTATGTTAAAAGATAGTTTAAAGCTTGATGTAGTTCATTAGTTTTAATTTAAAAATCAAAGACATTGAGTTAACTTCCATTGATCCAATGTCTTTATTTTTGTTAAAAATCTACACCATTCTGGTTACCTTTCAAATTTGTAATACTACTATCTAGAGAATATCCCCTTAAATGTGGTTATATATCAATACCTTGAGATATTTTAATTATGTCTTCTTTTTTCCTATCATCCAAGCTCTCTAAATACTCCTTAAATTTTCCACGCCATTCCTTGTCACTTTCAGTGCCATAATCAATATCTAAAACTTTATCATTAGATATAACCACCATTAATAGTGCTACTTCAAAATCATCTAGAGCTTTAAAAATATCAATAAATTCATCATCAAATATACAATCAGCACTAAACACATCTACTAAATCCTTTAAGCTATGAAATTCTTCCCTTATAATCTCTATTTTCTCTTCTACCTTGCTACAATCCCTAATCTCCTCAGTTATATATCTAAATTTACTATTCTCTAAACTTTCTCCATCCTCATATTTAAGCATATTTTCCTCTGACTTGTTTAAGGTAATAAATATATTTTCTAAAGTATCATTTTCAATATGTTTTTTTATTTCTGGTGCAACCTGACAAAGAGTTCTATTTATATATTCCATAAGCTTTTTATCCCTAATAGAAAGCTCCTTACGGAGTTTTTCTTCTGCCTGAAAAATTAATTTCTTAAACTCTAGTTGAGATAAGTTTTTCATAATGCTTTTAAGATATGCTCTATCCCCTTTAGTTATCTCTAAAGACCTTCCTTCTTTTCCCGCTAGGATGCGTCCTAGATAATTAATAAGAACTAACTGAAAAATATTTATTAACATGTGATTAGAGTCCTTATTAAAGCCTTTTAATAAAGCTTCAATCTCTGCACAGTTGAAATATGAACAAAACTTATTTTCAAGAATTACTTTATTTAAATAATCCTTTATATACTCAATTCCTACTAAATATCTTTCACTAATAGCCAGTGGATAATCTATAGATCCTGGGATTCCTTGACTGGCAAACCTAGGGTCATACTCTTTAAAAAATAATGGAATTCCATAATCAATAGTATCTATATATGCGTAATTTTCTGTTTTCACTCTAGTTTCTTTTGTAATCTCTAATAACCTTTGGCATTCATCTATCTTAGCCCTTAATACTTTTTCACCCTGGGCAAATAAATACTTTATCTCCTTCTTTTTAATTAAGGCTATACTTTCCTCCATCGTTGGCTGGCTTTTTAAAAATATTCCCAGTGTATAATAAACAGATAGCATAATTTGCTCTGCAATTTCCACCCTAAGGGAAGAACTCTTGTTTTTTGTATAATAGCCTACCATTTCTTTTAAGATATTTAACACTTGAAGCTGAATACTTTCAATATCCTTTATCTTTAACAAATTCTTTGAATGAAGCACCTGTAATAGAGATTGAAAGTAATGTTCTTTACTTAATAAATCTTCAAAATCACCTTTTTTATTTATAATAAAGTTGTCCATTATTCTTCTTCATCTCCCTTCTCATATCTCTCTATGTCTTCATCCACATCTAAATAATCAACCATTCCATACTTTATATTATGGGCTATTTTATCTAGGTACTTATATCTAAGAAGTTCTATATCCCCCTGACACCTATTGTCAAAGTACTCTTTCATCAAATTAATTAATTCCTCATCACTTATCTCTTCCATTGTTTCATTTTTATAATAGTAAAAAGTTTCTATAAGGTCATCTATAATTTCAACATAGTTATGCTGTAAAATATAAGGTGAATCACAAAAGTTAGAAATAATTTTCGTTATTATCCCTCCACCAAATTCTACTCTACCATTGCCCTTTAAAACTTCAGTTCTCCTTTCAATAATTGCTGTTATATCTTTGTCAGAAAGCTTTAAACCGTATTCTAAGGTTTTTTCGTTAATCTGCTGAAGTTCTATAAATGCCTGCTTAATTATCATAGAGTTTGGAATAGCCATGATAGAATTCATTATAAATTCCCTCCTAAACTTTTTTAATTTTTCTATTGACTTTTTATTTTAAATGTGTTATGATATAATTGAATATATTATAATATTTAACTGCATATAATTTTATCACTGCCTTTATTTTAAGTCAATGATATTTTTTATATTTACATAAAATTAGTCAAAAACCCTCAACAGTATTGTTGAGGGTTTATCTTTAAAACTTATATTTCAGGTTCTGAAGCCGATTTACCAGCTTCAATTAATGCCTTATCACCAATTAGGAAAAAACTCTGAGCAAACATCAGAATACCGGTTATAATAAGCAGCCATTCTATCCTTATGATATCAGCCAATGGTCCAAATATAAGCATTCCCATAGGCATCATAACACTTGATATCATAGCCAGAACTCCAAATACTCTACCTAGAAAATCTCCTTCTACCTTCTCCTGTAATAAAACTGTAGATGGCGTATTAAACATTGGCATAGCAACTCCGATTAAAAACATAAAAACAAGATAGATCCAAAACACAGGGATAACTCCAAGTGCAAGGGTACTTATTCCAGTAATAAGGCATGACATTGTCATTGTATGAATTCTATTTTTAAAGCCACCCCAGTAAGCCATAATCATACCACCTGCCATCATTCCTACAGAAAAAGTAATTTCAATTGCAGTAAGACGCCAAACATCATTACCAAAGGTACGTGAAACCTGCAGAGGCGTTAAAAACGCAGCCGGTGACACGAGGATAAAGAAAAAGGCACAAAATACAAAAAATTTCTTAACATATTCATGGTTTTTGATATAGTAAAACCCTTCAGCCATATCACTAAAGTAGCTGACTGCTTGCTTCTCCATTGCTTTTCCATGAGCCGGAACATGCAAAAACAGAAGTAATGTTAATACTCCTATAGCTGCTGTAAAAACATCTATAAAAAATATTGCTTCTATAGAAGCCATAGTTAAAAGTGCACCACTAAGCATAGGAGACACAAGCATAACCAGTGATTGTATACTGCTATTTGTTGCATTCACCTTTGTAAGTTTATCCTCAGGCACAAGTTGTGGAATAAAGGCTCCAACAGCAGGAATTTGTATTGCTGCACCTAGCGCACGTATGGCAGAAACAACAAAGAGAAGCCATGTATATTTATATCCCATAAGAAATAGTATAGCTAAAACTAGAGTTGATGCTGCAATCATAGAATCCGATAGAACAATCAGCATTTTACGATTATAACGATCAGCCCACACTCCTGCAAAGGGAGATAGGAAGAATGTAGGTAAAAACCCACAAATAATGGCTATGGTCATCATTACACCAGATTGTGTTTGCAGTGTGATATACCAGGTAATTGCATACTGAACCAGAGAAGACCCAAATAAAGATATGGTCTGGCTGGTTAAAAATAATATTACATTTCTTTTCCAATTTGTATTCATATTCGTCATATACACCTCTACTATTTTTTTACATATAATTTATTGCGGCATTAGTTATTATACCCTAATGATTATAGCGAATTTCATCTTCATCCTCCATTCTAACTGAAATAAAAAAGCATAGATCGGTCACCTATGCTTAGAGTAAAGGGAATAACTTCCTCATTTCCTATTCTATTTTAAAGAACACAAAAAGAGGGTAGATTTGTCTCTCCCTCTTGAAGGCATACTTCTATACCGTTAATAAGGTTTTCTTAAAAATAGGCAGACCAATCCCGATTACTCTACACATAGGCAGAGCCTTTAGCACTATTAAGTTAGTTACATAAAGAAAAAAATCGAAATCTTATATAAAAAACACCCATTTTTAAGCAATCCTCCATTCTTTTAAGCGTATCTATATGATAGCATACATATTTAACCATTGCAATGTAAATACTTGAAAATAAGTATTACCTTACAACCATTTAAACTTCTGTAATTCTACACCCATCCTTTAATTCTTATTGTACCAATTCTTTATAACTGAAGTACTTTGCTCACTAGGATAATAACGTTTATCAGCACTAGTCTCACCTATTGAAAATACAGAAAATCCTAAAAACCATGGTTCATTCTCAAATTCTCTTCTATAAGCCTCAAAGCAGTTAGCCTGCTCCACATCATTTATAATATTATTTTCATCTGGATTCCAAGGTTCAGCCGAGGCCTTATTAATTCTAGGAAAACCAAGCTCTCCAAAGAAAATTTGTTTATCCCACTTATCATGCAATCCTTTTATTTCTTCTTTTATCTTTTGCTTTCTATTGGGATTTTGTGTACTTTCTATAGCCTTAACTAAATCTTCTACTGTATTTGTATCCTTACCTGAAGATTTATCTGTAAGCTCAAAGTAAGCTGCAATAGAAATAAAATCTAACTTGGAGAACATTCTGTTGTTTAGTTTGCTTTGGTATCCTTCTGCTGTATACCACCAGCCCGTTCTGTAGGTTACTAATCCATCATAGCGCTCTCTAACATAGTCTATGGTATCGCACCAATATCCTTCTGCATATTCCAGGTTATTAAAGCTTGACCCTATATTTATAGCATCTACATTATATGGATTGGCAATATTATCAATTAATGACTTCAATACAGTTGTCTTCCAGTTCCAAAAGAAAGTATTTATATTGTCTGGACTCCAATTAGTTTCAGGATCATCTCCATCATTTATCCATGGGTAAGGTTCTAATATTATATTTATATTTTTATCTTTCAATTCCTTTATTAGATTTATTGCCTTTTCTTCACTATACTTGTCTACCGTCATGGCACTTGAAGATAAGTTATCTATTCTTATTACTACAGGTATATTCAGAGTGTTCAATTGGAATTTGTCTATATCACTTAAAGCCTGCTCAATACTATAATCTGTAGCTAAGTTACCTGATTTTATCTTTGTTTTCAAATCTTTGTTTAAGGTTTTATCTTTATCACCGACAGAGAAATCTAATTTATATTCATTTTTCAATGCTTTCCCTGTAGTAGAATATATATTATTTCCTATTTTTAGCACATATTTTTCTCCTGATAAGTACCCCTCTTCTGGAGCTGTTACTTTGACTACTTTCTTGTCTTCTCCTTGTTGAACTCCTATGTTTACTTTAGTTCCTTTGCTATCAGTCACTGTTATAGCATCTCTAGTTAAATTTTCTAAAGCAACCTCACTATTAAATTTAACTATCCATGTTTTGTTTGAATCTACTACCTGATTGTCTATAAACTCTGCTGCTTGTACACTAGGTGCTGTCATCAAAAGAATAGTACAAAGAAATCCTGTTACAATTTTACTCTTCAAGTTATCTCCTCCTTATTACTCTATAAAACCAAATTTTTGACAGTATGTCAATATAATCCACTGGATTTCTTAAATTTTAGCCATCACAAAACAGTAAAGACTTCTAGCATTTTCGTCAGTAAGAAAACAGCTGATAGATTAAATACTTACTGATTTATAATAGATTTTATGTATTTGTAAACCAAGGGGCTGTCGCATTAAGAAATTTATATACAATATACTGGTTTGCAACTCAATAACAAACACAATATGTTGTAAAATTTACTCTTAGTGCGACAGCCCCAATTGATCATCCATATTTATACTCTTTTTATTTCCTCTTTATATAGTTTATAACTATTTGAACACCTTATCTACTACAGATGGAGGCACTACAGCTTCTCCGCCAATGACATATTTCATTTTTATATAGGATTTTAAACTACCTAGTCTATGGATAATATCTCCATTATTAGCCATACCTTCATCCATAAGAATAATAGGACTGCCAAAGGTTGCTGCTAGGGCTGATCCTGATAAAGCATCTGCAAATCCCTGACCAGAAGCAATTATAGTTATTCCAAAGTAAAAAGGAAATCTTTCCATAACCTTTATATTAGTTTCATATCTATCCCTTCCACCTATCCTCTCAACATTCGGCAGCTTATTTGCTACATCTTCATTGATGACCCCTGTTCCTCCTATTAAATAGGTTTTATTTACACCATAAACTGAAATAAATTCTTCTATGCCTTCTGACAACTTGCTGCCTTCTGTTAAAAGAATTGGTATCTGTGAATCTGCTGCATAGGAGGCTATAGACAGGGCATCTGGAAAGTTAGCTCCTGAAACTACAAATATCTCTCCAGCGCTTCCTATATAGTCAGCTACAGCCAGTGAAGTTTCATATCTATCATTTCCGCTCAATCTTGTTATGCTAATCCCTTTTGCTGCCAACTTATTTTCTATATTCTTTGATACAGAAGCAGTTCCTCCAATAATAAAGACTTCCTTTACTCCTAGCCTTGATATTTCTGCTTCGGTGCTTAGCATAAGTGCACTGGGATTAGTTAATAGTATAGGAGCTCCATATGTTCTAGCTAAGGGTGCTGCACTTAATGCATCCGGAAAATCCTCTCCAGAAGCAAGTACTAAATAATGGGAACTTGCCCATTGCTTTGAAACATTTACGCTAGTTTCATACCTATCAATACCTTTGATACGGTTAAATTCCTTTCCTGTGTTAAAGCTTATACTATAAGAATCATTGTATAAGGTATTTACAGAATCATTTACTGCCTTAGAATCTATGTTTAAAGTAAAATTGGTGTTATAAGATAAAGCCTCATGTTCTATAACTAGTAAACCATCCTGAACATAAGCGTTAACCTCATAATTCTTGCCACTGTCTTTTATAGTAATCTTTGAGCTATCAACTGTCTCTATATCATAGTCAAACTTTACGACTATAGGATAGTCTGGAGGTACATCTACATCTCCATTACTGATACTTGAATTTTGTACAGTTAGCTTTTTTATATCTGGTTTAGCATTTATAGATTTCATTGTAATATTATCAAAATAGTGAAGCTTCCCAAAGTTATCGAAAATTAGGATGTTCTTTTCATGAGTAGGTATAGTATTTATTAGTTTCATAGAGCTTAGACTATATACCCCAGATTTTCCTACCATAATATTCTCTTTTTCATATACTGCATATATAGGCTCCGGTAAAGCTACAGGAGCTTTAGTAAGATCCTTGGCATTAAAAAGCTTATCACTACCTATTACTTTATTTTCATTTTCAGTTAAAAATACAGGCGTATCTATAGGATAATTATTGCTGGCTAAGTGTTCTATCTTAGAACTTTCTTCAAGTTTAATGCTATTTCCATTTACAGAGTACTTCATTACATTATTGGCTTCAAAACCTGATGGAAAGCTATATTCATTTAACTTATAAAAGTATTTGCCATCAGCAGTAAACTTGATATCTCCTACCTGATCTATAGGTGCCCCGTAATTAATTTGCACAAAGGTGTCTGAATCAAAAACCAAAAGTGCTGGACTTGCATCACCAGTTATAACATATAATTTATTTCCTTTTTCATATATATGTCTATGTCCATTTACCAGATCAGCTTTTGGTGCCGTAGCAAATTTTAAGTTACCAATATTAGCAAGTGTACTTAAATCAATTTTACTAACTAAATATTGAGTATCATCATTTACAATATAAAGTTTTGTACCATCTTCTGATAAGGTTATTGCAGAAGGTCTGTATTTTAAATCTACAGTTCTCTCTAAAGCATCTGTAGCAGCATCGAAAATCAACAGCTTGTTAAAAGCAGAATCCACTGAATATACTTTATTTTTACTGCTGTCATATACCGCTGAAATAATTTTGTTCGGAATAGCACCCTCTGATGGGTTGTCTAAACTAAGAGCATCTAATATATTTTGCTTAAATATATTATTTATAGTGTACTTTCCTGCATTATCCTTAGTCACCGTTATAATTTTGTTATCTTGTGCAAATATATTCTGTATATTAGAAGGAGTTTTATACTTTCCTAAAAGTTTAAAATTGCTATAATCATAAACACTTATTATATTTTCACTTGATGCAGTGTAAAACTTGTTTGCTGCAGTATCAAAAGCTATGTCTTTAAATTCACCCTTTATAGCGGTCACATAAGTCATATCATTTCCTTTATCATTTGTAGCGTTAAAAACTGTTCCAGCTGAATTAAAAATATACTTTCCATCAGGAGATATCTTAAAGTAATTATTAGCTGGAAAATCATCATGATAAAGCCATTTATAAAAACTTATTTTGGAACTGCCATTACTTGCATCAAAAGTTCCCATTTGAATAGGACTTGATTTAGTCTCCATAAAATAAATCTTATCCATAGTAGGATGAAGTTGTCCTGCACTCCCCTGATAAATTTTTTCTTCACTAGAACTAACCTCTTTTCCATCTCTAGAGTAGGCTTTTATATAAGTCCACTGATGAGAACCTCCAAATAAATAAATATAGCCCTGCTTATCTACAACAATATCGGAAGGGTCAATATCCACATTAAATTCTTCCCTCAAAGTAAGGCTACCGGCATCAATAATAGCTATAGAGGCTTCTTCAGGGGAATCGCCAAACTGTTGATGTCCACTTTTTAAAAGAGTTACGAATAGTTCTCCCTTAGATAAAGTAAGTCTTTCTGGTGCTAGTGCAAAAGATATACTCTTATGTTCGCCGGTATCATAGTTAATTGAATGGACCTTTTTTCCTGCCATATCTGTGAAATAAAGAATAGGCTTATCCGGATCAGCTATAACCTGTGTTGGAGTAAAATTTAATTCAGTGGAGTTATTTCCATTTTCAGCATGTACTAATAAAAGATTACTAAAGCTTAAACTAATAGTCATCATGAAAATTAGTAAAAGTCTAAATAATTTTTTCATGTATATCCCCCTTGTATGTGCTGTTTGAGATTTGTAAATTTGAAACTAGTAAATTATTTCATCTGTAATCTTAATAGGCACAGATAAAACTATGTTTAACCTCATTCTACTATTGATATCTAATTTTTTATATGGTGTTTTATAGTCAGCGCATCCATAAAACGCTAATAAACTAAAAAACACGGATTAATAAAAGATGCCATCTAAAAAGTTCTGCTTTTTCAGCGGCATCTTAATAAAACCGGTGTTTTTCCTTAGTCTGTTATATTGATATTATATTAATGCTTATACTGTTATCTTCTAGGTTACACTCAACTCTTTTTGTATTTTCCTAATTTGTTATATACAGCGTAAGCATCATCAATGTTGTATTGTTCTGATTTATGATTACCCTTGGCTCCTGCCGTTACAAGTATATACTCCCTGCCACCTTTCTCTGCAAGACTTGCAAGACATAACCCGGCTCTATCTGTATATCCGGTCTTACCGCCTAAAATTCTTCCTCCATCAATAACTGGGTTTTCCATGTTTTTAAACATTGTGCTGTGGAATGTAATCCCCTCTGGATGTTTGTTAGTAGGTGTTGTGGAATAACGCGAAGAAGTAAAAATATCTTTAAAAGTATTGTTTTTTAAGGCATAGCTCAAAAGTATTGATAAATCTCTTACTGTAGTATAGTGATTACTATCTTGAAGCCCAGTGGAATTGGTAAAGTGTGTATCTCTCATTCCCAATGCCATTGCTTTTTGATTCATTATCTCTACAAATTTTTTCTCTGATCCTGCAATATGGTCTGCAAGTCCAATGGAACATTCTGCTCCACTGGGCAGTATTACACCATAAAGCAAGTCAATTGCTCTGACATTTTCATCTGGTTTAAATCCTGCTATTGATGCATCCTCCTTGTAGAGCTCATGAAAGGTGGAGTTAGAAAGTTTTATATTTTCCTGTAAGTCCTGTAAGTTCTCAATTGCAACTATTGCTGTCATTATTTTAGTTAAAGACGCAGGGTAAATCCTTTGGCTGCTATTTTTCTCCATCAATACAGTGAGATTATCCAACTGAATCAGAATGGCATTTGGACTGTTCAGATTCTTTGATAGTACTGAAAGTGAAGAATCAGGTACTGTGGTTAATAAAGGAGTCTCCCCTGCTTTATTGACCTTAGTTTTTATAAACATGAATTTTCCGTTACTAGTAAAATTGAATATGTAAACAAAAGCAATAATAGCTATTATCAGAAGAACAAAAAACTTAGATTTCTTCTTTTTTATTTTTTCCATAATAAAAACAACTCCTTATTTTGTGATAGCTATATTTAACCACAAAACAAAGAGTCATTTTGGAATTTCCTCTTATGAACTTCTTAAGATTTTCTTATGACGGAAGTTTTACCGTAAATACAGTATGTTCTAGATTACTCTCTACTGTAATGGTTCCACCATGAGCAGTGACGATTTCTTTAGCAATTGCCAAACCCAGTCCAGCTCCGCCGGTATTTGTGGAACGGGCAGAGTCCAACCTATAGAACTTTTCAAAAATAGTGTCCAGCTTTTGAGGAGGAATGGGATCTCCCTGATTTACGAAGGTAATAACCACATTTTCTCCTTGCTGAGCTGCTGAAATATTAATAGTAGTATTTTCATAACTGTATGCAATGGCGTTTTTTAGAATATTATTGAAAACCCGCGCAAGCTTATCTGCATCCCCAAAAAGTATAAGATCCTCTGAAATATGTATCTCTGTCTCTTTTCCCTTTGGAGAGAGCATAGGATAAAACTCGTCAGTCATTTGCTGAAGCATAAAAGCAAGTTTTATTTTTCCTTTATTTAAAACAATAGACTGTAGGTTAAACCTTGTAATTTCAAAAAATTCATTGGTTAACTCCTCCAATCTGTAGGCTTTATTTAAAGCTACTCCAACATATTTCATCCTTTGTTCTGGAGGCATATCTTGTGCTTCATCTAAAAGACTTAGGTAGCCAATTACTGAAGCAAGTGGTGTTTTTAAGTCATGAGCCAAATATGTAATCAAGTCATTTTTTCGCTGCATTTCAGTTTGCATCAATTGCTGATGCCTTTCTGAAGTTGCTTTTATTTTAATAAGCTCTCTTTCAATTTCAGAGTATTTCTGGGGCAGTACCAATTCATCACCGTCTGACTTTATAAATGAATTCATTGACTCCGCAATAAAAGTAATTTCCCTTTTACTTTTATACTGGGCATAAGAATATGCTGAAATACCTACGGATAATGCTAAGATTATTATAAAATTAAGGAATGCAGTAATGAAAAACTGCTTTATTTCATACCAATCTTTAAAAATTGCTCCTATCTTTCCACTACTTGAGTATTCACCATCAACAAAAAACATATTATAAAACCATTCTTTAAATACTCCATTAAATACTTGGTCTACTAGCCATACCATACCTAAAAAAAATAGAATAATTGCAAATATAATAATAGTAGCTTTTAAAATGCTCTCTCCCCTACTTTTCAATTTTATAGCCAACCCCCCATACAGTTTTGATGTACTTTGGATGCTCTGCAGAATCATGCATTTTTTCTCTCAAATGCCGAATATGTACCATTACCGTATTATTATTATTGCTAAAATATTTATCTGCCCATACCTCTTGAAATAATTCCTCTGAACTAACTACACGGCCCCGATTGGAGGCTAACACCCATAAAATAGAAAACTCTGTAGGAGTAAGAGCAAGGGGCTTTTCGTTTAATATGCATTCATGAGTATCCTTGTCTAGAACTAATCCTGAGAATTCAATTAACCTTTCCTCCCGTAATGGTTCATGCGAATTATATTTGGTAAACCTGCGCAGCTGAGCCTTAACTCGAGCAACAAGTTCCAAAGGTCGAAAGGGTTTCGTAATGTAGTCATCTGCACCTAGTGTTAGTCCAGTAATTTTGTCAACCTCTTCTTCCTTTGCCGTCAGCATAATAACAGGAAAATTATGATTTTCCCTGATTTTCTGACAGATAGTAAAGCCATCAACGTCTGGAAGCATAACATCAAGTATGGCAAGCTCTATCTGTTCCGATTTAATGCAATTTAATGCATCTTCTCCATTATAAAATTTGTACACCATAAAATCTTCATTTTTCAAATAAACTTCGATTAGATCTGCTATGGATTGTTCATCGTCTACAACTAAAATATTAATGCTCATAATCTCATCACCTCTTTCCTGATTGCGTATAAATATCTAGTATCATGGTAATATAAAGCAATAATCTATATGGTAGTAATTTTCTTATGAAAACCTTAAGATTCTATTAATATGTCTTTAATATAGTTCTCTTATTAATATAAACAGCCGCCATACAAAATGCAAGTTTTTCATATACAGTTTAAGGGGCTTTTTACACAAATCATAACTTAAGTGTATTATGCATAAGTTAATGCAAAGAAGCTGTAAATAAATATTATAAATATAAATTTAGAGAAGAAATATAAAGAAAATTATGGCAATGCCAAAAATAGTATGATATAATAAATAATGTACTAAAAAGAAAATTAAATATAAAGTTTTAGGTACTTTTATAATGTTTAAAAGGGAAAGTGGTGAAAATCCACTGCAGCCCCCGCTACTGTATACGGAGACGAATTCTATATCCACTGGATTTATCTGGGAAGGAAGAAGGAGAATGATCCGTGAGTCAGGAGACCTGCCTTTTGCTTTTAATTGCTATCTTTCGGAGGGAGAGAAAATGCATAGGAATTATGTTATATTCATAGCTATATTATCTTCAATATAACATTATATGTATTTTAAATTTGTTTATCAGGAACTTCGTAAGAAGTTCCTTTTTATTTTTAGTAAAATGGTGTTAACTTAAATATATTTAATCCCTTATCTTTGCACCTGCTTTTAAGCAGGTGTTATTTTCTTACAGCATAAAGTCCGTCGAAAGCAGTCCATATAGCCATCTCCATCATTGTATGCATTCATCCATATCTATAGTTACAGGCTTTCTTTTATTTACATTTTGTTATTGGCACCCAAACTTCAAACTTTGAATTAGTTGGATCTTCATTTAAATATAGTTCAATATCTGGCTAATTGCTATGAAAGCCTCTCATTTCATGCACAGATATGAAAGGTTTCTCTCCGCACTATATCACTGTATCTAATCATGTCCCAAATGCCAATACTTTTAAAAAAAGGAAGTTCAAAGGACTCCCTAGTTAAAATTTCAAATTTTCTTGTATTTTGTTATAAAGCGATTGATTTATATATTTAACATTAATCACATCTCCTAATTTGTTAGAGTATAAATCTATCTTATAACTACATACTTTAACTCTATTTTGAAATATACCTTGTTTTTTCGTTATTGACTGTACAGCCTCTTCCCTTATTATTGTTGTTACTTTACTCAGTCCCCCACTACTTGCTATTAAAACATTTTTACTTGTGCCTAGAGATGTATTTTTATAATTTAATAGACTAGCGATAAATGATAACACTAAAACAATCAGTATAACAGATAATTTAACATTGTTTGGTACTATCTTTAAGAATATATATGCTGGTACAAGTATTATGACTGGGATTATAATACCCTTTAAAATAAAAGCTATGGAGCTGCTTTTAGGTGGGTTGACCATCTCTCCTTCAAATATCATATCTGACAATACAGTTTTTAAAAAATCCTCTTTAGACTTTTCATCTATTATAGGATATAAAATAGCTTTTTCATCCTTTTCATCACCATAACCAACAGTTATTAGTTCTAGTACTCCTATATTCATAAATTGC
Organism: Clostridium sp. CX1; assembly: GCF_025398335.1. GTDB lineage: Bacteria > Bacillota > Clostridia > Clostridiales > Clostridiaceae > Clostridium_AM > Clostridium_AM tanneri. The sequence continues at coordinate 115,535 of NZ_JAODOO010000012.1, forward strand.
TGCAGCAATGTTTGTTTGAATCTTATGCCATATACTTTATTTAGCTTAAAGGAATACTGCTTTTTAGTAAATAAGCCATAAGATATACTTATCTTATCCTTGTAGGTCTCTACCGTAAAATTATTCAGCCTTATCATTTCAAAAATTACTGAAGCTACAACTATAATTATATATACAAAAACAGAAAGAATTATAAATGCTAAAATTATTATGAAAATAGACTTTGATTGGATAGAGTTTAAATTTATATAATTAACAACACTATTAAAAATTTTTAAATGAAAATATTTTAGTATATCATCTAAACCATTAGTTAACGCAAAAAATCCACCTATAGCCCAAAATATCTTGCTTTTCGTTAAAGCATATTTAAATATTTCTTTTGAGGTTATAACCCTTCTGTTTACTAAATGCTCTTCTGTATCTTTATTAAATCTTACCTCTTCAAATACCTCAGCTTCCTTATCTTTATCAATGCTTAAATTTGGGGGAATTTTATTATCTTTATCTATAATACTATTTTTAAGTTCATCTAATCTTTCTTTCTTTACAATAACCAAAAACTCAGATTTTTTGGCAATAACACTGCCTGTATCTACCTTTAATGTATACACTTTAAATATTCTATCAATTAAGCTTTGAGAAGAGTCTATAGTATTAATCTTATCAAAGGGTACCTCTTGCTTAGAAGTCGAAATAACACCTTTTTCCAAAACTAATATGTTATCTTTAATATAAAATATAGTTTTTCTCCACTCTATTATTATAAAAATAATTGACAGCACTAAAATAGCTATAAATCCCAAGAATAGCGGTGATTTAATACCAGTAGTTAAAGCTATAACTCCAAAGACCCATACATTTTTAATAAACTTAATTATTTGCTTTACTACATATGAAAAATGATTTCTATTTGGTCTATATATCATTTTTGTTAACCTTTTCCTTAATTTTTTCTTTTAAATATTCGCCAATTTCATTTGCTTTCTCTATACTCAAATTGGGAATTGTATGACTTCCTCCTGCAGTAAATATATTGATATTTGCAAGTTTGAATATCTTATTTATAGGTCCTTGGTTTATTTTTATATGTTGAACTCTAACTATTGGAATGATTGTTGTTTTAACATAATATATACCTTCCGAAAACTCTATCTTATCCTTTGTGATTATATATTTCCATTGAGCATATTCTATTGAAGGGTATAAGAAAGTATCTAATAAAGAAAGAAAAATTATTATTCCAACAACTATATTTATGCCTAAACTCCAATTTACAAAAAATTTCACTTGGATTTTATATGTGAAGAAATATTTTATAGCTAAAAGTACTAATGTTACTATAATCATTCCTATAAATCTAGCTATCATCCATGATTTTTTAGCATCTTTGTCTAATTTATTATACTGCATTTCTTTCTCCTTTAATGTAATTTTGTTATTATTTTCATAGGCTATCCTCTTTCACAGCTAAATCTTTATAGGTTCTTGTACTAATATAAATGAAGGCAAAGACAAAAATATAGTATCTTCACCCAATATGGACTACATTAACCAAGATTTAACACAGAACATATATAATTATATCATTACTTACCTCTATAATCCAACAAGCTCTTTTCTCTTAATAAAAAATAGCCAACCTGGAAATTATTATAAAAACTTTCTATTGACTCTCCCATTACTGGAGGGTTTATTATTATATTGTAAAGACAATATGCGCGCATAGGAGAGATAAATATGTTTAAAATAGGAGACTTTGCAAAGCTTAACAAAATATCTATAAAAACCCTTAGATATTATGATGAACTAGACCTCTTAAAGCCTATAGAAGTTGACCTACAAACAGGATATAGATATTACTCAGCAAAACAACTTCCAAGGCTAAATAGAATACTAGCCTTAAAAGACTTAGGATTTTCTTTGAGCCAGATTGCTAGTGTAATCGACAGTGAAATATCTACGGATATTGTACTTTCAATGCTGGAGCAAAAAAGAAATGAAATTCACGATACTATCAAATATGAAAAAATGAGACTTTTAAAAGTAGAAACACTTATAAATAGAATTAAGGAGGATGACAGGTTTATGTTAAAATATGATGTGGTTTTAAAACAACTTGAAACTATTAAGGTAGCTGCTGTTAGAGATATTATACCAGACTACAGTAAGCAGTGTAATTTATGGGGAGAGCTTACGGCTCATCTAGAAGCAAATAATGCAAAGATAATTGCACCCTGCAGAGCAATCTACTATGATCCAGGTTATAAGGAAAGTGATGTAGACATTGAGGTTATGTCTTGTATAGCTAATAATGTACCTGAAACTGACAGAATAAAGGTTAAAGAACTTTCCTATGTAGAAAGTTCAGCCTGTGTAATACACAAAGGAAACTATGAAAATATAAATATGGCATACAATGCTTTGCTTAAATGGATTGAGGAGAATGGTTATAAAATTGTAGGACCTAACAGAGAATTATATTTAGATGGAGAATGGTCAACTAATAATCCTGAGGAATACATTACTGAAATTCAGGTACCAGTTGAAAAAATTCAATAGAACTAGAAGCTAACAGGTGGTAAAACTTAGTTTTGCCACTTGCCTTTTTTGATTTAATTTAATAGATATATCTTTTTACTTAATACATATGATTAGACAACTCCCAACACTTCTGAGAGATTTTACATTGGTAACATAAGTTGTTACACACCTCAAAATCTTGGCATGTTGTTTCTTCTACTTCTTCTTTGGCTTGGTTATACCCAACTTTGTATACAGTATATAATGCTGCAAGTGATAAAAATGTTAAAAATAATATCATTTTAATTGCCATAATTACACCCTCTTGCCAATTAATTGTGTTTAATATAAATTATAATGCAATTAAATAACATATTCAATAACAAAATCAATATTTGTATAGTTATGTGAACTATTTGATGTTTAAGTTTGTATACAGTATAATTAAACATATATAAAATCTTGTTTGGAGTCGATTGTAATTGGATAAATTTATGTTAAATCAATATTTAAGAACGGTAAAGTTGTGCAGAGAAAATATAAACTCATTTTCTGAATATCCATTTTCTTTAGAGGCAGTACGAAATTTATTTACTTTAGATTTTCATCCCAAGGTAACATTTATTGTAGGTGAAAATGGTACAGGAAAATCAACGATACTGGAAGCAATTGCCACAGCATATGGTTTTAATCCTGAAGGTGGAACAAAAAATTTCAACTTTTCAACTAAGGAGACTCATTCAGAGCTATATAAATATTTAAAGCTAATAAAAGGTGTTAAAATGCCAGAGGATGGCTTTTTTCTAAGAGCAGAAAGCTTTTATAACGTTGCCACTAAAATTGATGAATTAGATGTTGTAAGAGCATACGGAGGGGTTTCACTACATGACCAGTCACATGGAGAGTCTTTCATATCATTATTCATTAATAAATTTAGAGGAAATAGCCTGTATATTTTAGATGAGCCAGAAGCTGCTTTATCACCAACAAGACAGATGACCATGGTTGCAAGGATGCATGAACTAGTAGAACAAGGTTCTCAGTTTGTAATTGCTACCCATTCACCTATTATAATGTCCTATCCACATGCTGTAATATATGAATTAAAAGACGGGTTTAAAAAAGTAATATATAAAGACACTGAACATTTTCAGGTAATGAAACAATTTGTAAATAACACTGAAAAAATGTTAGATATACTTATAAATTCATAGCTGAGATAAAAATATTATATTATCTATAAAACATTATAGGAGATGATACTATGAAAAAGCTAATGGTAATTATGTTGTCTTTGGGTTTAGCTCTGCTAACAGCTTGTAGTAAACCGGCAGATTTATCAGCAGAATCTAAGCCTATAGAGACTCAAAATCAAACTAAACCCAACACAGAAAGTGAATCAAAGCAATATACAATAAATGACTTTTTCCCAATGAAGGAAAATGTTAGAATGAAATATTCTGGATCAGGAAGCGAATATGCGTCAAAGGATGTATATGTTGACTATTTAAGAGAAAATAAAATTCAGCTGCGAATTATAAATGCAGGTACTACAGCAGGACAAATACTTGAAAATAAAAACGGAGAACTAAAAATAGTATTTTCCAGAGGAGAGTTCTATTATAGGGATGACTTGACAAAGGAGAATTCAAATATAAAGGAAACTTTAATTAAAGAACCAATTGTAAAAGGAACTACATGGGCTTTATCTGATGGTAGAAAAAGAACTATAACAGCTGTCAACGACCTTGTAACTACTCCAGCAGGAAAGTTTAAATCCATAGAAGTTACTACAGAAGGAAAGGATTCCACTACAAAAGATTATTATGGATTAGGAGTAGGGCTAATAAAAAGTACCTTTCAATCTAATGGATTAGTTGTTACTACTACCTTAGAAAAAATAGATAAAGCTGCAGTTGTTACTCAGACCGTTAAATTCTATTATCCTATGCCTGCAGAGGATAAAATTGGAGAAAAGAAAGTAGTTGCAAGCTTTAAAACTAATGATGAAACAAAAGCATTTTTTGAAAAGAACTTTAAAAAAGCTCCAAATTCCTCTACAACTCCTTTAATAACTGCTAATACTAAGATAAATAAACTTTATCTTAATGAAAGCGAAAATAAGGTTTATGTGGATTTTTCAAAGGAATTTCTTTCTATAACGAATAAAGGGACATATACAGAGATGTCAGTATTAACCTCTGTAACTAATACTTTAGGAAACTATTATAACGTAGGTCAGGTGTGTATTACCATAGAGGGTAAGCCCTATACTTCTGGTCATATAATAAAGAAGTCAGGAGAAGCCTTTGATGTAGATTATAAAAATATAGTACCACTAGACTAGCATAAATAATAATTCTCTAAATTGCTAATATAAAAGCTATATGAATTTTGAACAAAGTAGTTCATCTTCATATAGCTTTTGCTTTTTATAATATATGAATTTAAGTGTGATTTTGATTAGTGCTATCTAAAAATAAAACTTATTAAAAATAGACAAGAGATTATATATAGAGGCATTGATACCTTCTTTGCCTTTCCTAATGCTACCTTTAAAATGGGGTATGCAATGAAACCAAAAGCTATCCCATCAGAAATACTATAAGTAAATGGTATCATTACTATTATTAAGAAAGCAGGAATTCCCTCTGACAAATCTCCAAAGTCAATGTTTTTCACATTTTGAACCATTAGTGCTCCTATAATAACTAGTACTGGTGCAATGGCACTTCCCGGAATTATCTTAATTACAGGAAGAAAGAATAATGATGCTAGAAACAAACCTCCAGCTGTAATAGCTGTTATTCCAGTTTTTCCACCAGCAGCAATTCCTGCTGCACTTTCAACAGCTGGAACTGTTGGACTTGTACCGAACACTCCGCTAGCTATAGTTGATACTGCAACAGCCTGAATGGAAGCTTTGTATTTTTCCGGCTGCTTTAATAAGCTAAGTTGTCCATGTATTAAACCTATACTCTCAAAGACCATTACCATAGTTAAAGAAAATACTGCCATCCAAAACTTGTAGGATAAAATCTTTGAAAAAGACATTGCTCCAAGGACTTTTCCATAATTGCTTAAATCAAAGCTTGCTCCATTAAGCTCCTGCATATTTACAACACCAAACATTATAGCCACTACCGTACCTAACAGTATACTTAATAAGAAGTTTGCAGGAACATTTCTTATAAAAAGAACTATTGTTATTACTAGTGTAATAACCGTTGCAAGTACATAAGAATTGTTTAAATGTCCTAAAGCTAATATAGAGTTGGTGCCTCTTATAACCATTCCACCCTTTTCTAAACCTATTAACGTTAAAAATAACCCTAGTCCAACGGTAATAGCTTCCTTTAAAGAATGAGGTATGGAATCTGATATAATTTCAGCAAGAGAAGTAGAAGCAATCACTGTAAATAAAATTCCCGAAACAAACACAACAGCTAAAGCTTCTTGCCAGGAAAGACCAATGGATTTAACAACTGTATAGGAGAACAAAGCATTAATTCCCATACCTGGAACAATAACAATAGGCACATTGGCCCAAAATCCTATTACCATGCATGCAAAAAACGAGGCTGCAATTGTTGCTACCATACCGGCTTCAATAGGAATTCCTGTTTCTGATAAAATTGACGAGTTAACTGCAATTATATAAACTACCGTAAAAAAAGAAATAACCCCAGCAACGAGTTCTTTCTTTATATCAAGGTTACAGTCATATAAATGTAATCTTCTCTTTATCATTTCATGTAACATATTTAGTTTTCCTCTTTATTGGTATCCCTCTCCCGACCCGTTTGTTGATATCTGCAGCTATCAGCAAACCACTTACATAAATATTATACATATTTACGAGAAAATAACAATCTTTTTTTACAATCTCTATGATATATCTATTTTTTAATAATATTTTAAATATAAAGTAGTATGAAAATAATTATTTTCATACTACTCCATTGATTTTAGTTATTAGACTTCTCTAGTATATTCTTTTAACCATTCTCTTTCTTCTTCATTTAAATATGGCGAAATTTTATCGTATACTGTCCTGTGATATTCATTTAGCCAAGCCTTTTCTTGTACACTCATCATTTCAGGGTTTACTGCATCTAAATCTATAGGTGCATAAGTAATTGTCTCAAAATACATAAATTGACCATACTCATTTTTTTCACCTTTGCAAGCAAGAAGTTCATTTTCAATTCTAACTCCGTGGGAACCTGCAATATATATTCCTGGCTCATCAGTAAGAACCATACCTTCTTCAATTTGATGAATTTCATGTGCACGGTATTGCCATCTAAAGCCTGTTGGCGCTTCGTGAATATTCATTAAATATCCAACACCGTGACCTGTTCCATGGTTAAAGTTTAAGTTATTGTCCCAGAATGGAGCACGTGCAACTATGTCTAAATTCATACCGTTACATCCATAAAGGAATCTTGCATGGGCAAGACGAAGATTACTTTGCAAAGTTAGAGTAAAGTGGTCTTTCATTATTTGTGGTATTTCTCCAAGTGCAATAGTTCTTGTAATGTCAGTGGAGCCTTCATAGTAACCAGCTCCTGTATCTGTTAAAAACAAAGATCCCTCTTTAAGCTCTACATCAGTTTCAGGAGAAGAAGTGTAGTGTACGATAGCAGCGTGTTCACCAAAGGCACATATTGGTTCAAAGCTTGGGCGAATAAATCCCTCCTGCTGTGCACGTAGTTCTTCTAATTTATTAGAGGCACTTATTTCTGTAATTTTTTCTTTGCCTATATTTTGTTTTAACCAATACATAAATTTTGTATTTGCTATTCCATCTTTGATATGAGCATTTTTAATATTTTTAATTTCAGTTGGGTTTTTCATAGCTTTAAATAAAACACATGGATTTTCTTTTTCTATTTTCTTAACATCTTTAGGGATGTTGTTATATAATGCGTAATTCATTCTAACAGGGTCAATTAATAATACATCAGAAGCAGTGAATTTTTTAGCTTCTTCATATACATCATTATATGGATGGAAATTTGTTACACCATTTTTTATAAGGTCAGATTTTATCTCATCGCTTAATTTATTTTCATTTATGAAAAGATGTACCTCATTTATCGTAACGATTACATAGCTTAAAATTAAAGGAAAGAACTCAATATCATCTCCACGTATGTTAAGAAGCCATGCTATATCATCTAGAGATGTAATTATATGTGCATTTGCACCTGCAGCTTTCATTGCTTCTCTAACACGTTTTAATTTAGATGCTGTAGACTCACCAGTATATTTTATATCAAGGGCAAATGCTGGTTTTTCAGAAAGCGGTGGACGGTCTTCCCATATATGGTCAACTAAATCGCACTGATATTTTATAGAGCCGTTTTTCTTTTCAACAATTTTTTCATAATCCTGTCCATTTCCCATAGAAACAACACGACCATCAAATCCAAGTGTTCCCCCTTCTGGAAGATTGCTTTCAATAAATTCTTCTATAGTTGGAACCATTGGTTCACCCATTTTAAATAATTCAACAGTTGTTCCTTCTAATTGCTTTCCAGCTTGGAGAAAATACCTTCCATCTGTCCAAAGCCCTGCACTGTCCATTGTAATAACAGCAGTTCCTGCAGAACCTGTAAAACCTGTTATATACTTTCTAGCTTTAAAATGTTCACCAACATACTCACTCTGATGAAAATCAGCAGTAGGTACAATATACATGTTGATATTCTTTTCTGCCATCAAGGCTCTTAACTTTGTAATTCTTTCAGATACTTTCATTATGTTAATCCCCTTTCAATGTTTATGTGTTCTCAGGAAAAGTATACCACAAAAACTATGGTCAATAGTAAATATTTAATGTTTTAATAATAATTATTTATTGTATTTTCTAAAATTTCAGCTACATATCTGCTGCCTTGTGATGCATCATAGTCACTAATTGTAAGTATTATATGTTTTTCATCTAGCCCCGCTGCTTCTTGCATAAAGGATTTAAAGCCTCTCGCTCTTCTATCAATTTGCATAAAAAGGTTAACCCCTTCAGAGGATGGTAAAAAAGTAATCTCTAGTTCATCTAATACTCCCCTAAATGCTGACTGAGGAACAAATTCAAACTCCTGTAAGAAACCACCTTCACTTCTACCAATATATCCTGCTTTGCACTCTACTTCTCTCAATCTAAATCCTAATACATTTAGAACTGCATCTAGAACAACTTCCGTTGTATTACTTGGCCTAATTTCTATATAATCTCTATCTTCAGGATCTATTGCCAGTGGAATTTCTAATTCTGTCTCTACCCATACAGTTTTCCTATTCATACTAATTGGTGTATGTTCAGGCACTCTAAAGGTAAAAGGAATTTGCTTTCTCTCATTAGGCGAAATTGCTATATCCCTACCTACTACTAATTTTACTAGTGTTGCCCTATGTTTTTGTTTAACATCATCTACTTCTTTGATGTATTCTGTTTTAAGCTCTACTTCTACCCTATCAATATTTTGCTCTGCAGAGCCTCCTAGAATATTTACAACCCCTTCTATATCTTCTCCAATCCTTACAGTAGATTGTAGAATCTCAGTGTTTACTTCAGCTCCCCCAACACCTACAGTTAATAATATTTTCTTAAATAACCCCATATTATTTCCTCCTTTTAAAATTGTTTTTATTTAAATACTAATAGAACTTTTAGTTTAGTATCGGCGAAATTGAACAATAAATTACAAATTTGTAATTTTTCATTATGTTTATTATATACTTATTGGAACATAAGTATCAATAAGAAAAAAGCCGGTGTGAAAGGCTAACACATACTGCCAGAGTACTAATTATTCATATACTTAACAAGTATATGAATAATAGGAAGTTTAGTTTTACCTAAGAATCTTATAATTGTAACAAAAGCAACTTCGCAGCATATAGGATTTTCCCTGTATGATTTATGTTAGTTCTTTATTGAGACAAAAAATTTCATATATGTGGTATAATAAAAAATACTGACACAAAAATTATATACATAATACTAGTAACAAAAGAAAGCGGTGACTATTATGAATAATAAACAGGAATTAAAAGCTAACGAATATGAAGTAAAGGAAAACATTGCATATATAAAATTAAGAAAAAAAGATGGCTCAATTATTGATAGTAAAGTAGATGTTGACGATTTAAAAATGGTACTAGATAAAGGTCTTTGGTTTGCAGAGTGGCATAAAGATTTTAACAGCTATTTAGCTCAAAGTTTACAACCCTCTCCTGCTACTGGAAAAAAGACTAAAGAAAAACAAAGTTTACACTCATTTATTCTAGGCGTACATACTAAAACTCCCATTAGACATATTAATGGAGATACTTTAGACAATAGAAGATGTAATATAGAGGTATATAATCAAAATGAAGCAGTTAATGATTATGAAGATATAAACTTAGAAACTACTGCTGTAATTCTTAGAGATAAATATGGAAGGAAAAAAGAAAAAACTTTAATTGATAAGGAAGACTTAGATAAAGTAATAAATAGTGGCTACTCTTGGGTTCATTATGTAAGTCGTGGAGAGCATCATGCTGTAGCTAATTCCCATAAGGGCAGGATTTTTTTAGAAAGCTTTTTAATGAACCCTTCTGAAGGTATGATTACAAAACATATAAACAATAACACTCTAGATAACAGAAAAGTTAACCTAAATAATGTACCATTAGTGGAAGAATCAGAGGACACCATAGTAGATTAATATCAAAGCGAAAAGAAAAATAGAAATAATTTAGGGTAATAGTAATGAAAGTTAACTTATAAGCCAGAATGCGGCTGCCCATAAGTTAACTTTCTAGCTATTTACTTATAAATTAAATCTTCTTTTTTATTTCTACAAAAGTATCATAATAGGCTATTTGTTTTCCTATATCAGAAGCGTCCCCTTCTGTTAAGAAATTTGGGTTGGAGCTTTTCTCCCACCAGCCTGTTTCCATATGGACTATGCTATCCATCAGCTTTTTATTTATGGATACTTGTACATCTATTGCCCCATTAGCGGACTTTAACGTGATAACTTCTCCGTTAAGTAAATCATGATTCTTAGCAGTATTTTCGCTTATATTAGCTATTGCCATGGTATCTATATCTTTAAAGCCTTGAGACATTAAAGAAGCTTTAGGATGGGTAGTTATAAGCCTGAGTTTAGGATTTTTCTCATTAGTATAAACTGGTATTGGGCTTAAGTTATTCTCTTTTGCACTTTCAGAATATATCTCTATTTTCTTTGATGTGGTTTTAAATATTAAGTCCTTCCAGGCAACATCATCTTCTTGTATAGTTACATATTCATTTTTTATCTTTTCAAGGGTTATTCCCCTATCCTCTAAAGGCTTTATAATCTGTGCTAAATATTCCTTTTTAGATACATAAGGATATTCTTTTATTTCCATTTTCCTTGCAAGCTCTCTGAAAAAATAGTACTCGTCCATTAACTTATGCTTTGGTTCTACACATTTCTCATTGTATACTATATATGGGTTGCTCATTGAGGTGTATACTAAATCTTCACTCTCTAAAGTATTTGTGCAGGGAATAACCAAATCACAATGCTTTGCAGTATCCGTCAAAAACATATCTATACATACCTTAAATTCTACGCTTTTAAAAGCTTTAGTGAATTCATTTAAATTAGGCCATTGGTTAAGAGGATTTGCCTTACTTATAAATATAGCTTTAAGATTCTCCTTTGTAAAGTCTGGAAAATGATTCAAATCAAACTCTCTTTCATTTAAGGCATGTTTGCGGCTATTGTAAGGATCTAAATTTAACACATCTGGATATACCTTATTACTGTAGTTTACTCCCCCGCCTTTTTTACCTATACTTCCAGTTATTGCTGCTAAGGCATCTATTGCCCTTACTGCATTACCTCCGTTTTTATATCTCTGAAGTCCATATCCCAGGTGTATGGAACTGTACTTTTCTTTAGCATAGAGATAGGTAAGCTCTTTTACTGTAGATATATCTACTCCACATTCCTTACATAGATAATTTATATCCAGAGTGTCTAAATAAGCTTTGTATTCCTCAAAACCTATGACATTTTCTTTTATAAATGCTGTATCCTGAAGATTTTCTTCTATTACTATTTTTGTCATTGCCATAGCAAGAGCAGCATCTGTAGATGGATTTATCTTTATATGAATATCAGCAATATTTACACTGTCAGTGGAAAGAGGGTCTATTACTATTACTTTTATGCCCTTTTCCCTTGCCTTTTTTATTCTGTGGAACAACTGTATGTGGGAGTTTGCTGGATTTTTGCTCCAAAGTATTATATTTTTTGAATTTAAAACATCATCTATAGCATGGGATTTATTATATCCAAAGTCATACTTTTGTGCTTTAGTACCAGCGCTCCAGCAGGTTCCTCCATCGGTTTTACTTATACCGCCATAAAAATTAAAAAATATATCCTCTATTGCCTTTAATATAGAACCGGAACCGGATTCACTATAATGAAGTACAGCATTTGAAGAATACTTTTCTTTGTAATACTTTAATTTACTGGCGATTATATCTATAGCTTCTTCAAAGCTTATATTTACCCATTTTCCATCCTCTTTTTTCATTGGAGAATAAAGTCTGTCCTTATCATTTAGTCTTTTTAAATGATTTCTTCCCTTTTGACACATTATTCCCTTTGTGTAAGGATGATTTTTATCTGCTTCTATTTTTACCACCTTATTATTTTCAACATGAACATTTAGTTTGCAACATCCAAAACAGTCAAGAGTACATCCATGACTTTTCATAACTTCAACACCTTTCCTGTACGTTTTTAAAATTATAGCATATTTTTGAAAAATTGATAATAGAACAAAAATCATTACGCTAGTAGTATGCTTTAGTTTAAAATTAAAGTTTATTATAAGAATAAAGATAAGTTTAATAGTTTTTATACATAATTTTTAGGCTGCCAGTTATCATTGGCAGCCTCCAGTTTTTTTCTGTATTTAATTTAAAGCCTTTTTTATGCCATTACACAATGCTTCTGCTATCCTTTGCTGATATTCCTGACTATTTAAGAGTTTATCTTCCTGTGGGTTAGATAAAAACCCTGTTTCCACTAAGACCACCGGCACTTTAGACCAGTTAAATCCAGTCATGTCTGCTCTTTCCACTACTCCTTTATTGGCCATACCAACTTCATCCGTTAGGCTTTTCAGTATTATCTGTCCGTACCTCCTACTGATATCCACCTTATCTTTTACATAACCTATAGGTGCTGGTACGAGCATTGATGCTCCAGAAGCACTTGATGACTCTGATGAATCTGCATGTATTCTTAAAACCAAATCTGCATTGTTTTTATTTCCAACTTCTGCTCTTTCTATATTACCAAGGCTTTCACTATCCATAGTTTTGGTCATTATTACGTTATATCCTTCTTTTTCAAGGATTGCCTTAAGCTTAATAGTTATACTCATTGTTATTGCATACTCTGGTGTCTTACTATTTACCCCTTCAGCTCCGCCGCCATCCTTTATCTTTAACTCTGAAGCTCCTGGGCTTATAGGCTCTTTTTCTAAGTTAGATCTATTTCCATGACCTGGATCTAAAACAATAAGCTTTCTTTTTTCAACTTTAGGATCTTCTGTTTTTGGCTTTTCAACTTCTGTAACAGGTTTTACTTCTGTAGGTTGTTTTACCTCTGCTGCTTTTTTATTTTCCTTATTATTTGTTTCTTTACTGCTTTCTACTTTGGTTTCCTCTGGTTTATTTTCTGTTGATAAATCAGCCTTATTACCACTGCATCCTGCAAACAACAAAGTAGTACCAAGGATTAAGGAAATAACTTTTAGTTTAAATTTCAAATTGTCCACCCCTTATTAGATATATCTTAGCCTTATCTTAAGACACATCTTAGTAACCGTCACCTAAAGTATAGTTATATATCATATTGTATACTCTCTTATCTTCTACAGCCTTTAAAGCTTGTACATTGTATTCTTCCACTTCATTTAAGTTAACATCATTTGATACTTTAGTGTACCATGGTTTAGTTTGGAAATAATCATTAAGTTCCGGTATTCCAAAAATATATCCATGTCTTGCAAAAATTTCATTTCGAGCAAGTAAAATTTCCAAATTACTTAATCTCTCTATTTCCTCTGTGGTAAGTTTATAATAATAGCTATCATATAATATATAATCCCTATTTATTGCAGGGGCATTTTTAAAGCAGAGCTTCACTTCTTCTATATCTTTTATATGATCCACATTATATTTTTCTATAGGATCATTCGTAGTTCCAACAGCATTTGGATCTGGCTTATACCAAGCTTGTTTTTCAAAATAAGCTTGCAGTTTTTTATCTTTAAATATTAAACCGTGTCTTGCAAAAATTTCATTTCGAGCTATAAAAAGCTGATCACTAGTTAAATTATATAATCTGTAAGATTCTATTTTATTTTGACTGCTATCTTTAAAAATAAAATTATTAGCTGTTATAGTTCTGTTTGGTTGCTGCTTTTCAGTCTCTTCCTTTGGTTCACTAGTGGTACTAGTTTCCTTAGTTTGTTCATTTGTAGCTACCTCTTTTTTATTTGCACTTATATTTTTATTATTTGTATTATTAAAAACTAATGCTATTGCAACAATAACTACTACTAATAAAGCTGCTGCCCCTAGGATAATTTTTTTTCTGCCATCTGATTTTGGAGCTGTAATATTATTATTGCTATTCAATAACACAGTCTGTTGATCATTGAACTGCTGATTGGCGTTAACAGGAACAGCTGGTATACCCTGTTGATTATACATGCTGTTTTGAGGCATTGCATTAAATCCACCGCTACTCATATTTGCTGCTCCATTGTTTGTGTAAGGAAAGCTTCCATTTACATTAGGTATACCGCTATTGGTATATCCAATACTGCCTTGGCTGTAGCTAGCAGGATTTTGAGCCATATTATTAATTTTTATATAAGTTTTATCAAAAACTTGACACCAAAATTGTACTGTCCCCTCTGATAATTCCTGTGATATTCCTAAGTTATCATATAATTTTTTTACTAAATTATTGTACATTATGCTGTCTATCTCTGAATCAGAGTAGTTTATTATAGCTTCTGGTATCTTCTGTTCTATAGAATCTACTATTAATCTTTTTTCTCTATTATATTGGTTTGGAAAATAGTCATTTAGGTAAGCCTTTAGTTTTTTACTATTAGTATATAATTCTTCTCCTTGTTTGTTTATCAATTCTCTCACTTTTATTATAAGTTCTCTATTCACTATAGTTTTCGTTATCCCATATCATATAACCTTTTATCCGATGTACTAAGGTTATATATGATAACGGATTCACCTGCCTTCCCTTATTATACTTAAAATTTAATTATTAGCACTACCAAATTTCGTCGTCATCACAGCTATACTCTTTTACCTGCTGAAAGCTCTTATCCACAGCATTTATAGAGGACCACTTAATAAGATTAATCAATGAATCAGAATTACCAGCCTGCAAAGGCTTTTCATCATTATTTCCTATAAAATCTTCAAGTATATCATTATCTACATCCTCTCCTATGGCAATTGCAATCCTAACTGACTGACTGCCTATTTCGCTGCTTAACAACTTACGTAGCCCCTCTTCATAATTATCAGTAGGTTGTCCATCAGTAACCAATATAATAACCGGTGGTAAGTTAGTTTTTTTATCTAATTTACTGAGTTCCTCGTTAACCATGTCTAAGGCAGCCCCCAGGTCTGTTATCCCTCCTGTCTGTAAATCTGACCATATGAATTTATCTAACTCTACAGGCTTTTCTGTAAGCCACTGTGCTCCATCTGAAAATTTAATAATTCTCATGAAAATTTCTATATCTTTATTTTTCTCTGCAATATCAATTATACCTGGAAGAGCATTTCTTATTGCGTAATTTAAGGACTGTATCTTTTCACCAGTCATAGATCCTGAACAGTCTAACATCCATATAAAATGTAAAATTTTATTTTCCAATTTAACCCTCCTTTATAATTTTAGTTCACCTATCTCCGAACCAAAATCTATTTTCCTTATACTTGTTAACATCATGGTTCTATCTTTATCTAATTTAACTTCATCTCCATTTACCTTTAGCACTTTCCAAGGATTTTCAGATAAATTTTTAATTCCTAATATATCTTTATTTTTAGGATTAGCTGTAACTTCTCCTATTACCTTATTAAAATTTAAATCTTCTTTTATATGGTGTGAGTATATTCTACTATTTAAGTTTAATAAAATCACATTATCATTTACCTTTATTCTTGGCGGGATAGAAATTTTGCCCTTGCAATACCAACACCTATGGTGTTCCCCATTTTTTATTTTTAAAGCATCATAAAAGTTTTCTGCCCCACAATTTTTGCAGTATAATATACTATCTCTTAACTTTATAAATCCCCTTCTCCATTCCACTTCCAAAAGCCTGCACTTAGGATCAAAAAGTCCCTTCGTGAAAGCTTTAATAAATAGCTCTCTTATAAACTGAGGATATATATCCCAATAAATTAAAGCATTTATATGATATCCAAAGACAGGTCTATTTGAAAAATCATTTTCATCCCAAATAAATAAAGGTTTGAAGCCATAGATCTCCCTACCAACATTGATATCTCTTGTATCAACATTTACAGAGGCTTTTCCTTCTAAAGGATGGTGAAACATAAACATGTAAAACAGCAAAGTTGCTAATGAAAATAAGTCTGTCTCCGTAGATGGAACTGCTTCTCCCCTTACTATTTCTGGTGCCATAAATCTATGAGTACCTAATACACAACCGCTGGTTCCTGTAACTTCTACGTTATCATTATCGCATATGAGAATATCTCCACTTTCTGGGTTTACAAATATATTACCAAGAGATATATCTCTGTAACAAAGTCCCCTAGAATGTAGTTTTAAATAACTATCTACTAGGTTTATAGCTGCATTACATAGAGTTCTGAATGTAAGTTCTGCTTTTTTCTCCACTATTTCTGACATGCTTCTATACTCTATTCCTTTAACTTCCATTATATATCCAAAGCTTTGCAACTTAGGAGAGTATACAATGTCTATAGGCCATAAAAACCTACTATCTGGACTCCCCGTCAGTATTAATTTCTCTATTATATCTCTTTGTTTTTTAATTCCTTGATTGCTATAGTACCACTTTAGGGCATACCCTTTATTGCCTATAGTTACCTGATAGACTTGTCCTTGCCCACCGCAACCTAGTAATCCATTTACAACCAGCACTTGCCCTGTGTTACTTTGCAGTATAGTTCCAATCTCTAATAAGCTAGCCATGTCGAAACCTCCAATTAGAATACTTGCTTATTAATACCTTTTATATAAAATTATACATACCTATATATTATTATGCAATTATTTAAGCAAATATTGTATTGCTGCCTATACTAAGAAAAGAAGCTATAGCCATTAAATTTTATAAGAGCCTTTTTAGTCTTTTCTAAAATACAAAAAACTTTTAATATTAGTACACTTTAAGCTAAAAAGCATAGTTTATATTAGGTATGTTTAATAGTAAACCTAAAGGAGAGGATTTACCCCTATGAAGAGTGTGAAGAGGAAATTAATTCTGTGGTTTTCTCTGTCTATGAGTGTTATTTTGATATTTACAAGTATGCTGAATTTTAATCTAACTAAGAATAAACTTAAAGATCAACTACAAGCAAATGAGAGGGCTGTTGCTGAAAAAATAAGTAGTGACATAGATAAAAATATGAAAGAAATTCAAAGTATAGGCTCCTCTATTTCCCTGATGAGTGAAAGGATTAAATATGATAAGAATAATTATGTAGAAGTAAAGGATTATCTTCAACAATCCTTATCAGAAATATTAAAAAGTAATAAAGACCTAGAAACTGCCTATACCTTCTTTAAACCAGAAATGAGGATAGATAATGAACTGCCTTATGAGTGTATCATGAGAGATAAAGAAAAAGGCGCCATTCCTTTTATAGCATCAGATATCAATGATTTTAAATATTGGGAACAGGATTGGTATAAAATAGGACAAGGTTATGAAAGCTATAAGTGGACAGAGCCTTATTATGAAGAAGCAACTGGCAGAAAACTTATATCTGGTGTACAAAAAATGATAGATAAAGATGGAAATTTCATAGGTGTATCAGGAATAGATGTAAATATGGATAGAATAGAAAATATAATGAAAGAACTAAAGCTGGAAAAAGGAGCCTTTTGTTTCTTAGTTTCAGAAAAGGGAACCTATATATATCACCCTAATAAGGAATATGTACTAAAGAAAAAAATATCCGATACCAATGACCCTTTATCAGTGTTAAGCGGTAAACTTAGTAAGGACTCAGAGGATTTTAGTAATGTGGTTATGGAAAATAAGGAATATTACCTATTTAATGAAAAAATTAGTTCTACGGGATGGCAGTTATTGATAGCTTATCCAGTGGATATAATAACCAATGAACTTTATGCCCTGTTGCTAACAGATATAATAGGGTTGTTTATAGGGATTATGCTTACGATTTTAACTTCTATATTAATAAGTAAAAGTATCTTAAAAAATATTAATAAAGGTGTAGAGTTATCAAAAGCTCTTTCTACTGGAGATTTGACCTATAATGTTAACTTAGAGGTGAAGGATGAAATAGGTATATTGATAAACGCTATGAATGAATCCTCAAAGTCTATAAGAACTATTGTAGGCAGTATAAGTAAGGATGTTCTCAGATTAAATGGCATAGTAAGTGAATTACAAAATAGCAGCGTAGGCATATCTAGGACAAGTAGTGATATAATATCCCAAATAAGAAGTGTACAGTCAGATATAAACCTTCAAAATAAAAACATTGATGACATTTATGCTAGTTTTCATAAAATTGATGACTTTATGGACAATATATATAAGTTATCAGAGGAGAATGTAAACAAAACCATACAAAGTGTTAAAGCTATCAATACTACTAAAGATATTACAGAAACCTCTATAAGAGAGCTGGGTAACGTTATAGATTTAGTAAAATTTGCAGTGGATTCCATAAATAGATTAGAAGAGAGAACAAAGCAAATAGAAGGAACCTTGGAGTCAATAAAGAAAATATCTAAACAAACTAAGATGTTGTCCTTAAATGCAAGTATAGAGGCTGGCAAAGCTGGTGAATCAGGAAAAGGCTTTGCTGTAGTTGCGCAGGAAATTAAAAAGTTTTCGAATGAAACGGAAGGAGTTTTAAGAAATATAGAAAAGCTTATAAATGAAATAATAGTTGAATCTAATTCTGCAGCTAAATCTATGAATAGGGATGTAAAAAATACTATGGAGGAATTAAGTAAAATAAAAAATTCTCAATTAGTCTTAAATGATATAGTCAATAACTTAAGTACCTTTGAGGAGTTTTCAAGAAAACTAAGCAATTTAGTAGAAACTCAGAAAAAAGCAAGCAGCATAATAAATAAGTCCTTAAAGGATATATCCGATTCTTCTAATAAGATAGAACTCTCTATAAACGACATATTGGAATATAACGTAAAACAAGAGGAAACAGTTTATACTTTAAATGAAAGTTCAAATATACTAAACACTATAACCAATTCCTTAAAAAATTTAATCTCAAAATTTAAAATATAAGACTCCCTTAAATTATTAATTTGTGCATTTAAACAAATAGGCAGCCCTTTTAGGCTACCTATTTGTTGGCAAAGTAATCTCTAATGAAAATGATTCAGAATTACTATAGTATATTTCTTGATTAATACTTTAATGAAAGTGGTGGGTTTTTCCACTTAATATTCTATTCCGATGTAGTTCCTTCATAGAACTGCGGATTTTCAAAAAACATTTCTGCCAGTTCATGATAGCCTCCGAACCTTTGTAATTCTCTTAGTGGACGCATATCATAGTATAATTTGGACGCTGTTTCTTCTGGAAAAAATCCTGCCTTTTTTCTTGCTTCTTTAAGCTCACTTTCAAAATACTCCCCCGCATAAGCATACTTTCCTTGTACTACAATGATTTCTGGATCAAAATTAATAGCTATATTTTTTAATATCAAAGAAAACATTTCCGCAACATAACTGACAATTTCCTTTGCCAATTCGTCCCCTTTATCAGCTTCCTCAAACAAATGTCGTATAAGTTCATCTGATTCAATCCACTGTTTCATAGTGGAACAAGATAGCTTTTTAGAATTTTCTTTTAGTTTCTCTTTTATTCTATCTTCACTGACCATTCTCTCAAAACAGCCTCTACTTCCACAGGAACATACTTCTTTGTCACTATAATCAATTGTCATATGTCCAATTTCACCAATTAATGCATTTCTTCCAGTAAGGACTTCTCCATCTATGTAGCATGCAGAAATACCTTCCTCAGTATATATGGCAACTATTCTTTTATTACGATATTTTTCCTCTAGAAGAAGAGAACCTCCTGCAATTCTTACAAGATTTTCTACAACAATAACTTGTTTAGGAAATAATTCTTCCAACCAAGCTTTTATCTGAATATTCCTTCCCCACTGTGGAGCCAGCGAACAAAACCGTACAATTCCAAGTTTACGGTCTACAAATCCCCCTATTGCTAGGCTAATTCCATATAAGTCTTCATAGGAAATTTCCGCTTCTTCTAAAATTAAATATATATTATGCTTTAAGATATGCTGAAATTTTTCGAAAGTATCCTGGTAATTAAATAAAACCTCTTTTTCTCGTATACATTCATTTTTCATATTTAAAACCGCAAAATGAATGTATTTCTTTTCTAAATATATACACAAAATCACCTTTTCACAGCAAAAGGTATATAATTCCGGACGTTTTCCACCGGTATTTGTAGAAGATCCTTTCCCTACCGAAACCAAAAGCCCCTTCTCTTCAAAACTTTGAATTGCTCTTTTTATCGTTGGGCGACTGATTCTTGTAGCTTCACTTATATCATTTACAGATACAACTTGTTCATTTCTTATCATTTGCAAAATACGCTTCCTGTTCAAATACTTCAAATCAGAAGGCATGGATGCATCTTTTGTATACTTTTCTTCCTCTTTTCCCATGCTCCACCTCATATTTTCATTTTGTTTAGGTATACGATACCATATTTCTATTCTCATTTCCAGCATTGTCATTTATATTTTCTATATCCTGTTGACTTTTCTAAAAATAAGTTATAAAATAACGTTACGAAACATTATTTTATAACTTATGGGGGTATTTTTATGGAATTAAGACCAAATGTTAATTTAAGTATTTACGAAAAAAGCTTTACTGCTGTGGATACTCACACCGTAGGAGAATTTACTCGTGTAGTATTGTCAGGATTTCCTGAAATTCCAGGAAACACTATGATTGAAAAGAAAAAATATCTAGAAGAACATTGTGATGAGTACAGAAAAGCTTTAATGTTTGAACCACGCGGACATCACGATATGTTCGGTTCCATAGTAACAAAACCAATTAACTCAGAAGCAGATTACGGTGTTATCTACATGGATACAGGTGGATATTTAAATATGTGTGGACATGGTACCATTGGTACTGTTACTGCCATCATAGAAGGTGGACTCCTAGATGCAAAGGAGCCTTATACAGAAGTGGTTCTTGATGCTCCTGCAGGATTAATTCGCACAAAGGCAGAGGTAAAAGGGGGAAAAGTTGTAAATGTTACACTTACAAATGTTCCTGCTTTCCTCTATAAAGAAAACTTAAAAACAATTATAGATGGTAAGGAAGTTACATATGATATTTCCTTTGGTGGAAGCTTTTTTGCGTTATGTGATGTTACTCAGATTGGACTTGATATAGTACCTGAAAATATTCCTTTACTTACAGAATTTGGTATGAAATTAATTGAGAATGCAAATAAAGAAAATCACATCCAACACCCTGAACTTGATATTACATCTGTAGATTTAGCAGAATTATATTGTCCAACCTCTACACCTGGATGTGACATGAGGAACGTGGTTATTTTCGGTGATTACATGGCAGACCGCTCTCCATGCGGAACTGGTACAAGTGCAAAATTAGCAACTCTTTATAGAAGAGGTAAAATTGGAATTGGTGAACCATTTGTATATGAAAGTTTTATAGGAACAACATTTAAGGGCGTTATCAAAGAAGAAACAAAAGCCGGTGAGTTTCCTGCAGTAATTCCACAGATTACAGGCAGTGCTTATTTAACAGGCGTATCTACCTATATTATCGACAACGATGATCCTCTTAAATATGGTTTCCAGGTTGGAAAATAGTATTTTGGATTAATTAAATTCCATATGGACATTTCCAGCACCTAAATGGTGCTGGCTTTCACTATACGTCTCTTAATTACTAATACTCAACTATCGTAGTTTTACCATTAACAGGCAAAAAATACCCTGTAATACTTTCTTATGCTTGTGTCACCTATACTAAGTAATAATAAATTATGGTGTTGATTTGACACTATTATAAAGTACCTAGCTTTGCATAAAAGTTTTACTAGAAATTGATGTCTGCTATAGAATACAGTGCCGCTTTTCCACTCATTTTAATGCGGTTGCCCTCAACTTTGCAATACAAGGTTCCACCTCTTCTTGAAGCCTGATATGCAATAATATTGTTGTTTCCTATCTTGTTTGCCCAAAAGGGAACTATATGGCAGTGGCCTGATCCGCAAACCGGATCCTCCGGCACATTCAGTTTAGGAGCAAATGAACGTGATACACAATCAAAGTTTTTTCCTTTTGCTGTAACATGTAAAAGCAAACCATCCAATTCCTTAATTTTTTCCATATTAGGATTCATGTTTAAAACATCTTCTTCATTTTCCAATAGGCAAAGAAGGTCTCTAGCCATCCATGCCTCAAGAGGGCGTACACCAATTACCTCAGCCATGGCATCCGTTACTTCCACTTTTTTTAAATCATATGCTGGAAAGTCCATTTCTAAAAGTTCATCATTTTTATTAACTGTCAAAATGCCACTTAAAGTTTCGAAACGAACCTCCTTTAAATTTGGTTCTACAAATCTTGTTATTATATATGCCGTGGCCAAGGTCGCATGCCCGCAAAGGTCTATTTCACCTCCAGGAGTAAACCATCTAAGCTTGTAATTTTCACCCTCCTTTACTGCAAAGGCAGTTTCAGATAAGTTATTTTCCATAGTAATCTTTAACATAGTTTCATCATCAAGGTATTTGTCCATCACACAAACTGCTGCTGGATTTCCACCAAATACTTTGTCAGTAAATGCATCCACTACATATTGTCTCATAATTTAATTTCCCTCCTCTAATTTTCCAAATCCTAATGTAAACATATAATACCCAGCTAGACATGCCTGGCAATAAGTTTCGATAGCTGCTGGTGTATTTTTGGTACTTATTTGTTTCAAATCTATACCTTCAATCCATTACTATCATCTGACTATATGTTAACAAAAAAAATAATTGCACTCAATAATATAATTGTGTGGAACTCAATTTTGTTTTCTATGTATGCTGTAATTAGGGATTTGATAATATTCCTTTTAGAATCTTAAGTGCCTTTTTCAATTCTTCATCGCTAGATGGAGCTGTAACAGCTAGCCTTACTGCACTAGGTGGTTTTATATTTCCAACTGCGAAACGTTCCGATGCATAAACACTTACCCCAGCATTATAGGCTAATTTTTCAAACTGCTCACCAGTAAATGCCTCCGGTAGCAAGAGCCATCTGAAAATACATTCATCAGAGCCAAACAAGGTGAACCCGTTAAGATATCTATTAGTTAACTTATTACGCTGTTTATTGAATCTGCGATGTGCCTC
>NZ_JAODOO010000013.1 GCF_025398335.1 Clostridium sp. CX1
TTATGTATTTAGATATTATCATCATAAAAGACCACATAGCTCATTAGGTGGGCTTACGCCCTTTGAAAAGAGGTATTTGTAAAATTAATCGAACTAAGTGTTACAATTTTGCTTGACCATGTCAATTCCTAGGGGTACCGGAATTAGTATTAAAATCAGATTTAATTTAAAGATGGTAATTGAATTTTAAAGGCATACACATTTGACCAGGACAGTAAAGTTGATGGAAATACAAATTTATATTGTGAATTAGAAATCTACTGAAAAGTATTTTGAATATATCAAGTTTTTATTAATTTTATTGAGGTGATAATATGAGTAAACACTACGAAAAATTCGTTGAGGAAGTAGTTAAGAATAGAAAAGGAATCATAGAGTCCAGAAAATTAATAATGGATTATAAACTAGATCAAAGAGTTCCATTTTTTATTATTGAAAAATTCAATGAAATTAGTATAATGATAGAACTTGGGCTGGATAACTTTATCATGAAAGTAATATCCGTATTTGTGGAAGAATTATTAATTCAAATGAATATAGCTAAACAAATGTCTAAAGGCATAGATAACTATCACAGCCTACTTGAAAAATATGAGAAAAAATATGGTGGCGAGTTATTAACTGAGCTAAGAGAAAATGGAATTATTGATGAGGATGATTACAGATTTTGCGTTCAGTTCTTGAACACAAAATTTGATGGGGGAGAAAATATAAGAAATATTGAATTACATAATAAAGATGCCGAAAAAGTCAGAAACTATAAAATTGATGAAAATATAGTTAAATCCAGGGAAATAGATAAGTTTGCTGTTGAATTTTTAGAGGAAACAGTAAAAAGTCAATCAGGTTTTTTACAGATTGGTACTAGGGATATGAATGCTAAAAACTGTATTCCTATGTTCATACAGCTGCACGAGTTTATAAATAAGAATTCAGGCCTATTATTAAAATTAAAATGATGTGGAAAAACCCAACATTATTAATTAAATCTATATTAGTTTGTAGTAGAATTATTTTGAAAAGTAGCATTAATAAAATTTAAGTGGATTTATAAAAATATTAATTTTACTGTAGTTAAACTGATTAGATGGAACAAGGAGAGTAAATGAAAAAACAAGGTAAAAAGACTAAAAACGAGACTAGAGGAGAAAAAGAAAATAGAAGATCTAAAGAAGCTAGAAAAGCTATTATGTATAATCAATCAGTAATAAGCACAAATAACAAAGAATACGAAGAAAGCCCTAATGTGCCAAATGGAAAAAATACTAATAATTCTGAAGAAAACAATTCCGATAAAATTAGACATGATGTTATGCAAAAAGAAGATACGTGTAGTACAAAGGTTAAAGATATTGCAACAGAACAAAATAAAAGTAAAAGCCTTATTAACCTAGTATGTTTTGTACCTGCTAGCATATTAATTTTCGCATTTATTTATGTAAAAATTTTTATTTTTAGAGTTATATTAATTATATGTATAGTTCTTCTCGGAATAACGTGGATTTTGGCATTGAAGAATAAAATAAAAGGTAATTTTTGTATTATAATTACATTAATGGGTGAAGTATATACAATAATGGTCGTATACATTTGTATAGTATTTATACCTATAATTAGTTATAGAATTTATGAAGGTAGATTCATATTTAATGGTACGAAAATAACTTCTAGTATTTCACTTTGCTTATTTTATATAGTAAGAAATTTTGGCGAGGTATTGAATATATATATTAGTTATCAATCGGCATGTTATTTATGGTCAATAATTTTCGTAACGTTAATTTTTTATAATATAGATAGAATTAACACAAAGTATTTTAAATTTATAAGTCTTATTGAAAAGTATATTCTTAGAATTAAATATGAACATGACATTAATAGGCAAAAGGAGTTTTTTTCCATAGAACACAGTAGAATACTATCTTACATTTTTTCAGCTATAACTTATATAATTTTCAATGTTTCATCAGAGTTTGGATTAAATAATGAATTAAAAAACAAATTAATAACAACAAAAAGCATTTTAGACAACAATGATATTATAGCTTTGCAATTTTTAGGAAAACCCATTAAAGAAGCATTGTTAACGTATATTATCATAGATACTGGAGTATTTATTTATAAGGATTGGACTAAAAGACCAGAGTATAAAGAAGAGAATGATATTTTTTGGATATTAATTATAAAGCCAGTTAGTAATATATTGGACAAGCTTGATGGAAGCTTAAAATTCCTCATATTTTTGCTGTTATTAACTTTAGTATATGCATAGAAGCAGCATATAACTAAGTTTTCTGTAAAACCTAAAGACATGTCAATACTTTTAGTGAGAAATTGCATATCTTCAAAAGTACTATATAAATAAAGAACTACGAATTTAGAATTACAAATAGATAGGTAAGTTTCTACACTGTAACCTTTTATAACTGTTATCCCTATATCAACAAGTGGCTACAAATAATGATATAAGCAATTTTATTCATTTATTTTATAATTTGGAAAGTAGGTTGTAATAGTTTTTCTACATTAATTGAAATATGCGTATCATCAGTAACATAAATAAATTATAGTACCTTCTTTTTGATACTTGATGAATAGTATTTCACGATAGTGAGATTGATTTTATAAGTTTCGTTAAGACTCGATAAAAGAAAATTTTCAGATCGGCCCCCATATTCTGGACATTTTCTAACAAATGATAACTAATTCATAGATTTTTTTATAAATTCATTTGCACTCATATAATTCAAACTTCCATGTATTCTTTCTTCGTTATAAAATTTTATGTATTCATCGATAAGCATGTATCCATGAGTGAAATTTTTAATCTCATTCCAAGCTATACTGGAGTATCCCCAATTTGATAGACACATAGAAAAGACTGTATAATAAGCACATAGGGAAGGATGCGGCTAACAAATGGGTAAAAGAAGAGAGTTTTCTTTAGAATATAAAAAAGAAATAATAAAATTAATTACAGAGCAAGGTAGAAAGGTAACTCATGTAGCAAGGGAAATCGGTGTTAGCGAAGCAGCGGTTAGAAGATGGGTAAAGGAATATGGAGCACATGGGAATGACGCATTTCCTGGTAAGGGAAAGCTACGACCAGAGGATGAGGAATTAAGATTACTTAGAAAGAAAATGGCCGATTTAGAGGAGGAGAATGCCATATTAAAAAAAGCTATACGCATCTTCACAAAGCCCGAGAAATAAAATATAAATTCATCTACGACAATAGCTCCGAATTTCACGTGGAGAAGATGTGTGAGGTGCTAGATATTAAGAGGAGCTCTTACTACGCTTAGTTAAAAAGACCTATGGCTAAAAGAAAAAAAGATAATGCTTTGCTTGCTATTGAGATAAAAAGAGTACACAGGCAATCGGGCGAAACTTATGGTGCTAGAAGGATTACAGCGCAGCTTAGGAAAGACGGGGTAACCTGTGGAAAAAATAGAGTTTCAAAACTGATGAAAGAAAATAATATATCTAGTAATTTAAAAAGAAAATATAAAGCAACGACCTATTCGGATCATAATTTTAATGTGGCTCCAAATTTATTAGAACAAAACTTTAAAGTTGAAGTTCCAAATAAAGTCTATGTAGGAGACATAACTTATATAAGTACAGATGAGGGTTGGCTTTATCTAGCCACTGTCGTGGATTTGTTTAATAGGGAAGTTGTTGTATGGTCAATGGGTTCCACTATGACTAGGAAACTTGTTATAGATGCGCTTTACGCTGCTGTGGATAAAGAAAATCCGAAGGGTGGACTAATCTTTCACTCAGATAGAGGAGTACAGTATGCTTCGTATGACTACCAAGATTTATTAAGGAAAAAAGGATTTCTACAAAGTATGAGTGCCAAAGGCTGCTGCTATGATAATGCCTGCGCCGAGACGTTTTTTACATCGTTAAAAAAGGACAGGCTATATGGACACAAATTTAAAACTAGAGCTGAAGCTAGAATGGTTATTGTTGAATATATAGAGATATTCTATAATGCAAAGAGGTTACATTCAACCTTAGGATATAACTCACCAAAAGAATATAAAAAGGATTGAAATG
Organism: Clostridium sp. CX1; assembly: GCF_025398335.1. GTDB lineage: Bacteria > Bacillota > Clostridia > Clostridiales > Clostridiaceae > Clostridium_AM > Clostridium_AM tanneri. Next base: position 4,066 of record NZ_JAODOO010000013.1, read on the forward strand.
TAATTCAAAGTGTACATTTATGAAAAAGAATAAATATTTTCACTTTGAATTTAATGGTATAATTAAGTAGTAGCCATGATGGATTAAATAAGTATCATATTCATAAAAAACTATGAGTTAACTATAAATAGTAATTTATCATTGAGTTAAACATAAATTTAGTACAGTGCAATGTATCATCATAAACAATTTGTAAAAAATATAACTGAAAAAGAGGTATAAATTATGATAAAACCAATTATAAAAGATATATTGTTTTTAGGACAAAAATCAGAAGATGCAACTAAAAATGATATAGTAGTAATTGATGATTTAATAGATACATTAAGAGCAAACCTTGAGAATTGTGTTGGATTAGCTGGTAATATGATTGGAGTAAAGAAGCGTATATTAGTATTTGCTGTAGGCAACCTTATTGTGCCTATGATAAATCCAGTTATATTAAATAAAGAAAAGATTTATGAAACTGAAGAGAGTTGTTTATCTTTAATTGGCTTTAGAAAAACAAAGAGATATGAAAAGATAGAAGTGGAGTATCTTGATAGAAATTTTAAGAAACAAAAGCAAGTGTTTACTGGATTTATAGCACAAATAATTCAACATGAAATGGATCATTTTGAAGGTATAATAATCTAATTGAATAATTAAAATATGAAGTAATTATTAGCCTAGAGGTTACTAAGAACCATGTGAGTTTGATAAGTGAAGTTTTCCTCTGATCATTAATTAATAATGATTAGGGCTGCTGTTATTTAGAAACATAGTATATACTTGATTTGAAAAGAAATAGGTATTTAAAAAAAGAAAGAGAGTGAAAAAATGGAAAAGTTTTTTAAAGCAATAGAGGAAAAGATAAGAAAGTCAGGATATCCTGGGGAAGTCAGTGGCGAAGAAATCTACGCTGAAATAAGTGATGAGGCCGAGGATCAAGAAGAAGGAAGTTACTTATTCATGAAGAAGCAAAATGATGATATCATGTTCGAATACAGAGTGGATATTTTAGAGGACAATATTAATTTAGCAACCCTCACGATACATACATCAGAGAGAAATTACTTTATTGATTTTGATGCTGAATAGATAGATGTATTAGGGATGAAGTATGTTACTGGTAAAATAAAACTGTATTAAAATATGTGTTTAGCCTAACTATCTCATTTAAATTACAGTGAAAAATCGATGATATATGTCATCGATTTTTTTTTACATGTATTGAAAAACAATGTAAAAATTATTGGTAAGTAGTCCTTTCCTCAGTGTTAAATGCCAATTCATGTTTTATTACTTTAATAGAATATTAATAATGCTTAATTGTAAAAATATAATAAGGAATTCCTATTCTCTCGTTTAGGTATTTTCTAAAGGAAGGTTGTATTTTATTTCGAAGGAGGCAGCTATGGTGGATAACTCAACTACAAGTATAATTCCGGAATTACTTTTGATATTAATTTTAACTCTTATAAATGCATTTTTTTCAGCTGCTGAAATGGCTATAGTTTCACTAAATAAAAATAGAATAAATCATCTCTCGGAGGAAGGAAATGAAAAGGCACAGCTAATATTAAAATTATTAAAAGAGCCAAGTAAGTTTCTTTCAACAATACAGGTTGGGATTACTCTTGCTGGTTTTTTCGCTAGTGCTTCTGCGGCTACATCTGTGTCAAAAAGTTTTTCACAGTTTCTTATGAGGTTCAACATACCTTATACTGAAAGAATCTCTGTAATTATAGTTACCATAATATTAGCCTATATTACATTAGTTTTTGGTGAGTTATTTCCTAAAAGAGTGGCTTTACAAAAATCTGAGACAATTGCTATGGCTTCTGTAAGACCTATTTTATATATTTCAAAGATAGCTAAACCCTTCGTAAGGCTGCTTTCAAACTCTACTAATATTTTAATTAGACTTAGTGGCATGAACCTGGAAAATCTAGAAGAAAAAGTATCTGAAGAAGAGATAAGATCAATGATAGAAGTTGGCCAGGAAAATGGTCTTTTCAATGAAACAGAAAAGGAAATGATTAATGGTATATTTGAATTTGATGATACCTTAGCTAAAGAAGTAATGAAAGCCAGACCAGATGTATTTACTATAGATATAGATACTCCTAGTAATATAGTTATTGAAAAGGTATTAGAAGAGAAATATTCTAGGGTACCTGTATATGAAGAAGACATAGATAATATAATCGGAATACTATATATAAAAGACTTGTTTAGTACTATACTAAAAGATTGTAATGATAAGGTAGATATAAGAGCGTTGCTAAGACCACCGTACTTTGTACCGGAGAACAAAAATATAGATATCTTATTTAAAGAGTTACAGAATACAAAAAATCCTATGGCAATTCTCATAGATGAATATGGCGGGTTTTCAGGTATTGTGACCATAGAAGATTTAGTGGAGGAGGTTATGGGAAACATATTCGATGAATATGATGAGTATGAGCAGCTAGTTAAAAAGATAGATGCAGATACCTACATAGTAAATGGGCTACTTTCAATAGATGAAGTAAATGAGTTATTACACTTGGAATTGGAGTCAGATAACTCAGATACTATTGGTGGATTCGTAGTTGATCTTTTAGGAAGTATTCCAAGGGATGACGAAGAACACACTGTAGAATATGAGAACTTGGTGTTTAAGATTGAGAAGATAAGTGAAAAAAGAATAGAAGAATTAAAGATATATATTAATAGGGAGAGCTAAATATGAATATAAAAAGGACTTATTCTAATAGGAGAAGGGAGCATATTCATATTATAAGACAATATAATTTTGACACTGGAGAGTATACTGGTACTAGACTGGTCATATTCACGAAGGAAGGTATTAAGTACATAAAGGATTATGATAATTTTATTAAACATAGGTATAAGAATCCCAAGAGCAAGACTAATAATAACTCTTCATGGAGAATAAAAAAATCAAGTCTTAAAGATGTTATAATAAAAGAAATGTACAATACGGATGAAGACGGTAGGCTAAAAATGCATCATATTCTTTATGAGTCAACAACAATTCCCCTTATTGAATATTATAATTTAGTTCTTAAAAAGGAAAAACTGCACTTAGATGAAGATATATTAGAATTTTTTTATAAATTGAGATAAACAACTCTTGTCTTTTATAACTGTTTGATAATTATAAAAGCAGGAGTTTATTTTTATTATCCACAATATCTTTAAGATTTATAGATATAGTATGGTTATCCATACTAAGTTGAAAAAAATGCAATTATATATTAGAATTAGTAATAAGTCCTATTTGAAATATTTGTAAAGTATGTATTAGTTTATATGTATCGTTAAAATACTAATAATTTAAAAGTATTTGCCTTAAAAATGATAGTTTTTATACGTAAATATAAGGAGGAATTTAAGTGAGAAGACTTAAAATTAGAGGAAAGTTGTTTTTAATGATAACCTTTGTATTAGCAATTCTAAGTATATCTATTTTAACAGTTACATTTTATCAAGTGAATATTCTTACTAAAAACAATCTTGATAAACAGTTAAATTCAAATAGTAAATTAGCCTTAACTTTGATGGATAAAGTTAATAGTGGATATTGGACAATAGATGGAGATAAACTTTACAAAGGCCAGTATTTAGTAAATGACAACCATGAGTTTGTAGATAAAATAAAAGAAGATACTGGTGACGAAATTACTATATTTTTAAATGATACAAGAATCTCTACAACTATCATTAATTCAGGAAAAAGAGCTACTGGAACCAAGGCTTCAGCGGAGGTTGTGGACAAAGTATTAAATAAAGGGGAGGAATATGTAGGTACTGCAAATATTTTAAACACACCTTATGAAGTAAAATATGTTCCTATAAAGGATAGGGAAGGAAAAAACATAGGAATGTTTTTTTTAGGGGTAGAGAAAAGTAAGATTAATGAACAGGTTGTAAAATTAATGAGTATGATTGGACTAATTACTTTAACAGTAGTTTTCTTTGCCTTTTTATTTGTTGTTAAAGTTACAAAAAGTATAACAGACCCTCTTCATAGCGCAGTGAGTTACTTTGGAATTATATCTAAGGGAGATTTATCTGTAGAAGTGTCTAAGGAATATGTAAAAAGAAATGATGAAATAGGAGATTTGTCTCGGGCTGCACAGAGAATGCATCAATCCTTTATGCAAATGATAATTGATGTTAAAAACCTTTCTGAGAACATAAATAATAAATCCAAAGATTTAAATTCTATTTCCGAAGAAATGTCTGTTATTTCTGAAAATGTGTCTAAAGAAGTTTCTACAGTAGCAGATTTTACTGAAGAGCAGGCGGAAGATTTAACATCAATTACAACAGTACTAAATAAATTTGGAGAGAATCTAGATGAAATGGTACAAGCTATTAAAGAAATAGATGTTACCGCCAAAGATGTTAATTACATGGCTAATAAAAGCAATAATAAATTGGAAACTTTAATACAATCTATAACAGAGATTAGTGCTTCTTTTAAAGAGTTTTCTGTAAAAATAAATATACTTGTAAAAGATATAGATAAAATTGATGAAATAACAAAGGTAATAAATGATATTGCAGATCAGACAAACCTTTTAGCTTTAAATGCTGCCATAGAGGCTGCCAGAGCTGGAGAAGCAGGGAGAGGGTTTGCCGTAGTTGCCCAGGAAATAAGAAACTTAGCAGATCAGAGCAAGGTGTCATCAGAGGATATAAATAAACTTATAGATGGAATATCAAATGAAACAGAAAAAATTCTTTATAATACAAAAGGTATGAGCGAAGAGTTAAATAATGAGATTCTCATTATTAAGAAGAATATAGATTCTTTTAAAACAATAATTCAAGCTGTAGATGGAATTACTCCTAGAATAGAAGCAGTTAACATGTCCGCTTTAAATATAAGCGGGGAGAAAAATACTATTTTAGAAAAAATAGAAGCATCTTCAGCAATTTCCGAGGAAACAGCAGCTTCCTCAAGAGAAATTGCTGCAGCATCAAGAGAAATGAGTAGTTCTTCTAACGAGGTGGCAGATACAGCAGGAGAGCTTTTAGACATGACTAAGGATATGATGGACAAGGTAAACAAATTTAAAATGTAAATATATTAAGGAGGATGAAACTATGGCGATAAAAGAAATTCTTTTATTAGGCAACAAGGAGTTGTATCATATTTCAGAAGAATGTAAGTTTGAGGAGCTGGATTATATTAAATCAGTAATTCAGGATTTACAGGATACTATCATAGGCTTTCAAAAAACTCATGGATGGGGAAGGGCGATAGCTGCTCCTCAAATAGGAGTAAAGAAAAGGCTTATATATACTTATATAGATGGAAAACCTACCGTGTATATTAACCCTGTATTGATTTTTGAAGATGATGAGAAGATGGAAGTATTAGACGATTGTATGTCCTTTCCAGAGATATTAGTAGATGTGATGAGATATAAAAGATGTAGAGTTGAATCTAGAAATTTAAACTGGGAGTTAGAAGTAAGAGAGTTTGAAGGCGGAATGTCAGAGCTTATACAGCATGAGTATGATCATCTTGATGGGATATTGGCAGTGCAGAGGGCAAGGGATAACAAGTCATTAAAGGTAAGAGTAAAATAGTATATAGTAAAGCTTTAGAGCATTAAATACTGACATACTTAATGAAAGTATGTTACTTAAAAACTTTCCTAAGAAAGGAAAACCTAGTTTTGGCTCGGCTTTTAAAACTAACTCCAACTCAATGCTTTCTTTGAAGGCTGAGTTGGAGTTAGCATTTTCAAAAGTTTTTACGTATTATTGTATATAACTTAGAATTAGGTTGATAAAGTATTATTATATAATAAGATAGTTTTTAAGTGGTGAAAAACACCATTAACAGAGGAAATAGGTTATGTGTTAAAATAAAACTATAGAACACTTTGTAATTGAGGTGATTAGAATAAGGTACTTAGAAGTAGAGAATAAAATAATAAACGATAAAAATACAGAAAAATGCATATTAATTAATGGAAAGTCAGCTAGTGGTAAGACAACATTGGCTATAAAAAAGTATAAGTATCTAGTAGAAAAGGAAAATGTAAACACTGATCAGATACTAGTATTTATAATGAATAGATATCAAGGATTAACCTGGAAGAGAGAGTTATCCTTGAGAACTTCCTCGGAAACAAAGATATTCACATATCAGGGTTTTATAAGAAAAGAGCTAATAAAGTATTGGCCAATAGTAGAGAAAAGTTGCTCTAAAATAAAGAAAAGTAGAGTTGGGCCGGAATTTGTATCAGCAGACACAGCAAATTACATGATGGAAATTTTAGTGGATTTTTTTCGAAGTAAGGGATACCTTTCAAGCATAACTTCCACCTCCAGTAGAATAGCATCAGATTTAGTCTCAAATATAAACAAAGCGGCTTTATCTTTGTTAGATATAAAAGAAATAGGCAGTAGAATATATAATTCAATAGAAGTGAAAGATGGAATTGACAAAGAAACCTATAACCATATGGACGAAATTATAGAACTATATATAAATAGGTTTTTAAGTCAAGGAGTTGTAGATTATGGTTTAAGTGTATACTTATATAATAATTATTTGTTAAAAGATACTATTTACTTACAATCTTTGAAAAAAATAAGATACTTAATTGTTGATGACTTGGATGAAGCTTCACCAGCAGAAATAGAGTTTATCTATACTTTAACTGAAAGTATAGATAAAGCTTATCTTTTTACTAATCCTGATGGTGGTTTTTGCAGTTATTATGGAGCAGATCTTAAATATGTGGAAGAAGGTTTGACATTTATCGATAACAGCTTAAATTTAGAGGAACATTTTTGCTGCAAGGATGAATTTATAACCTTTGCAGATAAAATTAATGAAAGAACTTTGAATATAATGTCCCGATGGGATAGCAAAATACCGGTTTCCTTTGATATATCTTCTCAGCTTAGAAGCGAGATGATAGAGAAAATAGGAGACAAAATAGTTGAGCTTATTTGTAAGGGGAAAAAACCAGAGGAAATAGTACTGATGTCTCCATACAATGATTTTATATTAAGTTATGAGATAGAAAGTAAATTAAGGGGTATAGGTATAGGTGTAATAAACACATCTAAGAAAAGCAGGCTAATAGATAATCCCTTCATTCATGCTTTAGTAGTAATAGCTTATCTTTGTAGTGAGAGGATAGAAAGTAATTTTACTATAGATGATTACCGAAGATTTTTTAATACCATATTAAATTTAGATTTGATAAAATCATCTATACTTTCTAAGTATGCAGTAAAGAATAATATGCTTCAACCTTTAGAAGAAAAAGTTATTCAGAGAATTGGAGTAGAGAATGCTAAAAGATATAACTACCTAAAGAACTGGATTGACAAGCATAGGCTATATACTGGTATGGAGGGAATTCCTCTAGATGAGCTTTTTAGAAGAGCCTATCTAGAACTTTTGATTACTGTTCCTGGAAGTAGAAATAACATATTAGTATGCAAAAATTTAAGTGAAACTGCAGAAAAGTTTATAGGGATACTACTTCAATTTAATAAAATGGATAACCCAGAACAGAAGTTTATAGACTTCATTAGAAGTGATGCTACTGATTTTTATTCTCTTAGAGAATTAGAAGAAATAGCAGAAAAAGCTAATAGCGTAATAATAACTAACCCTTATAATTTTTTAACTTCAAATATAAAGAGTAAAGTTCAGATTCTGGCAGACATAAATAGCAATATGTGGTCTCCAAGAAACATTAAAGAGCTTACTAATAGCTATGTACTTAGAAAAACATGGAGTATTAATGAGGTATACACTAATGAACTAGAAGAACGAAACAGACAGAATAATTTAGTCTCTATAATAAAATGCATTATGAGAAAATGCAGTGAAGAGTTGTACTTCTATGGAAGTGAATATTCTGTAAGTGGTTATGAGCAGCAAAGCCTTTTTTCAGATTTAGTGATGGATATGATGAACGAAAATGATGATATGCATAATATTTAAAAAAGAGGTGACATAAGTGGCATTTAGAGATGACCAAATACCTATAATGGAATATACCGGAGGTACTATGGCAGTACCAGCAGTGCCAGGTGCAGGCAAGACCTTCATTGTAGCTAACCTAGCGGCTAGAATAATAGAAGAAAGAAGACATAAGCCAGGAAAGGTCTTAGTTGTAACATATATGAATAGTGCGGTAAACAATTTTAAAAGCAGGATAAGCTCTGTGCTAAAGGACAAAGGAATTACTACAACTAATGATTATGAAGTTATGACAATTCATAGTTTAGCTATGAAGATATTAAGAGACAGACCAGATGTAGTAGGGGTTAACGAGGAGTTCGGAATATTAGATGATGTGAGAAAGGTCTTTTATCTAAATGAAGCTATTGAGGAGTGGAGAAAAAATAATGGGGAGAGGATATTTAAGTCTCTTTTAACGGACAAAGCTGCGACAAACTATAGAGATAAGGGTCAGGACTGGTGGAAGGATTTTTTTAGTATCGCAGACTGCTTAATTAGTGAACTAAAACTTAATGATATATCTCCGGAAAAGCTTAGAAAATATTTGGAGTTCCTTTCCCATAATAGTATTATAAGACATATTTATGAAATTTATAGACTTTACACTAAAAGACTTAAAACTGAAGGATATCTTGATTATAATGATTTATTAGTGTTGGCATACAAAGCCCTTCTAAGGGATGAAAAGCTAAGAGATAAATTTCAAAGCAGATATACATTTATATTTGAAGATGAATGCCAGGATTCTAACTTGGTTCAGTGCAAGATTCTAGCCTTGATTTCAGAAAACAGCGGAAATCTTGTTAGAGTAGGGGATCTTAACCAGAGTATAATGGGCACTTTTACTTCCTCAGATCCTAGATTTTTTGCGGATTTTTGCAAGGATGCAGAGGAAAAACATGTTATGAATATGGCAGGGAGAAGTTCCAAGGAGATTATCGACTTAGCAAATTTTTTAGTGGAGTATGCTAGATCTAATCATCCAGTTCAAAGATGCAGGGAAGCATTAGCAGAACAAAAGCTAAGACTTGTAACAGGACTTGAAGATTTTAAAAATCCTCAGCTAGAGGAATATGGAATTCAAGCCTATTACCTAGATTCATGGGATGAGGTAAAGAAGGATACCATAAAAAAGATAATTGATTTTAAGAGTAGGTGTCCAGAGAAAACCATAGGGGTACTTGTCCCTTATAATAATCATGTAACTGAAATAGCAGGGGATCTTAGAAGACTTAATATAGAATGTGACGAGCTTTCCAATACTGCAGAAAAGCGAATTAGAGTTACTAAGGTTTTAGGTAATATGCTGCGCTTCCTAGGAGAGCCTGATAACATACATAAGTTTATGTCATTAATAGATGTACTTATTGATGACAATAGTGAAGAGAAAGAAGAGATATTAGAATTTATATCTAAAAATAAGGTAGATAGTTTAGTGAGAAGTGATATAAATCTAGAAAATACTAAGGTTTCAAGGCATTTATCAGAAAAAATAAAAGAAATAAATAAGGTGTTAAGTGTTTCTCAAAGTTCTATAGATAACTTGATTTTACATATAAGTACCTCATTGAATTTAAGTACAGAGGATAAGGCAATGGCTCAGGCAGTGGCTTCCTTTGTTAAGTACGAGATAAAAGAAAATCCAAGCTTAACCCTAGAAGAGATTTCAGAGCAGCTCTTAGATAACAAAAAATCTGTGTTTAAGCATATGTCAGATATAATATACGACTTACAAGGTTATGAGCCTGTACCAGGAAGAGTAACGGTGGCTACCTGTCATAAGTCAAAAGGGTTAGAGTGGGATTGCGTATTTCTTTTATGTTTAACAGAATATAATTTTCCAGCATTATTAAATGCTAGGTTTAGGTCTGACTATTATTACTTTAAAAAGGAGTATACAAATCCAGTAGCACTAGGAAAGTCTGAAATACAAAAGCTTTTAGGGGAAAGAGGCTATGATAATCCTTTCCTAGAGGCAAAGATAGATGTCTTAAATGAAAAAATAAGACTTTTATATGTAGCTATAACCAGAGCAAGAGAGTATTTATACTTGGTAGCCCATAACGGAAATCAAAGGTTTAACCCTGATAAACCTTCAAAGTATTTTGAGGTGCTTCAGAAATTTATAGAAGGTGAAAGAACAAGGAAGGGATAGATATGTTAGATATTAGGAAGCTTAAGTATTTTTACTATAGTCAAAATTCCTTAAATACTTTTAGTAAATGTCCACTGAAATTTAAACTAAAATATATGGAAGATATAGCTTGGAGAAATGACTCTCCTCTAGATTTAGAGTTTTATAACAGCATTAAGACTGGATTGGATTTCCACTTAATCTGTGAAAGATATTTTTCTAATATTCCAATAGGAATAGAGTGCTGCAGTGAAGAAGTTATAAAGTGGACAGAAGCTCTTAAAAGAAAAATGCTTATTAATAAAAATTATTTGTATTTTCCAGAATATGAAATAAAGATGGTAAAAGACCATATAAGGCTTCAGGCTAAATATGACTTGGTTATTATTAAGCCTGATGGCGGCATAGAAATATGGGACTGGAAAACAGAAAACAGAAAACTTACACAAATGGAAATGGAGAAAAGAGTTCAAACCATTGTTTATATGTATGTTATTATGGAAAGAGCTAAGGACATTTTTGGAATAGATGTAAAGGCTGAAGATATAAAAATGACATTTTGGCAGCCACATTATGAACATCAGGAACTAACGGTTTGTTATTCAAGAGATATTCATATGAAAAACGAAGAATATATAGAAAAGCTCATTAGGAATATCAAGGATTATAATTTTGAAGAAGATTTTAATAAGGAACTCTACTCTAAGCAATGTAAGTTTTGTGAATTTAATTATTTTTGTAATAATGAAAAGGTTAATTTTAACATAATAGAGGAATCAGATAGCTGCTAAACTATTCCTTTGAAGTTATCTCCATGGATGTATAATCAATTTTGTATAATATAAAACAGGGTTTTTTCGACTAAAATCGCACAAGCTATTAATGAAATGGGGAGATATCTATGAAAATTAATAGCTTTCTTTTATCAAAATATGATAGAGGTGAACAATTTGAGTATGGAGTAAAGTTAATACCAAATAGAACCTTGGATAGGCTAACAGACAGCATGGTTATCTCTGCAGAAAAAAATATTAGTGGAAAAAATTTATTTAATCTGTGCTTTAATAAGAGACAAGAAGGTAAATTGATTAACAATAAATTTATTTTGCCAGAGGAAAGTTTTAAAGAATACATTACTTTTCTAATGGGGTATTGCAATAAAATCAAAGAGCATGAAAAAAATAAAAAAACTGAATTTAATATTGAGGGTCAGGGCAAAATAATAATATCCTCCCTTAATAAAGATATTATAAAAATATCCTCTGAAAAAGCGGAAAAGGATTCAAAAGGTAAAGTGTTTTTTACTTTACTAAAAACAGAAATGCTGCAATACATCAAGGCATTGGATGATGTTTATCTAGGAAAAGAAATAACAAGTTTACTAATTTATCAGATGGGTTATCTAAATAATCCCTTAAGTAAAAAGGAAAGAGATAAGCTTTATTTAGATGCACTTTATGTATTTGCTGATTGTGCCTTAGATTATAAGGACAAGGAATCCTTTCAAATTTTATCAAAGGAAATAAAAAAGATATCAAGTGCTTAAAGTTTTCTAATGTGGTGTCGAATATGTATAGTACATATTCGACACCTTTTGTACTGTTAAAAAATATAACGTATGTATTCTGTAAAGTATAGAAAAAGGAGGAAATGACGTGAAAGAAGTAAATTCTATAGATAGCATAGATGATTTTATAAAGGAAAATAATTTAGCATTGATATACATATCTTTAGAAGAGTGTAGTGTCTGTAAAGTGCTGATGCCAAAGGTTGAGGAATTACTAAAAAAATATGATAAGATAAAGAGTATAAAGGTGGATATGGATCAGACTCCTGCAATATCAGGAAAGTTTTCTGTTTTTACAATTCCTACAATAATATTATTTATCCATGGAGAAGAATACATTAGAGAATCAAGATTTATAAGTATATCAGAATTAGATACTAAGATACAGAGATATTATGATATAATGTTTAAGTAAGGATATACAAGTTTAATAGTTTAAGAATTTAGCTAACTTTCTTAAAAGGATAGTTAACTGTTAACCCATGCAAATCCGTTAATCACTAAAGAAAAGGAGATGAGTTATTATTGGATAAGAAAAATATTAAACAGGTAAGCATTTACTCATTAATAGGAATAATAGTCTTTGTAGCGGTTTCCTTTGGTAGTTATAAATTTTATAAGGTACAAGCTTATAACAAACTTATAAGCAGTGCTAATAAATACATGGAGGAAGGAAACTATGAAAAGGCAATAGATGTGTTTAATGAAGCGTTGGAATATAAGGAAGATTCAAATGTAAAGAACAGTGTAATATTAGCAAAAAGTTTGTTAGCATCTCAAAAATACTACGAAGAGGGTGTTAAAGAGATGAAGAAGCAAGATTATGAGAAAGCAATTGATAGCTTTAAAAAGGTAGTAAAAGAAGATACAAAGAGATATGAAGATGCACGAAAAAAAATAGATGAGTGTACAAAAGCTTTTATAGCCTTAAACTTAAAAAATGCTTCTGAAGCTGCAAAAAACAGCAAATATGAAGAGGCCAATAAGTATTTAGATGAAATATTGAAAATAGATAGCGCAAACAAAGAGGCAAAAAAGCTGAAAGAGGATTATTCAACAGCTTCCAGTAAAAAACAACAAGGTTCAGAAGATAAAGACAAAGGTTATAGTGCAGGAGTAACAGCAGATCAAGCGGTTAAAATTGCAGCTAAATATGTGACTAATAAAGGGACAAATACTAAATTCAGCTTTGATCATGAAGATTCAAGGAATGGAGTTAATTACTACGTAATACATGCTTTTGAAGACATGGGAGATCATGTTGCTACCCTTGGTTGGTATTACATAGAGAAGGGTTATGGAAAAGCTTATGAATGGGATCTGGCTGAAGATCAACTAATACCATTAAATTAGGTAGCGGTAAAATAAAATTCAACTAGATATAACAAAAGTATTTATACAAATTATTAAAGGTATCAAATGGCCCCCTAGAAGTCATCTGGTACCTTTTTGTTATTCAAAAGCATTCATTTCAAGTTTTTCATAAAGTTCCTTATCGATATTATGAGTAAGGGTAAGTTTATTATCCTTTCTAAACCTAATTACTTGGGCTTTCATTCCATCGCCATAAACACCATCAAGTTTTCCAAGATAGTATCCTTTATCTCTAAGTCTCCTTTGAACTTCCCATACATCAGCACCTCTATCACCGGGAATCAGATTTCTAAAGTGATTAGAATAAAGTCCATAAGGACCACCATATATGACAACGGTAGTACCTACTCTTACTCGTTTATACAGATCTTCTACATCTTTATTAAACATTCTAATGCAACCTAAGGACTCAGCACCACCAATGGTTAAAGGCTTATTAGTTCCATGTATACCATATTTTCCCCAAGGTACATTTAGTGCCATCCATCTACTTCCGAAGCCTTTTCCCCAGTCAGCTTCTTTGCCAATAATAGTCCAGGTTCCAATAGGAGATGGAGTAGATGGTTTACCTCCAGCTATGGGATAACTTTTTATTACCTCATTAGTATCTTTATCTATTAGGAACATTTTCAAATCATTTAAGTCAACTAAAATATTATGGTTAGTATTATTTTCAATATTGGAGCTTACTTCAGGATTCAAAGCCCCTACATTAATGTTTGTGAAAAAAATTAACACTAATGTTAATAATATAGTTATAGGTAAAAATCTATGATTTTTCATTTAAACACCTCTAGTTGTTGATATGGTATAAATTATTTAGATATTCTAAAATGATATTCAGGGGTACTGGCAGTTATTGGCTTAAATTTATACCCTAGATCCTTATAATGTTTTATTATTTTAGGGAGAGCTAAGCATGTATTTTTATTAGGTTGATCGCAGTGGGCCAGCAAAAATACTTTAGTCGGATTAATACATTTACTAGTGGCCTCTCTGTATAGTTTATCTGCAGGGGTATTATAATCTAGGCCGTCGGATACACTTAGGTTCCAGTCATATATTTTATAGTCTTTAGCATGTAGCTTCTCTAAAAGACTTCTACTTAAATGATTTTTACTTCCTGAAGGAAACCTGATTGGCTTAGGTTCAGTGCCTATAACTCGTTTAATTTCTGCTGCAGTTTTATCCATTTCGTCAATAAAGGCATTGTCACTAGAATATATTTTCTTATACTGGTGAGTGTAAGTATGAAGACCAATACTATGACCTTCATTGAACATTCTTTTTATTATTTCCTCTCTACCTTCAATTTTATAACCTACAACAAAAAAGGTAGCTTTCACATTTTCTTCTTTTAGAATATCTAAGATTTTATTTGTTACTACAGTACTTGGGCCATCATCTAAAGTTAAATATACAACTTTTTCAGTACTATTAGCTGTAGAAGCTGGGTCTGCCTTAGCTATGTTTAAAGAGCCCATTAATATAAGACTAGCAAGTAATACTGTAATGATTGATACAATCCTTTTTTTGTTTGACATAATCATGCCTCCTTATATGCAAATAGGTTTATCCATTTATGTGTATGAGAAAAAATCTAATTCTGTTATCTCCCCAACCTAAATCCCAAGGTACATGATACCTATCCGTAGTGTGAGAGTTAACTAAAGGATATCCATGGGAGTCCCAACCAGTAATTACTGCAAAGTGATCAGTAGTTCCCTTCTTTTCGTAGCATACTAAGTCCGCCAGTTGAAGTCTTTGAACTATACCATTAGCAAACTGTAAAGTAGATGCTGTTAGCTCACTAAAAGTCCCTTTTCCAATCACACTTCCAGTACCGCTATACCGTAAGTAGTCTTTTAATCCATCTGCATTTACCCAAGCAACAGTGCCTTGATTATTGCCAGCTTTAGAGTATTCACAGTGCCAAGCTGAATCCATAGGAAGGGCACCAGCTTCTTTATCACCTAAAACCTGAGAGGCATAGTTTGTGCAATCTCCCCCTATACCGTTAAAGTCCTTGTATTTTTTGTTATATTTAAAATCATTACCACTTCCCCAAGCTGCGCCACAGTACTTATCTGCATATTGAACAGCTTGCCGTCTGTTATAGAAAAACCTTTTGTTACTTTGAGCATTCCTACAGTTTAAAAGCATACTAACGAGGGTTGGTTTATAAGTAGCATGTAAACCATCAGAAGGAATTAGATTTTCTGCTATATCTCCGGAATAGGCTTGTAGAGCATCTTCAAAACAGTCTGTATAACAGTCATTATAAACAAGCCATTTATTATTTTTTTTCGTAAGACTGAGAGTATGTTTTATACCTACTCCAAAGGAGTTAGTTATTGGAGTTTCATCTGCGGGATAAATATAATCAAATTTATAGCTTTCCTCTAAGGAGATTGTCAATCTTCTATCTTTAGAAGGAATTTTGTTGATTCTCACGTCAGATTGAACTTTTGCAAGCTTTATACCTCTTTCCTTACACCAGGTGTGTAAATACTTAACACGTTTGACCTCATGCTCTAAAGCCCATTGACCATATTTTTCAGAAGTATCAAAGAGACCTTTCAAAGATAACAAATCTCCAGTTACAAAGGCTGAGGAACGCTTATTATATATATCCTCTACCACAGTCTTTAATTCATTTTCATCATAGCTTTCCTTAGTAATAAGGCAATTTTGTGAAGCATAAACAACAGTATTACTGTTAAAGTTTGAAAGTGACATACTAATAAGCAAAGTTATGAAAAGATATATAGTAAATTTTTTCTTGTGGTATAAGTTATAATGCAAAGGAAAAACCTCCCTGGTGATAGTTTATATTAGTATAAATGCTTATTTTAGTATTTACACTTTCTACGGTTTTAACATAATTAAAACGATAAAAGTACAAGTTAAATAATGGCAGTTTATATTAGTATTGTTGGATTTATGAGGAATTAAAGTTTAATTATAAAATTAAAGCTTTTCCTTCACAAAAACCACATAATTTGGTATCATAATATTTTAGAGATATAATAGTATAAATAAATATTAATTCAGACAAAACTTACAGAATTTTTACAGTTAGAACTGCTTATTCCATTAAGTATATGATGAAATCTATTAATATTTTTAAAGTATTAAGTTCTGATTAAGATAAATATGCTACAGTAAGTCAATAATATTAATAGCTTACAATGCGAAATCAATACAGGGAGTGATAAAAATGGAGGTTTATTTCGATAACAGTGCTACTACAAAGCCTTATGACGAGGTTATTGAAGCAATGGTTGATATAATGAAAAACTACTATGGAAACCCTTCTTCAGCCCATTCATTAGGCTTGAAGGCAGAACAAAAAATGAATGAAAGTAGAGATATAGTATCAAAAACTTTAAACTGTAGTAGAGATGAAGTAATATTTACATCAGGAGGTAGTGAAAGTAATAACTTTTTAATTAGAGGCTTCATAAAAGAAGGTTCTCATATAATTACTACCAATATTGAACATCCTAGTGTTTTAAATACATGTAAAGAATTAGAAAAAGAGGGGGTACAGGTTACTTTTCTGAAAGTAGATTGTACTGGAAAAATAGACTTACAAGAGCTAGAGAAAAGTATCAATAAAGATACACAACTTGTAAGTATCATGCATGTAAATAACGAAACTGGCATAGTACAGGATATTGATGCCATAGGTAAACTTATAAAAGAAAAAAGTAGTAGAATTAAATTTCATGTAGATGCAGTACAAAGCTATGGCAAATACAAAATAGATGTGCAGAAATCAAAAATAGACTTGCTATCTGCTAGTGGACATAAGATACATGGTCCAAGGGGAGTTGGGGTAGCTTATGTTAGAAAAGGATTAATGCCAAAACCTTTAATATACGGAGGCGGTCAGGAAAAAAGTTTTAGATCTGGTACTGAAAATTTGGCGGCAGTAGTAGGATTTGCTAAAGCTGCAGAAAAAATATATAAAAATCGTGAAAATAATTTTGAAAGAGTACTAGAACTAAAAAAGTATTTTATACAAAAGGTTAGAGATATATCTAATGTAAAGATAAATAGCGAAGGTGATAGCTACATTCCTCATGTATTAAGTATTTCTTTTGCTGGTGTAAGAGGAGAGGTTTTACTTCACTTCCTTGAGGAAAAGGGAATTTATGTTTCTACTGGTTCAGCCTGCTCTGCCAAGGGTAATAAAGATAGCCATGTACTGGGTGCTATAGGATTGAAAACTGAGGAAACTAAGGGTACAATAAGATTTAGTTTTAGTGAGCATAATACTAGAGAAGAAGTAGATTATACAATAGAGGCTTTAAAAAATGCCTTGAAATTTTTAAGGAGAGTTGGAAAATGAAGAAATTATTATTGATAAAATATGCACCAGAAATATTTTTAAAAGGATTAAATAGAGGAAAGTTCGAAAGAAGATTAAATGATAACATAAAGAGAGTATTAGAGGGTACAAATTATAGTTTTGTTTCAGACCAAGGAAGATGGTTTTTAGAATGTGAGGATATTGAAGAGGGAATAAAGAGGGTAAAGAGAGTATTTGGAGTTTCTGAAATATGTATAGTAACTGAAGTTGCAGCCAATATGGAGGAAATTCAAAAACAGGCCCTTAAGGAAATAGAAGAAATTAAGCCAGCTACTTTTAAGGTAGAAACTAATAGAGCTAATAAGAGTTTTCCAGGGAACTCTATGGAAGTAAGTAGAGAAGTAGGAGCTTATATTTTAAGAAACAGCGAAGACTTAAAGGTAAGTGTAAGCAAGCCAGAATGCATAGTAAATGTGGAAATAAGAGAGAGAGCCTATGTTTATTCTAAGAGAATAAAGGCTGTAGGTGGTATGCCTTATGGTACAAATGGCAGCACGATGCTTATGCTTTCAGGAGGAATAGATTCTCCAGTAGCAGGTTACATGATGGCTAGACGTGGAGTAGAGCTAAATTGTGTATACTTCCATAGCCACCCTTACACTAGTGAAAGAGCTAAAGAAAAGGTTAAGGATTTAGCATATATTTTAAAGGAATATACAGGAAGAATAAATTTATATGTGGTTCCTTTTACAGAAATTCAGATGCAGATTATTGAAAAGTGTAGAGAAGATGAACTAACAATAATAATGAGAAGATTTATGATGAGATTAGCTTGTAAGTTAGCAGAAATTCATGAAGTTAATTCTGTAACTACTGGTGAGAGTGTAGGGCAGGTTGCAAGTCAAACTATGGAAGGTCTGGTAGTAAGTAATGATGTAGCAGATAGACCAGTATTTAGACCTTTAATTGCTATGGATAAGATAGATATAATGGATATATCTAGAGATATAGGAACTTACGAAACTTCAATTTTACCTTATGAAGATTGCTGTACTATTTTTGTACCTAAGCATCCTAAGACAAAGCCAAGACTTGATAGTATAAGAAAGGCTGAAGAGGCTCTTGACATTGAACTGCTTGTAGAAAATGCAGTTAAGGGCACTGAAGTTTTTAGATAATAAATAATGGACAGTGAAGAAGTTTTTCTTCATTGTCCATTATCAATTTAGTTAAAAAAATTCATAATCATCTCTTTTTTTTCTTTTATTTTTTATGACTTCCTCAAGTTTATCCGGTGCATCTACCTGAATAAAAGCAAGTTGTCCCCCAGGATATATACCATTGTTAGTTACTTTATAACCATCATGATTATGCATAGGGTAAAATTGAGGGAATAATTTATCATTGACATCATTACTGCCCTGAGAATAAATTTGTAGATAATTCGTAAGAGTAGGTTTTTGGCATTTTAAAGGCTCTGTTGGAATATTAAAGATTGCTGAGGAATCTTCTTGAGATAGAGATTTAAGCTGACTATATAAATAAGGCACTCCAGAAAAACCTTTTGTTATATAGTTTTTGTATTCCTCTCTCTTGTCATCTGAAGATATAATTAAATCATAGGTTTGACCTGAGGCTATAGAAACAGTGCATCCCATTTCACCAATTTCATTTGCAGTATTTTTAATATTTAAATGTGACTTCAATTTTAAAATGCTATTCAGAACTGCATCTTTTCCAGCCACTAGAAAAGGCCATCCATGAACATACCAAGGCACTACCTGATACCCCATATTTATCATTCTTAGAAGAAACTTTTCTCCTGTTTTCACATGAACATAAGACTCATAGTTAGCTTCCCCTGCCTTTGATGTTAAAGGATGGGGATAAAGTGTATCAGGAAAAGATCTTCCATTAATTAACCAATAGTCTGATTTGTAATTTATGGCGTTGAAGGATGAATTGTTAAAAACACTTTCATGCCATGTAGAGTCTATATCTGACAAAAGCATGGTGTATTCTTTGTCGAAATAAGTAGAAACATTTTCGTATGCAAAATTTCTATTAGTAGCAGTAAAAGGAATATGACTTTGTTCAGTGCCATTAAAACACCATCTACCAGACTTATTCTTCTTTATACCGGCTTCATTTAAGCTTTTCATGGAAGGGTACACAATTAGTGCTCCATACATACCCATTTGAATATGTTCGGAGGCTTCAACCTGGCAATGATACATACAAGTGCCGCTACCCATTGGTTTGTAATAGTAAGTGATTGCAGGAGGGCATTCCTTTAACTTTTCCCATACAGGCACACCAAAGGAGGTTTCAGGGAATCCATCTATTTGAGTGGATACATGGGCTCCGTGAATATGGATTGTGTGATAATTTCTAAGATCTGGTCTGTATTTCATACCTAGGTTTATTAAGGTTATTAATATATCATCATCTACTTCACCCCATATTAATGGAGAGGGGATAGAGGCAGTACCTTTTAAGTTTTGGTAATCACTCCAGTTATGAGGATTTTGCCAATTTAAATTAGAATTGATTATGGTACTGTCTACCCTAAATAACCCTCCTACAAAGCCAAAAACATATAGGTTTTTCCTATCTGTTGAGTTATCAGAAAGGCTAGAACTTGAAGGTGAATTTATAAATCCATCTGTTGAAAACAATACATAATGTCTTACAGACATTTAAAACACCTCACTTTTTAATCTGTATTGTAAATAGTCTTTACTAATTCATCATATTCTTATAAGTGAGGTTAGGTTACTGTTAATAAGTACGTTTCCGTAACAAATGCTGTTTTACAGGACATCTTAATTGTTAATTACACTTTAAACTTATTTATGGCTTCCTCAAGAGATTCACAGATAGTTACTAAATTTTCTGCTTCTGTTTCAATGCTTTGGATAGATGAAAGCTGTTCCTCTGCGGAAGCAGCAACTTCTTCTGTTTCATTGGCGTTTTCATCTGATATAACTGCTATATTTTTTATAGAGGTATCTACAAATGAAGCGTCTTTCTCAATATTTTCTATTTCCGTAGCAATTTCATGTATATGTTCCTTTATAGTTGTAGACACTTTCTTAATATTATCAAACATTTCAATTGTGCTTAAGACAGCCTTTTTCTGTTCTTCCATTAGACTATTCATATTGTGAACTTCCTCTGAGGACTGTCGTGTATAAGCTTGAGTTTCATTAATCAAGTTATATATGTTTTTCGTAGCATCATTAGATTGCTCTGACAGTTTACGTATTTCTTCAGCAACTACTGCAAAACCTCTTCCATGTTCACCGGCACGAGCTGCCTCTATTGATGCGTTTAAAGCCAGTAAATTTGTTTGAGCTGTAATGCTTTCAATGGTACTGATAATTTGTCCGATTTCTTGGGATTTTTGCGAAAGAGAATCCATTGACATAAGTACTTTACTAAAGGCTTGTAGGTTTTCTGACATTGTATCACTTTGATGTTTAATAATCTGAACACCGGATGTTGCCACTTCCTCACCCTTTTGGGATAATTCCTCAGAGTATGATATATTTTCGTTTATATTTATAAGCTTTTCAGTAATAAAGCTTATAGAATTGCTTCCTTCTTTAGCAGCGGCAGCTTGATTAAAAGCCCCTTTAGAAACATTTGTTATACTATTTGTAACCTGTTCAGAAGCCTTAGAAACTTCATTTGTAAACTTCATCATATCCTCTGAAGATGACGTTACAGCTTTACTAAGTTCTTTTGACTTAGATAATAAATCTCTAATATTTAATACTAAATTATTAAAAGATTTCATAAGGTATCCTAACTCGTCTTTAGAGTGAATTTTTCCCTGAACTGTCAGGTCACCTTCTTCTACCTTGGTAATTAAAGAAGACATTTGAGAGATAAATATTGCAATATTCCTATAGGTTTTCATTGTAGTAACACTAAGTAGCACTATAAGCAAAATTCCAAATACTATAATAGAGATTAATATTCTTTTAAACTGCAAATTTTGAAGCTCGGCCTTTTTATTGATTTCTTTGATGGAATTATGAGAAATAGCCTTTATTTGCTCTACTAAGCTATCTAGCATATCTGTAGGGACTCTGTCCTGTCCTTTTACTAGAGTATCTACAGATATGCTAGATAGCTGTATTAGGATCAAAGCTTTTTAATGCATTATTGTAAGCTTCATTTAACTTATTGTGACTATTAGAAAAGTCATCTACTATCTTAGTATCAATATTAAGTTCTTTCATATGTTCTTTTAGTGCTTGAAGATCTGATTTAACCTTTTCACTTTCATTTAAAAACTCTTTGTAATTGCTTTCCAAGGATTCTTTATTTGTACCTCTAAGAAGGGTGTTTTTCCAAGCTTGTACCTGTTTTTTAAAGTGAAGTTGGGTACTACGGGAACTATCAACTAATTCAAGATAGTTTTCAATCAATGATAACCTAGCATTGGATTGTTCTTTAATCTGGCTTAGTGAAGTCCAAGAGAATGTGCCTAAACTTACTGTAATTATTATGCATATGGATATGAGCATAATTAAATTTCTTCGTATTTTGTTATTTTTCATATAATTTCCTCCACCAAATATGTAATAGATTAATTATATATTACTAATATTTATTAATATGTTCAATATGTTTATACAAAGCGTAAAAAAAGGAGCAGATATAGGGTCAATCTATATCTGCTCCAAAATTGGTCTTATAATGTATATATAGGGGGAGGAGTGTCAACGAAAACAAAGAAAAACATCCATTTATAAGTTTATCCTTATTTTAATCAATTAATATGTCATTAATTAAGGGGGATCAATTAATAAATATTTTCCTTTGATATTTATTATTATATATTAATGTTTATTAAAACGCAAGTGTAAAATTTAAATTTTTAAAAATAACTAAATTTTATACTTTGCCTATTGATAATATATAAATTTATCAATCTTTCTAATATCAACTTCAAAGGGATGCCAGTTATAACCATCCCATCTCCAACCAGCAGTATGTCCTCCGCCTATAAAAGAAATATAAGCCCAGAATTCTACGCCATCTCTAAACCATAGGTATGTGTATTTAAATATAGCAGCTTTAAGAGGAGCAGAATCTACACCTAGACCAGTCATTTGTAAGTAGTTAACAGGCGATGATTTTGAAGAGGTAAAGTTTGGTGGAGGTGAAACAGGTGGTTTAGAAATTAGTGAACCTATTGTTCCACCTACAGGTGGAAAGCATTGAGTACCTCATCTAAATGAAGAACTGTTAAAATTATTTGACATAACCAATTTAAATCACATCCTAGAGGATCGTTAGAAGCATCCAAATCCAGCAACTAAATCTGAATTCAACCTAAAAGGTACCCAGTTAGAACCAGTCCATCTATAGCCAGCGAAAGAGGTATCATCTACATAATTAATCCATGACCAAAATCCAGTATTAATATTCAGCCATATATAGACATATCTAAACATACATGTACCTATTACACTGGTATCAACAGCATAAAAAAATCCAGTGCCTGAACCAGTAGTTTCGTACACAGCTTGTATTTTAGATGGTATAAAGTTAGGTGGAGGACCAGGAGGAGCTATAGAAGGTGGAGTTCCTGTTAAACCAGGAGATAAACTAAACTGTTCAGGTTGAAAAGTTTGGCGACAAAGCGGTTCATAAGGGCAATTGCTATAGTAAAAATACATTCTTATACTCTCCTTTAAAAGCTTACATTACATATTATGTTTTTAAATAACAAAAGGTTAATACTATATTGTAAAAAATAGTATAATCTAAATAAATGGGCAGATTTTTATTATCAATATCTAATTAGAAAAGCTCTGTTATCAAATAAATATTCTATAAGAATAATGTATTTTCAAAATTTAAAATATTACGAAAGGAATACGGATACTTGTATAGAACTTATATGCATCAGGGGGGATGCATATGAAAAATACTACAAATAGTTGTGAGACACTGGATAAATTTATACATAAGAAAATTATTATTATTGTTATTTTAGTCATATTTTTAAACCTTTTAATAAAAAATTGGCTTTTTACCCATATTTTTATTGAATATCTAACTAATATTGTGGGAATGAGCGTATGTATTATAGCGCTAAACACTTATAAGATATGCAAAAATGAGTTTTTTGCATTTTTGGCTGTAGCTTTTGCTTTCATATTCCTATTTGAGTTTATGCAGATGGCTGCTTACCAAGGCATAAGTATTATAGGTCAAAGTAATTATAATCTTACTGTGCAGCTTAACTTAATTAAAAGCTATTATAGTTGTATAACTGCTGTATTAGCATTTAGGTATATAAGAACAAGATTAAAGATTAATGTGATATTTTACATGTTTTTATCTATATCATTCATACTACTTTTATCCATTTTTTATTTTAGAGTATTCCCAGTATGCTATATAGAAGGTTACGGACTTACTACATTCAAGAAGGTAAGTGAATTTATGATATGTATAATGTACATTATCAGCATTATAAAGTTGAGAAAAGCAAAATTTTACTTTAATCAGCAGGTTTATAGTTACTTATTTTATTCTTTAGTATTAATTTTAGCCTCTAATGTTCTTTTTAGCTTATATATAAATGAATATAGTACACAAAATATTGTTGGACACTTATTATTAATTTTATCTTACTTTTTCTTATATAAAGCAGCAGTACAGAGCACCTTAAGAGCACCCTTTAAGTTTTTATTCTCAGAACTCAGTATAAAAAATATAAGATTAAATGAACGTAACAGGGAACTTGAATATGCACGGAAAATTGCAGAGGATGATAGACAGAGATACAAAAACTTAGTAGAAAATATACAGGTTCCCATAATAGTAAAAAAGGGAGAAAAGATCACCTTTGCTAACAAAAGTGCCTTAAGTCTCTTTAAAGCAAAATCACAAGAAGAGCTTATAGGTGAATGTCTATTGAAGGTTGTACCAGAAGAGCATAGAGATCTTGTTAAAACTTGCATTGCAAGCCAGAAGGAAGAAGGGGAACGGAATTACCATGGACTAAAGCTTCTTGCTTTGGATGGAAGTTATTTGTATGTAGATGTATCCAAATTAAATATAAGATATGGTGGTTTAAATTACAGCTATTTTGTGTTTAAAGATATTGCTGAAAAACAGAAGAGGAAAGAAGTTGAAAGAAAGCTTAAAGAAACAATGGAACTTGAAAAGCTAAGAACAGAATTTTTTGCAAATCTATCCCATGAGTTTAGAACGCCTATAAATGTTATTTATAGTGCACTTCAAGTTATGGATATATATATTAAAAACGAAAATATCTATAATATAACTAAATATATATCAACAGTAAGACAAAACTGCTATAGATTACTTAGACTGGTTAACAATTTAATAGACATTACTAAGATTGATGCTGGATTTTATAAATTTAACTTAAAAAATTGTGACATAGTAAGTTTAGTTGAAAATACTGTAGAATCAGTGTTACCCTACATACAAGGTAATGGAATGGAGATTACTTTTGATACGGATATAGAAGAAAAGATAACCGCCTGTGATCCAGATATGATTGAAAGGGTGATGCTTAATTTAATTTCAAATTCAATAAAATATAGAAGAGAATATGGAGGTGCTATTACTATTAATATATATAATAGTGATGAAGGTATCACTATATCTATAAAAGATAACGGAATAGGTATACCGTTGAATAAGCAGAGCAATATCTTTGAAAGATTTGTACAGGCTAACAATTTACTGACAAGAAAATGTGAAGGAAGCGGAATTGGTCTCTCTATAGTAAAATCTTTAGTAGAAATGCACAAAGGAACTATAACTTTAATAAGTGAAGAGGGAGAAGGGAGCGAGTTTGTTATTGATATTCCATTGAATATTACAAAAGGAGAAGAGTGTGGCAAGAACTTATTTGTAGGAGGGGACATAATGGAAAAGGTGAATATTGAGTTTTCTGATATATATAATTTGGGATAAAGTACAGAAGATAAACCTCTTCTCTTTTGTCCTGAAAAATATGAAGAGGTTATAAATTATTTGTGTGTTAAAAATAAATATCTGGGAAAAATATTATGAAAGACTTACTAATTAATCGAATTAATCGAAAGGAGAATTCTATGAGAAAAACTTTAGTTTTAGGGTCCACTATAGTTATGGTGGCAGCATATGTTTTTTCAAGAAAAATAAGAAATGATGCACTAATAAGATGTTTTGTAAATAAGCAAGCAGAAGTAGAGGATGACGATTATACTTCAATAAGTGAAGAAAATGGGGAAAATACTGTGGTGTATGAGAACTCTTGTAACTTTCCTCCATCTAAATCTAAAACATTAAAACTTAAGACTAACAATTCATTAATTACCTTAAATTTTAAATGGAACTTCTCTTTTGGTGGAGGAAAGCTTTTTAAATAGTTAATTAAGAAAGTATTATTTTTCATCTATTAGCTGTTTATGTCTAAAGCAACCTGTTATGTGATCATTTATAATCCCTGTTGCTTGCAGGTGAGAATAAACTATAATAGAGCCTAAAAACTTAAAACCTCTTCTTTTTAAGTCCTTGCTGACTCTATCTGACAACTCAGAGCTTGCAGGGACTTCAGATAGGCTTTCCCAATGGTTAACAATGGGATTGTAATCTACAAACTTCCATATGTAATTATCAAAGCTTCCAAACTCTTCTTGTATTTTAAGAAACATTTGAGCATTGTTAACTGAAGCTTCAATCTTTCGTCTATTTCTTATAATCCCTTGATTTTCAAGTAGTTCATTTATCTTTTCTTCTGAATATAAGGCAACTTTTTCAGGGGCAAAGTTATCATAAGCTTTTCTATAGTTTTCCCTTTTTCTTAAAATTGTTATCCAGCTAAGGCCGGCCTGGGCAGACTCTAATACTAAAAATTCAAAATGTTTTCTTTCATCATGAACAGGAACACCCCACTCTTCATCATGATATTTTATATAAATAGGGTCAGTTCCGCACCAAGAACACCTTTCCATACTTTTATCACCTTCTAATATTTTATTTTTTAATAGTTTAAATATTCCTATAGGCAACGGTATTTAATCCTTTATTTATATATAATAACAAATTTAAGTTAACATATAAAGGATTAGGGTATTACAGGTATAAAGTGGTTATATAGAACTTATTTAGTAACATATAAATAATAAGGAAGCAATTGGAGGGATATGGTAAAAGTGATAATTGACTTTTCTTATAATAAGAAAACTATAGATTTTATTCAAGGACATATTTTGAAAGGAACTTTTTATAAATGCAGCTATATAAGATATAAAACTTTATACAGAAATCCAGCTCCTGGAACTGAAAATGTTGAATTGTATAATTTTACTCCAAGAGGGGGAACTAGAGCTTCGGTGCTTATTCTTCATGGTCTTGGGAGCAGAAATATTAAATTTATGCTTTGGCTTGGAACTCATCTTGCTTCCGTTGGAGTTAACTCAACTATTATTATTCTACCTGGTAACTACACTCGTGTAGAGGATAAGTCAGTAAGTGGGCGGAGCTATATATGGCCGGATATTAAGCTTATGTATCAATTTTGGGAGCATGCAGTAGTTGATGTTAGGACTACTATAGATTTATTACAACAGCAGAAAATTTGGAATGAAAATAATTGTGTAGTAGGCTATTGTTTGGGAGGTATGATTTCATCAATATTAGCATCCATTGACAAAAGAATAGAGCAGACAATATTCATGACTACAGGAGGATATATCCCAAAAATATTACACGAATCCCATGTAACTGCTTTTGCTAGGAGACTTTTTGAGAAGGGATTAAATAGTGAGTATTATTTGCAGGATAAAGCAAGGTTGTATAACATATATAAGGAACAATTTCCTATAGTTAAAGAGATGAATCTATCAGAAATAATAGGAAATAAATTCATACATCCTTTATTTAGAATAGATCCTATTTCCTATGCCCATTTACTGGATAAGTCCAAGGTTACCTTTATAGATGCTTTGTTTGATGAAACACTGCCTTTAAAAAGTAGGACTATGCTTTTTAAGGAAATGAAGGGCGCGAATAGGTATATAGTTCCTACTACTCATGTAGGGTGGCTTCCTTTTGAATCTTTTCTGGCTCAGTATATATTACTTAAAGTAAACATTAATGACAAAAAATCTGCTGCTTTAGTTAAAAAGAAACAAGAAATCTTTGATTATATTAATCTTAAGTTTTTAGGCAAACTATAAATTAATAAAATTTCTTTTAAATAAGCCAAACAAATATAAAATCAATGAATAGTTTCTAAATAGGATTAGCATAATAATTCTATAATATAAAATTATTAATTTGTTAAGAAAATGTAAATATAGATAACTATTTCATATTTACCTATTGACATTGTTGAATTTTCAGAATACAATGATATAAAATAATATTAAAAAAGCAATGACAAGGACGAGTAAATATATTACTGTTCAAAGAGAGAGAAACTGATTCGCTGAAAGGTTTCTTGTTCAAGAATTATTGAAAACCACCTTAGAGTTGAGTACTGAAATTAGTAGGTATGTCCGTAGCCAGCGTTAATGGTTTAGAGATGATAGTTTTAAATACCGATGTTTAAATCAGAGATTTATTTATACTATTAATTTGAGTGGAACCGCGATGTATGCTCGCCTCAAAATTGAGGGGAGTTTTTTGTTTTTTTAAAAATATAATACAAATAAATGCAATGATGAGGAAGAGTAAATAGTATTCTAATCACAGAGATGGAAATCCATTGGCTGAAAGATTTCTTGTTTAAGAACTATTGAAAACCACCTCTGAGCTAAATGCTGAATTTTAGTAGGCATCCTTCGCTTTCTGGCGTTAACAGTTTAAAGTGATAGCTTAACTTTTGTCGTTAATTAAAATTAGGTGATTAAAAACTTAATTTTAATTTTATAGCTATAATTTGGGTGGAACCGCGATCATAACTCGTCCCATTTTTGGGATGGGTTTTATTTTTTTACAAATATACAATATATTGAAAAAATTAAAAATTAAGGGAGGAATAATCATGAAAACCATAACCACCAGTAGTATTTTAATGAAATTATTTAAAAATAGGAGGGATAGAGATGACTTGTATAGCTATGCTTGGCTATGGCACTGTAGGTAGTGGGGTAGCTGAACTTATATTAAAAAATAAAAATAGATTGAGAAAAAATATTAAGGATGAATTAATCCTATCTAACGTATTAGTTAGGAATTTAGAGAAACACAAAGAAAGCGACAATATAAATATCCTAACAAAGGATATTGAGGATATATTTAGAGGAAATGTAGATATAGTAGTTGAGGCTATGGGGGGAGTAAACCCAGCTTATGAATATGTTAAAAGAGCATTGCAGTTAAAGAAACATGTGGTTACAGCAAATAAGGATTTAATAGCAGAGCATGGAGGAGAACTTTTAGATATAGCAAACAAAAATGGAGTTGTACTAAGATTTGAAGCCAGCGTAGGAGGAGGAATACCTATTCTAAAATCCTTAAGCGAGTGTCTTGTAGGAAATAACATAAAAGGTATTAAGGCTATTCTTAATGGAACAACAAATTTTATATTATCAAAAATGAGCAAGGAAAATATGAGCTATGAAGAGGCACTAAAACTTGCACAAGATATGGGTTTTGCTGAGGCGAATCCAGAAAGTGATGTAATGGGCTATGATGCAGCCAGAAAGTTATCAATACTTTCCACTATGGCCTTTGAAGAGAAGGTTAACTGGAAAAACATTAAAATCAATGGGATAACTGATATTGATACTGTGGATTTTCAATATGCCCAAGGTGAAGGTTTTGAAATTAAATTACTGGCAATTGGGGAATATCAGGATAATAGTATATATGCTTCTGTTTCTCCGGTCATGGTAAGAAAGAATTCTACCCTAGGTAGAATTGAAAATGAGTATAATGCTATTTTAATAGATGGAGATGCAGTTGGGGATGTAGTATTCACAGGTAAGGGAGCAGGAATGTTTCCTACTGCTAGTGCTGTGTTCTCTGATATAGTGGATATTATTCAAAATAAGAAAGAGAAGGGAATTTTATTTGATTATAACGAAGCATCGGTAGATACCCTTTGGAGAAAAGAAAATAAATGGCTTCTAAGAGTAAATACAAGGAATAGAGTAGATGCTATGGCAGGTTTATCTGAACTGTTTCCTTATTGTAAGATTATTACTAAAGGCATGTATGGTTTAGAAGATGAGGTTGCAGCCTTTGTAAAGTCAGAAAATGAAGCCGTATTAGATAGAAATATAGAAACTTTAAGAGAAAAGATAGATTGTAATAATATTAAAAAAATGATGATGTTAGAAGATTAATTAAAATTGGGGGATTAAAAAATGAAATGGATGGGTCTTATAGAAAATTACAGAGAGTTTTTGCCTGTTAATGAAGGTACAAGAATAATTAGTTTATGTGAAGGTAACACACCATTAATTAGAGCAGAGAATATTGAAAAACTTATGCCTGGACTTGAAATATATTTAAAATATGAAGGATTAAATCCAACAGGGTCTTTTAAGGACAGAGGGATGACTATGGCAGTAACTAAAGCTGTAGAAGAAGGTTCAAAGGCTATAATATGTGCTTCTACAGGAAATACTTCTGCAGCAGCCGCTGCCTATGCCGCAAAAGCTGGTATAAAATCTATAGTCATAATACCAAATAAGAAAATAGCAATGGGAAAACTAGCACAGGCATTAGCCTACGGGGCAAAGGTAATAGCTATTGATGGAAATTTTGATGATGCCTTAAATATGGTTAAGGAAATATCAGAAAAGCATCCTATAACACTAGTAAATTCAATAAACCCTTATAGAATAGAAGGACAAAAAACTGCTGCCTTTGAATTATGTGAACAGCTTGGTGAAAGTCCAGATTATGTATCAATACCTGTGGGAAATGCGGGGAATATAACTGCTTATTGGAAGGGTTTTATGGAATATAAGGAAATAGGTAAAATAGATAATTTACCTAAAATGATAGGCTTTCAAGCAGAAGGAGCTGCTCCTATAGTTAACAATAAAGTGGTAGAAAATCCTGAGACTATAGCAACAGCAATAAGAATCGGAAACCCTGCAAGCTGGAAAAAGGCAGTATCAGCCTTAGTAGAGTCGAAGGGAGTTATAGACAAAATAAGTGATGAGGAAATATTAAAGGCTTATAAGATGTTAGCAAGCTTAGAGGGAATATTTGCTGAGCCAGCTTCTTGTATATCAATAGCAGGATTATATAAGCTCTATAAGGAAGGAAGAATTAAGGGAGATAGCAAGGTTGTATGTATACTTACAGGAAACGGGCTTAAAGATCCAGATACTGCAGTGAATTCAGGAGGAGATATAGTAACATTACCTTGTGATTTTAAAGTAATAGAAGAAGAAATAATTCATAAATAAATTTGATGTATCTTAATTAAACTAGAAAATTCAATGTATACAAAAACCTTGTGAATTAGGAAGGAGGAAAAATTTATGATAAAAGTTAGAATACCTGCTACAACTGCTAATATGGGGCCAGGTTTTGATACCTTAGGAATGGCTTTGAAGCTATATAATGAAATTGAAGTTGAAGAGAAATGTGGAGAAACTGAAATTTATAATAACGGACAGAGAAGTCAAGATGATTATAGGGAAAATTTGATATATACTAGCATGATAAAAACATTAAGTAGGTTTGACTATAATTATGATGGGTTTTATATAAATGTTTCCAGATGCGATATACCTATATGTAGAGGACTTGGAAGTAGCGCTGCTTGTATAGTTGGAGGAGTTGCTGCGGCTAATGCCCTTATGGGTGAGGTTATGTCTATGGATAAAATAATAGAGGTGGCTACAGAAATAGAAGGTCATCCTGACAATATAGTTCCTGCAGCAGTAGGAGGAATGGTTGTTTCACTGCAAGAAGGAGAAAAGGTGAGCTATTCAAAGGTACAGTTGCCTCATAAGTTAAAATTTGCAGCAATGATACCAAATTTTCAAGTAAGTACAGCTATGTCAAGAGGGGTACTTCCAAAGAGCTATTTAAAGGAAGACTGTGTTTTTAATATATCAAGGTCTGCTATGCTGATAAGTGCTCTGTACAATGGGGAGTTTGACAAACTTAGAACTTGCTTTGGTGATAGAATTCATCAGCCTTATAGAAAAACTCTAATTAAAAACGCAGAACTAATATTAGATAAAGCTAGAGAAATAGGGGCTATAGGAGAATTTATCAGCGGTTCTGGTTCTACACTTATGGCTGTGGTAGAGCCTAAAGATGAAGAAAGGTTTGAAAAGGAAGTTAAAAGCTTTTTAAGCAGTTTTGAAGATCAGTGGAAGGTCATATTGTTGGAACCAGATATGGAAGGAATAAAAGTTGGATCATATTAATATTATAGCTTAATTCTGAAAATGAACTACAGCTCAATGCTTT
This sequence comes from Clostridium sp. CX1, assembly GCF_025398335.1. Taxonomy (GTDB): domain Bacteria; phylum Bacillota; class Clostridia; order Clostridiales; family Clostridiaceae; genus Clostridium_AM; species Clostridium_AM tanneri. The sequence continues at coordinate 35,897 of NZ_JAODOO010000013.1, forward strand.
CTTAAAAAGATGAGTTGTAGTTCATAATAGTTTAATTTATAATTCACATGAATATAATATATAGAAAATATTATATTCAGGAAGTGATTATTATAAAAATATATATTTATAAGCCTGTAATAGTAAGAATTATAATTATTACAGAGATATTGATATATTGTTCATTTATTTATATTGATTACAATACAAATTTTAGATGTATGTATTCAGCTGTATTAAAGTATGTGGGAATATTACTATGTTTACTGCTTACTGTTTTAATAGGAAGTAAAGGACATGATAAAAAAGATACTAGATTACTAAAATTGGCATTTTTTTTAACTGCTGTAGCTGACTTGTTTATGGTGATTTTAGATTTTAATACCTTAGGTATACTTGTATTTTGTTTAGTACAAATAACCTACATAAAACGACATAGGAGAGCAATAAGAAAGAAAGATAAGTTAACTTGGTTAACATTAGCAATAATATTAGTTATTATAATTTCTAGGATACTTACAGGTAGCTTTAATGAAGGAACAAACAACACCAGCTTAAGTGAAGTTACTTTAACTTTGGGAAGTATTTATGCTATTATACTATCTTATAGTGTTTACACTGGCTGGAAAACTGTTAAGGGAAATTTCTATCCAGTTTATAGTAAATATTTAATTTCTATTGGCATAACTTTATTTCTACTTTGTGATATAAATGTTGCTCTATCAAGCATAGCACAGAATTTATTTATAGATAGCATTGAGATTTCAGCTGTTTCAGGATTTCTAGTTTGGATATTCTATCTACCATCACAGGTGTTATTGGCATTAAGCGGATATAGTAGAAAATAGGTAAATTATAAACTCTGTAATGCTATTGTAACTTATTGTATTAACAAAAATTATATAATAATATAAAGACAAGCTTTCCTTTTGTTGAAATACAGAATAATATTACTAACAGGAGGTTGTACGGTGAGCAAGGTATTGATAATAGAAGATGAAGAGAGTATTAGAGGATTTTTAAAAATTAATTTTCAAAGGCATAATTTTTTAGTTGTAGAATCCAGCTCTGGGGAAGAAGGTCTGGAGAAGGCAAGGTTAGAAAATCCAGATGTTGTTCTTCTGGATGTTATGCTTCCGGGAATTGATGGTTTTCAGGTATGTGAAAAGCTAAGAAAGGATTTTTCTAATATTGGAATAATTATGCTTACAGCCAGAGGACAGGATGAAGACAGAATAAAAGGACTGGAGTTTGGTGCAGATGACTATGTTGTAAAGCCCTTTAATCCATTGGAGGTAATACTTAGGGCAAAATCTTTGATGAGAAGAATGGTTGAGAAAGAAGAAAAATTGCAATGCGAAACCTTAAATAGTGGACCCTTTGTTTTAGATATATACTCACAAAAGGTGTTTAAGAATAATAAAGAACTATCACTTACTCCAAAGGAATTTATTCTCATGAAACTTTTCCTGGAGAGTCCTGGAAGAGCTTTTACAAGAAATGAACTACTAGACACAGTCTGGGGGTATAATTTTGTAGGAGATACAAAAATAGTAGATGTTAACATAAGAAGACTGAGAGCGAAGATTGAGGATAGATCTTCAGATACATTATACATAGAAACTGTTTGGGGCACTGGTTATAGATGGAGAAAGGAATAAATAAATGATTATAAAAGAAAAAGATAAGGTTTCTTCAAAGGGAATAAAAGTAAGGCTTGTCGGTAACTTTATGCTTATTATTTTAATTAGCGTTATTGCTTTTGAAGGGTTACTTATTTATTTTACAAAATATTATTTTTATAAGAATGTGGAAGGCGTACTAACAAATCAGATAAAAATAGCTTCAGACTTTTATGAAAAGTATTTTTCAAATGTTGATTTAAAAAACAATGTTCTTGATAATGTTGATGTATTTTGGAGACAAACTACTGCTCAGGTACAGATTATTGAACCAACGGGAAGAATTTTGATGGATTCAGTAGGGGTATTAAATAAAGAACCTTTGGATAGTTCCGATTTTAAAGATGCATTAAAGGATGAAAAGGGGATATTTATAGGGAATGAAGACTATAACAAAGAAAAAGTTATAGCAATTTCCTACCCATTAAAATCCGATGGAAGAATAGTGGGAGTATTACGATTTATATCTTCTCTTAAGGAAATAGATAAGGTTATATTAAATATATCCTTAATACTCATAAGTATTGGAGTAATAGTTATTTTAATTGCTGGGGCAATAAGTATAATTATTGCACACAGTATTGTACATCCGCTTAAAGAAGTTACTAGTGCTGCAGAACTAATGGCATCAGGAAACTTAAAAATAAGAATAAATAAAGAAAAAAATGATGAGATAGGTAGGCTTGCAGATACATTAAACTTTATGGCTGAAGAAATTGAAAAAAGAGATAAGATAAAAAATGAATTTATATCCTTAGTATCTCACGAACTAAGAACACCATTAACATCTATTAAAGGTTGGGCAATTACCCTTAAAACTGATGAAACGAATGACAGAGATATATTATACGAAGGATTAAACATTATTGAAAAGGAGAGCGACAGGTTAACAGCTATGGTAGAAGAATTGCTGGACTTTTCAAGACTTGTGTCAGGAAAGGTTACATTAAAGAGGGAAAAAACAGATATTATAAAGATCCTTGAATACATAGAAAAATATATGGGCTTAAGAGCAAAAAGAGAAAGAATTAACTTTAAGGTAGTCTATGAAGAATTACCTTTCATAGAAGTTGATAAAGATAGGATAAAGCAGGTACTAATAAATCTTTTAGATAATGCTTTTAAGTTTACCTCCCCAGGTGGAAATGTGGTTTTGAGTGCATTAAGGGAAGAAAATTTAATAATTTTGAAAGTAGAGGATACTGGTTGCGGAATAGGTAGAGAGGATTTACCTCATATAAAAGAAAAATTTTATAAAGGGAAAAATAGTAAGTCTCAAACAGGGCTAGGGTTATCAATATGCGATGAGATAATACAAATGCATAATGGAAGTCTTAGTATTGAAAGTGAATTGAACAAAGGCACATCTGCAATTATTAGCATCCCTCTCAAAATAGAAAACAAAGGTGAAAAAAGTCATGAAACTAAGATATAGTAATTTATTTATAACATTGATATACATTTTTTTCCTTACTGGATGTATAAAGGTTGACTTTAATATTGAAGAAAAAATAGTACCTCCTGAAGATGCCGTTAATGCACTACAGGGAACTTGGATTATAGAGAAGTGCCTATCATTAGAAGGAAAGGAAGAAGATGCTAGTAAAGCTAGTAAGTATCTTGGAAAGTATGCCTTATTCGATAATAAAATCAGTGTCTTAGGAGGGGATATCTGTATCAATCCTGAGTATAAGATACGGAATGTAGGGTCTAATGATTATTTACTATCCAAATATAAGACAAGTGCAGAGAAATTTGGACTTGAAAAAGAAAAGATAGATGTAGTTACGGTAACATCAAAAAATCAAGTATTCTATGATTTTATTATAATAGATTATAATAATTTGCTAGTGTGTACAGGTGATAATTTTCTTTACCTACATAAAGTATCAGATAAGATAGATAAGACTGTAAAGGAAAACAGTTTAAGAAACTCTAGTAAAAGAAAAATAAAAAGTGTTACGGAGGAAGATTCTTTGCTAAGATCAGCAGTTTTGCTGGGCATACGTTCATCAGAAAATACTTATAAAACCATATGGGTAGCAACAAGGAATAAAGAACTTAAGCCTATTATGTATACAGAACAACTTTTTGTGCCTAGAATGAAAGGCTTTTGGGAAGTAGGGGCATATAAAGAAGTAACTAACAAGGGTACCACTTCAAGTATATATGCAAATTCCTTGACTAGTCCAACTTCAGAAAAATCTAAGGCTAAAATGAAAAATGTATTAACTGAAAAGGTAGAAAGAAGGATTACGTTCATTGGAAATGACTATATAGGCACAGAGTATGATTCAAGATTTCAGGTTATACCTATAGATAACATAGGCATTGGTAAAGGAATTGATATTTCCGATATAGCAAATGAAAACGGATATACTGCTATGTTAAGATCCAGTGAAGCTTTCATTTCATCCCTTGACAAAGATAAATCCAAGCTTATTATGAAGAACCCTAGAAGAGATAACTTCACACTTCAAAGGAGAAATGGGCATTGGATTATGAAAGGTAGATTAGACTATAAGCACTATGCACAGGAGAATAGTTATGAGGATTTTGATATAAATATAATGATACCTTTAAAGCTTATAAGCTACGATGAACTATATATTCCATGGAGTGAAATAAAGTCAAGAATTCCAGAAGCTTTAGATGCATTTGTATCGCCTAATAAAGATATTGCATTAATAGAAGGAAAAGGAAGCATATATGTATATTCTATAAAAGATGGAAAGCTATCTGAACAGCCATTAAAAAAAGTTTATTTAGATGAAGGGGATTCTATTGTTATGGCAGAATGGGCTATAGGAGAATATGCAGAAAAGTGGGAAAGATTCGTAGGTCAAAAATTTACTCCTTTAGGTGAAGAGTTTGAATAACTCTTCTCTTTCTTTTCAAGTTTAATATTAGTAGTCTAAAAATATTAAATTTAAAGTGGTAAGTTACTTTTAAAGCAACTTACCACTTTAAGTGAATTTATCCCTATTTTATAATCCCGAACTCATACCCTTCAGACTTTAAAAGCTCTATTATAGAAGGGAGAGCATCAACGGTAGTCTGCTTAGTCACTGTATCATGCATTAAAATTACAACATTATTTTTTGAACTTTCTGCAGTAGTGATTTGACCTTTAATAGTTGATAACTGCTCAGCAACAGATACGTTATTTTTAACTCCATCTCTGTTTTCAGCGTTCCAATCTACAAAGTACATTCCATTTTTTATAAGGTCCTCTCTCATTGGTTTCTTCCAGGATTCAAAGGAGCCTGCAGGAAACCTTATTATTCTCGTAGAAACTGTTTTGCCAAGGGCATTGCCAATAGCGTTATTGGTTTGCTGAATCTGCGATTTGAATACTTGTACATCAACGTTTCTGTGAGGATATAGAACTTTATAATTATGACTATAAGTATGATTTCCTATAGCATGTCCATCATCTGAAATCTGTTTTAAAATCTGAGGATTTTTATCAACAGCGTTTCCTACTACAAAGAATGTTGCATGAATCTTATATTTTTTTAATATATCAAGAATTTTCGGAGTTATACTAGTATTTGGACCATCATCAAAAGTTAAAAAAGCATATTTTTTTCCATTACTTCTTCCGAAGTTGTACACTTCTTCTGCTTTCACAGAGAGAATTTCCTCTGCTTTTTCTTTGTTACCTCCAGCTTGCAATGTGTTATCTTGGTTACTATTAGCTGTTGGTTTTAATTTTTCACTACTACTACCATCACTTGTATTGGATAAAAGTATAGATGAACTGCCATTTTTATTTAGCAGTGATGACTTTTGATTAAATAACATTGCAGAGAATAAAATTATAATAACTGTCGTACAAAAGATAAATCTTTTTCTCGACTTAATTTTTACTTTATGCAAACGCTTTTTTCTCATATTTTGTCCCCCCATATTTTGTATAATACTGTCTATACTTATATACTATAGTATTATTTAGAAGAAAGGGTTACAAAAAAAGAAAAAATAAGTTACAAATTGGTTACAATAGTTAACTATGCTATTTCTGGAGGTTATCTAGTTTGGCATTAATAGTAGACCAATAGTCTGCATTTTCTAGTCCAAGTCTCCAAATAGCTATACCTGCTAAACTATTGGAATTTACCACATCTAATTTATAGGAGAGGCTTGTACTATTTTCAAACCAAACAGTGTGTGCGGCTCCGGATTTATCTTTATATTCAAAGTATGGACTTTGGGATTTATCGTCCCAGTGAATTTCAGCATTATAAGTTTCTGCTAGTTTGTATATTGAATCAATGCCATAGGCCTTTGCTCCATTTAAAGACCAATCATATCCGTAACTTGCTACTCCTAAAACTATTTTAGAAGAAGGGATAACAGATGCAGCATAGTTAACAACATTTTTCACCCAATTAATAGAGGCAACAGCACCAGCAGAACCACTAGGAGAGTGCTCATCGTAGGTCATTATAACAACTTGGTCTGTATACTTTCCTATTGACTTATAATCATAGGCACCACTCCAGCTATCTTTCACGTTATCAGCGGTCTTTGCTGGTACTGAAACTGTAACAGTAAAACCTTGGGATCTTAGTGCCGGGTAGAGCTCCTTTAAAAAAGTTGTATAATGTTCTCTGTTAGAATAATGAAGATTTTCAAGATCAATATTTACACCTTTATAGTTATTTTCTTTTAATTCATTTACAATATTTTTAATTAATAATTGTCTGTTATTTGGATTCTCTAGTAATTCTTTAGCTATATCGCTTTTGAAATTATTGGTTACCATGGCAAAAGGGTTAATTTTTTTACTATTAGCATAGGAAATCTGTTCCTTCGGCACTGTACCTGACAAAGTACCTTTGCCATTTACATTATAGGTTGCCGTAGCTATACTATTTATTGAGCTAGTATTATCCACCATTTTATTATAGGAAGAGGTATCCTCAGGATGGTAGAAGGTTGTAAATGCCATTACAGTCTTTTTTGCCACAGCCTTATCTGATGAGGTTGTAACTATAATATTTTTTTTGCTAAATTGAAAAAAGGCTATAGATATAAAAGCGATAAAGCTGATTGCTAAAAGAGCCAGTAATAATCTTTTTTTATTAAGCATAAAGTTTATCTCCTTTACATATTTAGCGTATAAGATATACACTGATTTGATTTATGTTTAATGAAAAAGTTTCCTGTTATTAAGCTTATACTAAGGTCGGCTATAACCATTATGTATAAGATATTGTGTAAATTCAAATGTAACTTTTGCTGTAAATAGTATAAATTAGACTACATGAGAAGATTTATAGAATTATATTAACAGTATTTGGAAAAGTGCGTGGAAGTGTTAAGTAAGTATATAGATTGGAATAAGGTCACGGAACCTTAGTAAAGGTTAAAATTTTATTAAATATTAGAATAAAACATAATAATTTTCTTTAAAAATACGATTATTAAAATAACAGTACTTTTTAGGAGGGTTTTTGTGTGGGAAAAAATTCAGTGTGATTACTTTATAGAATTAGTTGTAATTATTCTGGAGGATATAGTGGATATATTAAGTAAAGAAAATATAAATAATCTAGAGCTAGAGGCAAGAAAATCTAATTTCCATTATGCAAGTAAAAAATTTGAAGACTTAGTGTTAAGCTATAGTAACAGTAATCTTGCTTGCGGTAAATATAATATATTTATAAAACCAGTGAAGACAATCAATAACTTAGTTTTAGAGCTTAATAATTCTTTAGGCAGGAAAGATAGACAGAAATACTGTACCAAAGTTTTAGAATATATACAATTAATAAGAAGATTACAACAAAAGCTACTATAATGATAAGAATGGTTTAGCCTGTGTAGAAGAAAGTTTTGAGGTGTTTTTAAAGTTCAACACCACAGACATATCTAAACACAGGCTGTGTACTTTTAAATTTACTATATTAAGATAAAAACTAAAAAATCCTCAAGACTTTATCTAAATTAAAACTGATGTTATAATACTAACTAGATAATAGATAGTATTAAGAGGATTATATAAATTTACTAGGAATCTTTTAGAAGAGAGGTATTTGCATGAATAAAAAAGATTTAGCAGATTTGAGAAAAGAATTTAAATTAAGTAGTTATATGATGCCTATAAAAGAAATATATAGTGTTTATCTAAAAAAAGATAACGGTGAAATTATAACAAAAGAATTAAATTATTTTGAAATGATGGATATAGAGAAAAGAGAGCTTTATTTAGAAAATTTTAAAAAGGTTTTAACAGGACCTATAGATACAAAAATCTTTGAACTTGATTTTAAAATGAATTTAGGACAAGATTCAGAAGAAGTTGCTGCAGCAGGCATTGACTTAGATCAAAGTACTAGGGATGTAGTTAGAGAGTTAAATGCTGGAATGGCAGGAGAACAACCATATGGGGAACTAGAAGGCACTCAAACTATTCTCTATAATGCACTAAGTTCCGGTGAAAGTATAGTAGAATATGCTGATAAAATCGTAGAAAAAATAGCTAGGAATTACACCTATGAGACAGACATAGTTATAAACTTTATAAAGGCTGAATACTTTAAAGGTAATAAAAAGAGGAGTAAAGAAGCAGAAGAATCAATAGATGATTATGTACAAGCTATAGAGTTTATTGTATGTAGTATAAATAAGATAGATGTTCCTAAAAAAGTACTTAAGTTTGATTATTCCGAAATGACCTTTAAGCCAAATTCGGCCTTGGATGTAGAGGTTAATCTAAAGTCTCCTTTAGATGGATTCATGTTTCCAAGCATCAGTAGTGAGTATATTGATGTGAATAAAATAATATATTATTCATCTAAAGCAAAGCAAATAAATGTAGGTTTTGTTGAGAATGTTTTAGACTGTGGCATTAAGCCCACTGCAATAGAAGAAAAAGAAAGCTTTCATGCTATATTAAATACTGTAGTAGGAGACAAAATAAAGACTGATACCATGCAGGAAATATATGAGAGAATAAATGAAAAGCTTGAACTTGCAGAGGAAGAAGATGATGAAGAGCCGACTATAGATATGAAAGAAATAACAAAGGTTTTAGAGGAAACTGGTATCGAAGAAACAGAAGTGGTAAAAAGTGCTTTTGAAGAAATTTGTGGTGGAGACTATGAATTTAAGATTAAAAATATAGTTCCGGATTTTAATAGCAGATCTATTAAAATTGAAAATGAAACCACTAATATAACTATTACACCAAGGGAATTAAGTTCCATTAGACAAGTTATAGATAAAAGTGGAAAGAAGTGTCTTTTGATTGAACTTACAGAGGATGTACAGATTAATGGATTTAGGTTAGAAAGTGAAGAATTTGAAAGTATATAAGTATGAAAAAATGCCAACTGAGCTATTGTTCAGTTGGCATTTTTATTAGGATGAGTGTGGTTAAATTCTTGATAGCTAATAAGAGGCCAGTATACATTTGCTGGAGTTTTATATAGTTTACTGTATATTATTATAAAAATTGTAAATATACTTGGGTATTATCTATAGTAAATAATTATTTAACTAAAAAATGGATAGATGTTATAATAGTGGGGAATTTAGGAAGGTGTGTAGTAACTAAAAATTAAACACAATTAATATATAACTTCAAAGAAACTTATAGGTTTAATTACAAGTTTACAATAAGTATATAATTTTAGTAAATACAGGGGGGGAACGTGATGAAATATAACTTTGATGAAATTATTGATAGGACAAATACCAACTCTATAAAATGGAATTTTAATAAAGAACTTTTAGGTTATGAAGATGTAATCCCTATGTGGATTGCAGATATGGATTTTAAAACAGTCCCAGAGGTTACAGAAGCTATTAAAAAAAGAGCAGAACATGGCATATATGGATATTCAGATGGTATGGATTCATATTTTAATTCTGTAATTAAGTGGATGAAAAGAAGGCATGGTTTTGAAGTTGAAAAGGAATGGATTTGTACATGTCCCGGAATAGTTCCAGCATTACACTTTATACTTAAAGCATGCACTAATCCAGGAGATAGAATAATTATTCAGTCTCCAGTATACTATCCATTTTATGATTCTATACTACATAACCATTGCGAAATAGTAAACAATCCTTTGAAGTTTGAAGAAGGAAAGTATACTATGGATTTTCAGGACTTAGAGAAAAAGATAAAGGAAGAAAAGGTTAGACTTCTAATAATTTGTAATCCACATAACCCAGTAGGAAGAGTATGGTCTAAGGAAGAGTTAACAAAGTTGGGGAAGATTTGCATAGAAAACAATGTAATCGTTATATCTGATGAAATTCACTCTGATTTAGTATTTAAAGATTATAAGCATACTTCTTTTGCATCAATCTCTGAAACTTTTAGAGAGAATTCAATAACCTGTACAGCACCAAGCAAAACTTTTAATATAGCTGGGCTACAGGTTTCAAATGTTATTATTTCAAATAGACAGCTTAGAGAAAAATTTAAAGAAACTCTATTGAATCATGGAATAAAACGCTTAAACCTCTTTGGAATTATAGCTTGTGAGGCAGCCTATAATTATGGTGAACAGTGGCTAGAAGAACTTATAGAATATCTGGAAGATAATAAGAGATTTCTTAATGATTTCATTAAAGAGAGAATACCTAAGCTTAAGGTAGTAAATACAGAAGGAACTTATTTAGTTTGGATAGATTGCAGAAAATTAGGAATGACTGAGGAACAGCTTAAGCTCTTTATGTTAACTAAAGCTAAGGTAGCTTTTGATGAAGGGTTTATTTTTGGACAAGGTGGGGAAGGCTTCGAGAGAATAAACATTGCTTGTCCAAGAACAATATTAAAAGAAGCTTTAGAGAAAATAGAAAAAGCTGTAAATAGTTTATAATCTATAAAATAAATTATTAGGAGGAGATAGAACATGTTTAAAGGAACTAAAATATCAAAATTATTATTATCATTAGTTATGGGAGCAATGGTTTTCACAGGATGTGGAAATAAGGCGGCGACTACAACTGCTAACAATGATAGTACTAAGAAGGATAAAGTTATAAGAGTAGGAACTTCAGGAGAATATTTACCATGGACATTTAAAGAAGGTGGAGAACTAAAAGGTTTTGAAATTGATGTTTGGAATGAGATAGGTAAGAGAACAGGCTATAAGGTTGAGTTTAAAGTTTCAAAATTTAGTGGATTATTTGGTATGCTAGATGCAGGGCAGATAGACACTATTGCGCACCAAATATCAACGACTCCTCAAAGAAAGGAAAAATATGATTTTACAGAAACTTATGCTTATAGTGGCTATAGCTTTGCAGTAAAGAAGGACAGCAGCTATAATAAGGTAGAAGATTTGAAGGGGAAAAAGATAGGAGTTTCATTAGGTGGAAATGGTGAAAAATCCATAAAAGATATGAATCAGCAGAAGGGACTTAACCTTGACATAATTACTTATGATACAGTAGCTGTGGAAAAAGATGCTGAAATAGGTAGAGTAGATGCTAGTTTTTTAGGTACAGTAAAAGCTAAAAGTGCCATTGAAAAAGGCAATATGAATTTAAGATTAATTGATAGTCAGTTTGTATATGAAATAAATCAATATCCATTCAAAAAAGATGAAAATAAAGAAGTAATAGAAGCAGTAAACAAAGCAATAAAAGCAATGCATGAGGATGGAACATTATCCAAGTTGTCACAAAAATGGTTTGGGTTAGATACAACTAAAAAACAATAAGGTGTGATGGAGATGTCAAAGTTTGACTTTCACTTTTTTATAAACTTGTTTCCACTGATGATAAAATCTTTGAAGGTAACCTTTGAAATATCTATATTCTCTATGATGTTAGGCTTAATTATATCTGTAGCAATAGCATTGATAGTTCAGACAAAAGTGAAAGTGCTTTATCCTATAACTAAGGTTTGGGTATCTTTTTTTAGAGGGACCCCATTAATAGCACAGCTATTCTTTCTATATTTTGGTGTTGTTCAGTTAATACCTAGTCTTAAGGGAATGAATGCTTTTACAGCTGCAGTAATAGGAATAAGCTTAAATGCCTCTGCTTATATGTCTGAAACTTTAAGAGGAGCTATTTCATCTGTAGATAAAGGGCAAATGGAAGCTTGTTTATCTGTGGGAATGACATATATGCAGGCTATGAGAAGGATTGTTCTTCCACAGGCAGCAAAAGTTGCAATACCGGCTTTATCTAATAGTTTTGTAGATATTGTAAAAGGTTCTGCATTAGCCTTTACTTTAGGAGTTACAGAAATCATGGCTATTGCCCAAAGCGAAGGAGCGTCAAGTTATAGATTTTTAGAGGCTTTTGCAGCAGTAATTATATTGTATTGGGTTGTAATTTCTGCTTTTAGCTACCTTCAAAAAGTACTTGAAAAGAAAATGAATGCAGCTTATTAGGATGTGATGTTATGATTAAGGTTAGAAACCTATATAAAAGCTTTAATGGGCTAGAGGTATTGAGGGGAATTGATTTAGATATAAAAAAAGGTGAAGTAGTTGTTGTTATTGGTCCATCAGGTACAGGAAAATCTACTCTGCTTAGGTGTATGAATTTTCTTGAAAGACCTGATAGAGGAATTATAAAGATAGGAAATCTGGAGGTCCATGCAGAGCAGTCTACAAAGGCACAAATACATCAACTAAGAATGAGCACTTCAATGGTATTTCAAAGCTATAATCTTTATAAAAATAAAACAGCCTTAGAAAATATTATAGAACCACTTATTGTAGTAAAGAAGATGGATAAAAAACAAGCAGAAAAAGTTGGAATGAATATATTAAATCAGGTCGGACTAGAAGATAAAAAAGATTATTATCCATCGAAGTTATCTGGAGGACAGCAGCAGAGGGTTGGAATAGGAAGGGCAATGGCAGTAAATCCTGAAATAATGCTCTTTGATGAGCCTACATCAGCCTTAGACCCTGAACTAGTAGGAGAAGTTTTAGATGTTATAAGAAATTTAGCTAAAGAGCATACTACTATGATTATCGTAACTCATGAGATGAGATTTGCAAGAGACGCAGCGGATAGAGTTATCTTTATGGATGGCGGGAAGATTGTGGAAGAAGGAACCCCAGATGAAATATTTAGTAATGCAAAAAATGAAAGAACAATTAGATTTTTAAATCAAGTAGGTTTGTAAATATAAAGCAAAGTAGAAGGCTATAGAGGTTTCTACTTTGCTTTTATTATCTCAAGTGCATTATTTTAGTTTCCTGATTTTTTCCATTATTTCTTTAAAGTCATAGATTGCCAGTATCACAAGGGTGGGAGGGGTAGATATTATAAAAATAATAAAAATAAATTGAAGAATTGATTTTTCTAACATTATAGCTACCTTATTACATCTTATATATCTATAAATATTATGCTTTGTTGTTAGTACATATTCAATTAAATAATATAAAAAATAACACACCCAATAAATTTAATTTAATAAAATTTACTGAGTGTATCACTTATGGTGGTTTTTATACAAAATTCCAATTTTTACTTAGAATATTTTTAGTATTATCTTTTAGCACTTTCTAAGGCTCTTGAAACAGCTAGTTTCCAATTGTCAACAGTTGCAGGATGGCTACTGCTTATATTAACATTAGCAGTTTGATTTCTAACTATAGCTGCTGCTAAGTCTATTTTAGCTCTATCAAGAGTAGTTAAACTAGTTGCAGTAGCATCAGGGCCTGTAGCAGTTCCTGTATGGCCACCTTTATAAGCGTTACCATTTGGAGCTACATCAGCGTTACGTCCTGAAATACTTGTATTTGTACCACCCATAACTCCACCAGTAGGGCCTCCTATAGCGCCGCCAGTAACTCCATTAGCATTATTGCCCATAGTTCCACCAGTAGTTCCAGTACCGCCCATAGCACTACCAGTATTTCCAGTAGCTCTATTATTAACGCCAGGTGTAGGTCCAGCAGCATTATTGTTGCCTACAGTGCCATTTGCATTATTTCCTGTAGTAGTACCAACGGTTGTTCCTGGTGTTAAATTATAGTGTGCAACATCTCTTCCTTGTGGATCAAGAGTTTTAAGAACTACATCAGTAATTCTGCCGCCACTTACAGTAACTATAGCAGCCTCTGTTCCTCTTGAGTCTTTATTTCCCTCACCTAGATAAACACCATCTTTATAACCTGCTGTGCTTACATTAGGAGCATTAGCAGTGTTACGATTAGTAACATCGTTACGAACATTTTGACCTACATTTTGACCTGCATTTCTTATATCTTGAGCTGCATTTCTTACGGGCTGATTTACATTATTATTTCTGTATGCTGTATTCCTATTTCCACATGCACTTAAAGAACATGTCACTAACGCTGCCGCAACTAAACTTGCTACTTTTTTCATAGTGTTACCTCCTAGTTTATTAAATTTTACTTCAAAGAAACTTTACCTATAAGTACTAGATAACAAATTTATTATTTATTTTATAGGACGAGGTTTCATATATAGATTAACCTGTTGAAAAAAAATTATGCTTTAATAAATGCTAGTGTATAATTTCACTATATAGTAAAAGTTTCACAAAATTAATTGCTTGCTGCTTTTATAATGAAATTAAAAATAAAGGAAGTAAAATGAAAGGCAGTTTTTTAGGGTAAAATAGATATTAGAAAAACAGCAAGGTATTAAGGCCATTGCTGTTTTGGATAATTGATAGGACATGGAAGCTATTGCTTATTGTTGAGATTGATTTGATTGTTGATCCTGTTGATTTTGTTGAGATAGGTTTTGTAATTCTTTAACATCTTGTTGAACCTGTTGCTGTGGATTTGCATAAGCATTGTACCATTGTTTATTTATAGCCATATCAGATAGCCTAAAATGTTGATTTATACAATTTGTTAACTGAGCACTTAACAGCTGTCTTAGTTGAGGATTTGTTGTCTCAGTTATAGTTTTAGCAAGAGAAGAAATATCCATTTTAGAGGATATTAACATATCTAATGCTATATCTTTATCATTAAGGCTGCCACTGTTATTTTGGTCATCTGAATCAGTTCCAAGTAAGTTGTCTATCCAAGACATAGTTATCTCCTCCTATTGTTGTAAATTAGCTTGATTGCTTATGAATTGCTGCATTTGCTCAAGTGAGCTTTTTTTAGAATTTAAAGAATCCTGCATGAAGCTTTTTAGTTCTTCATCTTGAACCATTGACAGACTTGCTTGGGTCTTTTTTGCACCTATGATTCCAGCATTCATTAATTCGTGAAGTTCTAGCATTTCATGAGGAGCTAATCCATTAGATTTGTTTTGCTGGTTGTTATTTTTTTGATTGTTGTTCTGTTCATTATTATTCTGTTGATTATTATTGTTACAACTATTGTTATCAGCCATAGATAACACCTCCTTACTAGATTATTTTTAGCTAAAGGGGTGTAAATAACCATGGAAATCAAAGGAAAATAATCTTGATTTTAAGTATAAAAAAAGATAACTAGCTTTTAAAACTAGTTATCTTTTGAGATTTACTATGCGCTTACTTTGAATTCCTTTGTTTCTTCTTTATTAAAGCCTTCTCTATCAAATTCACCTTCAGAGTTTGCCACTAATAGAGATACTACTGATGCACCGGTTACATTTGTTGCAGTTCTAGCCATGTCTATTATTGTGTCAACTCCCATAAGCATTGCAATACCTTCAATAGGTAGGCCCATTCCTGCCATTACTACTGTAGCCATGATAGAAGCAGTTCCAGGTACTCCAGCAGTTCCAATTGAAGCTATTGTAGTTACTACTACTAGAAGTATGTAGCCAGTTATTGTCATAGGAACATCAAATACTCTTGCTACAAAGATAGCGGCAATTGCAGGATATAAACCACCGCAACCATTCATTCCCATTGTAGCTCCCATTGGAGCTACAAAGCTTGCCACTCTATCAGATATCTTTACTTTGTGAGTTAAGCATTTTATAGTAACAGGTAAAGTTCCGTAACTGCTTCTTGTAGTAAAGGCAACTACTTGAGCTTCATAGATTTTTTTGAAGAAAGTAATAGGATTAACTTTAACTACAAAAGCTAATAAACTTCCGTGTACAAGGGCAACCTGCAGTATGCAAGCTATATAAACCGCTAAAATCATCTTTCCTAATGGAAGAAGGGTAGCTATTCCATATTGTCCAGTAACAGAAGCCATTAGTCCAAGAACGCCATAAGGAGTTATTTCTAATATCATATCTGTAACTCTAAACATTATACGAGAAAATGAGTTAAAGAAACTCTTAACTGGTTTAACAACTTCAGGATTTATAGCTCCTTCAATTGTCATTGCAACAGCTATTATTATTGAAAATACTATTACAGGAATAATCTTAGCATTAGCCATGTCAGAAACAGGGTTAGATGGAACCATGTCTAATAAAACTTTTGCGAAAGTAGGGATTTCTCTAGCTTTAAAACTTGCATCCTTCGCAAATTTAATACCAGCACCAGGATCCATTGCAAGAGCTACTACAACTCCAATAATAGCTGCTACAGCTGTAGTAGATAAAAGCCAAACAAGGGTTTTAGTTCCAACCTTTTTTAATTTTTCAGTACTATCTAAAGAAGTAATACTGGAGATTATTGTAGGAACAACTAGAGGTATTACTAACATCTTAATTAAACTTACATATATTTGACCAATTGGTTGTACGGACTGAATATTCTTCTTAAATACTAGTCCAATTACTACACCAAGAACCATACCAATCAACACTCTGTTTCCAAAGCTTACATTTTTCTTTTTTAAGAAATACAAAAATAATAACATCAATACTGCCACTAACAAACTTAAGTAATTTGGATTCATAAATTTCACTCCTATTAATATATTTTTATTTAGATTACAATATATCACTGCGCGCTTGTGTTATATTGTAAGATTTAATTCAGGGTAATTTAATATTTACCTGAATTTTATTAAGCTTATGTATAAATTTCGCTTTATTGATATATAGTTGTAATGCAATGAAGCGAAAGTAGCTTAGCTATAAATTAATTGTAGAAGCCATAGAAACAATGCAAAAGAGTATTATTGCAAAATAAAAAATCTTCTACCTCTGTAATAATTTACAGAGGCAGAAGATTATACTTCCACGGTTCCACTCTGATTAGGCATGTTTATGCCCATCTTTAATTTGGTACAGTAATACCATATCTCTATAACGGGAGAACCCGTAGCAGCCTACTATGATTCGGCCTAATGCTCACAGGGGCACTTCAACAATAATCCTACATAAAGCTCTTACACCAAGTGAGCTTCTCTCTGAATGATTCATATAGTTTACTTTTCCTGATCACTGCATTTAATTCATATTAAACTAATCAGATTTAACATGTGTTTATTATACAGTGATATTTTACAAAAAGCAATAGCTTTTATAAATTAAAACCGTTAGGCTGTCCAGGAAAAATAAACCACTACTAGTCTATATCAATAGCTTCTTTTTTAATTCCAGGAAATTCTGCCTCAACTAAATAATTTGCATCTGTTTCTTTTAGGTCAACTTTAAAACTTCCTTGTATAGTACTCATTGCTGAGAAGAAGTCGTCATCAAAGAAGTTTTTTTAAAATGGTGAAAAGAAATCATCTCTTCTAGTTAAATTATTCTTTCTAAAAGGTACCATATCAAACAATTTTAAATCCCTCCTAAAACTTTGATAATTTATATATTTACTTATGTTATTATAATAGAATATGAAGTATAATTATGTTAACTTAATTCAATAAGGGGTAGCAGTATGAATAGTGAAAAATATAAAATAGATAATTATAAAGTTATTGCTAAAAAGTTTTATAGTGAGAGGTCAATAGATAAGGCTCTTAGTTTTTATGAAAAAGCGTACAATTGTAAGGATGGAAACAAAGATACAGAACTTTTAATTGACATGGCTCTGCTTTATGATGAGTTAGGACAATATGGTTTTGCAAAGGAAAAGTATAGAGAGGTATTAAGAATTAATTCCAGGGATGAAAGGGCTTATTACGGACTAGCAATAATATATGACAATAAAAAACAATATAAAGAGGCTGTAGATTATTATCTTAAAGCTATTGAAATAAATCCTAAATATAATAGAGCCTATTTTTTTCTTGCAGGAGCCTACGATGAAATAGGTCAGAAGGAAAAGGCCATTGACTGTTACAGAAAAGTTATAGATATGGATAGCAAAGATTTTTGGGCTTATACTAATTTAAGTGCTATATATGAAGAACAAGGCCAGTATCAATTAGCGCTACAAATGCTAGAGCACAGCTTAGAAATTGATCCCAATCATTATCTTGCTCTATTTAACATGGCAGTGGTGTTAGGAAGGTTAAATAGATATGATGAAGCTATAAGTTTCTACAAGCTTTCTATATCAGAAAATCCTAAGTACGCCTATAGCTACTTAAATTTATCTATAATCTACAAAGAAAGAAAAGAATACGAAAGTGCAATAAGGATTATTACTGCTGGAATTTATAATAATCCAGAAGAAGGTTTTCTTTATTATAATAGAGCCTGTTTTTATGTACATATAGATAAATTACAGGAAGCAATAGAGGATTTATATGAAGCTGTAAAACTATATCCTGGCTTTGTGAAGTATATAAAAGAAGATGAAGAATTAAATCCTTTAAAAAATACTGAAGAATATATGAGATTAATAAAGAGTTAAGACAAGTCTGCTATTCAAAGTAGGCTTGTCTTAATTTTACAGTACATTATTTTTAAGAATTAATTTTAGCATGATTTTGAACATTACAGTTTGAATTTATTAACTTGTTCCATCATTTCTTTTGTCATTTTACTAAGTTTTTGTGCAAAAGAGGCAACTTCCTCTGAAGAACAGCTCATCTCCTCAGCAGAAGCAGAAACTTGTTCTGTGGAAGCAGATATTTCTTCTGATATAGAGGAAGAGGATTCTATTTTTTCTAAAATTACATTTTTGTCTGCACTAAGAGCTATGGTGGAGGTATTAATGTGAGTTATTTGAGGTATTATTGCATTGATGGCTTCTATGATTGTTTTAAAGGAGTTGGTAGTTATATCTATGATATTCATTTGATTATTTAACTCTTTATTCATCTTATCCGTTGAATTTAATATTATATTAGAGTTATCAGAAATACCTTTTACTAATTTATTTATGTTTTCCAGTGATGCCTTGCTTTGTTCTGCAAGCTTTCTAATTTCCTCAGCTACTACGGAAAATCCTTTTCCCGCCTCTCCAGCTCTTGCTGCTTCAATAGCAGCATTTAATGCAAGTAGATTTGTTTGATCGGAAATACTATTTATAAAGGTTGTAATCTCATTAATCTTGTTTATATCTTGTCCAAGGCTTGAAATTTTAGCAATAAATTCTTTAAAGGTTACGCTTACTTCACTTACAGACTCAATTAGGATATTCATGTTATCATTGCTTTCATTGGCCATTGAACTAATTCCTTTAGAATTTACATCTACATTTTTAATTGCTTTCACAATTGAGTCTAATTTTTTGCTAAATTCATTTAGTATAGCAGTTATATTTACTAATTCTTCAGTTTGAGAGCTTGTACCTCTAGCAGCATCTTCTATTGCAGAAGCTATGTTTTCAGAGGATGACGACATTTGCTCAGATATAGTAGATAAGTTTTCAGATTGAGTGTCAATGATTTTTGATTTCTCTTCAATAGCTTTAATTATGGTGGAAATATTGGAAACGGTTTTCGAAAGAGATTTTCTCATAATTCCAAATTCATTTGTGCTTTCTACATCTATATTTATTGTGAAATTACCGGAAGAAACTGTTTCTAAATTTGTTATCATCTCTTCAGAGGATTTTCTAATAATCTGCAATATAAGATAGCTTACTATTAAAGATATGACAATTGATGTCAGGAATGTGGCTAACATAAGTTTTACAATGTTAGAGTAAATGCTGTTACTTCTTTTATTGGTTTTATCAGCGGCATTTTCATTATAATTTCTTAGCTTTACAAGAATATCCTCTCCTTTAGTGCCTATATCGGAGAATACTTTATAATCTTCATGGGATAACTTTTCATCCTTACTTAGCTTAATCTTTGCCTGCTCCCAAGCTTTCATGTACTCAGAATAGTTATCTTTGAACAGCTTTAACTGTTCAGCTTCCTCAGGTTTGATATTAGTAGACTCATACTCTTTTATTCTTTTTTGCACATTTGCATCGTATTCTTTTATCTTGGCATCAACGGTTGTATCATATTGAAAAAAAGCCTTAGTAAATTGAATCCTTATATTTAAAAAATTTCCTCTAATTCCGCCAAGTCTTGATATGGGTATTAAATTGTCATCGTACATGGAAGTCATATTGTTATTTATTGTTTTCATATTCCAAAACCCTTGAATACCAATAACTAGCATAAAAGCTATTAATAAGAAGTTTAAGAAAAAAACCATAGTTGCTATTTTTAGATTTTTAACCTTCCTTGACATTGTATCACCCCTGTAAAGTTTTATTGTTTTAAAGTGAAAATAATATGTTAGTTTAAAGGCAATATATCATTTGCACCCGTTTACAAAACAATCCTAAAAAACCAACACCTTCCAATATAATTATAAAGTAATAATGAATAAAGTACAATAACAGCATAAATTATATAATTATGTAGTCTAGAAATATAAATATTAATTTCATGTAACAAATTCAAAAATTAACATTTAAATTCTACATTTATAGTATAAAACAAAACTAAGTATCAAATAATAACAATTATTATTGATTATTTTTACAGTTAGTAGTAAAATATAAATAAATCATACTAAAATAGTCGGATATAAGTAGAGATATAGCCGCCAATCTTTTATATAAAAATAAGGATATACTTTTTCTACTTATCCACTGAAGAGAAAATACATAAGTATTTTTAATCTGAATTCAGAGTAAAATACTCGGTTATAAAGGAGAGATAACTAAGATGTTAAAAATAAACAACTTAAGAGCCTGTGTTGAAAATAAGGAAATACTAAAAGGATTGAACCTAGAAATAGGAAAAGGTGAGATACATGTAATCATGGGGCCTAATGGTGCTGGAAAATCAACCCTTGCAAATATATTAATGGGACATCCAAAGTATTCAATTACAGAGGGTGAAATAATTTTTCAAGGAGAAGTGATTAATGAATTAAAGGTAAATGAAAGGGCAAAAAAGGGGATGTTTTTATCCTTTCAATATCCGGAAGAAGTACCAGGAATAACAGTAGAAAATTTTCTGCGCACAGCAAAGGGGGCAGTGTCAGGAAAGGTTCAAAATGTCATACAGTTTAGGAAAGTACTAAAGGAAAAGATGAGACTTTTAAAAATTGATGAAAACTATGCTCAAAGATATTTAAATTTGGGGTTTTCTGGTGGAGAAAAAAAGAAGAACGAAATACTTCAAATGGCATTACTTGAGCCAAAGCTTGCAATTTTAGATGAAACAGATTCAGGATTAGATGTAGATGCTGTTAGAGTTGTAGCAGAAGGTGTTAAAGAATTAAAGAACGAAGAAAATTCAATTCTTATAATAACTCATCTCAACCGTTTGTTAGAGTATCTAAAACCAGACTATGTTCATATTTTAATGGACGGAAGAATTGTAAAAACTGGAGATATTTCTTTAGCAAGAGAGATTGAAGAAAAGGGATATGATTCAATAAGAGGACAGTTATAGAAACTTTTAAAAAAGAGGTGTAGAAGTTGGAAAAGAGAAAAACTTACATTGAGGATATAGAACGCAGCATTTATGATATGAAAAATGAGTTTCAATACAGTTATAAGACAGAAAAAGGGCTAACAAGAGAAATAATAGAACAGATATCTGATGAGAAGAATGAACCTCAGTGGATGAGAGATTTTAGAATTAAGTCTTTAGAAATATATAATAGTATGCCTATGCCATCTTGGGGACCGGATCTAACAGAGTTAGATGTAGATAATATAATAACCTATATTAGACCTAACACTAATATGAAACATGATTGGGAGGAGGTTCCTCAAGATATAAAGAAAACTTTTGATTTATTAGGAATCCCAAAGGCTGAGCAGCAGTCACTGGCAGGAGTAGGCGCACAGTACGATTCAGAAGTTGTTTATCATAATGTAAGCAGAGAGTTAACCAGCCAAGGTGTGCTTTATATGGATATGGAAACAGCAGTAAAGGAATATGAGCAATTAGTAAAACCATATTTTATGAAGCTTGTACCACCAAGTGATCATAAGTTTGCAGCCCTTCACGGCGCGGTATGGTCAGGAGGTTCCTTCGTATATGTACCTGGTGGCGTTCAAGTGGATATACCGATTCAGTCTTACTTTAGGTTAAATGCTCCAGGAGCAGGACAATTTGAACATACCCTAATTATAGTTGAAAAGGGAGCAAGAATTCATTATATAGAAGGATGCTCTGCTCCAAAATACTATGTTAACAATCTGCATGCTGGTTGTGTAGAGTTATTTGTAAAGGAAGAAGCAACCCTTAGATACAGCACTATAGAAAACTGGTCTAGGAACATGTACAACTTAAATACAAAGAGAGCAGTGGTGGATAAAAAGGGAACTATTGAGTGGATATCCGGTTCCTTTGGATCCAAGGTGTCAATGCTTTACCCTATGAGTATTTTAAGAGGAGAAGGTGCTAAATCAGAATTTACAGGAGTCACCTTTGCAGGATCAGGTCAACACTTAGATACTGGATCTAAGGTAGTCCATGCAGCACCACATACAACTTCTACCATAAATTCAAAGTCTATATCTAAAAATGGTGGAGTTGCCTTATACAGAGGACTTCTAAGTGCCACTCCAAATGCTCACCATGCTAAAGCCACAGTATCTTGTGAATCTTTAATGCTTGATAACCAATCAAGATCAGATACTGTACCGGTTATAAGTGTTGCTAATGATAGTATAGATATTGGTCATGAAGCTAAAATAGGCAGGATAAGTGATGAGGCTATATTTTACTTAATGAGCAGAGGACTAAGTGAAGAAGAAGCAAAGGCAATGATAGTTAGGGGCTTTGTAGAACCTATAGCCAAGGAACTTCCTCTTGAATATGCGGTGGAGATGAACAATCTAATCAAGTTAGAATTAGAAGGAACTATAGGGTAAGGGGTGAGATAAATGAATCTTAGTATGAGAGAAGCTTTAAATAATAAGTATGATGATATTTCGGAAATTCTAAATTCAATAAATGGAGAAAAGAACCAAAAATTAAATCAGACAGCGGTTCCTGCTTGGAAACATTTAAAGGTGAATAACTTTAATTTAGAAAGTTTCCACCTTCCTAAGATAGAACCTTTTAATAAAGACTATATAAACTTAGAAAATGACACCTTAGACAAAGCAGTAGTTTTAGAAACTAAAAACGCATTATGGGTAGTAGAGGACATAGAAGAGCTAATAAATTTAAAAGATAGCTTTGGAATATCAGATAAGTTTATAGCCTTAGGTGAATATAACTTTAACACCGGTGTGTATGTTAGAAGTTATGAGAATGAAAGAGTAGAATCTCCTATTAGACTGAGCTTTGAAATGGATGAAAAAAATCCTACAACTGTAGATCATAACATAGTGGTGGCAGAAAGGGGCAGTAAGGTAACTGTTGTTATAGATTATAGTACAAAAGATTACTATGACGGGTTTCACAATGGAGTTACAAAGGTGTTTGCAAAGGAAAATTCAGAAGTTACAATAGTCAAAGTTCAGAGAATGAATGATAAATCAATGCATTTTGATTCCAATGTTGCCTTTGTGGAAAGGGACGCTAAGGTTAATTGGGTAATAATTGAATTAGGAAGTAAAATTAACGTAACTAACTACATATCAAATCTTGAAGGTAACAACAGCGTCTCACAGTTATACTCTGCATATCTTGTGGATGGAACTGGAAAGCAAGATATTTACTACACAGCAAATCATAGAGGAATGAGAAGTGAAAGTAATATGGAGATTAAAGGTGTAGTAAAGGACGAGGGAAGAAAAGTATTCAGAGGTAATATAGATTTTAAAAAAGGATCTTCAAGATCTAAAGGATCACAGGAAGAAGATGTACTTTTACTAAGTCCTAAAGTAAAAACAGACTCAATTCCAATGCTATTATGTGAAGAGGATGATGTGGAAGGGGCACATGCAGCAACAGTTGGACAAATAGACGAGGCTAAATTGTTCTATCTAATGAGCAGGGGTTTTAGTGAAAAGGAAGCTGAGAAGCTAGTGATAGAAGCCAGATTTAGTCCGATTTTTGAGAAAGTACCAGTGTTAGAACTAAGAGAGTTTTTAGAAGAAGAGTTAAAAAAGAGGCTTATAGATGATGTTACTTGTTAACTAATTATAATTGGAGGAATAATATGAGCAAAATTGATGTAAATAAGATAAGGGCAGATTTTCCTATCCTTTCACTACAGGTAAATAATAAAAATTTAGTTTATCTAGATAATGGGGCTACCACTCATAAACCTAAATCTGTTATTAAGGCAATAACCAATTATAACGAAAGGCTTAACGGAAATCCCCACAGAGGAGCTCATTATCTAAGTGTAGCAGCAACGGAGGCTTATGAAGAAGCTAGGGAGAAGGTTAAAAATTTTATAGGAGCGGAAAAAACTAAAGAAATAATATTTACTAAAAATACTACTGAATCCTTAAATCTAATTGCTTATACCTATGGGATGACTTTTATAGAACCAGGAGATGAAATTGTAGTTACTATATCCGAACATCACAGTAATATTCTGCCTTGGCAGATGGTGGCTAAGGCCAAAAATGCTACACTAAAATATATGTATACTGATAAGGAAGGAAGACTTTTAGAAGAAGAATATAAAAGCAAGATTACCGATAAAACAAAGTTGGTAGCAGTAGCACAAATGTCTAATGTCCTTGGAACAATTTATCCTATAAGGGAAATTACTAAATATGCCCATAAAAAGGGAGCTATTGTAGTAGTTGATGGAGCACAGAGTGTACCTCATATGAAAGTTAATGTAAGAGATATTGATGCTGATTTCTTTGTTTTCTCAGGACACAAGGCATTGGCGCCTATGGGGATTGGAGTTCTATACGGAAAAGAAGAGTTATTATTAAGTATGCCGCCATTTTTAAGAGGTGGAGATATGATAGAATATGTTACAGAGCAGAATTCAACCTTTGCTGAGTTACCTTTTAAATTTGAAGCAGGAACACAAAATGTTGAGGGTGCAGTGGCACTATCTGCAGCTATAGATTATTTAGAATCAGTGGGCATGGATAACATTGCAGAATATGAAAAAGAGCTTACAGAATATGCACTAAGTAAGATAAAAGAAATACCTTATATAACTGTGTATGGACCTAAGAATATAAATAATAGAGGTGGTCTTATATCCTTTAATATAGAAGGAGTCCACCCTCATGATGTGTCTAGTATTGTAGATAGCTATGGGGTAGCGGTAAGAGCTGGTCACCATTGTGCACAACCTCTTATGAAGTACTTAGGTATTGGGTCTTCCTCCAGAGCAAGCTTCTACTTTTATAATACTATTGAAGAAGTAGATATGTTTATTGAAAGTATAGAGAATGTAAGGAAGTGGTTAGGGTATGGAGAATCTTAGTTCTATATATTCTGAAATAATTATGGAGCACAACCAAAGTAATCATAATAAAAGGCATTTAGAGCATGCTGACTGCAGGGAAAGAGGGCATAATCCCAGCTGTGGAGATGATATAACCCTTTCTCTTAAATTTGAAGGTGATATTATTAAAGATGCAGCTTTTCAGGGAAGTGGTTGTGCAATTTCTCAGGCATCTACTTCTATAATGATAGATATTATTAAAGGTAAATCTAAGAAAGAGGCTCTAGAATATGTAAACACCTTCATAGGTATGATTAAAAAGGAAATTACAGAAGAGGAACAACTAGAAAAATTGGAAGACGCTATAGCTTTAAGAAATATTTCAACTATGCCTGCCAGAGTAAAATGTGCTGTGTTGCCATGGCATACTCTAAAGGAAGGAATAAAAGAAAGATAACGTTGAAGCTCCCCTAAAATTTAGGGGAGTTATTTTATTTATTGTATGTCAAATGTTCATGTCTAACATATAATAAATTGAAATAGTTGGACAAACTAAAATTTGTAGGTAGGGAAGTCAGGTGTTTATAATGAGCTTAGTTTTTCAAGAAACCTTCAATTCTTTGCTAGTTTTAGATAAATTAAAGGATTTAAGTACATTTCAGGTTTCTAGTTTAATATTACTTATTTTAATTATTGTAGATACAATGTTAGGATTAAAGGTAGCAATAAAGTACAATCGTGTAGGTAGCAGAGGTTTTTTGAAGTTTGTTAAAAAGGTAGTACTATATACAACAGCTATAATAAGCGTAAGATTGCTAGAGGTTGGAATGCTTGCCTTTATTACTACTACACTGTTATCCCAATTAATG
The DNA here is from genome assembly GCF_025398335.1 of Clostridium sp. CX1. Lineage (GTDB taxonomy): Bacteria > Bacillota > Clostridia > Clostridiales > Clostridiaceae > Clostridium_AM > Clostridium_AM tanneri. The sequence goes on from NZ_JAODOO010000013.1 coordinate 61,926, forward strand.
TTAGCCTTCCTTATTGTATCAGAAACCATAAGTATACTGGAGAACCTGACTATATTAGGAGTGCCTATTCCATCAAACTTCATTTCAATCATCGTTAGTAATTTAAAGATTGCAGGCTTCGATAAAGTGTTAGAGGCAAGAAGAAGTAATGAAAAAGATATTATAGAAATTGATGATATTATAAAATATCAATTGCCAAATTTCAAGGAAAAGAATATTAGGATGTTACTAGATATAAAATTTAGGACATGGAAACTTATATCTGAACAGATAGACAAGGATATTAGTGGAAATGATTCTAATAAGGAAAGGTTATATTACAAAGTATTATCTTTAATAGAACTAGGGTTTAGAGAAATGGAGCAGGAATTTGAAAGCGAAAAGATTTGTAAGGAATGTGTTGAAAAGTTTTTTAAAATTCATCAGTCAAAAAGAAACAAACTATTAAAAAAGGTTGAAGAGATTTGCTACTCGGAAAAAAGTATTGAGGATAAAAAGGATGAATTAATTGATAGTATATTAGTGTTATTATATGAAACCATAGTGGATGCTTATAAAATTATTTAATAACTTAGTGGCCCTTAGAGATTGCCATTTTATATATTTAACTAGGGAGGATAATCTAAAAAACAACTCAGCGTGAACTGAGTTGTTTTTTAGATTAAATTATGGATATAATTAAAGGAATTTTATTATAGCAACAGTATTAAGTATAACCAGACTTATAAAATTTATTCATTGGAGTTATTGCTATTTTTACAAATAATTTAATAGTTTAATAAGCCTAAATTTGCACAAACTTATATTACAACAAGGAAACATCATAAAATAACAAAATTATAAGGAGGAACATATTATGGCAAATAGAAATAGTAATAGAGTATTAGTACCAGAGGCAAAGGCAGGATTAAATCAATTTAAAATGGAATCAGCTAGAGAGGTAGGAGTAGATTTAAAAGAAGGTTATAATGGAGATTTAACAGCTAGAGAAGCTGGATCTGTAGGTGGAAACATGGTTAAAAAGATGGTTGAAGCTTACGAACAAGGCTTAAAATAGTATACGATTAATAGAAAAGAGTCAAGTATAACTAGTACTTGGCTCTTTTCCATTAAATTTATAATTTGCAATAAGGTTATTTAGCAATTTAGTATATATAATTTAAATACTTTCTAGATGAAAAACCTTCTATTCCATTTATCTTAATCTTTACCCAGTTACCATCCTTTGAGTAGTCTAGTACTTCTGCATATTGATTTTTACCTAATACTCCAAGTATGGAAGCAGTACTTGATGGATTACTTCTTATATTTAGTTGGTACACATTATTAATTGTCACATATTTACCACTTGGTATAGAGGTAAAAAGCTCACCCCATACCCATCCAGTTTTTCCGTTGTAATTCACCAGGTACCATCCATTGGCCTGGTCAATTAGATAAAGTATAGTTCCCTTTGGAACAGTACCTAGTAAGGCAGCATCATCAGAAGGTGCCGCTTTAAAATATGCTGAATAAGTGACCTTTGTCACCTGAGCAAACTGACCAGCTTTAACAGGACTTTGAGAAGATTGCTGTGAAGAATTTGAACTGTTACTATCATCTACAATATTTATATATCTGCCAGGTACATAGCCGTTGTTTATATCATCCATAGTAACAAAATATTTTTTTGTTCCTTGAATTCCACCAAAAATTTGTTCCCAGGTAGATTCATAGGTATAAGCACCAGAAATTCCGTTTAACGTACCCCATTTATCAAAAATTAAAACATGATCTCCAGCTCTATTTAATATATCCATATGCTTAAGCTCATTTAAACTTATTTTTTTAAAATATTTGTCAAACATAGTTGAAGTTGATATTTTATAATCCTGTATATTAAAGACTGCTTGTACAAATCCAGAACAGTCAATACCGGCAGTTCCTGATATATATCCCATTCCAGCTTCTGTATTCACATTTCCTGTATAAGCACCTTTATTAACCCCGTCTAAAAAGTTTGTCCAAGGAGCATTGATGGATTTTGAGTCTAGGGAGTCTTGTCCACCCCAGTTATAAGGTATACCAGTAAATTGAGCAGTTGTTACATTATCAAATTGGCTTGGAGCAGTCACATAAGAGGTGTACTTTGGGTTTAAGTTTCCATTTTTATTCTTATCATATGTCCATGTTAAGTTTATTATCTTTAAAGCTCTTTCCTCAGCTTCACTTCTTGTTATTGGATTTTGCACTGTATTGGCACTGACAGATTTAATAGGAGCAACTACTGTAGTTATTCCAAATAGAATACCAATTATTAGAGAACTGATTTTTTTCATTGAAGACCTCCTTTTAATCCTTAATATAAATCTATGATGTTATTATAAATTAGGATAGTAAAAGTTATCAATAATCAAATTATGGCACTGAGAGAGGATTCTTAATGATTACAGGGGGAGATGAAGGAGATAAGGTTGTGGGTTTTAACAGTAATTAAGTTATAAGAAAAATAGAGTCAGGTAAAAACCTAACTCTATTTTTTGATCTTGAATTTTTTTACAGATTCATTTAGATACTCTATAGATATAACCAAATTTTCTAGCTTATCAACTATTGACTGTATAACACTTACTTGTTCTTCTGTAGAAGCAGAAACTTCTTCTGTTGCAGCATTAAATTCTGAGGAAGTGTCTAGGATATTTTGCATAAGAAGTTTTAATTGATTACTGTCGTTATCTATGCTGTTAATCTGCGAATATGCGTGCTCAATACTATTAATTGTTGAGTTTATATTGAGTTCTATATTATTATAGTCCTTAAATATACTATCATTAATAGCTTGTCTATTCTTATCTAGCTCTATAGATTGATTTTTAATCTCTTCAGATAGTTTAGATTCAGATTTTACTTTATTTAGCAACTCATCTATATTCTTAACTGCCCTGGAAGATTCTTCAGCTAGTTTCCTTATCTGTTCCGCAACTACAGCAAAGCCCTTTCCATGCTCGCCAGCCCTTGCAGCTTCTATAGAAGCATTAAGAGCAAGTAAATTTGTCTGAGTGGCAATGCCAGAAATAGACGCAGTCATACTTTCGATTTCCTTTACATTTTCATTAAATACGCCTATTATTTCATAGATCTTTTCAGACTGTTCAATATTTTTGTTTTCTAGTTCCTTTAAATAGTTTAAGTTATATAGACCACCGTGTACAACTTCATTTGTATGATCAGATTTTTCCTTTATTTCTGTAATGTTATTATTTATTACGTTTAACTTATTAGCAAAATTGTCTAAAAACTCCTTTCCGCTATTGACATTTACGGAAAGATTAGTTGATTCTGCAGCAATTCCGTTTACAGCTCCAGAAATTTCTGTAGACATATTGGCTACAAATTTGGCTTGGTCTTTAAGTTCTACAGATGCAGTATTTACTGAAGTGTAGGTAGAAATAATGTTTTCTATGATCTTTTTTAAATCTAATATCATAGAATTAAAGCTTCTGCTAAGGTCTCCTATTTCATCCTTGCTATAAAAAGTAGTTTCTTCTGTCAAATTTCCCTTTGCAAGCTTTTTCGTATTTTTATTTAATATTAAAATTCCTTTTAAGAATCTATTTGTAGCAAATATAGTAACAGCAATAGATATTAAAAGCGATATAATCAATGCTGCAATAAACCCTTTAATCAATGAATTCAGTGGTTTCTTATATTCTTCTACAGGCGTTGAAATTCCAATAATCCAACCAGTGGACTTTAAAGGTTCATAAACAAAGCATTTTTCCTTTCCATCATAGTCCTCCTGTAAAAACACTTTAGTTGATCCACTACGGATGTTGCTAACCATTGTTTTATATAATCCATTTACAACCTGTGACATATTCTTGGAGTTACCCTCTGTCCATTGAAAGTCTTTATTTGGGTGAACTATAAAATCATAACTAGCGTCAAGTAAAAAACCATAACTATTTTCTACATCTTTAACTTGTTCAACTACTGTAGTTAAATAATCTACATAAATATCTGCAGCAGCTACTGCTATTACAGAGCCATCCTTTTTAATAGATTTTGAAATAGAGATAACCATTTTCTTAGTAGTTGAATCTAAATAAGGTTTGGTATAAGTTATCTTATCACTATTTAAAGCTAGTTTATACCAGTCTTTTTCAGCTGGATTATAGTCAGCAGGAGGTATCCAACCATCACCGGATATCATACTTTTATCTTTAAAGGCTATGTAGAAACACAATACATTTGGATTTGATTTTTGCTTTGCTATAAAGTAGTTTAATAACCTATCACTGTCGTAAGAATCATAGTACTGAAGATCATTTGCCATTTCCTCAACTATCTCACCCTGCTGTGTAAGCCAGCCATTAAGCTGTTCAGAATACTTTTCAGCAGTTATAATAGAATGCTGCTGAGCTTGTTTGATAACTGTGTTATAAGAAATATAATAGCTAATAGTAAGTGAAAGTAGAAGGCAAATTAGACATAATGCACTTACCACAATAGGAAGTTTAACCTTTAAACTTTTCATTTGTATCCCTCTTTTCTGCAATATCAATTTAGTCAAATATATATAAAACAAGGTTAAGAACCTAGGTGTTTTTATATCCACCGTTATTATATTTATACAATATAGTTAAATATTATTATATCACTTTATGTCAAAAAATCTAATAGTTATTATAAAAATAATCCAATTTATCAACCTAATCCAAGTTGATTGTGCAATAAATTTAACTAGTTTAAAAATAGAAGAGAAATAAGATGTTTTTTATGTAAAGCATTAATATAAATAAATAGCTGTAGAAAATTGTCACAAAAGTTATTATAATAAAGTTATTAAAGTGTTTATACAATCACTATCTGCCCTAATACCATCATACCCTTTAAGGCAGGAATAAAGAGCGGATGCGACGGTGGATAATCACTTCTAACCTTCAGTGGGGGCAATACCTTATTTGAAGCCAAGAATTCTGTTTATGTAAGGAGATGTAAAATTACTATGAGGCTTACTTTATTAAATGAGAGTATAGTAGGAAAAGAATTAGCAGTGTCAGTATACCTATCTAGCGGTATGATTTATGCAAGTGAAGGTATAAAAATAACTGAAAGCAATATAAAAATATTACAAAAAGTAGGAATAGATACGGTTTATATTAAAGATGAAAATGATGATATAAATTTAAAGGAAATATTAAATACTCCTGTTAGACTTGAGGTAATTAGAGAGTTAAAGATTATATACGATAATATAAAAAAGGATAAAACTATTGATGAAAAAAAGATTATGAGCATTGCCAATAAGATTATTGACAACCTAGATGTATCGGAAAACTCATTTTTGCTTAGTAACATAGGACAGAGAGATGAAGAATTAAAATTAGTAATTCATTCTATTAATGTAGCTATACTTTCCCTATTAATAGCAATGAATAAAAACTATAGCAGAGACAAGCTTGAGAAATTAGCTGTAGGTGCTATGCTTCACGATGTGGGAAAATTATTTGATGAAGGGGAAAAGCATTGCCTATTAGGATATGAATTTATAAAAAGCCAAACTCACATACCAGTAACTTCTTACATGTGCATTTTACATCACCATGAATGTGAAGATGGGACAGGTTATCCGGAGAAGATTAAAGGAGATAAGATTCATGAATTTGCAAAAATAGTTGCTATATGTAATGAATATAACAATTTATTGCAATCTGGAAGTTTTACATTACCTAGTATGGCAATAGAATATATTACTAGTCAAGCTGGTAAAAAATTTAATGATGAAATATTTAAAGAGTTTATTAATTCTGTGTATTGTTATCCAAACGGATTATTTGTAAAGCTAAATAACGGTGTAGAAGGAGTGGTTGTACTACAAAACAAAAACTTCCCAACAAGACCAATGATAGGAGTTATGGAAAATGGAAAGCCTGTTATATATAATTTGATGGAAAACTTATCATTGTTTATCGAGAAAGTAGTTCTTTAGATAGAAAACTAAAAGGATATTAACAGTTATTCCATTAACAAATAATAAAGTTAACATTATATTCACATATAAGTATTATTAAATAAGAAGGATTTTCAAGTACATTGTTGAATATAAACAAATACTAGATTATTTAAAATGGAGGAGATAGGATGAAGTCATTAAAAGGAACAAAAACTGCTGAAAACTTGATGAAGGCCTTTGCTGGAGAATCACAGGCAAGAACTAGGTATACATATTATGCATCTGCAGCTAAAAAGGAAGGTTATGTACAGATTTATAATCTATTTATGGAAACTGCTGAAAATGAAAAAGAGCATGCAAAGGTATTTTTTAAACATCTAAAAGGAAGTTTAGATGGAGAAATGGTGGAGATAACTGCATCATATCCAGTAGCACTAGGAGATACTAAATCAAATCTACTAGCTGCAGCAAATGGTGAAAATGAAGAATGGGCAGAACTTTATCCAGAGTTTGCAAAAGTAGCTGAAGAAGAAGGATTTACATCAGTAGCGGTATCCTTTAGAAAAATAGCTGAAGTTGAAAAACACCATGAAGCTAGATATAGAAAGTTACTTAGCAATATAGAAAATGATACTATGTTTAAAAAGGACAGTTCAGTTCTATGGAAATGTAATAACTGCGGATATATATATGAGGGAGAGAGCGCTCCAGAAGTATGTCCTGCTTGCATACATCCACAGGGATATTTTGAAGTATTTGTTGAGAATTATTAAATTGTAAGTTATTTATAGAGGGGGGAAGTTGTAGCTAATAATGCTGGAATTTTCCCTCATTTTTAATAATTAACTATTAAATCTATTGCTTTCTATTTTAGGTAAGATTATAATTAATATAGTTAATATAGTTAACTATATTAACTATATTAACTATATTAAAGCTTATAGGTTTTAACAGTTGAATTTATAAATAGCTAAGACAGGAGGGGAATCAATGTTTAGTTCCTTTAGACGAAAAATGAGTATTGGATTTATTACACTTTCATTAGTATGCATTGCTTATACAGTAACTTTAATGAGTGTACAGTTTGGAAAATTATTTACCACACAGGTGGCAAATGATGCGTTAAACCTAGCTTTATCTATAGAGAATGGTATAGAAAGCTATGAAACAGACAACTTACAAGACATACAAGAATATATAGAGCATAGCAAGGAAGATGCCAAAAATGTATCCTATATGGCAATAGTTAACCAAGAAAATAAAATTATAGTAAGTACAAGCAAAAACGACATTGGGAATACTGCAACAGAAAAGGCTTTATCAGTTATTAAGAGTGGACAAGCCGTTCATCATGATGAAAAAGGCGGTGAAACCAAGGAACTTGTTCATGAAACTATAGTTCCATTTAAAGATAAGTCTGGAGATAAAGGCGCCCTAATAATTCAAACTTCTTTAAAAGAAGTTGAAGAACTGCCTATTACCATACTAAAGAAGGTAAGTTTATTTATAATAATTATAATAGCGCTTGCAGTACTTGTATCCTATATAGTTTCAAGAAGGTTTGCGAAACCTATAATGGCTATGGTAGCAGATTTGAAAAAGGTAAGTGAAGGAGACTTAACAGTTCAGTTTAAATCTACAGGAAAAGATGAAACTTCTCTTGTGTCTGATAGTATGAATTATACAATAAAGGTTATAAGAACTATGATTGAAAAAATTAAAGAAGCAGCCTCAGAGCTTGAGGGAGTTTCTGGAAACCTGGCCCTTTCTAGTAATGGAGTAGCATCTTCTAGTGAAGAAATAGCTGCTTCAATGACAGAGGTTACGGAGAGTACAACAAGACAATCAGATAAGACTGTTGAGACGCTGCAACTTTTAGAAGAGTTTTCCGAAAATCTAGTTAAGGTAGTTGATGAGCTTCATATAGTTACAAATAGCAGTAATAGAATAAAGCTTTCGGCGGATAATGGTACAGTAAAGATTGAAGAACTTAATAAGGCAGTGGAACAGCTGCAGAAAACATTTTTATATGTTACTGATAAGGTTAAAGTTTTAAACGATAATGTTAATAAAATTAACACTGTTACAGAGGTTATAACCAGTGTTGCAGAACAAACAAATCTATTAGCATTAAATGCATCAATTGAAGCTGCCAGAGCAGGAGAATCCGGAAGAGGATTTTCAGTAGTAGCTGATGAAATAAGAAAACTGGCTGAACAGGTTTTAGACTCTTCAAAGAGTATTAATACAATAGTTAGCACTATTACTAGTAATACAAAGGAGCTTTCTAAAACTTCAGAAGTTGCCTCTAATTTTATTGTAGGACAAGGTGAAATAGTAGAAAATACTATAGATGCATTAAAAGAAATACTGCTAGAAACAGAGAAAATAGTTCCTCAGGTAAAATCTGTTAATGAAACTTTAAACAGTACTGTAGAATCTAAGGATGGAATAATATCCAACATTCAGGGCTTTGCTAACGATGCACAGGAAATATCTGCAGCCACTGAATCGGTAACAGCAGCTATAGAAGAGGAAACGGCATCAGCAGAGGAGTTAAATAGAACGGTAAATAGCTTAACTGATATGTCTAAAAGATTAGCTGAAAGTATAGAAAAGTTTAAAATCTAGAATAAACTAGGGACTGCTGAAAGCAGGTAGTCATCGGATAAATTTTCATGAATAAAAACCATGCATATAAGGAAATTTGTTTTCCTATTTATGCATGGTTTTTGTTTTTGTATAGGACTTTTATGAATTTTGTAGAAGTCCCTATTTTACTTGCTTTGTTTTTGTTGCATAGGGCCATGGTCCTTTGCTGCTGGCATAGCTGCTTTAATAGCGTCAGCTTTTTCCTGTGATATAATACCAGCAGTTACAAGCTCAGCAGTTAGATCAGTTTTCTCTTTTTTATTGTTTTCAAAATAAGTTTTACGTTCAGCTTCTGTCATATTCTTAACTTTATCCATTTCAGCTTTTTTCTCGGTTTGCTTTTGGTTCATAAAATCCAAAATTTTATTTTCTTCATCCTGTGTAATAGTTCCAGCAGTAACTAGTTTATCAAGCTGGTTTTTAAATCCTTCTGTACCCATTCCATGTCCTTTTCCGCCCCCAGGACCTCTATGGGTTACTTTGGCTATAGCATCTGCTTGTTCCTGTGTTAGAGTTCCAGATGTAACTAATTCACTTAAAAAATTAGTTTTTTCTGCTGGCTTATTATTTTCAAAATAAGTTTTGCGTTCAGCTTCTGTCATATTTTTAATTTTATCCATCTCTGCTTGTCTTTCAGTGTCTTTTTGCTTAAAATAATCTAAAACTTTAGTTTCTTGATCAGCTGTAATAGTTCCGGCAGTAACTAACTTATCAAGCTCAGTTTTCATATTTTCTGCTGAGACTTTCTTATTAATTCTAGTTTCTTGTCTTTTTGTATTATCTCCAGTTGTTCCATCTGCACTACTCTTTGCGAAAACAAAGCTTCCTGTTGATAGAAGAACACTTCCAGCTACTACTGCAGTTATAACTTTACTCATTAATTTTTTACTCTTCATTTTATCTCTCCTTTAAGTGCTTTTATTTTTATAACTTATTATTTGTTATGAGTATATAATATCCTTTAATTGTCACAATTCCGTTACAACTTGGTTAATATTTCATAGATAATAATTAATAACTTGTTAAAAACTAGACGCAATTTAATAATTTAATTTAAGTTATTTGTAAATACTAGAATGTAACTAGGCTTTATAAAAGGTGGTGATTTGTAGTGGAATCTGCTAATAATGTTGTTAGTGAGAGAGCGAAAAATGATCCTATAGGAAGTGACTTAGAAGATAATCTTAATAAATTAAAAGTCATTTTTGTTTATCCAGAAAATAAGGATTTTATTATCAGAGATATTCATATAAAAGCTATAAATACAGATGGAAAGATATTATATCTGAATGGCATCGTAAATGAAGACGTAATACAAAAACACATTATTATGCCTCTTCTAGAAAAATCTGAACCTAATGAAGGTAATGAAAATATTTGTACTTTTTTAATGAAAAATATTATAACTGGAAAAAATGTTAAAAAGGTCAGTAGCTTTAAAGAGATTTCAAATGAAATCATAAATGGAAATACAATACTGCTTATTAAGGGACACAATGAGGCTATTTCTGTATCCACTACAGAGTATCAACATAGATCTGTAGAAAAGCCTACTACAGAGAATGCACTAAAGGGTCCAAAGGAATCCTTCACAGAATCCTGTTCAGTTAATCGATCCCTAATTAGAAAACACTTGAAGGATTCTAAGCTTATTTCGGAAAGTATTATTCTCGATACCACAGTTTTTAATGAGATTTTTATTATGTACATAAAGGATATTGCAAATCCTCAATTACTAGAAGAAGTAAGAACAAGACTTTCAAAAATTAGTATGGAGAATGTAAAAAATCTTTCAATATTGGAACAATATATAGAAGATAAGACCTACTCTCTAGTGCCTACAGTTCTACTTACAGAAAGGCCAGACAGGGTAGTAGCCTTTCTCGAAGAAGGATATGTGGCAATGCTTATGGAAGGAGCCCCTTACAGTTTAATAGTGCCTGTAACCATTTGGTCATTTTTTCATACTTCTGAAGATCAATATCAAAGATGGGCCTATGGTAATTTTACAAGATTATTAAGAATGATAGCCTGTTATATTGCACTGCTTACACCAGGCTTATATATAGCTGTAAGCAGCTACCATATTGATATGATACCTACAGATTTAGTTCTTGCTATAGCAGCAAGCAGAGAGAAACTTCCCTTTCCAGCTATAATTGAAGTGCTATTGATGGAACTAGCCTTTGATTTAATTAGGGAGGCAGGAGTAAGGGTGCCAACTCCTATAGGACCTACTATTGGAATAGTTGGAGCTCTTATTTTAGGTCAGGCAGCAGTTCAAGCAAATATAGTAAGTCCCATACTAGTAATCGTTGTATCATTAACAGGTTTGTCATCCTTTGCGATTCCAGAAACAAGTTTAAATTTTATGATTAGAATAGGAAGATTTATTTTTTTGTTTGCTGGAGCAGCAATGGGGTTTTATGGAATGGCAGTATGCTTTGCTGTATTAATAACCTATTTAAGTACCATAAAGTCCTTTGGAGTTCCCTTCAATTCACCTATAGCTCCCTATTATAAATCTTCTAAAGATACAATTACTAGACCGCCAGCATGGAAGCAATTACTAAGGCCTTCATTCCTTAGGCCTATAGATAAGGTCAGAAGTAAGAAGCCGAAGGGAGAGTGATTATTCTGTTTAAGCAACCTAATAATAAAACTGGAACTAGAGAGTTTTTTGCAATGATTGCTTTTACTATAGGTATGCAGGCTGCAGACACAACGCCAACATTGCTTTTTAAGGAAGCTAAAAGTGCTGCCTGGATGATGGTGTTAATATCATCAGTTATCCCTTTCGTTTGCCTTCTTATTCTTCTAAAGATATTAAAAAAATATGAGAATAAAGGCTTAGTAGAAATTATATATCAGCTAACAGGAAAATATATAGGTTTCGTACTAAGTAGTACATTAACTATTTTAATAATACTATTTTCTGCAATTAATACTAGAAGCTATATTGATATATTATCAAATGTGTTCTTCTTAAATACACCGGTAATAGTATTATATTTTATATTGATGGTAGGCAGTTCTTTAATTGCCTACCATGGCCTAGAAGCTATAGGAAGATTTGCATGGATTAGTTTTCCTTATGTTTCACTGGCGTTGACAATATATGTAATACTAGTTATTAAGAATCTTAATTTTGGTTTTTTATTTCCTATTTTCGGTTGTGGTATTAAAAATATTATAAAGGGTGGGATAACTAATAGTACTCTCTTTGGTGAAGTGATTTTTTTTACTATCTTCTTTCCCTATGTGAGAAATTATAATTCCTATAAGACTGCAAACATTATAGGATTAGGTTTTGTAACCATTGTAATTTCTTCATTTTGTGCAATATATATGATGGCTTTCGATTATCCCCCAGCAGTAATTATAAATTTTCCTTACCAGACTCTTGCCAGACTTATATATGTGGGAAGATTTCTTGGGAATTTAGAGGCATTTTTTTTAGCCTTTTGGGTCATAGGATCAATTATTCGTTTTTCTGTATACATTTATATGGATGCAGCCTTTTTAGGGAAAACATTAAGGTTAGAAGAGTTTGAACCGCTAATTCCACTTTGTGCTGCGTTGACTATGGCTATTGGAATGATACCAGAAAACTTTTTCCATATAATTGAGGTTGCAAAAACCTTTTTGTTAAAAATAGCTTTAGTCTTTATTTATTCACTACCTTTTATCCTTTTAATCATTTCTAAATTGAAAGGAGATTGTAAAAATGAAGTTTAGAAAGGTTAGTTTTTTTATGATCTTAATATTGGTGGTAACTCTATTTAGCGGCTGTTGGGATAAGGTTGAAATAGAGGAACAGGGTTATGTTGCTGCCATTGGAATAGATAAGGGTAGTGAAAAAATGATGAGAATAACCTTTCAAATTACAAATCCTAAAGCTGGGGGAGGTAGTGGAAATACACCTCAGGGTGGTGGTGGCAACAGTCAGCCATCAGATATTATAACAGTAGAAGCACCAGGACTTCTTACTGCCAGGGAGTTAGTAAGTGTATCTGTAACAAGAAGAATATCCCTTTCCCATGCAAAGATTTTAGTTGTAGGTGAAGATTTAGCAAAAACTAAGGAGTTTTTTCGTGCCCTGGAGTCATCGCTGCGGGACAAGGAAATTAGACGTGCTATGAGTTTAATGATATCTAGAGAAAAGGCTGAAGATTTTATTAGACAAAATAAGCCTATCCTAGAGGATAGACCTGAAAAGTTCTTTCAGTTTATGGCAAGAAGATGGAGGGATACAGGATTGGTTCCACCTAACTCAAACTTAAACAGATTTATGCAGCGTACTGAAGAAGGAGGAAGTCTTTTTTTAACTACCTATGGTACTGCAAAAAATTTTTCTGATAAAGATGGAAAAAATGAGGCGGATTTTCTACCAGGTCAGGTAAATAAGAAGGGAGGGAATCCTACTGAAATAATAGGCTCTGCTGTGTTCAAAGAGGGAAGGATGATTGGGAGTTTAACTGGAGATGAAACCAGATTAGTTGCAATTTTAAGACCTAAACCAGAGGTAAGGAGTATGGTGTTTACTTTTCCTGATCCATTAAATGAAAAGTATCGTACTGTAGGGAGGGTTATAAAACAACAGAAAACTAAGATTCATGTTGATATTACCGAAGGGGCTCCAGTTATAGATGTAACTGTACCAATCTCAATTGATATACTGTCTATCCCTAGCTTTGAGAGTTATCCTGAAGATATGAATAAGCAAGCTATATTAAAAAACTCAATAGAAAGTTATTTAGAAAAGGAGTCCATGAAGGTAGTACAAAAGTCACAGCGTGACTTAAATGGAGATCCCTTCCTATGGGAGCTTGCAGCTAGGAAAAAATTTTTAACCTATGACGATTATAAAGGCTACGATTGGATGAAAAAGTTTCCTAAAGCTGAGATTACAATTCATTATAAAGTAAACTTGAAAAGCTTTGGTAAACAACTTAACCCACCTGAGAAACAGGATACAAAACAGTAACTATAGGATGGTTTATAAATATGACTTGGATATTTCTTTTAATTTATATAATTATTGCGTGGTTTACTCTTAGATTTGCAAGGATATCATGGAAAAAAGGAAAAAAATTTAGCAGCATAATTATTGTTATCCTAGTATTAATCTTGGTAGCATTAGCTGTTGGAATATTTATTATAGGGACAAAATAGATCAATATAATAAAAACACCTTAATTAATTTGAAATAATGACGAAGAATAAATTATAACATGATAATTGAGAAGGTGGGAAAATGCTGCGAGATTTATTTGTTAACATAAGTATATTAATTTCTTTTATATTTTTAGGCTTTATATTTTTTAAGGATACTCCAGTAAATCATAAGTCTTCGGTGAAAATAAGATATACAGCAGGAATAATAGGAGGAGTCTTAGGAGTGATTCTAATGACATTAAACATTCAGCCTAGTGTAAATTCTTTAGTAGACTTGAGGTTTATTCCAGTAATCATAGTGGCCATTTATGCAGGAACCTTCCCAGCTATAGTTACTGCAGTTATAATAGCTTTGTTTAGGATACTTTTATTTAAGGTGAATTTCTCAACAATACTAGCTGTAACAGCTATTATGCTAAGCGCTGTTGGGAATGGAGCTATATCAAAGTTAACTGCAAGGCTTTGGGAAAAATGGTCAGCCATGTGCTTATTCAGCGTTATGTTATTTACAATTAAGCTAGGGATTACTTTAAAGGGATCTGATCAATTATACAATACAGTTTTAGAGTTTTGGATTACCTCTATCCTAGCATCTTTAGCTATATATCATGTGATAAAATATGCTGAAGAGACCTATGTTATCTTCACCAAGTTTAAGGAACAGTCAACAAAAGACTTTTTAACAGGTTTAAGTAATTCGAGAGAATTTAATTTATTGTTTGATAACTTAACTGATAGGGTGGGCAAAGATATTGATAGATTTTCAATACTAATAATTGATATAGATTATTTTAAAAGGATTAATGACAGTTATGGTCACCCTGCAGGAGATGCTGTTCTTAAACAATTAGCAGTAGTTTTAAGCAATGTATGCAGTCCTGATGATGTTATATCACGTATTGGTGGAGAAGAGTTTGCTATCCTCTTGCCAGATAGCAACTATATGAAGGCCTCATGGGTAGCGGAACGGATTAGAATGGCAATAAAAAGACATAAATTTTTATTGCAGAATGGGTTAGAAGTAAGCTGTACTGTATCAATCGGAGTTGCTACATATCCAGATACTGTTACAGATGCCAATAGGTTAATCAGTAAAGCTGACCAGGCACTTTACAAAGCAAAGGAAATGGGAAGAAATAGGGTGTTTTGTATAGGAGATAACTGTAATTTAGTACAGCATGGGGAGATTACTAAGTAGCAGTTTTATACGTAACAAAAGTTTGGAGCACTGAATACCGGTGTGCAGGCAGAGGTATACTACTTGAAGGCCCTCATTTCGGCAAGAAGGTCTAATGCTGGCTCAACTTTGAAAATGAACTACAACTCAATGCTTTCTTCGAAAGCTGAGTTTCCGTTAACATTTTCAAAATCGCCAGCATAAGACCTTCTAACCCTCATTCAAAGCCTTCTACGCAGTACACCTCTACTTACACACCTGTTTTTAGTACCATCAAAATTTTTGTTATGTGAATAATACAGCCAATAAAAATATGCGGCAGCGTAATTAGCAGAGCGAAATATATATAAGGTATGTTGTACATTAATTATTAAAAATTCTAGATAAGAATGCAGAGCATGAGTAAATGATATTTATGTAATTATGAAATTTTCTAAACTAAATACTCTATCACACTTTAAAGAGTCCTTACAGACATTATAATTTGACTGTTTATATTAGTTAAAAATATCATCAGAACTCTTTGTAAGTGTTATACCGTAAGGGCTTGTCGCCCTATATTATAAGTTTATTTTTATATTATTGCAACAAAATAAGAAAACTTAGAATAAGAATTAAAACTTTGTAGCCTGTGTGTTGGTAGATATGTAGTGCGACAGTTAGCTTCGAACAAGACTACAGCCTCTTACGTTGGCGAGTTTAAAAAGGATTCAAGTTTTTCAGCTCTCGAAGAGACGCATTGAAAAATTTGACCTTTTTAAAAATCGAGCCAGCATTAGAGGCTGTTGTCGATGTGAGGGCTAACAGAGCACTACATAACTGCCTACATACACAGGCTGCCAAGTCTAATTGCTAAGTTCCCTTTGTGTCGTATTATACTTTTATAGTTCAGTTATAATAATAGGTTCTCCTTTGGTAACTACTATTGTATGCTCATATTGGGCAACTAAGCTTTTATCTTCAGTTCTTAATGTCCAGCCATCCTTTTCTTCTACAGTAAATTCAGAGCCAGCGGAGATAAATGGTTCTATTGCTAGTACAAGTCCTTCTTTTAGCAGATAATCTTGTGATTTATCAAAAAAGTTTGGAACATACTCCGGTTCTTCGTGAAGCCTTTTTCCAATACCATGACCTGTTAAATCCTTAATTACAGTAAAACCATTATTCCTAGCTTCATTGTGGATTGCTCTTCCTATTTGATTAAGCTTAACACCAGGACGTACCTTTTCCATAGCCTTGTAAAATGCTGATTTTGAACATTCACAAAGTTTTTTGGCTAATGAGGATGAAGGTTCAACGGTTATAGTAACACCAGTGTCAGCGAAATAACCATCTAACTCTGCAGATATATCAATATTAACTAAATCTCCTTTCTTAACAATTCTTTCATCTGGTATTCCGTGGGCTGCCACTTCATTTATGCTTATACAGGTGGCACCAGGAAAATTATACTCATATCTTGGAGCGGATCTTGCACCATATTTAGAGAGGACCTCTTCACCAATGCGATCAAGTTCAGCGGTGGTGATACCTGGTTTAATATTTTTAATCATTTCTTCACGGGCTAATGCCACTATTCTTCCTATTTTTTTTAAAGCTTCTAAATCTCTTTCAGAGGTTATAATCATATATAACAATCCTTCCTTTCATATCCTACTTTATATTTAGTAAATAATTTCAGTTTACTATAAATAATGTTTACTCGCAAAACAATTATTATAACTTTAAATTAATATGAGTATATGTTAAGATTAACAATTAGGATTCAAGGTATAATAATATTAGCGGATTAAAGGAGGAGAATAAATGGATAGATCTAAACAACTAGGTGAAGGAAGTGTTGGAAGTTTATTACTTAAGTTTTCTATTCCTGCTATTGTTGGTATGGTAGTAAATGCACTTTATAATATTATAGACAGAATATTCGTAGGAAGAGGCGTAGGGCTTTTAGGTATTTCTGCCACAACAGTAGCCTTTCCTATAGCAATTGTTATTATGGCCTTTGGAATGCTGGTAGGAATTGGTGCTGCTGCTACTGTATCCTTAAAGCTTGGTCAAAAAAAGAAAGAAGAGGCAGAACAAATATTAGGCAATTCCTTTACGTTGCTTATTTTAGTGTCCATATTTGTAACTGTTTTGGGGCTCATTTTTGAGGAACCTCTGTTAATAATGTTTGGAGCAAGTGAAGAGGTTTTACCTCTAGCAAAAGAGTTTATTACAGTAATTTTACTAGGAGCTGTACTACAAAATATAGGTTTTGGACTTAATAATATTATACGTTCAGAGGGAAATCCTAGAATGGCAATGATTACTATGCTAATTGGAGCTATACTAAATACTATCTTCAATCCTCTATTTATTTTTGTTTTTAATCTAGGCATAAGAGGATCAGCTTTGGCCACTATAGTGTCACAGGCGGTTTGTTCTATATGGGTACTTTCATATTTTATGGGTAAAAAAAGTTCACTGAAACTTAAGACTGAAAATTTAAAGCTAAATATTAATATTGTAAAACAAATATTTGCCATAGGGTTATCTCCTTTTTTAATGCAACTGGCTGCTGGAGTAATTAATATAACCTTTAATAAAAGTCTGCAGACCTATGGAGGAGATATTGCTATTGCTGCTATGGGTATTATAAACAGTGTTACTATGTTAATATTGATGCCTATTTTCGGTATAAATCAAGGATCACAGCCTATTATAGGCTATAATTATGGTGCTAGAAATTTCACAAGGGTAAAGAAGGCATTAAAGCTAGCAGTACTGGCGGCTACGGCAGTATCTTCTATAGGTTTTATTATTGTAGAGTTGTTTCCGAGAGCAATCATAAGCATTTTTAGCAGCACAGATGTAGAACTAATAAATATAGGTTCAACAGGAATTAGAATATTTCTAGCGATGCTTCCAATTATAGGATTTCAAATTGTAAGTTCAAATTATTTTCAAGCAGTAGGAAAAGCAAAAGTTTCTGTATTTTTAAGTTTGTCCAGGCAAGTTATAATGCTGCTGCCACTGCTGCTTATTTTGCCTAACTTTTTAAAGTTAAACGGAGTATGGATTTCTGGTCCAGCAGCTGATGCTCTTTCTTCTATTTTAACAGGAGTATTTTTGTTTAAAGAACTTAAGCGTTTAGGAAATGCTGAACCAAAAGTGGTGTAAGAATATATATATATATAATAATCTTGGATAAATATTATGTTAAAGTATAAATTAGAGGTAGCAATGGCTACCTTTAATTTAAATTCTGTAATTACAACCCTATACATATTTACTTAACTTTATTTATATGATAAACTTTATTAGGTTGTAAATAAAATTTCACCTTACGGTGAGAGAGGTTCGCGAACTCCCTCTATAAAAAACTAAGGATTGGAATGCTGTATCCTTAGGTACGGCTTTTTTTGTTTTGCCGTACTTTCGCAAAAAATATTAAAGGAGACAGATAAAATGAGGAAAAAGGTAATTATTGATTGTGATCCTGGTATTGATGATTCACTGGCCCTAATACTTGCTTTAAAAAGTCCAGAACTAGAGGTTTTAGGAATTACTACTGTGTCAGGGAATGTTCCAGCACTTCAGGGAGCTAAGAATGCTTTAAAGGTTCTGAAGTTATTAAATAGACTGGATGTACCAGTTTATGTAGGAGAAGAAGTTCCTCTTGTAAGAGAACTAGTTACTGCAGAAGATACTCACGGTGATGATGGACTAGGAGCAACCTTTATGTCAGAGGTTTCAGAAGCTATCATAAAAAATGGAGCTGTAGATTTTATTTTAAGTACCATAGAAAAGGAAGAATCTATAAGTATAATAGCTTTAGGCCCTCTTACCAATATTGCCAGAGCTATGGAGAAAGATTTACAGACTTTTAGTAAGGCTCAGGAAATAGTTTCTATGGGCGGAACTTTCAAGAGTCATGGCAACTGTTCCCCAGTGGCTGAATTTAATTACTGGGTTGATCCACATGCAGTAAAATATGTCTTTGACCACTTAACTATACCTATGGCTATGGTAGGCTTAGATGTTACAAGAGAGATAGTGTTAACTCCAAACTATATAGAACTTTTAAGACAGATGAATACTGAACTTTCAAGGTTTATTGTAGATATTACTAGATTTTACGTGGACTTTCACTGGAAACAGGAGAGAACACTTGGATGTGTCATAAATGATCCTTTAGCTGTAGCTTACTTTATGGATAGAACATTATGTAGTGGATTTGATTCCTATGTGGATGTAGTTACAGAAGGAATTGCTATAGGTCAGACAGTGGTAGATTGTGGCAACTTTTATAAACATAAATCTAATTGTTTTGTATTAGACAAAGTCCAAAGCCATAAATTTATGGAGATTTTTCTGAACAGATTATTTCCTGAATTTACAGAGGATATAGCTTTAGTATTGAAGGATAACAAATATAGTTATTAAGGAGGAGAGAATATGAAAAAAATATCACCTTTTCACATTGTAATCATTGCACTATGTGCAAATATAAATATAGCAGGTTCCTTTATTGCACTTAACTTAAAACTTCCTGTTTATCTTGATACCATAGGAACTATTTTAGCCTCTTTTTTAATGGGAACAACTTATGGAGTTATGGTAGGAATCATAAGTAGCTTAGTGGCAACTATTGCTTTTGACCCCGTTTCATTTTTTTTCACCCCAGTTCAAATAGTTATAGCAATAGTATCAGGAGTACTATATAGCAAAAATATATTGAAAGGAATCTGGATTCCTGTAGGGATATTAGCAATTACTGTTTCAGGGTCATTAGTTGCTTCAATAATAGCAGCTTTTGCATTTGGAGGAATCACTTCCTCTGGATCTTCCTACGTAGTTGCAATACTTAGAAGTAGCGGAGTAAATCTTTTTAAAAGTGTTTTCACAGTTCAAATTTTTACAGATATTTTAGATAAGAGTATAGCTGTAGCTGCTGCTCTTCTTTCTCTTAAATGGATGCCTAAACAGATTATATTAAGATTAAAAAGAACTAATAATCCAAGTGAAATAGGTAGAAGTGCTTTCTAACATAGATTGTTTATCTAAAAGAAAAATCCTTAAGAGGGTATCCTCTGGGGATTTTTTTATTTGTATAGAGAGAATATTAACTCTTTACCCATTAACTTAAACTAATAACACTGTCATTAAGGAACTCTATTTTTGTAATTATTTTAAGTAAATAGAATAGATATAGAGTATGAATATTACTACAAAGGGGAGTTGTGGTATGTTTAACGGCAGTGAAAAGGTTCCAAAAACTCTAGCAGTAAAGATAGACAAGCTAAAAACTAATATAAGCTACAAGAATAATGTTAAGGAGTTACTAAATTATATAGCTGGCAGTGATATTTACAATGCTAGTTTTGTGGAGGGTTTTAACTTATACTTTGGAGATAGCTATGCTTCAGAAAATCTTATACTGTATTTTACAGTGGACAAAAGCAGGGTAGTAATAAGTGATGAAAATATTAGTGGAGATAGCTGTAAAATGTTTTTTCAGTTTACTGACTATGCAAAAGAGTTAAGGTATGACTTACATTGGGATGGAGGAATAACGGCATCATTGACAAGCAGCAAGGAAATAAAAGTACTAAAAAAAGCTTTAGAAGAGATGGCCAATAATAAAAGTTTAATATATAAATATAATGTAAAGAAACTAACTACCAGACAGGAGAGAATAAATTTAAAAATTGAAGAGATTTTATCTAGAAAAATAAATCTATCATAAAGTTAATTTTTTAGTAGATTTATAACATCATAATTAGTTAAGTTACTAATTATGATGTTTTTTTATATAATAAGGAAATTAAAAATATAATGAGATTTAGGGAAAAATAACATGATTTGGTAACAAATAAGGTAAATTACAAAATTTTGAAAAAGTTATAAATATGTACTATAATATATATAAGATAATAGCACAAATATATCTATTTAGTAATATTAATACTTACGAAGGATATAGAGAGTGAGGGAGAGCGTATTGAATAGTTTAAATATAGAAACACTTAAATCTAAGGGAATTTTTTTTAATGGGATAGACAAAGACAAGCTGTCTAGCGAACCGGAAATTAACTACTCTAAGCTCAGTGGTGACAATGATGAGGGAAAAAGAAAAAAATTGCAGGAAATGAAGAATGAAATTGAACTTAAGATTAAAAATATTTTGAGTAACTCTGAGGAAAGTATAAAAAGCACCGTTCCCATCATAAATAATGTTAACAAGCAGCTGATGCAGGATAACTTACTTCTAAAAATAAAAATAGAAAGTATGAAGCAGGTATCTAAAAACATATTGAACCATTGTAATGATTTAAAGGCAAGAACTTTGGAGTCAGATAGCCAGGAGCTAAAGGAAGTACTAGATTCTATAGTTGAAAAATTTAAAAATGAACTTCAAAAGGTAAAGGAGGAGTAATTGAAAGAATATGTTAGTAGATATATTTAAAGATATTCAAAGTTTAAAAAAAGATTATGAGAAGAATGGCAGTAATACTGGAAATAGGTTAAGTAGTGGACACTTATCTAAACTTGAGGATTCTGCGGAATTTGAAAGTAGTTTAAACAGTATATATAGTTTACTGCAATCCATGGAAGTTATTAATAATGATGTTGTAAATAACAAAAACTTGCTGAAGAATGTTTTAGATAAAGACCATGAGGAGAAAAAGAGATGTATAGAAAGGATAAAAAGTATAATTAATGCTTATGTAAACATTTATGACTTTATAGATGGCATAAGACAAGCTATTCAAAAGTCAAGTTTTAATAACGATATGACTTTAATCAATACAGTTAATTCATTACTTAGATTTTTAGAAAAAGAGTACTTAGAGGTAGGTCTTACGGTATATGCTCCAAATGTTGATATAGATAAATTTGATAAAAGCAAGCATGAAATTGCAGGGACAGAAAGAAATATAACTTTATCTAATGATACTATAACTCAAGTTTTAAAGAAGGGATTTTATTATAATGATAGAAACATAAGGTTTATAAGAACTGCTAGAGTAATAACAGTACTGAACTAGCAGAATAAGTTAATGGGTGGTTTGTTATGGGGGAATTAATACAGTATTATAAACAAGGAATGAAGTACTTTGTTGAAGGAAGCTTAGATAAAGCTTTTAGTTATCTAACT
The DNA here is from genome assembly GCF_025398335.1 of Clostridium sp. CX1. GTDB lineage: Bacteria > Bacillota > Clostridia > Clostridiales > Clostridiaceae > Clostridium_AM > Clostridium_AM tanneri. Next base: position 84,012 of record NZ_JAODOO010000013.1, read on the forward strand.
TTAGTAGCTTCTGCGGGGATAGAAGAGGAGAAACTTAATAATGCTATCGCATTAATGCTTATATATAAAGGGAACTTCGAAGAAGCATATAAGATTTTTGCTCTTAATAATAAAAACTATAGAGACGGAATTAGTGAAAGATATTTATCAAGTATTGAGCAAATTAATAATTGTATAGAGAAACACAATTTAGCAGTAAGCTTAATTAAGCAGGATAAATATGAAGAGGCTTTATTTCACCTGCTTTCTTTAAGAACATTGGGCTTTAGAACTCTAAACGATGACATTTTGACATGTTCTATATATGCTATAAAAAGGGATTATGTGAAGTGTAAAGAAATACTGGAAGAAATGCACCTAATAAACAAAGAAGAAGTTTTTTACTATGAAATGAAGGATTATATAGATAAGAAAAAATATTCAAAGTTTAAGCTATACGCTGCTTCCGTTGCTGCAGTAGCAATTATTTTTTCATCTATTGCCATATCGGGATTTAATAAAAAATCCAATAATACTGAAAAGGAAGCTATTTCTAAACCAACTGTCAGCGTAAAGAAAACAAATGCAGAAACAGATTATAAAATACTGGCTAATCTAAGTAATGATATGATGAAAGAAAATCTATATGATTTTTGGGCGAAGGATAAAGAACTGGATTCATCTAAGTTAGATGAAAATAGCAGAAGCTTATATAATCAGTTGAAAAACACATTTAAAGATAAGGCAGAATCATATTTTTATAACAATGGACTAGAACTTTATAGAAGTGAAAATTATAAAAAAGCCTTTGAGTATATGTCTATTGCTTATGAAAACAAGAAGGGCAGCTATTTAGATGAACATATTATTTTTTATTTGGCTAAATCAGCCAAAGCCAGTGGAAAGGGAGGATCAGAATACTATAGGGAATACATAAATAAGTATCCAAAAGGCTGTTATATACAAGAATCCCTTTATGATTTAGCAATCATTGATTACAAGAGCAACAATATAAAAGAAGCTAAGAAGTATGCTTCTATTATAGTGGAACAATATTCTGATACTATGTATAATAATGATAAAATAAGAAGTATAATAGAGTAATGAATAATAGTATCTTAAAAGCTGAAGGCAGAAGCTCCTTCAGCTTTTAAAAATTAATTTAGTAATCTTTAGGTGCATAGTTGAGATAGTTTGGATTTACTGTAGTTTTTTTATTAACAATTGTATATAATTATTAATAAGCTATTAAATTTCCGTATTAGTTTATATTTTTATAGATGGTTGAAAAATATTAAAAAATAAACTGATATTTTACTAAGGAGGAAACTATGCTAAAAATCTGGGGAAGAATAGTTAAAAATGATAAAATAATTAAAGATGAAGTAGTTACGTCTAATCTTGAAGGAAGCTACCAAGATAATCTAAAGGCTTGCATTACTGAAATGTGTTATAAACTTGACATTTCAAAACCTTACTGGCTCCCTATCAATTTAGAAGAATATAATAATAGAAGTAAAACTAGTTTTACTGAGCATAATTTTATTGAGGAGATAGACTTTGATAAATTTATAATAGAAGAGTTAGATGTAAAAAAGTAGTTCTATACTTTAGCTAGAAAAGATGATCAGTAATATTTGCTGATCATTATTATTTAGGTTGTATTTAAAACTTAAAATACATTAGCCTTAATTTGGGTATAAACTAATAAAAGGGGATGATTTAAGTGAAACTAATTATAGCTATTGTCCAGCGAAAGGATGCAAATCCTTTGATAGACTCCTTGACAGAAGGTGGATTCAAGGTAACAAAGATAGCATCCACGGGAGGATTCCTTAAGTCCGGAAACACTACTCTTCTAGTAGGAGTAGAACAGCAGGAGGTTGATAACGTTATCTCTAGGATAAAAGAAAAATGCAAAGGCGAAACTAAGTCTGTAGAGACAGAGGATTCTTTGGCCAAGTCAATAAAGACATATGATTCTTACTCTGATAAGAAAGAGGTCAAGGTTGGTGGAGCAACTGTATTTGTCATTGATGTAGATAAGTTCAAGAAAGTATAGTTGATATAGGTAAATAAAAATCTATAAAATTATTATAAAATATAAGAAATAAAAAGATATTAGGTGATATACTGTGAAATTTAGATATAATGTACTAAATTAGCTAAATTAAGCCTTTGAAATATTATTAGTATAAGTTTAGTATAAGTATATAATGACATGTAGCTTTCAAAACTACATGGTATCGTAACAATATAAGATATTGGAGGTAATGATTCTATGTTTCACAATTTCAGAGAACCTGTTAGTGGTCTAACTCATTTATTTGGTGCTTTTGCATCTGTTATAGGTCTAATTGTTCTAGTGGTTTATTCGGTTATACAGCAAAGTACTTGGCATATTGTTACCTTTTCGGTTTTTGGAATAAGTTTAATATTGCTTTATACTGCTAGTTCAGTATATCATTTAGTTTCCATATCCGAAAAGGCAATTGCAATACTTAGAAGGATAGATCATTCTATGATATACGTTTTAATTGCAGGAAGCTATACTCCTATTTGTCTGATTGCACTTAGAGGTGCTTGGGGATGGAGTATTTTTGGAACAATATGGGGATTAACTATTGTGGGAATACTAGTAAAAAATTTTTGGTTTAATGCTCCTAGATGGATTTCAACAGCTTTTTATATTGGTATGGGATGGCTTGTTATTATTGCTATATATCCTTTAGGAAAGGTGCTTCCAGGGGCTGGAATGGCTTGGCTTTTCGCTGGAGGAATTTCTTATACTATTGGCGGAGTGATTTATGCTACTAAAAGACCTAGAATTAATTTTAAGCATTTTGGATTCCACGAAATTTTTCACATCTTCGTATTATTAGGAAGCTTTTGTCATTACTGGCTTATGTTTAAATACATGTTATATATTTAATAATAAGAAAGTCTCTAGTTTTAATAAGTTGAAACTAGAGACTTTTTTTATTTTTAGCTACATTATTGTTTTAAAAAATGTATGGTTTTTTTGATTTTTAGTAAACTAATGACATATAGAGGGGAGGTTGTGACAATTCATGAAAAATATACTTAAAATATATAGAAGAGACTTTAAAAATATAATAACAAACTGGGTTGCCCTAGTAGTTGTAATTGCTTTAATGATATTACCGGCACTCTATGCTTGGTTTAATATAAAGTCTGCCTGGGACCCTTATGGAAATACTGCTGGTATTTTAGTTGCTGTAGTCAATAAAGATAAGGGAGCACAGTTTAGTGGTCAAAAGCTAGATGTAGGAAAACAGGTACTAGAAAAGCTAAAAACCAATACTAGTATAGGTTGGAGATTTGTAGACGAGAAAACTGCAGAGGAAGGTGTTAAATATGGAAAATACTATGCTAGTATTACAATACCTGAAAACTTTTCAAAGAGGCTGTTAACAGTTGTAGAAAGTGAACCACAAAAGGCAGATTTAATCTATAAAGTAAATGAAAAAAGAAATGCAGTAGCTCCAAAGATTACTCAAAAAGGTGCAACAAGTCTTCAAGAACAACTAAATAGTACTTTTGTTAAAACAGTAAATGGCATAATATTTGATATTTTTAATAGATTAGGTATCGAACTAGAGGAGGGCAAACCTGTACTGCAAAGTTTTATAAATATAATTTTCGAAATTGATAATAGAATACCCCAGATAAATAAAGCTGTAGATGATCTATATAATGGAGTAGTAACTTTACAGGGATTTGTAAGAAGAGTTCAATCAGATTTGCCAATAGTTGAAGATACGATAGATAAGGCATCTAATGTAGTGAATACAGGTGAAAGCTTTTTGGTTAAAGTTAGAGATAGTCTAAAGAATGCAGCCCCATTAATCAAAGAAAATTTAGTTACCCTAGATAATGCTTCACATATAGCAGAGGATGAGATAAATGATGCAGCAGATTTAGCAGCTTCAAATCCAAGCAGAGCAAAAGAGCTGTTATCAGTGGTGAGAGATAGATATAATAGAATAATAAAGGATACTAATGTTCTTTTGGATTTTCTTAAGTCCCTTGGAAATGCTTCAGACAATAAAGTTATAAAAGGTTCTATAAATTCATTAACAAACTTGAGAGATAGAATACAAGGTCATGTAAATAATATAAATTTTTTAATTAGTTCTATTGATAGAGGAGAGCAGGTGACAGCAGATATTTTAAGTACCCTTAAAAAGGATTCTGCAGCAATAACCAAGTTTTTAGATAGTGAAGTTAGCAATTTTGATACTGTAACAGCACCGGCAGTAAATAGTGCAATGGAGAACTCTATTACAGTAGCAGATAATACTTTGAAGTTACTGGCAGATGCTAAAAATGATTTGCCTGTTGTAAGTGAATTGTTGAAAAAAGTCAATACAGGGACAGAATTGGGATTACAGGATATCACTGAATTGAAAGGAAGACTTCCAGCTACTATGGATGCTATACATACCACAGCAGAAAGGTTAAGAGCCTTAAATGATGATGATAAATTAAATGAGATTATAAGAATATTGAGATTGGATGCTCGAAAGGAAAGTGAATTTATTGCTAGTCCTATAAATTTAATACAGGACAGGATGTTTCCTATTCCTAATTACGGTTCTGCTATGTCACCATTTTTCACTTCCTTATCACTATGGGTTGGGTGTCTCATACTAGTTTCCATACTTTCTGTTGAAGTACCTGATCTAGAGGAAGGCAAAAGATTAAAACCACAGGAAATATATTTGGGAAGATATTTGACTTTTTTAACCATAGCTATCTTCCAAGCGCTAGTTGTAACTATAGGAGATATATACTTGCTTAAAACCTATGTTGCAAATCCGACAATTTTTATAATATATGCTGTATATATAAGTATAGTATTTAGCATGATTGTTTACACTTTGGTATCTGTATTTGGCAATGTAGGGAAGGCTTTAGCAATGATATTATTAGTACTTCAAATATCTTCCTCTGGTGGAACGTTTCCTATAGAGGTTACACCAGCATTCTTTCAACATTTAAATCCCTTTATTCCCTTCACATATGCAGTAGGTGGAATGAGAGAAGCTGTTGGTGGAGTTCTTTGGGATTTGTTAGGTTATAATGCAGCTATTCTAGGAGTTTACTTTTTTATTTTTATTATTATAGGAATAGCTTGGAAAGAGTTATTAAGTGGAATAATTACAAAATTTATAGAGAAATTTAAAGAGAGTGGCTTAGTGGGAGAATAATATAATAAGATAAAAAAATATAACTAGTATTAAATATACTAGTTATATTTTTTCAAATTCATCTCTTTTAACAAGAAAATCTGCAAATAGATATATTATTATATAAATAGGAAATGAATAAATGGATTTCCAATTATCTGCACAATATATTTTTAAGTACCGAAAAAAAGGTTCAAAAACAAAAGTAGAAAGGCTAGAGAAAATAAGTGCTTTTATAAATGGACTTATTTTGGCCTTATATTGCAGTAAAAACATTATAAAAACAGGAAAAAGAGAAAAATCCCAAGGAATATATCCAGGAATGATAGGAACTACCTTCCAATTATAGTGCCATGCTCCAAGTATAACTCCAATAAAGTCTAGATAAGAGGTGATAAGCATAATTATAACTCCTACTAGTAATAATCTATAAGTGCTTTCCTTTCTTTTGAATTTTATCCATAAAAGCCATGGAGTAATAGTTAAAATTACTAGTAACCACCACCGCCATTTAAATAGCATTTCTGCCTTCCAAAGATAAGCCATTTTACTATTTGCATCTATAATTAAATTATAGATTTCACAAACTTTTTCTTCCATTATTTTACCTCTTAAATTAAAATATATGATTATTATTCCCGGAATTATCAGTAAATATATAATTGTTAAAATATAATAAGGACTTAAAGTTTACACAGAGTTAGGCATATTGTACAATGGAAGTATATGGGTACAACTTATATTAAAATATTTTTAAGGGGTGAAAATTTTGTTTAAGTGTTTTAAAAACAAAAAGTGGACAGCTGCGTTGATCACAGTGTTTATGCTCTTTTCCCTTTTAACACCTGGCGCTTTTACAGAAGTTAAAGCCGAGGAGCTAGTTAAGGTATTTGACTTAATAGAAATTACAGACTTTCATGGGGCATTGGAAGATTCAAGCACACCAGCACTTCCAGCAGGAGCAGTTCTTGCAAATAACATTAAAGATATAAAAAACTCAAATCCAGATAGAACTTTGATTATGGGTGGGGGAGATCTTTATCAAGGAACACCTATGTCCAATGTATTATTTGGAGTTCCAGTTCAAAAGTTAATGAGCAGCATAGGAATGGAAGTAACCACACTTGGTAATCATGAATTTGACTGGGGACTGGACAAGATTATAAATACTACAATGAAGGATGCTAAATATTCAATAATTTGTGCAAACCTTTATGATAAGAATAAAGGAAAAAGGGTCTTTGAGCCTTATAAAATAATAACAAAAGATGGGGTTAAAATAGCTGTTATTGGAGCTATATCTACAGAAACTCCAGGAATAGTTTTACCTGCAAATGTGCAAAATTATAAATTTACTGACCCAACAACAGAACTAAATGCTGTAGCAAAGGAAATTAAAAATAGTAAAAAAGCAGATGTAGTCTTAGCTTTACTACATGAAGGAAGTAATGCAGATAGCAAGACAGGCCCAGTATTTGATATAGCAGATAAGTTATCTAATGTAGACGCAGTGTTAGGCGGACATTCACATACTGTTGTACAAGCTAAAAGCAAAAATGGAATACCTGTTGTAATAGGAAAAGCACAGGGAAAAGGATTTATAGATTTAAAGATGACTATAGATGAAACAGGAAAAATATCCTTTAATAATGTAGAGCAAAGCTACATAGCTATTGATAATAATAATTTAAATGGATATAAAGCAGCAAAGCCAGTTATAGAATCAGGAGTAGCGGCTATTGTAGAAGAAGCTAAGAAAGCTGTTGGACCTACCTTTAATGAAGTAATAGGACATACAAATATGGATTTAACTAGAAAGCAAAGTAGTACTCCTTTTGGAGAATCCTATCTTGGAAATTGGACAACGGATATTATTAGAAAAGCGGGAAAGGCAGACGTAGCTTTTCAAAACAATGGAGGTATAAGAGTAGATGTGACTGCAGGAGATATTACTGTAGGTACAATATTTAGCCTAATACCTTTTGATAATGAAGTGGTTACTGTTAATATGAATAAGATCCAGCTGACTAAAGTGTTTGAACAAGCTGTAGCGGATAAAGGAAAGGGAATTCAGGTATCTGGACTAAAGGTTACCTATGATACTAGTAAGGCAGAGGGAAATAGGGTGATAAGCTTAACTAGAGAAGATGGAAAAGCTATTTCTGAAAGTGAAGTATTAAAAGTAGCAACTAATGATTTTCTAGCTTCTGGTGGAGACGGATTTCCGGCATTTACTGAATCGGAGGTTAAGGCCACTTTTAATAACCCACATATACTTGTAAGAGATGTGTTAATAGAAGATGTAAGGGCTAACAAGGGAATAGTTACTACTATGAATAATAGACTTGCTGTTGCTGCAGAATCAACTGTAGGTCAGACAGTTACAATAAAGGGAGAAGACAGATATGAAACTGCCGCTAAGATTTCACAGGCTGGATGGGAGAAGGAATCTAATACTGCAATAATAGTAAATGGAGGGACTTTCGCTGATGCACTTACAGCAGCACCACTAGCTAAACAAAATAATGCGCCAATACTTTTAACTCAGTCAAATAAGCTGCCAGAAACTACAAAGGCTGAATTAAGAAGATTGAAATCAAGATTTATTATTATAGTAGGCGGAGAAGGCGTAGTATCTAAGGAGATAGAGACAGAGCTTAATAAAGTAGCTTTAGAAAATGTAGGGGTATTAAAGATAATGCCTAAAGTAATGCGAATAGGAGGTTCAGATAGATTCGAAACTTCTGTAAATGTTGCTAAAGCTATTGAAAATTCTACTAGTGCTGTCATAGCAAATGGATACGAATATGCAGATTCCTTGTCAATATCATCAATAGCTGCAGCGAAGGGAATTCCTATACTTTTAACAGATAAAAATAAACTTCCTGAAAAGGTAAGTGCATATTTATCAGAAAAGAAACTAACAGATTCTTATATAGTTGGTTTAGAAGGATCTGTAGATAAAAATGTTGAAGCAGAGGTAAATAAGGTAGTTTCTAAAACTACTTTAAGATTAGGCGGCAGAGATAGGTATGAAACTAACATAAGTATATTAAAGTATTTTGAAAAGGACATGAGTTTTGATAAACTGTACTTAGCACTTGGAGACGGACCTAAGGGAGATGAATTTGCAGATGCTCTTTCTGGCGCGGCTTTAGCAGCAGAGGGTGATGCACCGATGATTTTAACAAATAATTCAGTTTCTAAGGAAACATTAAATTATATGAAAGATAAAGTTAAATCGAATACTGTTATTATATTGATTGGTGGACAGACTTCAATTCCTAAATCCTTTTAAGGTATCTTATAACTACATTACTAAGTTACTAGAGAAGAAATAAAGTTATTAGTTAACTGTTTTTAGATATATTAGTATATCTAAAAGCAGTTAATTTTTTTCTGAAATTTAGATAAATTATGGATATATTCATTATATTTGTAACAAATATTACAGACAGTAAAAATCTTTAATGTTATAATCATATTCGTACTATAAGTTATAGGTAACATTTAAAAAATTCAACAGTAAACAAGAAGTTTAATGAACAGGAGAGAGATTATGGGTAACAATTTTGGTAACTTACAAAAAATAATAGATGGGAAAAGAAAATTTGCAATAACACCATATATTCCAGGTGGGTTTATTCTTCCAGAAACTCTTGAAAAGATAGCAAGAGTTACAAAAAAGTATAATGGAGTACTAAAAATTACATCAGGACAGAGAATATTGATAACAAATTTAGAGGAAAGTGATCTGCCAGCTATTTGGGAAGAGTTAGGTATGGAACCAGCGGTAAAGACACAAAATTCAGTTAAGAATGTAGAAATGTGTCCTGCAGGTTTTTGCAAAAGATCAAAACATAATACCATTGGTATAGGAATGAAACTAGCTAAAAAATATCAGTGGATGGATATGCCTTGTAGGACAAAGATAGGTGTTGCAGGATGTAGAAATGCCTGCGGTAGTGTGTACAGTAAGGATATAGGGGTAATAGCAGATATTCCAGGAATGATGGTAATTGCAGGCGGATCGGCAGGGTATAATCCAAGACTAGCAGATATTATAGCAGCAGAACTAACGGAGGAACAGGCAATAAAGTTAGTAGATAGTATTTTTGATTACTATAAAGAAAATGCAGAAGCAGGGGAAAAATTAGGATTCTTTATAGATAGAATAGGAGTAGAAAAATTTAAAAACGATGTACTAAAGAGAGCTGAATTATCTTAAGCAGGAAAGGTTAACTGTATGGTAAGATAATAGGGAAGAAGAATGCATTGTTCAGAAAAACTTAAATCCAAAAGGACAGCTTATTAACTTATCTACAAGCAGTAAGCTGTCCTTAATTTATGCATATAAATATTAGGTTGTTTAAAGCCTTTTTTTACACTCTAGGTATAAAACTTTTACAAATTTTTTTATGTTAATTCGAGTATTAGATATAGAAGGCTTAGTTCCGTTTTTTAATTCCATCATTATTTTTCTAACCTCTGTAAAATCAAAAAATTTAGAGGCGTATTCTTCAAACTTAGGATTTGAATAATCTGTTAAACCTAGTGAAGCTAGATGGTTTAGAGCTTGAAATATTGATCTTCTTATCCGTTGTTCAGATGCTTTAATTTCTTTTTTTAAATCTGAGGAATCTGCTGAGGTTCCAAGCTTATTCAAGGCTATTGTAGTAAAAATGTCTTTTAAAGGAGGAAAGTCATGTTCAGAAGCTTTATCTTTTTCGTAGTTTACTAGATATTTTAGCATATCTAACAAATCTTTACTGCCACTTTCACCTATCATTCCTAGTTCCATTAGAAGAAACTGACCTGAACTGACTATGCTTTCATTATTAAGAATAGGGAATTTCTTTTCTTTAGATTTTCCAACTTCAAGAATACTTAGTGCTTTTTGAATATCTAATATAGATTTTTCTAAATGTATATGTTCTAATAATTTTCGGATAACACCTACTACTTCTAGACGATTAATTGGTTTTGTAATATAGTATTCCACTCCAAGAGAGTAGGCTTCTCCAATAATTCCTTTATCTTCTACCTGAGAAAGCATAATGATTTTTCCATTAAAAGAGTAATTTAAATTACGGACAGTTTCGATACCATCTCTAATGGGCATTAGTAAGTCAATAATTAGGATATCTACATTCTTTAATTCTAGTAAATGATGATCTATTACTGAACCGTTATCTGCTTCTCCTACAACTTCACCTAAATCATAATCTTCAATAATTTCAGCTAACATAGAGCGAATAGCCTCGTCATCATCGGCAATAAAAAAACGCATGGTATCATCCTTTCTTAATTAAACTATTAATTGGTATCTTTATAGTAAAAATTGTTTCATTTTTTTCAGTGATAGATTCAACTGTTAATGTGCCATTAAGATTTGCAACTAATTCTTTCACATAAGGCAGTCCCATGCCTGTTGATGGATTTCCAGATACGTCATACTTGGTAGTGTATCCTGGTTTGAAAATTAATTCCTTTTTCTTTTGGGGTATACCTACACCATTGTCCCATACTGTAAATTGAACTAAGTGGTCAGTTGTGTCAATGGAAATTTTAATTAAACCTGAATCCACAATAGATTCTACTGCATTAGAGACTAAATTATTGATAATAGATAAAACAGTGTAAATATGTAACGGAGGCAGCTGCCCTTGAATATTAGAAATAAATGTAATGTTTTTATTAAGTAACATAGCATAATTTTTATTTGTTTTAAGGATAATATTGTATATTTTTAATATATCCATATAATCACTAGAACTTTCTGCAGAAATTAATTTATTAAGACCTGCATAAATTCTTTGGTTGTCTTTTTTGATTTCATGAATTTCACCAGCCAATTGTAATATTTCTTTAGATATCTCTTCTACAACTAAAGGTGAGCTGCTCTTTTCTAGCTTTCTATATAAATTATAACATTTTCTTGTTATATCCTCTGAATCTCTGAGGGTTTTCTTCAATTGAATAGATTCTTCATATAAGTTAGAAATAAGAGACAGCATATGAATGTTACGTTCTTGGTGCTGTTTAGATTCTAACTTTGCTTCATGTAGTTTTAATACAGTAAAAAAGCTTAGAGCAAAAAAGCTTCGTATAATTGCTATAATAATAATCTTACTAAGCATAGGTATAGTGATCAAATTTCCTAAAACAAAGTGTCTAACAGATAACTCAACTATAGCAGAGGTTATTTCAATAAATATAGACATAAAACCAATAATTAAAGGTTTACTATGAAAGTTATTCACTCTTACAAGGTAAAAGAGACTAGAGTATGTAGCATAATAAAAAGCTGAAGAAAAGTGAATAATGAAATCATATTCAAATTGAAATCCTTTGTTTACTATCCAATCTAAAGCTATACGGAAAGAGATAACAGAGATTCCAACAATGAATCCAGATAAAACTAGCCAATATCTCTTTCGAATCCACAGCAAAAAAAAGAAAAAGGCTGTAGTGCCAAAACTAACTCTGAAGGTATCATTAAAAGGGTAGAACTTTAATTCACCAGTTAAAGGTACAGTAATTATCATTAAAGCAAGAATGATTAAGTCTTCTTTCAATAGGTCAGCACTCCTTTGCATGTATTATGTAAAAAGTAATTGGGAAATATCCATAAATCAGAATAACAGAAAATTCAACAATATACTAGTGCTAAATATAATTAAATACTAATCTATAAGTTGAGTGCCGGGTATATCTACCAAGGCTAAATAAGAGAATTAGATATTTTATTTATTTCTGAATAATTTTAAGATTAAGTGAAAAGTTGGTTTTATTCTTTAAGTATTTAAAATAAAAAATGAGATTTAAGTCAATAGTCTATTAAATGCTAGTTTCCACAATGAATTATTCATTTTTTGAAAAATTTTTATAAGATTATTTGTAGTTTTTTGTTGGATTTCATAGTTTGGGTTATAAAATTTATTCATGATAACAGATCATAAATTTAATTGTATATAGAAAGTAAAAGGAAAGGTGGTACTATATGAAAAAGTTTAAGTTTGGTTTAGCAGCACAAATTGTTGTAGGACTTATATTAGGTATTACAGTCGGTGCTGTTTTTTATGGTAATCCAGCGGTAGAAACTTATTTAAAACCTTTTGGAGATATTTTTCTTCGCTTAATAAAGATGATAGTTGTACCAATCGTATTTTCATCATTAGTTGTAGGTATTGCAGGAGCAGGAGATATTAAGCAGGTTGGTAAATTAGGTGGGAAGACTATTTTATACTTTGAAATAGTAACTACCGTGGCTATCGTAGTAGGTTTATTAATAGGTAATCTATTCCATCCAGGAACAGGAATAGATATGAGTTCTCTTACAAAAACCAATATATCTACTTATGTAGATACAGCTGAACAAGTAGGACATCATAGCTTTGCGGATACCTTTATAAACATTGTTCCAACAAATATTTTTCAAGCATTAACTAAAGGGGACATGCTTGCTGTAATATTCTTTTCAGTTATCTTTGGATTAGGAGTTGCAGCAATTGGAGAAAAAGGAAAACCTGTTCTCCAATTCTGTCAGGGAACTGCAGATGCAATGTTCTGGGTAACAAACTTAATTATGAAAACTGCTCCAATCGGTGTATTTTCATTAATAGGAGTTACCGTTTCTAAATTTGGATTAAAGTCTTTAATTCCATTAGGAAAACTCGCCATAACTACCTATGGAGCAATGATTTTCTTTGTACTTGTTGTCCTTGGATTAGTAGGAAAGATTATTGGAACAAGTATAATAAGCATTATAAAAATACTAAAAGAAGAGCTTATTCTTGCTTATAGTACTTCAAGTTCAGAAACAGTTCTTCCTAAAATCATGGAGAAGATGGAGAAATTCGGATGTCCAAAATCTATTGCAACCTTTGTTGTGCCAACTGGATATTCCTTTAATCTAGATGGATCTACATTATATCAAGCAATTGCCGCTATATTTATAGCCCAAATGTATGGAATTCACTTGCCCATTTCAGAGCAAATTAAATTAGTGCTAGTACTTATGGTAACTTCAAAGGGAATAGCAGGAGTACCAGGGGTATCCTTCGTAGTATTACTGGCTACCTTAGGTTCTGTTGGAATTCCTTTAGAGGGGCTGGCATTTATTGCTGGAATAGACCGTATTTTAGATATGGCAAGAACTGCTGTTAACGTAGTTGGTAATTCCCTAGCTGTAGTTGTTATATCTAAGTGGGAAGGTCAGTATAATAAGATAAAGGGTCAGAAGTACTTAGAAACCTTTGAAAAGGCTGCTTAGATAAATATTATTTTATTAGCCAAACTCTATCATTGACTATAATTTAGTCAATGAATATTCAAATACATGTTATCCCTATATTTGATGACCTTGTTCGATTTAAAGAACAAGGTTATTTTTTAAAAAAGTTTTTGTTTTATAAGAGACTATGCTTTAAGACAAATTGATAGTCAAATAAGTGAAATAAAGTGAAAACTTAACTTTTATAAATAATAAAGGGTTTATCTTTAATTTGTCGAATATACTAAACAAGTAGCATTGTTTAATATAGGAGGAATTATTCATGGGTTTATTTGATGGTTTAATGGGAAATGCTTCAGAGGTAAAAATTGAAGAAGTACAAAGAGAGTTTGAAAATGTGTTAGCACCTTCAGAGAATGTAGAAAAAGCATATAGATTGATTCGTGATATGTTTATTTTTACTAACAAAAGATTGATTTTAGTTGATAAACAAGGTGTTACTGGAAAAAAGGTTGAATACCATTCAATTCCTTATAAAAGTATTATTCATTTTAGTATTGAAACTGCAGGTAACTTTGATTTAGATGCAGAGCTTAAGATATGGGTATCAGGAAGTCAGCTTCCTATACAAAAGCAGTTTAACAAGAGTTTAAATATTTATGAAGTACAGAGTGTGCTTGCTGATTATGTGTTAAAGTAAATAATTTCTATGAAAAGCCGTTGTCAGCGGCTTTTTTTTATGATGAAATAAGTAAGGAAGAAAAATACTTCTTTGTAATAAATAAAAGATGGAATTTGTGGCAAAATAAAGGAAACATCAATATTATAAAGGGAGTGTGTTGCTCGTGAGTTTTAAAATTAATGATAAAGTAACATGGGTAGGTAAAATAGATTGGGAACTTAGAAAGTTTCATGGAGAGGAGTATTCTACTCACAAGGGTTCCTCTTATAATTCATATTTAATAAGAGACAAAAAAACAGTATTAATGGATACAGTATGGCTCCCCTTTGCTAAAGAGTTCATTATCAATCTGAAAAAGGAAATAAACCTAAAAGAAATAGACTACATAATTATGAACCATTCAGAGCCAGATCATAGTGGAGCTCTTCCAGAGCTTATGAAGGAGATACCAGATGTTCCTATATACTGTACTAAAAATGGTGCTAAATTGCTAAAAGGACATTACCATCAGGATTGGAATTTTGTTGAGGTGAAGACAGGGGATACCTTAGACATTGGAGACAGCAAGTTAACCTTTGTTGAGGCAAAAATGCTTCACTGGCCAGATACAATGTTCACATATATGTCAGAAGAAAATATACTGTTTAGTAACGATGCCTTTGGACAGCACTATGCATCGGAGTATATGTATAATGACCTAGCAGATACCTGCGAACTGTACCAGCAGGCAATAAAATACTATGCAAATATATTAACTCCTTTTAGTGTTTTTGTGGAAAAGAAAATTAATGAGGTACTGGCGTTGAATTTACCAGTAGATATGATATGCACCAGCCATGGTGTCATATGGAGAGATAATCCATTAAAAATAGTAAACAAATATTTAGAATGGGCAAAAAATTATCAAGAAAATCAGATTACTATTATATATGATAGTATGTGGAATGCCACAAGGAGAATGGCAGAACTAATTGGAGAAGGAATAAAGAAATCTGATAGTACTATAAATTTGAAGATATTTAATTCAGCAAAGACTGATAAAAATGATGTGATAACAGAGATTTTCAAATCAAAGGCTATACTTGTTGGATCATCTACAATAAATAAAGGCATTCTTTCATCAACTTCAGGAATATTAGAAATGATACGAGGTTTAGGTTTTAAAAATAAAAAAGCAGCAGCCTTTGGAAGCTATGGTTGGAGTGGAGAGAATATAAAGATGATTACTGAAGATTTGAAAAAGGCAGGCTTTGAGGTAGTTAACGATGGTATAAAGGAATTATGGTATCCTGGTGAGGAAGAAGAGGATAGATGTAAGAAATTCGGAGAGGATTTTGTTAAAGAATTATAGAATTAATATAAAAGTCCTTATAACCTAACTGTAAGGGCTTTTATATTGTCTAATTAGGGGGTACATTTTATGGCAAAGGTATATTTTAAAGAGATAGAGTCTTACTCGAAAACTGCTGAAATAAGCAAGGCAGCTGCAGAGCTTATAAGGGAACTTGTTGAAAGGGAAGGGATAAGTTTAGAGAAGTTTATACCTTTAAAGGTTCATTTTGGTGAAAAGGGAAACAAGACCTTCATAAAATCAGAAAACTTTAACGGAATAATAGAGTACTTAAAAGAAAAAGAAATAGAAAGTGCCTTTATCGAGACCAATGTATTATATATGGGAGAAAGGACAACTAAAGCAAAGCATATGAAACTAGCAGAGGAACATGGATTCACTCAGCTGCCTGTAATAATAGCAGATGGTGAAAATGGAGAAGCCTATGAAGCTGTAGAGATAAATAAAAAACATTTTGAAAAATGTAAGATAGGCAGGGAGATTGCAATACAGAGGCAGCTTATTGTTCTCAGTCATTTTAAAGGACACGGTCTTGCAGGGTTTGGTGGTGCTATAAAGCAGCTTGCTATGGGCTGTGCCTCTAGAGGAGGAAAGCTTGACCAACATGCTAATTCAAAACCTAAAGTTAATTATTTTAAGTGTAAAGCATGTAAAATCTGTGCCGCTAACTGTCCAGAAAATGCAATAATTATAGGAACAAAGGCAAAAATAGATAAAAACAAATGTGTAGGCTGTGCAGCCTGTCAGGCTAGATGTCCTTACGGTGCTATTTCAAATAGCTGGGTTCAATCTCTGTCAAAATCCTTCAATGAAAGGTTAGCAGAATATGCTTATGCCGCTGCAAAGGATAAAAGGAATGTATATATAACTTTTGCTTTTAATATCACGAGAGGCTGTGATTGTGAAGGACATAGTATGAAGCCAATAGCAAAGGATATAGGAGTATTTGCTTCAACAGACCCAGTGGCTATAGATAAAGCTTGCTTAGATGCTCTAGATAAGGCATCAGGTAAGACAGTATTTAAAAGAGGAAGAAACACTCTTGAGTATGCAGAAAAAATAGGACTAGGAAGTATGGAATATGAATTAGTTCAGATATAATATATTTAGCCACATTAGGAAAAACTCTTGATGTGGTTTTTGATGTAGGTTAACATTAGAGTAGTTAAATTTACATATAAATAAGGTTGGCAATTTTTTATATTAATGATAGAATGTTATTTGTTGTTTTGAAAACAGAATTATAACATAAAGGAAGTGATGTCCACATGGATTCGAAAAAAAGAAGCATAGTTATAGCTATAATGGTAGCAATGTTTCTTGGTGCTGTAGAAGGAACCGTTGTTACTACTGCTGTGCCAACAATAGTAAGAGAATTAAATGGTTTTGAGTTAATAAGCTGGGTTTTCTCTTTATACTTGCTAACATCAGCTATTTCTACACCTATATATGGAAAGCTAGCTGACTTATATGGAAGAAAGAATGTTCTTTCCATAGGAATAATAATTTTTCTAATAGGTAGTTCACTATGTGGCTTATCAAGAAGCATGCATCAGCTGATAGCCTTTCGTGCACTACAGGGACTAGGTGCAGGGGCGATTTTTACTGTAACTTATACTATAGTAGGTGATGTTTTCGATCTTTCAGAGAGAGCAAAGGTACAAGGCTGGATAAGCAGCACCTGGGGAATAGCTAGTCTTGCAGGACCGTTTTTAGGTGGTTTTTTAATAGATTATCTTTCATGGCATTGGATTTTCTTTATAAATATACCTTTTGGAATACTGTCTATATGGCTGCTTCAAAGAAATCTAAATGAAAATTTTACAAAGAAAAAATGCAAGATTGATTATGCAGGTACTGTAGCTTTATCCAGTGCTATTATATTCCTTTTATATGGTACAATGGCAGGAGGGAAAGGTTCTTTTTCTATAATGATATCTTTAATGGCAACGGCTTTAGCCCTAGCAGCCTTCTACTTTATAGAAAAAAGAGCAGAGGAACCTATCATTCCCTTTGAAATTTTCACAAAGACTAATATAATTGTAAATATTATTAGCTTTTTAGCTTCAGCGGTATTGATTGCAGCAGATGTTTATATGCCTTTATACATGCAAAATGTTTTAGGGTTTGGAGCAACTATTTCTGGGTTATCAATGGCACCTATGTCTGTAACCTGGCTTTTATCTTCAGTGGTTCTTGGTAAAGCTATACCTAAGTATGGAGAAAAAATAGTAATTGGAGTATCTTCTCTTATTATATTAATAAGCTGTATATTCCTACCAACCTTAGATGTTAACTCATCTCTATTGTTAGTTATAATCTATGTTTCTATAATGGGATTTGGTTTTGGAGGATGTTTTACAACCTTAACAATAGTAGTACAATCATCTGTAGATTATAGTAAAAGAGGGGCGGCAACGGCTTCTAACTCTCTTGTACGTACATTGGGACAGACTATAGGTGTAAGTGTTTTTGGAAGTATGTTTAATTTAAGTATTATTAAATACTTTAGCAAGTTAGGTATCATGGGCATAGATCCGAGTAATCTTTACTCTGCATCAAGTGCTAGCACAGGGGTATCTCTTGAACAGATAAAAGCTTCCTTAAACTCAGGACTTCACTTAGTGTTCATAGTATTAATATGTATTACTGCAATTAGTTTACTGTTATCTTTTACACTTCCAAGTGGATTAAAGAATGAGGAAGTAGCCTAGCAGATTATTGAGACACAAAGGTGGCTTAGCAATTAGACTTGGCAGCCTGTGCATATGGGCAGATATATAGTGCTCTGTTAGCCCTCTCATCGACAACAGCCTCTAATGTTGGCTCGATTTTCAAAAAGGTCAAATTTTTCAATGCATCTCTTCGAGAGCTGAAAAATCTGAATCCTTTTTGAACTCACCAACATAAGAGGCTGTAGTCTTGTTCGAAGCTAACTGCCGCACTATATATCTACCCACACACAGGCTACAAAGTTTTAATTCTTATTACAAGTTTCCTTTTGTCTAAATAAAATTACCCTTAGATTATAGGGCGACAAGCCCTTGTGTTATAAGATTTTTAATAGAATTGCAGAAGAGTTTTTACTAAATAAACAGTTATTTTATCTGTCCGGAGGGACTCTACAAAGTATTTAAGCATAAAAGAATAAGTGTCATAGCTTGATTAAGAACCTTTCATTTACCAGAATTACAAACTTTAAGTACATAGAGTAGTTATATCTACGCTCCGCATTTTTATTTATAAGTTTTAACAATTAATCTGACCAATAATACTACTAGCACTTTGGTTTATTAGCTATGCTACCGCATAGATTTTATATGTGATGACGGATATAATAAAACTTTTGGCTGCACTAAAAACAGGTGTGTAGGTAGAGGTATACTGAGTAGAAAGCTTCGAATAAGGGTTAGAAGGTCTTATGCTAGCGATTTCCAAAATGTTAACGAAAACTCAGCTTTCGCAGAAAGCATTGAGTTTGAGTTCATTTTCGAAGTTGAGCCAGCATTAGACCTTCTTCCTGAAATGAGGGCTTTCAAGCAGTATACCTCTATCGGTCACACCGGTGTTCAGTGCACCAAAACTTTTGTGTCCCATCATATTTTAAGTGTTATCATTTCTACTCAAAAGTCACAGTTAGATATTCTGAATTTGTAATTTCATCTGTATAATGGCTCCAACTGTAAGCTCCGTCTTTCCAAAGCTCATTGTATATTTTAGTTACTGCCTTTTCTACATCATAAATATTTTCACTGTAATTTGAAATCCTAAAGGTTAACTCTGAGTTATTTTGTCTAACAGTTTCTTTTATAGAACTATAAAACTCGTTATAGTTTTTCACTACTTTAATAGCGTTGCCTCTTCTGTCCTTCTCTACTAAGTTTAAATTATTAAAACTGTAGGTTGTACTAGTGCATTTTGGATAATTGTTTTTATTCCATCTATGATTTTTTACTATTTGTTCATCGGTAATATTAAAGTAAGAATATCTAGGTTCATTAGAGTTATTTTCCGTAACTGGATCATTCCAAGTTGGATCTAGGTGATAATATTCACCACCTATTTTAACTATATTCCAAGCATGACTAATCCAGCCAGTTTCGTCTTTAGCTTCACCAATTATTATTTTTGACTCAATGCCAACAGCTTTTAGCAGCCTGTCCATAAGCTCTGCATATCCTTGACAAACTCCTGTCTTATTTGCTAGTAAACCATAAGCAGTATAGGATTCCTTTGGCATATTTTTAGTAAATAGTCTTTCATCGTACTGAGCATTATTTACTATATAATCATGAAGAGCAGCTTCCTTTTCATAATCCTTCATTTCTGGTTTTATAACTTTATTTACTATCTCATCAACCTTTTGTTGCACAAATTTTTCTTTGTTTATCAGATTTTCTTTACTATCATAATACTTAAAGTTAAGTGTTAACTTTGCTGGAATAGAATTTACCACTGTTATAGTTGTACCTTCAATAATACCTAATAATTGAGGAGTTTCCTGTAATATTTTACCAACTACATCTAAATTATAAGTCTTTTCACTATAATTTAATGTTCTTAAAGTTAAGGTGCTATCATAATTAAGCATTGCATCCTTTACAGCAGCATAGTATTGATCATAATTAGTGACTACCTTTAAATCTCCACTATTGATTTTGCTTCCAGAAAGCTTGTACCACACCTCCTCTGTCTTATCATAGTAAACCATACTAAAAAAAGCAAATAGTAAAAGCATACAAATTCCTAGAAGGATTCTAAATCTTTTTTTAAACATAATAGTCTCCTTTTATTCCAATAGTTCATATTTCGAAGTTAACATAGTTCCTTTATAAGCACAATGATAATATAAATACAGCTTTAGTAATTAATTCATAATAAGGTTTTTATTAAATTTATAGATGTAAATTTCCAGTTTATATAACTTAAATATGGTTAATATAATATCAGGCTTTCACTATTAACTATTTGGAGGAGAAAAATGGATATAAAAAGTAATGTGGATTTAGAAAAGCTCAATAGAATAGATAGCGGGCAGTCCTTTGAGTATAGGGATATAGTTAAAGAGGATTTGCCACTTAGCAGACATCCAGAAGATGGAGCGTTGTTTAAAAAGGAAGTTGAAGATGGTGTCGTTGATGATGTAGTAGTTAGCGATCCAGGAGCTAACCACATTGAATATAAAAAGTTATAAACTAAATTTGGAGGTGTTATAGTGAGAAAACTTTCAGAAGGTGAATTATTATCTTTAACAGGATTATTAACAATGGAAAAGGATGGCTTAATATTAGCAAAGGCCATGCAAAATCTAATAACAGATGACGAATTAAAAAAACAGGCAGAGGCTAGCGTATTAGCTATGGAAGGCAGGATAAAAGGTATACAGCAATTTATAAATGAAAATGAAATAACTGGGGAGGTGCAATAGTATGGCAAATTTCATAAGCAATATGGTTAAAAACGGAACAGATATGGATGATGCAGTTATAGCTAACAGCATGATGGGGTCTGCAAAAGCTGCTGCAGATGCCTATCTTAATGCTACTATGCTTAGTGCAACTCCAGAGCTAAGAGCTATGTATGCATCAAGTTTAAATCAAATAATTGCTGGTCACTCAGCTCTTGTAGAATTAACTGTAAATCGTGATTGGGAAAAACCTTATAATTCACCTGTACAGCAGTTAGCTGAGGCTTATGATAAATCTAAAGACACAGTTTAGTTAAATATATTTTACAAAATAAACCAAAAGATATCTGCCTAAAATAACAAGCAGATATCTTTTTTGATGAATAAGAAAACATTTAGAAAGGAAATGGAGGAGTAATTATGTATTTTGGATATAAAAAAGGTTTTTCTTCATGTCCGTTTGGTAAATACATAACATCTATTGGAGTATTAATAAGCATTTTAATTACAAATAGTGGATGCACTAATTTATCTTCAAATTCACTGCAGCCAGCAGCACCTCAGGGAGTTAATATCCAGCAGGGAAAAACAACTATAGGTAACAGTACAAGTGCCTCAGAAGTGGCCTCAAAGGTATCTCCATCAGTAGTTGGAATTACAGCAACGGTTATTGGAGAAGGTGGGAAAAAGGTACAGGGAGTCGGGTCGGGGATTATAGTGGATGAAAGGGGATATATTTTAACTAACAACCATGTAGCAGGAAGGAATGTAGAAAATATAGTTGTATATTTATATGACGGCAGAGAAGTAGGTGGAACAAATCTTTGGGCTGATCCTGTTCAGGATCTTGCAGTTGTTAAAATTGACACAGATAGGTTAACGGCAGCGGAACTAGGTGATTCACAGGGAATAAGAGTGGGAGAACAGGCTATTGCCATTGGAAACCCATTAGGACTAACATTCCAAAGAACAGTGACTGCAGGAATTATTAGTGCGGTAAACAGGACTATAGAAGTTCAAGGAGGAAATTTCATGGAGGGGTTAATTCAAACAGACGCATCTATAAATCCAGGAAATAGCGGAGGACCACTAATTAATGCAAATGGTCAAGTAGTAGGCGTTAACACTGTAAAAGTGCTTACGGCAGAGGCTATGGGTTTTGCTGTTCCAATTAATATTGCTAAGCCTGTAATAAGCAAAATAGTCAGGGATGGTAAATTTGCAACTCCTACTATGGGAATTCAAGGATTAGATAAAGAGCTTTCTAAAGCATATGGGTTTAAGGCTACCGAAGGAGTGCATGTATATGATTGTAAGGATGGCGGATGTGCTCAAAAAGCTGGAATTAAAAAGGGAGATACTATTTTAGCTGTTAACGGAAAAGCAATAAATACTGCATGCCAATTAAAAGAAGAGTTATATGCAGTAGGGCCAGGAAAAAATATAAAACTCAGAGTAAAGGATACTAGTGGCAAAGAAAAGAATGTATCCTTCACTTTAGAGGAATGGAAATAAAATAATGGTTTAAATCATTTACCATAGATTTAGGCTAATTGTAGATGATAGGAGATGAGTGATATTAATACTAAATCACCCATCTCCTATAAGTTTTTACATTATAAAAAAGGTAAGTTACAAGTTATTTAATATCATATTTTTTTCCATAACTATTACTATGTACCTTTTCGTAATCCAAATCTTCTTCTTTATGGGCCTCTTTTATTTCATCTGGATATCCTATTGAAATTATAGATAAAACATTTATGCTATCTGGGATATTTAAAGTCTCCCTAACATAATTCTCAGCAGTTTTTCCTTCTGTATGATTTCGTTTTCTTATTTGTATCCAACAGGAGCCTAGCCCCATAGATTCTACAGTAAGCTGAATTATGGCTGAAGCAATAGATGTGTCTTCAATCCAAACATCGCTTCGGGAAGAATTTCCAAGTACAACTATGCCAAGTTGTGCATTTTTTAAAAAGGATGACCCTGGTTTTGAATGGGAAAGTCTTTCTAGTAGAGTCCTATCCTCTACTATAACAAATTCCCAAGGATTTAAACCTCTAGAAGAAGGAGATAAAAGAGCGCCTTGGACTATTTGAACAATCTTTTCCTTTTCAATTCTCTTATCTTCATACTTTCTAATGCTTCTTCTCTTCTTTAATAATTTCAACATACTCTGAGACCTCCTAAAATATAATTTGCTTTTAATTAGCTATTTAAAGAATATATATCGGAGAATTCAATGTCAATTCTCTCGATTTTGGATTTGGTATGTATCTCCTTTATGTTTTTAGCTTGACCTTCTACTATTTTTACAGGAAGCTCTACTATAAACTCAGTACCCACTCCTATAGAACTCCTTACGGATACCTCTCCTCCGTGAAGCTCAACAAGTGCTTTTACAAGAGAAAGACCAATCCCACTGCCCTCACTTCGTCTAGAAAGAGATTTATCAACCTGTCTAAACCTTTCAAAGATGATTTCTAGCTTATCCTCGGGGATACCAGGACCGGTATCTTTCACAGATATACTTATACTCTCACCATTATCGGATATTATTACGTTTATTTCATCTCCAGAGGTTGTAAATTTTATAGCATTGGATAATAGATTTAACATTATCCGCTCTATTTTGTCAGCATCAAAGCTCATAAATTTTTCTTCTATATCTGTGTCAAATATAAGGGTTATACCTTTACTTTCTACATATTCTGCTACGGATATAGTAATATCTTCAATTACACTAATTATATTATGATTTTTTAAATTCAAGGTAAAAAAACCAGAATCTATTCTAGATAAGTCTATAAAATTATTTACTAGTCTTAAAAGCCTATAGCAGTTCTGCTTCATAGTCTTCAAATAATTTCTCACCTTAACTAAGTTAGCAGAAGATACATCCTTGGTATATATAGGAAGTATTTGTACAGCACCTAGTATTACATTTAAGGGTGTTCTAAGTTCATGAGATATGTTAGCGAAGTGTTCAGTAAGTACTTTATTAAATTCTAGAGTTTCCTTTAGTATACGTTGATTTTCCACTATATCCTTTTTTAGTATTTCAACTTGTTTATCAGAGCTAATATCTCTCATAATGTCCAATATGGCAGTTTTGCCACCATAGATAATGTAAGTTGCGCGGCCTTCAATGTCAATAGAAGTCCCTTCTTTAGTTAAAATTTTAGATTCATAAGAATAAGAGATATTTTTTTCTGAGATTATTTTATTAATGGAATTTTTAAAATTCATCTTTTCATCTTCATGTAAGAAATTTGTAACAGCCAGTCCAATAAGATCATTACTATTTTCAAAGCCTACAAGTCTGGAGGCAGTGTCGTTTGCAAAAATAATTCTATTTTCTGCATATATCATGATAGCATCATGAGAATGTTCAATTAGAAGCTGGTAGCATTCGTCATTCTTTAAAAATGCCTCTTCCAATAGCCTTTTTTGATTGTTTTCGTTAAACAATTTTTCGCGAGTTTCTATGAAATCACTGTATAATTTTCTATATGGTTTCTTTAAGCCTATTTGTATAACCGCTTTATAAAGTAAGTAGAAGGAAAGTGCCCTTAGAACAAAGGCAGTTATATGAACAATACCATAAGGATTAGTGAAAATAGAAAACATAAGTTCGCTTAAAATTCTAAGGCCAACTGAAAGTTCCATAAATACAATCATTTCTCTATTTGATTTGTGTCTTGCTTTAAAAAATAGTACCATACTGCATAGAAAAATGAAGCAGGTTATGTTCCTTGTATAGGTATTAAAAGCGGTGAAGCCCTTATTCGTAATGTATACATTAGGAAATATTCTCAAATAGTATATAGATATTAATATGAAAAAGGTTACAATAAAGTATCCATAAAAGAATAGATTTATTTTTAACTTCTTAAAATCTTTATATAAAATTATGCTAGCTATTAAAGTTGCAACAGATCCTAAAAATCTAGCAGAGGCCCATAACTGAGAAGTTAGGTTTGTATGAGAGAAGCCTAAGGCTTTAGCTTGGCAGTAAGCAATGGTATAGAGGATATCAAGGCTGCCTACGAAACCGTAGCCTATACCTAGTACCAGTAGAAAATCATTTTTCAAAATATCGTAGGTATTAAGTGCAAATAAAAGCACTGAAAATCGTACTATTATACCAGTAAACATCATTGTACTATGAAATAATGAGTAGTTCTTTGGTGCTATAAAGAGGGAAGCTGTAATACATAAAATAATTCCGAATAAGTATGTAACTATATTTGACTTTGTATTTAATAAATTACACTTGTTGAATTTAGAGACAATTTGTTGCTCCATATAGCATTCCTCCTGCAACACAATAAACCTAAATTATACAGTTTATTATATTATTTTGTTAATAATACAATATTTGTCACCTATTCTAATATTATAGTATACTATATACTTTTTTTCTATATTTTTCATTAATGAAAAAACGACAGAAACCGAATGTTTACTCATCACTAAGAGATAAACTTCGGAGTTTCTAGGGAAAATTGTTTAAGAGCAAAAATTGAAAAACAATTAATTTATTTATCAATTTGTCACACATATATAGACAGCATTCATATAATATCCCTAAGAGTAATAAATAGGAGAATCATAATAATGTACTGCGAAACTTGTTTAAGTAATTTTGTCAAAAATTTTTTGCCACCTATGGCAGAGCTTTTATGGTTTAAAAAACCCTATAAAAGATTGGCAATAATCACAGCAGACTTAGATGGAGATAAAAAGTCAGAAATAATTGCAGCCTATAAGTTAAAGGGTGAATGTTATGTTGTTATAATAAAAAACTACAAAGATGTATGGTGTGTAGCTGCTAGCATTAAAGGTAAGGGCTACGATATAAACTATCTAAATGCTAACAAGGTTGAAGATAAACAAACTAATAATCTAATAATAGGATGGCAAGTGGGGGCCATCTGGGCTGAGCTTGACATTTTTCAATGGACAGAAAAGGGGCTTAAAAACATACTCAATGAAGATATACCTTATAGTAAAATCCAGGTTAAAGACATGGTGGGAGACAATGTCAAAGATGGAAAAGCAGAAATAGCATTGTGGAAGAAGGATACGGGAAAGGCATATAAAGTTGAAGTTCTTAGATGGGATGGTAAAAAATTAGTTCAAGCTTTAGATGTATATCCTTATTATTTTAAAAAAGTGGTCTCATACTATGAAAATAGGGTAAAGGAATTACCGGAGGCTGCCTTTTACTGGTACTATCTTGCAGATGCTCAGTTAAAGGCTGAAATGCCGGAAAAAGCTTTAAGATCTGTCCATATGGCTATGAAGTTAGTTATGAAATTTAAATATGAATACCCTTCTGAGGATGATCTAATTAAACTAGAAAGAAAAATATTAGAAAAGTTACAAAATAGAAGTATAAAGTTATACCCAGCATCTGTAAAAACTATAGGTGGTGTAAAATGGGGATTTATAAGCAATAATGGTGATTTTATAATTAAGCCTATTTATACTAATGCATATAGTTTCCAGGATAATAATCTTGCAATTGTTCAAGAAAACAACCTTTATGGGGTTATTGATGAGACAGGAAAGTATGTTATCCAGCCTAAGTATGATACTATAAATCAATTTTCAGAAGGTAGGGCATCAGTGGTAGACAGTAGCGGCTTTAAGGTAATTGATGAAAAAGGAATTGAGTTAACTAAAAAATCCTACTCATTTATAGGAAGCTACAGCGAAGGAATGATAATAGCAGTAAGAACTAATACAGAGGGACAATGGCTATATGGATACCTAGATAAAGAAGGTAATGAAGCAATATCCTTAAATTATAAAGATGCAGGTGATTTTAAAAATGGTAAGGCTGTTGTTAAAATAGATGAAGGAGAATATGCACTTATAAATACTAAAGGACAAAAGCTAAATACTTATAAATATGCCTTTGTAGGACAATTAAATGAAGGCCTTTTAGCATTCAAGGAAAATGAAGAAGGTAAGTATGGTTATATAGATGAAAGTGGAAATGTGGTCATACCAACTAGATACACCAGTGTACAGCCTTTTAATGAAGGTAGAGCAGTGGTTAATGTTGCTGAAGATTATGGTAACAGTTATGGTGTCATTGACAGAAGAGGCAATTTTATAATTATGCCTAGGTATAACGATGTGAATTTGCTAGGAGAAAGTATGATCTCTCTGGGAATAGCTATTAGTAAAGAAAATCCACGTATAGGTTCAAAATATGCTATTGCAAATGCTGATGGTAAACTTCTTACTGATTTTATTTACTACGGTGTATCAAATTATAGCAGTGGATTTGCCTCCGCCTATGATAGTAAATATACATTTTTTATTGATAGAACAGGAATGGCAGCTAAAGGCCTTCCTAAAGTAGAGGGAAGTGGAGTACTATCCTTTGAAGGAGACTTGATTAGAGCAGAGGTTGACCAGAGGTTATCCTACTATAGCAAAATGGGAAAAGTTATATTTAAGCAAAATACTGTAATTCCATTGAATAATCAGTATGCTGTAAAGGAAGAAAAATATAAACCAAATAAGGATTACCTGGTGTACTATCCACAAGTTGAAGGTATGAAAAATAAACAAAGACAAAAAAAGGTGAATATCAAGTTAAAAGAGTTATCGCAGGTTAAACCTATTGATGGTGACATACAACTTGAATATAGTTACACTGGGGACTTTTCCGTTGAATTTTTCAGAAAGAATTTATTAGTTTTAGAGCTTGTGGGATACCAATATTACTTTGGTGCAGCTCATGGAATGCCAACTAGAGTTTATGCTAATGTTGATTTAGTAACAGGAGTATTTTATCAGCTTAAAGATTTGTTCAAAAAGAATAGTAACTATGTGAAAGTGTTAAGTGATATTATAGAATATAAAATAAAAAATGATAAACAGTATGAATACGTTTGGTTAGACAGTTACAAGGGAATTAAGGAGGACCAACCTTTTTATATAAAGGACGATGCTCTTTATATTTATTTTAATGTTTATGAAATCGCACCATATGTTGCAGGCACGCCAACCTTTAAAATAGATTTTAAGGATATCATGAATATTATCGACACTAACGGTGACTTTTGGAGATCTTTTAATTAGGTAAACTATTGTAAAGTTTAGGTAGTAAAATCCTAGACTTTACAATAGTTTTTATTATGTTACGGCTTAGAGTTAACAGAACTTGTTATAAAAATTTCTGTTTATTGGGATTATTATCATGTAACATGAAGGAATTTAAGGAATTTTATAGAATAATATATTTAGTCTCTTTTCAGAAAAGTGTAAATAGCGCAAAATAATAAAATATTTCAATATATGTAATAAATTTTTAAGAACTAAAATAAATTAAAGTATATGGAAAAGACCCTAGTTAATTAGGTTTACATAATTATTGTTAATAAATATTAATGCTTTAAGGTTAAATATTACCAGCTAGGTTAATTTCGTAAAAATATTTTATGATACTAGCTTGGCTTGTAATATTAATATATTAAAATTTTAAATACTTAGGGGGTACTTTTTATGAAAAAAGTAATTTCAATGGTAGTATTGGCAGCAGCATTAGCTACCGGATTTACAGGATGTAGTTCATCTCAACAAACAAGCAGTTCCACAGAAAATAAAAGTGAGAAGCCATCCATAGGATGCGCTATCTATAAATTCGATGACACTTTTATGACTGGAGTTCGTAATGCCATTTCTGAGGCTGCAAAGGACAAGGCTAATGTAGAAATAGTAGATAGCCAAAATTCACAGACTACACAAAATGATAAGGTTGACCTCTTTATAACAAAGAAGGTTAAAAGCTTAGAAATAAACCCTGTTGATCGTACTGCTGCAGGTGTAATTATTGATAAAGCACAGAAAGCTAATATACCAGTAGTATTTTTTAACCGTGAGCCTTTACCAGAAGACATGAAAAAATGGGATAAGGTTTACTATGTAGGTGCAAAGGCAGAGCAATCTGGAACAATGCAAGGAGAACTTATAGCTAAGTACTGGAAGGCTCATCCAGAAGCAGATAAAAACAAGGATGGAGTTATCCAATATGTAATGTTAAAGGGTGAACCAGGACATCAAGATGCTGAATTACGTACAAAATATTCAATAAAAGCAGTAGAAGATGCAGGATTAAAGACACAAAAGCTTGCTGAAGATACAGCTATGTGGGATCGTGTAAAAGGACAGGAAAAAATGGCTGCATTCTTAGCTTCAAATGGAGACAAAATAGAAGCAGTATTTGCTAATAATGACGATATGGCTCTTGGAGCAATAGAAGCTTTAAAAGCTGGTGGATATTTTAAAGGAGATAAATATGTTCCAGTAGTTGGAGTTGATGCTACTGCACCAGGATTACAAGCAATTGGAGACGGAACTATGCTAGGAACAGTACTTAATGATGCTAAAAATCAAGGTATTGCTACATTTAAAGTTTCAGAAGTACTTGCAAAAGGACAAACTCCAAGCAAGGAAAATATAGGTTATGATATAACTGATGGAAAATATATTTGGATAAACTATAAACCAATAACTAAAGACAATATGAATGACGCTAAATAAGGATTAATATTACAAGCTAAAATATTGTGAAGATAAAAACAAGGTGTAGTGTGATTTTCTGCTACTACCTTGTTTTCTGATTATAAGCAAGTAGATTTATTCTGGTCTATATAGAAAAGTTTATGTTTTAGTAGGTGAAAAAGTTATCACTTCTTTTCTTTGGCAAATTAAAGAACTACAGGAGGCGGTAGAGTGAATGAAGATAAATATCTACTGGAAATGAATAACATCTCAAAGGAGTTTCCTGGTGTAAAGGCATTAGATAATGTAACCCTTAAGGTTCGTGCAGGCTCTGTACATGCATTGATGGGAGAAAATGGTGCTGGAAAGTCTACACTTATGAAATGTCTTTTCGGAATATATAAACAGGATTCCGGTGATATATTGTTAAATGGTGAAAAGGTATTGACAAATAGTTCAAAGGATGCACTGGACTTAGGAATTGCAATGATTCACCAAGAACTTCACCCTGTTAAATTTAGAAATGTAATGGAGAATATGTGGCTTGGAAGATTTCCTATGAAAAACTATGGATTATTTAAATTGGTAGATGAAAAACAAATGTATAAGGATACTGAAGAGCTTTTTAAAAGCTTAGATATGGATATTAATCCTAACACCGTAGTTGGCAACTTATCAGTATCTGTGGTACAACAAATGGAAATAGCAAAGGCTGTTTCTTATAAGGCAAAAGTTATAATTATGGACGAGCCAACCTCATCATTAACGGAGAATGAGGTAGAGCACCTTTTTAAAATTATAAATGATTTAAAGAAAAAGGGTGTTGCGATAATTTATATATCTCACAAAATTGAAGAGATACTTAAAATATCAGATGAAGTAACCATAATGAGAGATGGAAAAAAGGTTGGGTCTTGGAACGCATCAGAACTTACCACAGATATTATAATATCTAAAATGGTTGGCAGAGACCTTACAAATAGATTTCCGGAGAAGGATAATAAACCTGGTGAAGTAGTATTAAAAATAGAAGGAGTTACATCCATATTCCCCAAATCCTTTAAAAATGTATCTGTTGAGCTTAAAAAAGGAGAGATATTGGGGGTAGGGGGGCTTGTTGGAGCTCAACGTACAGAGTTTTGGGAGGCAGTTTTTGGACTTAGAAGCATAGAATCTGGGAAGATTTTTATAAATGGTAAGGAAGTTAATATAAAGTCTCCCATTGATGCAAAAAAATATAAAATCGCATTACTTACTGAAGAACGTAGAGCAACAGGTATATTTCCTGTGTTGTCCGTTCTTGAAAATACAGTAGTAGCAAATGTAGATAACTATAGAAATAAGATTGGATTACTTAATGACAAAAAAAGAAGAGAAGATACAGAGGAGGGGATAAAAAAGTTTAGGACTAAAACTCCTTCTTTTAAAACATTAATTAAAGACTTATCAGGGGGAAATCAGCAAAAAGTACTTCTTGCTAGATGGCTTCTTACAGAACCAGATATATTGATTCTTGATGAACCTACTCGTGGTATTGATGTAGGTGCAAAATATGAAATATATACAATAATAGTAGAGTTAGCAAAGCAAGGTAAAAGTATTGTGATGATATCTTCGGAAATGCCTGAACTTTTAGGTATGTCTGATAGAATAATGGTTATGTGCGAAGGAAAACTTGCAGGGATAATCGATGGAAAAACTGCTACAGAAGAAAAAATAATGACCCTTGCAAGTAAGTATATGGTGTAAAATGGGGAGGTTTCTATAAATGGCTGATTTAGATAGAAAAAAGGTATTTGGTTTTATTAAACAGAATGCAATTTACATAGTTTTAGTAGTATTAATATTAGGTATTGCTGTAAAAGATCCTCGTTTCTTATCAGTAAGTTGTCTTCGAGATATTCTGATTCAGAGTTCTACAAGAGTAATTATTGCTTTAGGAGCTGCATTTATAATATTAACTGGTGGTGCAGATCTTTCCGCTGGTCGTGTAGTTGGTTTTTCAGCAGTTATTTCTGCTTCCATGCTTCAATCACCTGCATATACAAATAGATTTTATCCTAATTTACCTCATCTTCCGCTTATATTACCAATTCTAATCGCTGTAGCAGCGGGACTTGCAGTAGGTGTTTTAAATGGTTTTGTTGTATCGAGGTTTCAAGTACCGCCTTTTATAGCAACCTTAGGTACAATGGTTATTGTATATGGAGCAAACTCTATTTATTTTGATCTTCCTCCGAATAATTCACAACCTATAGGAGGATTAAGAAAGGATTTTTCAGAACTTGGGACAGGTTCTTTATTTGGGATTCCCTATATATTAATAATTGCTATTATAACAGTATTAGTGATATGGATAGTGTTAAACAAAACAAGACTAGGAAAAAATCTGTATGCAATAGGAGGAAACAAGGATGCAGCAATAGTTTCTGGTATAAATGTAAAAAGTAGTTTGTTATGGCTATATATCATTGCCGGCACACTCTATGGTATTGCTGGTGTTCTTGAGGCTGCGAGAACTGGTGGAGCAACTAACAATTATGGTAACATGTATGAAATGGATGCAATAGCAGCCTGTGTTGTTGGAGGGTGGTCAGTATCTGGAGGTGTTGGTACAGTTCCAGGAATTGTAGTAGGTGTACTTATATTTAGTGTAATAAACTATGGATTAACTTTTATAGGGGTAAGTCCTTACTGGCAGCTTATTATAAAAGGTCTTATAATTGTTTCTGCAGTGGCTTTTGATATTAGAAAATATATAGCTAAAAAGTAAGAGAAATTAGTATCAACAAGGGTACTATACTACAAAAAAGTGCATTATTGAATGATATCCTTTATATAAGGTAAAATAAGAATATCTACAACATAAATAGATAGAAAAAATAAATTGGTGTAGTGATTATTGCACTAAATATACTAAGGAGTGATATTATGCCAGTTGTAAAAGTAGGAATATCAAAACTTACTAAGGAAAAGAAAAAGGAAGTAATAGAAAGGGTTTCAGAAACATTAAGTGATATAACTAATATACCTAAACAAGCTTTTGTTGTACTTATTGATGAGTATGATGCTGATAATGTAGGTGTGGGCGGAGTACAGTTATCTGAACATAAGTAACTATACTGTTACAGCTTAAAGTATAAAAGTAATCTCCTGTAGTCAGACTTGGGATAAAGTCAATTACAGGAGACTTTTTCATGGTTAATTATATTTTACACTTCTATCTATTGATAAAAATAAGAGTTAAAAAATTACAAGAGGTATGTTTACAAAATTACTATTTTAGGAAATTAATTTATTCATTTCAACAGCAATATTTTTTAAACTCTCGGCACTGCTGGTTAACTCCTCGCTTACAGCTAGGTTTTGGCTTATAGACTTGCTAACTAAATTAAAATTATTTATAGCTTCCTTTGTGGTGTCAGAAATATTGCAATTAAAAGTAACAACATTTTCAGTTTCTAATAGAAGAGTATTAGTTAACTTACTTATTTCTTTTATATTTTTTCCAGAATCCTTTAACCCAGTTAGCATAATCCTAATGTTGTCAACAGCATTGTTTATAATAGCATCTCCATTGTTTATCTTTTCAGTATTCTCAGTCATGAGATGCTCTACTTGAATAACTCTTTCTTTAAATTCATTAGTAATTAGAGCTACATCGTTTAGGGAATTCCTTGTATTTTCAGCAAGAATTCTGATTTCATCTGCAACAACTGCAAAACCTTTTCCAAGCTGGCCTGCTCTTGCGGCCTCAATTGATGCATTTAACGCAAGAAGATTAGTTTGTTCAGATATTTCTCTTATTATAAAGAGTATATCATCGATTTGTTGAGACTTTTCTTCTAGTATCTTTGTAGCGTCAAAGGTATTTTCTACACTGTCTTTTATGCTGCTTATAATATTTAGAGTTTCAGTTAATGCTTCTTCATTTTGATTAGATAAATGAATGAGATTTGTAGAATTACTTTCAGTATCCTTGGCTTTAATTGAGATAGATTCATTTGCGTTTAAAAGTTCATTGAGTACTCTAGTATTTTCAGTAGAGTTATTTAACAGTTTATCTGCATCTTCAGAAATTGTTTGAGTAGTGTTTGATATTTCTTCCATAGCTTTACTTTCTTCCGTAGCTATAGCAGCTAATGTTTCACTTGAGCTTAGCAAGCATTTAGCAAACTCGGTAGTTTTATCAAATAAATTACGTATATTTTCGTTATTCTTCTTTA
This sequence comes from Clostridium sp. CX1, assembly GCF_025398335.1. Taxonomy (GTDB): domain Bacteria; phylum Bacillota; class Clostridia; order Clostridiales; family Clostridiaceae; genus Clostridium_AM; species Clostridium_AM tanneri. The sequence continues at coordinate 117,635 of NZ_JAODOO010000013.1, forward strand.
GTTCCTCTTCGCTTTTTTCAATAGAATTTAGCAGTCTGGATGAAAAAGATGTAAAAGCTATAATAGCAAAGGAAACTAGGGATATAGAGATTACTCTAAGAATCAACTCCCTTAAAAAGAACTGATCTGGCAATGTATGAGGGTTTGTAGTGAACAATATAATTTCAGAGATAACACTTAATATAATAGAAATTATATTCATCTTATTATCTAAAAATAGGGAACCTAGTATGATAAAATAGAATACTGTTACCCAAAGTTCTCTAGATGGAATTATAAAACCCATATATATGTAATTTATATAAGAGGCTGCAAGGATAACCATTTTTAGATCTTTAAAGACTTTATTGTTAAGCTTTTTATCTGCAATTGCCTGCCTATACATAACATTGAGAACAACTATTTCAAGAATACCTAGAAAGAATAGTATGATTAAATAAGTCCAACTAACTTCATTATATAAACCTATTAGTTTCATTATAGCAAACATTGATCCTGCTATTAATGCACTTATAGAGTAGATAACTATAACGAATTTTAATGTTTGCTCTTGATATTTAACTATAGTGTTTGAATCAATTTGCATATTATTATTCAACTCCTTGAAATTACTACCATTTGTACAATAGAGTTCCTATACTATATCCGGAGGCCACTGAGCAGAATATAACTATATCATCTCTATCAAATTTTTTATATTTTAATCTGTCATCTAAAGCCATAATGGGGCTTGTACACCCAGTATATCCATATTTGTTTCCAATGAAGGTTGCTTTACTTATATCGGCATGAAGCTTGTCTAAGGTTAACTCAAGATCTACTCGTGAAAATTGTGACATAAAATAATGGTTAACGTTCTCTGGTTTGTATCCATGATCTTGTAAAAGTTCTATAATTGTTTCACTCCATTTTTCCGAAAGAAAACTAAAATCAAAGGGTTTCCAAAACATCTTTTTGTCTTCAGAATCAATACAGCTGTTGGGAATATTTGACATACCGCATCCTGGCATAGTTATAGACCAATAGTAGGAATCATCTGTAAACATTCTAGAACCTAAAATTCCTCTTTCTTCTTCTTCCTCTTTTGCTTCAAGTACTAATGCAGCTGCGCCGTCAGCAGAACAGCCAAAGGCAACCATGTCATCTTCTCTAGCTAGTTTGCTAATTAGTAATGAGCCAACAACTAATATTCTTTTGTATTTTTTGTCAGTTTTAAGATATCTAGCGGCTATGTCCATACCGGTTATCATACCTATGCAATTAGAGTTAACATCGAAGACTGACGAAACATTCTCTGCTTTAAGCTGATTTTTGATTAAAAGAGCACAACAAGGTGATAGATATTCAGGGGTGTCTGAAACTGAGATAATCATATCAATATCAGATATAGATAATCCTGCATTAACTAAAGCTTCATTAGAGGCTCTAACTGCCATAGTAACACTAGTTTCATTATTATCGGCAAGTGTTCTAACTTCTCTACCTAACTTGGACATAAGCGCTGCAGCATGATCTTCAAGTTGGTATTTCTTAAAATGCTCGATAAAATAGTGATTGTCCAATTGTTTGTTGGGATGATATGCTCCAACTCCAACTATATGTACATTCTTATACATAGTAACTCCTCCTAATAACTTGCTGCAAAAACAAAAAATAGCAATGCTAAGCAATACGATTTTTAAACAGCGTTAACCTAGCAACCTGACAATCATAGGAAAATATCCTTTAGACTCATGGCTTTGCGTCCTTATCTTTAGATAAGTTTGCCTTGTTTAGTTTAACTATTATTTGTTTAAGCTACTATTTTAATAACAGTTTTAATTATACCATAATTTTCATAAAACTCAACATACCTGTTAAATTATGTCTAAAGTGTGTTATACATGTCATTAAACATGAATTATGTAAAAATAAGGGTAGTTAGGTTGTGATTTACACAAACCTAACTACCCTTATTAGTAAGTTGACAATCTATTTTATTTTTCTACCAGCCTGTCATCGCTAAATTCTCCTACAATAACTTCTCCATCAACGCAGACAAACATACCCTGTCCTTCCTTTTTATCATCTTTCCATTGACCTATGTATTTTTCACCGTCTGGCCAGGTATGAACTCCTTCACCATGTCTTAAATCATTTTTCCAGCTTCCTGCATAAGTGTCGCCATCAGACCAGATGTAAATGCCTTCTCCTGATTTTTCACCATTTTCCCAGTTACCTATGTATTTTTCACCATCTGGCCAAGTATATATTCCATAGCCATGCTTTTCATCATTTTTCCATTCTCCAATATACTTCTCTCCAGATATCCAGGTAAGAGTACCTTGACCATTCATTTGGTTGTTGTGCCATTGACCTACGTATTTACTGCCATCCTTATAATAGTAGGTTCCCTGTCCTTCCATTTTGCCATCTTTCTTATCTCCAACGTAGGTTCCGCCATGAATATGCTGCTTAACTATAGGTTGAGGAGTACCTACCTTTACCTTGTCTAAGTCAACTTTAGTTAATTGTAATTTCTTCATATTTTATCTCTCCTTTGGGTATTTTTCTAGTTAGGCCTAAAATGTAGTTTTTATATGTTTTATAAATATAAATCTATTCATATTATAACCATTTTATCCGATGACTACCCGCTCTAATACTCCCTGTTCTGCAAACAGGGAGTAAAGAGCGGCTACGTCCCTGGATTCCTAGTTTACACTTCATAGAATGGTAAGAATAATATTATCACATAATGGAATAAGAAGATATTAGAAATAAGAATTATAGCGAGCTAAGTTAACTAATATTGAAAGTAACAAATTCCCTTCAAGAAGCATAAGATGATACAATAGTGCTGATTTAGGAGGATTTTATGGGAAAACATAAAAAGACTAATCTACTTAGGCAGAATAATTCTAATCTATCAGAATCAACTAAAAAACCTGAAATAATCAATCCTAAAAGAAAAAAGAAAAGAATAGTGGGAGAAGTTAAAGAAAAAAGAGAAAAGAATGTTAAGCACTTTTTAAAAGAAGATCTAACCTTTGAAGCAGTTATTTATAATGAAAATGTTCACTATTATAGTGATGGGCAGTGGAAAGATATAGATAACTCAATAATAGATAGTAAAGACGAAGAAAATAACGATGTATTTGAAAATAGGGAAAATGACATTAAAATTAAGATTGGTAAAAAGGTTAAAAATAAGAAATTAGTGACTATTAGAAAAGATAAATATGAAATATCTTGGGGAATTGATAAAGCTTCAAATTCTAATGGTAAAGTAAAAGGTAAAGAAAAGTTGAGATCTAAAAACGAGCATCAACCTAGAAACAAAAGCAGTGATAAACAAGTTAAATACAGACAACAGCAAGATGAAAGCAACAAAATCATTGAAACTGAAAATCTAAATAAACAAACTCTAAAAAACATCTCATCTACAGTAGAATTCCAAAATGTGTATCCCAATATAGATTTACAATACACAATAATTGCAAATAATTTAAAAGAAAGTTTAATAATCAAAAGCAAAGTAGATAATCCTGTATTTACTTTTAATTTGAATGTAAAAAATTTGGTGCCAAAAATTCAGCAAGACTATTCAATAGTATTTTATGATGATAAGGACACATCAATAGTTGTATTTAAGATTGATCCACCCTTTATGTATGATGGAAATGGAGAAACAAGTGAGGATATTAAT
>NZ_JAODOO010000014.1 GCF_025398335.1 Clostridium sp. CX1
AGCTTCACAGTGCCGATGGTACTGCTCGGGAGACTGAGTGGAAGAGTAGGTCGCTGCCAGGTTATAGAAAAAGGACTAATTCAAAAGAAAATTTTGAATTAGTCCTTTTGTGCTATCTAGATGAAGCAACTATTTGTTTAGGTTTTATAAGTAAACACGCCACCTTAAAAAATTTCCAACTAGTGACTATATTTTAAGAATTTGTTATAATTGTTGGAGATAGATTCCTGTAGAATAATGTAAAATAGTGAAGTTATTATTTCCGTAATTTAATAGACATAAAGTTTGGGGGAGATTATGGTGGAAAAGGTACTAAATAAAAATGCAGGTATTATTAAAGTAAAAGCAGGGAAGAACCCAAAAAATCTTTATTTACATCAAAATGAGGCTATTAAGGCCTTGAATCAAAGTATAAATAAAAGAGATAACTTTAAAGGTTTATTAGTTATACCTACTGGAGGAGGAAAAACTCTCACAGCGGTACAATGGGTGTTGAAAAATATAATAGATGAAGGGAAGAAGGTTTTGTGGATAGCCCACAGACATGAGCTTTTAAATCAGGCCCTAGACGCAGTAGTTAATAATTCCTACTCAGATATTATGAAAAATAGAAAGCAATTTTCCTTTAGAGTATTATCTGGTATGCATGATAGACCTGTAAATATAAAGGAAGAAGACGATTTTATAATTGCCAGTAAGGATAGTTTAAATCATGGTATCAATTATCTTATAAATAATTGGGTTGGAAAAAACTTAGATAACCTGTTCTTAGTAATAGATGAGGCACACCATTCTACTGCTAAGTCCTATAGAAAAATTATAGATAGATTGTCTGAAGAAAATAAAAACTGGTTTAAGCTTCTTGGCCTTACTGCTACCCCTTTTAGAACCTCCGAAAGTGAAAAGGGATTGCTTAAAACTGTTTTTGAAGACGATATTGTGTATGGTGTGGATTTAAAGACATTGATAAATAGAGAAATACTAGCAGATCCAGTTTTTATTGAGTTAAATACTAAAATTGATATGACTAATGATTTAACAGAAAGGGATATAAAAAGTATACAAGCTTTTGACAGCTTGCCAGAAGATATTGCAGAACAGATTGCTAGAAACAAGGACCGTAACAGTTTAATTGTAAATCACTACCTAGAGAATGAAGATAAATATGGTCAGACCTTAGTCTTTGCAGTTAATGTAGAGCATGCTATTGAGTTAAATGCACTATTTAATAAATACAAAATACCTTCTGATTTTGTGGTGTCTTCAATAAAGGACATGTACACAGGAGTTACCATATCTAATGAAGAAAATGCAGAAAAGCTTCAGAGATTTAGAAATGGGGAGTTAAAGGTATTGGTTAATGTAAATATACTTACGGAAGGTACAGATTTGCCAGGGGTTCAGACTGCCTTTTTAACAAGACCAACTACTTCTACCATATTAATGACCCAGATGATAGGCAGAGCATTAAGAGGGAAAAAGGCTGGAGGAACGGACAAGGCATACATCGTCAGCTTTATAGACAGCTGGAAGGACAAGATTTCTTGGGTTAACCCGCAGAGGCTCTATGACGGCATGGGCACTAATGAGCCAAATGAAAGAGAAAGAAAAGAGCAGGTAGCAAGGCTTATTGCCATAAGTAAAATAGAGGAATTTGCAAGAATTATGGATGAAACGGTAGATACAGCGGATATTGAGAACTTAGATTTTGCTGAAAGAGTTCCTGTTGGTGTTTATTCCTTTTCAATTCTCATTCCTTCAAAGGATGGTGAGCCAGACGAAAAGAACTGTGACATATTGGTTTATGATTGTTTAAAGCAGGCTTATGAAGATTTTATTAATGATCTAGACTATATCTTTGAGGAGAAGAAAGTAGAGGAAAAGGAATTTCTTGATGATTATGAATTAGACTACCTTTGCAACTTTGTAAAGAAGGAATACTTTGAAGGCTATGATAAAACCTTAGGATATAGAGATGAGGATATTAAGGATATACTTCGTTACTATGCTTTAAAGGAAACAAAGCCATCTATGCTTAAGCTTGAAGATAGGGAGAATTTCGATGTTTCTAAAATAGCTAAGTATATGTGGGACGAGGATATGGGAGCTAGAACTCAGCAGAAGTATATAGATGCACTTTGGACGGCGGAGGGTAGCTTCTGGAAATTATTCTTTGGCAGTAATAAAAAGTATTTTGTAAACGCTATTAACCTAGAACTTTATAAACTAAACAATGATGATGATGAATTAGAGAGAGAAAGGCCGGAAATAATAGAAGAACAGATTGAACTTTCTAAGTTAAGCTTGTCAGAGATTAGAAGGATAAATCCTGTTTATTGGAGGAAAATAGTTAACTCTGTTTATAATAGAAGCAGAGACAGTGAAGGCTACTACCACAGTGCTATAAGTGATTTCAAGAGTAATAAAAAAAGGGATTTTCAAATTGACCATATTAAGCCTATGTCTAAGGGAGGTTTAACAGAGTTAAGCAATTTACAGCTTTTAACCAGGGCCGAAAACATGATAAAGGGAGACCAATATCCTTTTTATGATGTGCTGGAGGAGACTGCTGTTGATAAAGAAGATACTAAGAAACAATTTGAAGCCTTTAAAAGCTTGGTGAAAGCAGTAAACCTAAAGCTAGTGGAAGAGGATAACATAGATAAATTCAAAAAGATTTTACTTAAGGCTCCTTTAGAAAGTGACATAAAGGTAGATTTACAAAAAATTAAATTAGACATAAAGGCAGTTTCTGAAACCTATTCTTCAGAGAGGTTTGAAGACATGGAGGAAATTTTATTTTATGGAGAAGAGGAAAGTACAGATGTTTTAGAGGTTAAGGGACAAAAGCACCAGATGTTCTTGGCAGTTGGTCCTTGGGGAACAGAGGGGAGATTTCCTAATTCACATATAACCTTAGGTACTACCTGCAGTAAGTTTGGGGAATTTTTCTCTCAAATTGAACTTTCTCACTGCTTAGAAGATGAAAAGAGAATATACATAGTAAAAAGTATATCTAAGCTGGCAGGACAGGGAGCTATTTCCCGTTTAAATAATGGACTTAAAAAGGACAAGGACGCTAAACACAGGAGAAGAGAGCTTCTAGTTGAAAGATTTGAGGGAGAGGTTTTGAGGTTTAATGGTGACGATTGGCTTTCTATCTGCAGCATAGATAAGGAACAATTAGAAGATGAGATGAATGGAGAGCTGCTGGTTAAGTTTTTAGATAGATTTCTAACTTATTCCCTGCTTATAGAAGAGATAATAATGGAAAAAGGGAAGTAATGACACTTTTAGTAAAAATAGATGCAAATTAGTTATATTGTTAACTGATATGTGGAATACAATGGATACTTTTCCTCCAATTATTAAGTTTAAGTAATAGTTATTCGCATATAATATTAATGCTTAAATAATTCATATATAAAAAGGAGGAAAACATTATGGCAAATAGAAATAGTAATAGAGTATTAGTACCAGAGGCAAAGGCAGGGTTAAATCAATTCAAAATGGAGTCCGCAAGGGAAGTTGGGGTAGATTTAAAAGAAGGCTATAATGGAGACCTAACTGCAAGAGAAGCAGGATCTATTGGAGGACAAATGGTTAAGAAGATGGTTGAGGCTTATGAAAGAAATCTTTAAAATGAAATTAGCCTATTAAAAAGTTTATATAAATAAGGAGCTGTTGTACTAAGAATAAATACTACGATATGTTGTATGTAAATTACTTAATGCAGCAGCTCCTTCTTTAGCTGCTTTAACTTAATGTTTACAATATAATTATTAATAAAAGTGTTGAAATGGAGAACTTAAAAATGGAGATTTTCAAATAAAGTTCATTATTAAAGAATGAGCAATATTCATTTCTCTTAGCTATTTTTCTGGAATAATAGTAAAGTGAATAGATAATAATACAAAACTGGTATAATAAAATATTATATGAAGACTTGCACAGTGTAGCAATAAACTACATCATAAGCATCAAACAACCTATTTACATTCTTCAACGAATAGAATACAATTAAATAAAAATGAACGGAGGTTCATTGATGCAGTATTTAAAAGAAGACGTTAAAGAAAAAATACTTCAATCAGGGTTAAAGGAATTCAAAGAAAAAGGATACTTAGATGCTTCTGTGAGAAACATTGCACAAAATGCAGGAGTTTCTGTTGGAAGTGTCTATAAATACTTTCAAAACAAAGAATGTCTATTTAATACAATAGTTGAGCCAGTATATGATAAGCTAATGAATTATGTACTGAATCTCGGGAAGGTAGACACAAGCTACCAAGACCCCATATGGGAGTTAACAAATATAAAAAATAAGATAATAGATATATTTAAGGATAACAGCACTGAACTTTTAATTTTAATGGATAAAAGTAAGGGAACTAAGTATCATGATATAAAAGAGGATTTAATATTACATGTACACGGTATTTTGAAAGATCAGCTTGTGCAGCAACTAAAAAGTAAGGGAATAATACTTAAGTACAAAGATATTACATACATACTTGCTGCTACTTTGGTGGATGGAGTTTGTATGATACTTAGAAACAATGATGATGGGATGAAAATAAGCTATCTTATTCAGCAGCTTATAAATATTTACTTTGATGACATTGAAAAAAGAATACTATAACCTAGATTTTCATGCTACCGGCATGAAAATATTTTTGCGCTAAAAATGAACAATTGTTCATTTAGATAAATTTCAGTTTTAGATAGGCATAAGATTTAGAAATATAATTAGTTACAATGTAGCAAGAGTCTAAGGAGGATCAGTAAATGAAAAAAATATTAAAGCTCCGCTGGGTGATTTTTATCCTGTGGATTACAGCAACTATTTTACTAACTATGTTCCAGCCGGATGTTAATGCAATACTAAGAATGAGGGGACAGGAAACTATAAGCAATGACAGTCCTTCTAGGGTGGCAGATTCCATATTGAAAAAGATGGGCACAGATAAAGGTAAAAGTGACATAATTGTTTTTTATGACAAAGATAAGATATCAGATAGTGAGATGAAGGAAATACAAGCTGGGGTTGATGTAATAAGGGCAAACAAAGATAAACTCGGCATAGATGACCTTCTAGATCCTTTTGGTAAGCCAGAAGCTAAAAGCTCCTTGGTATCTGAGGATGGTACCACACTTATGGTAACTTTTAAATTAGATAAAAAAGGTAGAGAAGCTTCTGACATTAAAAAAGAATTTGAAACAGAGCTTAAGAATATTAAAGTAGAGCACTACCTAACTGGGGAGGATTTTATTAATGATGATTATTTAAAAGCTACTCAAGCAGGAGTAGAAAAGAGTGCTGCAATCACAGTACTATTTATATTGGGAATATTGATGTTTATGTTCAGATCAATAATTACTCCTTTAATATCTCTAGCGGCAGTAGGGGTTTCCTACCTTTGTTCAATGGGAATTGCAGCACAGCTTATTGATAAGGCAGGCTTTCCTGTAACAAGTTTAACTCAAATGCTGCTTGTATTGATACTATTTGGTATAGGAACTGACTACAACATACTTTTGTTTAATAGGTTTAAAGAAGAACTTTCATACGGACATTCAGTAGATGATGCCATTGTAAACACTTATAAAACAGCAGGTAAGACAATAATTTTTAGCATAATTACAGTGTTTATTGCGTTCTTAAGTTTAAGTTTTGCTGAATTTGGAATATACCAATCAGGTAATGTAGTGGCTATAGGTTCGGCTATACTTCTCTTGGAGATATTAACCTTAACTCCGTTTATAATGAAGGTTTTAGGAAAGAAGCTTTTCTGGCCATCAAAAAGTGTGAGTGGACATAAGGATAGTAAGCTTTGGGAAAAGGTAACTTCTGTATCTGTAAAACATCCTGTATTATCTCTGCTGGTAATAATAACTCTAATAATACCAACATTTTTATTTAGCAATACAAACCTATCCTTTGATACATTAAAAGAGCTAGGAAATGCGTACCCTTCATCTAAAGGTTTTAACATAGCAGCAGAGCATTTTGGTAAAGGACAGGCATTGCCTACAACGGTAGTAATAGAAAATGACAAAGCTATGGACAACAACGATTCTCTAGCAGCCATTGATCAAATAACTGAGAGAGTAAAGAGCCTTAATGGAGTTAAAAAGGTTTTAACCATAACTCAGCCAATAGGTGAACAAATAAATGATTTTTATATAAGTGATCAAACAAAAACTGTAGTAGGAGGAATTTCCGCCACGAAAGATGGTGTCAATAAGATTCACGATGGGCTAAACCAAATGAATAATAGTTTATCAGCTCCTGATTTTTCAAGTGTAAATGATCTGGTTAAAGGAACAGGAGAGCTTCAAAAAAGTTTAGGCAGCATCACTGATGGGCTGCAAAAGATAGATAATGGTATAAGTCAAGGGGATAGTGGCGCTTACAGCATAAGCGAAGGAATTGGCAAGCTGAGGGATGGGTTAGAGGCTGTAAGCAAAAACACAAATAGTATAGCAGGTGGCTTAACTCAGCTTCAAGGAGGATATGCTAAGCTTGGAGAGGGGTATAAAGGTATTGAACAAAGCATATCAGGAATACAACAAGGCTTAACAGGAATGAGCCAGCTGGTGAATTCACTGGAAGACACCGCTGTAAATCCAGATTTGGCAAACCTAATTGTAAATGATCCAAGATACGATAACCTAAAGAGTAGTGTAAATCAGCTCTCAAGTGGGATAACGCAGCTTAAGGGAGGACTTCAGCAGTTAAATACAAATTACACTGAGCTTACAAATTCCTTCGCTCAAGCAAATGATGGCCTGAAAAAGATAGGGGCTGCACAAGCTCAAATGGTTACTGGTCTTGACGAATTGCAGAAGGGAGCTGCATCTTTAGCGGAAGGACTTAAACAGGGAAGTGCAGGGCAAAAATTAATTATTGAAAATATGTCTAAGGTATCATCTGGTGTTGGCAAGATCAAGGGTGGACAACAGATGTTAAATAGCGGTTTGGAAGAACTATCTGGAGGTATGGGTAAGCTGAAGGATGGCATAGGCAAGAGCGGAAACGGATTAGGAGATGTTTCTGAAGGCCTTGATAAGACAAATAATTTCCTATCCCAGCTTAATAGCAATAAAACCTTTTTTATACCTAAGGAAGCATTAACAAGTAATGACTTTAAAAAGGTTATGGACAACTACATGTCCGGTGATAGAAAGATAACAAAGATGATGATCATATTAAAAGATGACCCATATTCAGTATCTGCTGTAAAAACAGTACAGGAGATAAATGATACTGTATCAAGTGGATTAAAGGGAACAGTTATTTCTAAAGCTAAATTCGGAACATCTGGACCTAGTTCAACAACAAATGATATGAATAATGTGCTTACCAGGGATTTAAACAGGACAACAGTAATAGTGCTTGTAGGTATATTTATAGTGCTGCTTGCTGTGATAAGGTCTTTCTGGACTCCTGTATATATAATAGGGTCACTTATGGCAGCATACTATTCGGCTATGGCAGTAACGAATTTTGCTGTATCTAATATATTAAAGCTTGATGGAATTTCTTCCTTTGTGCCTTTCTTTGCCTTCATAATAATTGTTGCGTTAGGTGTAGATTACAGTATATTTATAATGATGAGGTTTAAGGAATATACAGAACTTTCACCTAGGGAGGCGATTGTTCTAGCATCGAAGAATATAGGTGGTGTAGTAATGTCAGCAGCAATTATATTAGGAGGAACCTTTGCTACCTTAATGCCGTCAGGGCTATATCTACTGATTGAACTAGCAATAGCGGTTATAACAGGGTTGGTAGTACTATGCTTTGTATTACTACCGATATTCCTACCTGCACTGATATCTTTAACTGAACTTATTTCAAATAAGCTTTCTAGAAAGAAAGTTAATCTAGATTTAGAAACTGAAGTTTCATAAAGTTGTCGATATCTTCTCTAAGCTAAAGTTAGGAAGCTGGAAGAGTATATATTTCTGTGAATTTGATGAATCAAGAAATAGGAAGTTCTATGTAAAAATAATTTAAAAGCCAATGCTTAGCAACTAAGCATTGGCTTAAAATTTCTAAAAATAATCTCAAAAATACCGGTACTATAACTTTGACAACTTTATCATAGTATTACGTAATTTTACTTCCTTACAGGAATCCAAAGTTCACATCTATAATCAGGGGAGGACATATCTCCTATAGGAAATACATCAATATCCGGTGCACAATCATGCTGATATCCAGTAGAAGGCATCCACTCTGAATATATTCTTCTAAGAAGCTCATGTAAAGATTCAGGAACTGGACCTACTGATTCAAATACAGCCCAGGTTGCAGCAGGGATGGTTGCGGAAATATATCCTTTCGGAAGGGGATCCTTTATTTCCTCAACTGCTATCATATAATTAAATTCATCTGTAAATTTATCAAAGTCCTTAGATACACCTAGAACACCAAGCTTGCCTGCCTTTGATGTAAGCCAATCATAGGAACCATCAGCCATACAATCGTACCAAAACTTAGGCACTTGTTTAAAGTTCTCTTCTCCGGACATTGTCATTCTTTTCTGCTTACCTACTACTTTAAAACTTCCTTTTTCAACAATCTTATAATTCATATCTTTATCTCCTTTTATTGAAATATGAAAGGACAGCTTAGGATATGCCTTGAGACTTGCTCCCTGCTCTCGAGCTGCAGTAGGGCTTATTCCATGCAGTTTTTTAAAAGCCTTTGTAAAGGACTCTGGTGTTTCATAGCCATACTTATAGGCTACATTAATTATTTTTTCACCGGACAAAATATCCTGTGTAGCCAGTGTAAGTCTTCGTCTCCTTATATATTCTGCTACTGTAACACCGGTTATCATATGATACATACGCTGAAAGTGAAAAGGAGACGATAAGGCAATTTTTGATACCTTTTCAATATCAAATTTTTCATTAATGTTATCCTCTATATATTCAACTGCATTGTTCATTGCTTTAAGCCAATCCATAAAGCCACTCCTCTCTACATCTATAATAAATCTTTTACAGTTAGTTAGCCTGTCTTTAAATGCTATCTGATGACAGCTTTAAATAAGTATTGATGTTTACTAGTTCTATTATTTTAATAATATTTTACCATATAGAAGCAAGGATAGAAGTTTTTACTACGATTATAATAAAAAATATACGAAAAAAGGACAATGTTTTACTATAAAAATCCTGTCCCTTTTTGATTTTTTGGTGATTTTTAAAACAAATAATAACATAGGTATTATGGAATAGAATTGTAAACTAATTATAAAAAATAACAATGAACTTGTCTTAATATGGAGAAAAGTAATTTACTAAAAATCTCAACAAATTTGGCAAAAAAGGAGTATGTATTATGTGAAAAGAATTAAAAACATATATTCTTTGATGTAGTTTTTACCAAAGGCATAGAGAAGAGGAAAACGTTTATCGCCTTTAGTCATTAGTAAAGTGATTAGTTTATCTTTGCACAGTTTAGCACTTTCAGAATATCAAAATTAAACTAATTTAAATCTGGTTTTAAGGTATATTTTTCAACCAGAATGAATGCTGCTATAAATATTTCATAGATGATCAGCGTGTATAACAAATTCCAACCATTCTTCATAATCAATATACCCATCCTTGCAAGTATACTTTGAACTGTAATAGAAATAATAAAGGGCAGCATCTTCCAATACCATTTTTTAAGTATACAAGTGAATAATACTAAAAGGATAGATTCAATTAAATGATAGAAAAATATAATTACGATACTGGACAGGTATAAATCAACAAATAATCTATTTACTAAACTTATTTGGTAATGTTGTTTCTCCAACAGCAATAAAATTGGGCTGGGGATATGTATAATTATCATCGCCACAAAGTAGAATGTTATGGATCTTATTAATCCATAGCGCTTTTTATTCATTTCCGAAAACCATTTGCTGTAAAATGATAGAATGCCAACAACTGTAATAATCGTCATGTAGTATCTCCACCAATGATGCACATATAGTCCTTGTTTCACAAACAAATACTCTATAAAGGTGAAAAAAGCTGCAACAAAGAAAATCCAGCCATACCGAAAAGAAAATGCTACCATCACAGTTGCTGTTGCTGGATAAAGTGTAGTATTAAGTAATAAATGCCCTAACAGGTTTTGAGCCCAAGGGTTTGAAAACACACCAGTTTTGTAAGCATAGGAATTAAATAAGCCAAGCACCAAAAATTCACCAATCCATGCAAGACTTCCTGAGAATAAATAAAAAACCAAAAGCGTGGAAACTTTATATTTGTTCCTTTTTATATATATGGCATAGGCAGCAATACTTACACCAAGAACGGCTAAACAAATATACCAAAATATATTTTTCATAGGACACCTCTAAAACATTAATTATATGTATAGTAATCTTTATTGTTTACTTTTAAGTGGTGTGATATTCAACAAAAGGCTATAGTCCCTTTAAATAGGACTTTCTTTGGTCGTTATGAATAGTCTTATGGTACAGGTGTGCTGATACATTGATTAATTTAAAAGGTATGTTATTATTTGTAATAAGATGAATTTTTAACTAAGGAAAATGATGGGAGAGGACATCAAGTGAATTCTGCTGCTTACCAGTAAAATCTGTGATATATAGATAATATTAACTAATCTTAGCCCAAGTAGGATATAATAAATTATAGACTAAATACATTATATGCAGTCTATGTATAAATTAAGTAAAATAAATAGGTATATAGTAATATGTACTAGATATTTTAAGGAGGTAGTTACTTATGAAGGAAGTGGAAATTAAAACTAGTTCGGGGATTAGCATATTCTTTATTAATTTACTATTATTTATTTTAGCAGCTGCCCTATTTATTATAGGTATTAATGCAGGAAACAATGGGTCTACAAAACTATCTGTAATATTAATTATTATTGCCGTCATCAGCTTTGTAATATGGATACTGATGTTTCCGGGTTTTTTCATTCTTCAACCTAATGAAGGAGCTGCACTTGTCCTTATGGGAGCATACAAGGGAACAGTTAAACAATCAGGTTGGCATTGGGCAAACCCATTTTATACTAAAAGGAAGGTTTCTCTACGGTCTAGAAATCTTAATGGTGAAAGGTTGAAGGTTAATGATGAAATGGGTAATCCCATTGAAATTGCCACTGTTGTTGTTTGGAAGGTTAATAATACTGTGGAAGCATTGTTTAATGTTGAAAATTACTCAGAATTTGTAAAAGTACAAAGCGAGTCTGCCTTAAGGCACCTAGCTGGCATGTACCCTTATGATATAACTGATGATACAAAACAAATTTCTCTTAGAGGAAGTGCAGATGAAGTTTCAGAAGCACTAAAAAATGAGCTTCAGGAAAGGGTTGGAAAAGCAGGAGTGATTGTTGAAGAAGCAAGGCTTAGCCATCTTGCCTATGCCCCAGAAATTGCCGCATCGATGCTTCAAAGGCAGCAGGCAGCTGCTATAATTGCAGCACGCCAGAAGATCGTTGAAGGAGCAGTGGGGATGGTTGAAATGGCTATTAATAAATTAGGTGAAAATAAAGTAGTAGATTTAGACGACGAAAGAAAAGCAGCTATGGTAAGCAACTTAATGGTTGTGCTTTGTGGTGAAAGGTCTACCCAGCCTGTTGTTAACACTGGAACACCTCATAATTAGAGGCTGCATAATAGTAATATAACTGCCCTAGTAGTGATAAAGTATAAATTGAAAACATAAATTGCTAATTCAGGAGTTGAATATGTAATTGATCATATAACAGCAAGCCAATGCTTAACGTAAAAAGCATTGGCTTGAAATCTCTAAAGATAACCTTCAAAATACTGACACCTATCTTTCGATAGGTGGGTACCCCCAGAACTTAACACAGTTGAAGCGAACAGCTGCTTGGACTTTAACCCTAGTATATGATATAATACCACTTAACCCCACAAAGAAAGATTTTGTATTTAATAATTTTAAAAATAAAACAGAAGAGGAAGATAAAAACATGACAATGGAATTGGAGAAATACTATAATAAGTTTTGTGAGGATAAGAGATTAACGAGAAAATATGGACAAGTTGAATATATAACTTCTATGAAATATATTCATGAGTATTTAGGGAATAATAAGAACGCAAAAATCTTAGATGTTGGTGCAGGGACAGGCAAATATTCTGTACAGTTAGCAAATGAAGGATATGATGTTACTGCAATTGAACTTGTGAAACATAATCTAGGTATATTAAAGTCAAAAGGAAGTACAGCAAAAGCCTTTTAGGGAACAGCATTAGATTTATCAAGATTTTCAGAAAATACTTTTGACATCACCTTAGTGTTTGGACCAATGTATCATTTATATACATTGGAGGATAAGGTAAAAGCCCTTCAAGAGGCAAAAAGGGTAACCAAGCCTAGTGGTGTTATCTTAGTAGCATATTGTATGAACGAATATAGTGTGTTAACCTATGGGTTTAAGGAAAATAATATTCGTGACTGTATTGACAATGGGAAACTTACTGATGATTTTCATGTTATATCAGAACCAAAAGATTTATATGATTATGTAAGAATTGAAGATATTAATAAATTAAATGAAGAAGCAGGACTTAAGAGAATAAAAATAATTGCAGCGGATGGACCAGCTAATTATATGAGACAAGTTATAAATGTTATGGATGAAGAGACATTTCAAGCTTTTCTTAATTATCACTTTTCCACCTGTGAAAGACCAGATTTGCTTGGAGCAAGTGCACATACATTAGACATTTTGATAAAGGAATCAAGTGAGGAAGATGCAGTAATTGAGCCTAAAGAAGTGGAATTACTTGATTGAAAATAATAAATCACATGAGGATTGAACCTTATGTGATTTTTTGCTACAACTCTCAAAAATGGTAAAAAAGAAAATTATTACAGGTAGAAAAAGGATGTAATATTAAAACATGTAGTATAATTAAAGCAGAGGAGTTTAGCTAGGCAAGACACAGCAATCACTATTTTAAAGTTAAAATATGAAACCATAAAACAATATTAATTATTAGTGAAAGGAATTGTTAGACATGAAATTACTCATACATGATTTAGAAACTAAGGATTTTGAAAAATTATATCCTAATTCATTAGATGAGACAATGGTTATTTCTAATGACGGTACTATACATCACTGCATAGGATGCTTTGGATGCTGGGTGAAGACACCTGCAGCCTGTGTAATAGGTGATAAATACGGAGATATGGGAAAATATCTATCAAAATGTAAAGAGGTAACTATTATAAGCAGATGTTGTTACGGTGGATTTAGTCCATTTGTAAAAAATGTGTTAGACAGAAGTATTTCCTACGTACACCCTTACTTTATAACAAGGAACGGAGAGATGCATCACCGTAGACGATACGAAAATCATTTTGATATGAGGGTATGGTTTTATGGTGAAAATATAATGGAAAGAGAAAAGCAAACTGCTAAAAGGTTGGTAAAAGCAAATTCTATCAATTTAGATTGTAATGTTTGTGGTATTACATTTGTTAACAGTATTGAGGAAATGGAGGGGCAGATTCTATGAAGATAGCTCTTATAAATGGAAGCCCAAAAATGAAAGACAGTGCGTCTAACTGTATCTTACATGAATTGAAGGCTTTTTTGGAGAAGAATAGTAATATAATTACTGAATATTACTTTAGAAAGCCGCAGTTGAGTAAAGAAGAGATGGAGGAACTAATAGAGTATGATATTTTAGTATTTGCATTTCCTCTATATGTGGACGGAATTCCATCTCATCTGTTAAATTGCCTTATTCAATTAGAAGGGTATTTTGCAAACATAAAGGAAAAAGAAATTATGGTTTATTCCTTGGTTAACTGTGGGTTTTATGAAGGTCATCATAATGAATTAGCAATTGAAATGATGGAAAATTGGTGTGCAAAAGCAGGACTTAGGTGGGGACAGGGGATTGGTATTGGAGCAGGCGGAATGCTTCCAGCTTTAAATAATATTCCAATTGGCCATGGGCCTAAGAAAAACCTAGAAAAGGTATTGAAACAACTTGCAGATAACATAGTTAAATGTGCTTCAGAAGAGAATATATTTACTACAGCAAACTTTCCAAGAGTATTGTATAAACTTGCCGCAGAAATGGGATGGCGACGATCAATTAAAGCAAATGGTTTAAAGAGAAAAGATCTATTTTTAAGAAAATAGGAAGGTTTCAAGTGCTTAAGAAGATTTATGAAATAAAAAGTAGATGTAAAAAACCTATGCTTAAAGATTATTAAAGCATAGGTTTTGCACTGCGTAAATAATTAAGCTTAGAAGAAAATTTCAAATAAATCTTATTATGATTATAAATATTTACTGCCTTCTTTTACACTTAGGGGATGTAAAGTATTATTATCAATAAAACTTTTCACCCATTCCTTGTTTGTTTTGGAGAATTCCCTTAGTATCCAGCCAATAGCTTTATTGATAAAAAATTCTTTAGTATCTTTGTTTTCAAGAATAATCTTTTCTAAAAGCTTAGTATCTGTTTTTTCCTTATATTTAAGCTGAAAAAGAAGAGATGTACGTCTTAACCATATATTGTCACTGATACACCATTTCATAATATATTCTTCAATTAAATAGGGATATTTACTACAAAGTTCCCCTACTACCTTTGGTGCTAGAATATCCGCAGCATCCCACCAGGACTTAGTAACAATAAGCTTTTCTATTTTTTCAATTTCAGTATCTAACATATAATCTTTCATTGCTACTAGGTAGTCAGCAGCGAGATATTGAAATTCACGCTCTGGCAAAGCCCAGCATTTAAATACAAAATCCCAGTCAATTTCCTTTTTCTTTTTAGCTTCCTTTATAAAAGCTTTTTGTAACTCATTTCGTTTAGGTCTTTTCAACCCAAGAAAAGGGAATTGGTTTTTCATATATGCAGACATAGGTAAAGCATTTTCCTCTGATTTATTTCTATAAAAAATCTCAATAATATCAACTTGATTCATGGCGATTTTAGGTTAAAATTTAACTACTCTAGGAGCAGTTGTAAATGAAGAGATTGTAGCTACTACATCTTTTAGGTACAATACTTGAGTGTTGTCATCTGTTGCAGAATACATTGATTGTAAACTAGGATAACTGTCAAGCATACTTTGTTTTGCTTCTATACGGTCATCTTCAACGGCTACTGCCTGAACACGAATCCACTGACCATCATACATACCACAAATTTCAATCTTAGGATTTTTCATCATTTGCTTGGAAACATCTTTAGACTTTCCTGTCTGAATATATAATTTGCCTTCAAATATGTTAACTGTTCCAAAAGGACGTACTCTTGGTTGATCACCATCCATTGTTGCCAGATAGTAAGTCTCACATTTCTTTAAAAATTCATAAACCTCTTCCATTAGTAATACCTCCAATACTTTAATACTTACATTTTTAGTACTTATAGTAGAATTATACCACTAAGACTGCTAAATACAAGTGATGTATGCAAGTAAAAAATAGCCCAATGGGCACATTTTACAGGACTTGCTATATATTGTAGTTTGAAAAGGTTCCCAAATTTATCACCTACATGTAAATATCTATAATATTAAAACGATATAATATATAATTAAATAAACTATAGTAATTTATTATTATAGAACAAAATTTATATTTTATATTGGATACATATGAATGTTAGTATTGAATTAGTTTAAACTATATGAAAAATTAATATAAGATATAGAGCATCAAGTAGTGGAATTTTTATCTTTATTTTAAATAAAAAATTAAAATATTGAAAGAAGATGAATGAATTGATTAAAAAACCAGCATATTTTATAGTTGCAATTATGGTGTTTTTAACATTGGTGGGATGTAAAAAAATTAAAATAGAAAGCGATAATACAAGCATAAAAGTGGATAAGGCATTGGAACAAGTTAAAGGAATGACTCTGGATGAAAAGATAGGTCAGATGGTAATTGCAGGTGTGGATGGTTATATAAATGACGAGCATTCAAGTGAGCTAATTACAAAATATCATGTTGGTGGGTTCATACTGCTTGGTAAGAATGTAGAAAATACCAATCAGGTCCTGAGCTTGCTTAACTCTTTAAAGAAAATCAGCGTAGAATCTGGGAGTAAAATACCATTATTTCTGGGAGTTGATCAGGAGGGTGGAAGGGTAGACAGAATGCCTCCTGAATTTGAGAAACTTCCTACCAATAAGGCTATAGGTCAAATAAACAATAGTGCATTTTCATATTCTATGGGGAAATTACTTGGGCAGGAGGTGAAAGCCTTCGGATACAATATTGATTTTGCTCCGGTTTTGGATATAAATAGCAACCCTAAAAATCCTGTAATAGGTGACAGATCCTTTGGCCCTACTTCAGATATTGTAACAAAACTTGGAATTGAGACCATGAAAGGAATTCGCTCTGAAAATATTATACCTGCAGTAAAACATTTTCCAGGTCACGGGGATACTTCGGTAGATTCTCATACAGGGCTTCCAGTAGTTAACAACGACTTAACTAGATTAAAGAACTTTGAACTAGTTCCCTTTGCGGAGGCAATAAAGAATAATGTTGATATTATAATGGTTGCCCATATTCTTTTTCCTAAAATAGATCCAAAGTACCCTTCATCTATGTCAAAAACCATAATAACTGATGTTTTAAGAAATAGTATGAAATACGATGGAATTGTAATAACCGATGACATGACTATGGGAGCAATAGCAAATAATTACAACATAGGGGAGGCTGCGGTGACATCTGTTAACGCGGGAAGTGATATTATCTTGGTATGCCATGATTTTAATAAAGAGACCCAAGTAATCAATGCATTAAAGGCGGCAGTTCAAAATGGCACTTTGACTCAGGAAACAGTTGATAATAGTGTATACAAAATATTGAAACTAAAGCAGAAATACAATATATCTGATAAAAACATTCCAACCTTGGATGTAAATAGCATAAATAATTCAATTAAGGAGGGGATTAAATGAAAGTTGTAAAGTACATTAGGAGCATTTTCGCTGGGATTTACGCAAGTCTTAAAAGGTTTCCAATAACTATATTGTTTTCAGCTTCTGTAGCTGCCATGCTTATAGTAATATCGGAAACTACTCCGCGAGAGGATATTTTAGGAAGAATAGCTATGATTCTTGGACTGGGGATTCCTATTTCACTATGTATAAAGCTTTTCTTTGAGAAAAGAGATGAAAAAAATATCTACAAGTTTGCAGCAGGTTATATAAGTGGTTCTTTATTCCTGATTTTATATTACTTTTTATTCTTAAAGAACATGACCATGGTTCCTGTTACAAGGTATGTTGGGGTAAGTCTTATACTATATCTAGCTTTTCTTTTTATACCATACTTTATAAAAAAAGAACAATTTGAACTGTACGTTATAACTGTATTTACAGGGTTTTTTATTACTATAATTTATTCAGTTGTATTACAGGGTGGACTTTCCGCAATTTTGTTTACAATAGATAAACTTCTTGGAATAAAAATTTTAGGTAAAGTTTATTATTATACATGGCTGCTTGTAATTTTTTTATTTGCAGTATCCTATTTCCTTTCAGGAATACCACTTAAAACTGGAGAATTAAATCTAAAATCTTATCCGAAGCTGTTAAGAATACTACTTTTATACATTGTAATGCCACTTTTGACTATATATACAATAATACTATATATATTTTTTGGAAAGATAATAGTAACAATGCAGTGGCCTGTAGGATTAGTTTCACATCTGGTTTTATGGTATTCAGTTATTGTTACTATAGTACTATTCTTTATTACACCTATAAAAGATGAGAATATATGGCAAAATAAGTTTTTTAAATTTTCTCCTAAAATAATCTTACCTCTTATAATAATGATGTTTATTTCCATCGGTATAAGAATAAATGCCTATGGGGTAACAGAAAAGAGATATTTTGTTGTTATCTTAGCTTTGTGGGTATTTTGTATAATGCTATACTTCTCCTTTGCTAAAAAGTTGAGGAATATAGTAATTCCTATTACTCTTTCTATTGTTACTTTGATTTCTATATTTGGTCCTGTTAGTAGTTACTCTATTTCAAAGATGAGTCAGAATAATAGGTTTGAAAAAATTCTTGTAAAAGATAATATGATCAAGGATGGAAAGATACAAAGTTCTCTTGATATATCTCAAGAAGATAAAGCTCAGATAAGCAGTATACTTGATTATTTTAACAGGAATCACAGCTTAAAAGATGTTAAATATCTTCCAGAAAACTTTAAGTTAGAAGATATGAAAAAGGTATTTGGATTTGAATATGTTGTTCCAAACTATCTAGGTCCTGAAGGATTCTTTAACTTTATGAGAGATCCATCGGAAAGGGTTGTAGATATAAAAGGATATGATTATCTATTTGACATGAGGACTCTTAATGGAGAGGGTACTGTATCAAATGCTCCTTTAACTGCAAATTATAATTATGAAACTGCCGTTGTAAAAATAAATTATCATGGAACTGAAGTATATACTAAAGATTTAAACTCTTTTGCAAGGAACCTTTTCCATAAACAAAGTGCAGCTTTAAATAAAAACTTTATATCACCAGAGGACATGACATTTGTAGAAGAAAACGATAAAGTAAGTGTTAAATTTATTCTCTTAAACGTAGCAGGTAGTAAAAATCCATCAAGTGGAGAGTTGAATACTAATGGAATTGAATTCTATATTCTTGTAAAAATCAAGTAGCATGGCATTTCTTCAGAGATTTCACATTTAAATTCCAGTAAAAATAAAATTTTTACTGGAATTTAGATGCAAATCTCTGTATATTAATTAAAGTAGTTTGCTTTATATAATAAAAGATGATATACTTAGTAAGTAACTTAAATAAATAGTATTAATTTAAACACGAATATATTTCAATGAGTACTTATAAAATAGTATAATGATATCGAAATTTTATTAGTGAATTATTACAAAGAATTTAAGAATAATAAAGTTTCGGAGGTACACATTATATGAATGGTACAGTTAAATGGTTTAACGCAGAAAAAGGATTTGGATTTATTACAGGAGAAGATGGAGTTGATGTTTTTGCACATTTTTCTCAAATAAATTCAGATGGTTTTAAATCACTTGAAGAAGGTCAAAAAGTTTCTTATGACGTAGTTAAGGGACCAAAAGGACCTCAAGCAGAAAATATTACAGTTATTTAATTAATGAATATTTTACCCCTTAAATAGATAACTATTTAAGGGGTTTTTAGTTGTTAAAAATTAAAAACACCAATTTAAAAGGAGAACAAATGTTATTTGAAAATTTAAACTTAATTAAGCCTATTCAGAGGGCTTTAAAAGCTGAAGGATACACAAAACCTACACCTATACAACAGAAATCTATTTTACCAATTCTAGAAGGTAAGGATTTTCTTGGATGTGCACAGACAGGTACTGGAAAAACAGCAGCTTTTGCTATTCCAGTATTGCAAAATCTTTTTAATGATAAAATAACCTCTGAGAAAGGAAAGCGATATATTAGAGCATTAATATTAGCTCCTACTAGAGAATTAGCTATTCAGATTGAAGAAAACTTCACAGCCTATGGAAAATATATGGATCTTAAAAATACAGTTATTTTTGGCGGTGTATCACAAAGTTCTCAGGTAAGGGCGCTAAAGTCTGGAGTGGATATTTTAATTGCAACGCCAGGCAGACTACTTGATTTAGTACAACAAAAATACATTGATCTACACCATATAAAATATCTTGTCCTTGATGAAGCAGATCGTATGCTTGACATGGGGATGGTCCATGATGTTAAACGAATAATAGCAGAGGTGCCGAAGGTTAGGCAAACTATGCTGTTTTCTGCAACCATGCCAAGGGAAATTACTAAGTTAGTAGACTCTATTCTTATAGATCCAGTAAGAGTAGAAGTAACACCAGTTTCATCCACTATTGATACTATTCAGCAAGGAGTATACTTTGTACAAAAGAAAAATAAGAAGTCTCTGCTTATTGATTTGCTAAAAGATAAATCTATTGTCTCTGCTTTAGTATTTTCACGAACAAAACATGGGGCAAATATGATTACTAGATATCTTGACAAGGCGGGAATAAATGCACAGGCTATTCATGGAAATAAGTCTCAGTCTGCAAGACAACTTGCCTTAAATAATTTTAAGGAAGGAAAAACAAGGGTATTAGTAGCAACAGATATAGCTGCAAGAGGGATTGACGTAGAGGGATTATCCTATGTAATTAACTATGACTTACCTAACATACCAGAAACCTATGTTCACAGAATTGGACGTACTGGAAGGGCAGGGCTTAAAGGAATTGCAGTTTCCTTTTGTGATGAGGAAGAAAAGGAATACCTTAGCGATATTCAAAAGCTTATAAGAAAAGTCATACCAATAATTGAAGATCATAAATATCCAGTAGAAATTACAGAACCAGTAGTAAATATGACTAAACCTAAAAGGGATTCTAACAAAAAGAGTAATTCTAACAGTAATTCTAACAGGCGTAAAAGTGTAGCTAAAAGTAATGGTTTTAAAAAATAAAGAAGCTTTGAAGCATTAGATAGTATTATACTTCTCGGTAAATATTAGTAAGGGTACAGTAATAGGATTTACTGTACCTTTTTTTTGTACATTATTCTATTATAGACTGCACTCTACCAATACTGCCATCTTGCAATCTTACTTTAATTCCTCTAGGATGAAATTTAGAATTTGTTAGTATATCTTTTACAATACCCCTTGTTAGCTTACCTGTAGGTTGATCTTTCTTAAGTACTATGTCAACAACTCTTCCAGTATAAATATTTTCTCTATTTTGTCCGTTCATATTTTTTATCTCCTTAATTTTGCTTGTGCAATATTGTATATTTTGTTACTCGTAGATTATAGCATTATTTTTAAACTAAGTGAAATTTATTAAACTATGAAGCAAATAAAGGTAGCAAAGAAAGATTTTAAGATGCCTTATAAAATGTAGAGGGAAAGGTAAAGAAAATTGGCATTTTTACATGACATTACCAAGATGTGATAAAATAGTAATATATTATGATGTTATAAAAAGGCTGGAATAGGCAGGAGGCATATTAGCAATGATAAAAGAAGGAATTTACGAGCAGCTTATATACGAAGATCTTAAAAATAAGTTGAAGGAATTAGATTTAGATAAGTATCTTATGCAAAAAGAGACCATAGATGTAGAAGAAGCTAAAACTATATTGACAAGTTACATATCCTCAGTGGTTAAAAAGTGTCTAAGGTTTATAAGGGAAAATAACAAACAAAATGATAAGGAAGCCCTGCTTTCACAAATAAAGGCCTGCAATGAGCTTATCAAAAGCTTAAGTAAGGTGGCAGATGAAAAAAATATTGAAGGTCTAAAGATTGATGAAGAAGGGGAAATGCTTACAGCCTTATATTCAAAAATAAACAATATCAAAGCTGTAAAAGAAACAAAGGCAGTAAGACCTGTAACCCCACTTTCCCAAAGCTCACTTTTCACTGGCTCAAAGCAGGAGCCTAACATGATGAGTGAGTTGAAGAAGGAAATACTATGCTGTGATTCTATAGATATGTTAGTGTCCTTTATTAAATGGAGCGGTTTAAGATGTATAATTGAGGAGCTTAGGGAGTTTACAGAACAGGAAAACCATAAACTAAGAATTATCACCACTTCCTATATGGGAGCCACTGATTATAAGGCCATAGAAGAACTTAGTAAGCTGAAAAATACAGAAATAAAGGTATCCTATGATACTGATAGAACAAGGCTTCACGCAAAGGCTTATCTTTTCAAGAGAGAAACAGGCTTTACTACAGCTTATATAGGCTCTTCTAATTTATCTAGTGCAGCTCTTACTTCTGGTTTAGAATGGAATATAAAAGTTACTGAAAAGGATTCCTTTGATATAATTAAAAAGTTTGAAGCTACCTTTGAAAGCTACTGGAATGATGATGAGTTTACTATATTTAATGGAAGCCTAGAAGAAGATAAAAAAAGACTTAGAACTTCTCTTAAGAAGGAAGGCAACATTGGTGGTATTACTGACACTATATTTAGCTTAGATATACATCCCTACTACTATCAGAAGGAAATATTAGAAAAATTAAAAGCTGAAAGAATACTATTTGGTAGAAATAAAAATCTTATAGTAGCTGCTACAGGAGTTGGAAAAACAGTTATTGCAGCTTTTGACTATAAAGACTTTACAAAAGAGAATAAAAAAGATAAAAACAGACTTTTGTTTATAGCTCATAGAGAAGAAATATTGAAACAGGCCAGGGATACTTTTAGGGCTATACTAAAGGATAACAACTTTGGAGATCTATATGTAGGTGGTAACATACCTGAGTCCATAGATCATTTATTTATGAGCATTCAAAGTTTTAATTCCTCAAAGCTTTATGAGAAGACTACTGCTGATTTTTATGACTTTATTATTGTAGATGAGTTTCATCATGCTGAAGCACCATCCTATGGAAAACTTCTAGATTATTATAAACCAAAGATATTACTAGGTTTAACTGCTACTCCAGAAAGAATGGATGGTAAAAATGTTTTAGAACGGTTTGACGATAGAATAGCAGCGGAAATGAGATTGCCAGAAGCTATAGATAAAAAGCTCTTAAGTCCTTTTCAATATTTTGCAATATCAGATAACATAGATTTATCAAAATTAGAATGGACTAGAGGAGGCTATGACAAACAGGAACTTGAGAAGGTATATACAAGCAATGACCTTAGAGTAAATGGAATAATAAGCAGTTTATATAAATATGTTACGGATATGGATGAAGTTATTGGACTTGGTTTCTGTGTAGGTGTAGAGCATGCTAAATATATGGCAGATAAATTTACTAACAGCGGTATACCTTCAATTACAGTACTTGGAGAAAGTAATAGTGAGGAAAGAAACAATGCTAAAAGAAGACTTATAAATGGTGAAGTAAAATTTATATTTACAGTAGACCTATATAATGAAGGTGTAGATATACCAGAAATAAATACTGTATTGTTTTTGAGACCAACAGAAAGTTTAACAGTGTTCCTACAACAATTAGGAAGAGGCCTTAGACTATGTGAAGGGAAAGAATGTCTTACAGTGCTTGACTTTGTAGGTCAGGCTCATAGGAATTATGATTTTGAGCAAAAATTCAAAGTACTTATTGGAAAGTCAAAGCATTCAGTGGAGTATAACATAAATAATGGATTTTTAAATTTGCCTAAAGGCTGTTACATACATCTAGAAAAGCAAGCTAAGGAATATATATTAAGAAATATTAAAGCTGCGAAGCTAACAAAAGCTAGTATTATAAGTAAATTAAAATATTTTAAAGAAGATACAGGTAAAAAGTTAACCCTGGGTAATTTTTTAGAGCATTATAACTATACCCTTATTGATGTTTACGGCAAAAATGGGGATAGAAGTTTTACTAGAATGAAGGTTGAAGCAGGTCTAATAGAGGATTATAGAAATAAAGATGAAGAAGTTCTTACAAAGAGAATTAAAAACCTGTTTCATATTAATTCAAGAAAGCTTATAGAATTTGCAGTGAAGACGTTAACATCAAAACCTAAACTAAAAAGCAGTAATTTAAATGAAGAAGAAAAGCTTATGCTAGGTATGTTATATTACAGTTTTTATTTAGATGCACCAGAAAAACTAGGTTTTAAGTCTTTCGCAGATGCTTTATATAATCTTTATGTTCATAATAAGGAAATGATAGAAGAAGCTCTAGAAATCATTCAATATAACTATTTACATATTGACTTTGTAGATAAAAATGTTGACCTAGGATTACCTAGTCCTCTAGATTTACACTGTACTTACTCTATAAATCAAATTATGGCTGCGCTAGGTTACTTTAATGAAGATAAAAAACCATCCTTTAGAGAAGGCGTAAAGTATTTTAAGGAAATGAAGCTAGATGCCTTTTTCATAACCTTAAATAAATCAGAAAAGGATTACTCACCTTCTACTCTCTATGAGGACTATGCTATAAATGAAAAGCTATTTCACTGGCAAAGTCAAAGCAGGACTTCTGTAGAAAGTGAAACTGGTCAAAGGTATATTAGTCACTTGAAGACAGGCAACAAGATAATCTTGTTTGTAAGGGAGAATAAAAAGAAGGACGGATTAACAGCACCTTATACTTATCTTGGAGAGGCAGAATATGTAAGTCACAGCGGTAATACACCTATTAGCTTTGTGTGGAGAATGAAGGAAGAGATGCCAGCGGGGATGATGGGAGCGGCTAATAAGGGAGTAGTTTAGGAGAAGGATATGAAAAAAGGAAGCGAGACTATTATATGGATTTAAGAAGCATAATAACAAATATTGCTGATAAATATAACTTACAGTCTATTGGTATATTTGGAAGTCGTTCTAGAGGAGATTATAGAGAAGATTCGGACTATGATATTTTTATAATTGGAGACTTGGATCTAGATGAAGAATTAAAATTAGAATCAGAATTAGAGGAATTACTTAATTATACCGTTGATGTAGTAAAAATAAGCGAGAATACTGACAAACTATTACTGAAAAACATCGTTAATGATGCAGAGGTTATTTATAACAAAAATAATTCTTACGAAAACTTATATAAATTTGTTGAGAGATTTTTTATAGAAAATAGTGATTTTATACAGATAAGAAAGGCCGACTTACTTGATCAACGGAGATAGGATATTAAAAGAGTGTGCTTTAAAAGAATGGGAACTGGATTTTAAGGAATGTTTAGCTTCAATAAATTCTAGTGAGGAAAATATAAAAAAATTTCTTTATCATAGCATAAGAGCGTATTTTTTAGATTTTCATATACTATGTGAGGACTATATATCAATAACCTTAAAATATCTGAATAAGTTTAAAATTGATATATCAGCAATAGAGGGTATGGAGATGATTAAAATTCTAATAAAGTAAGCAAGGAGTTTTTTGAATTTTATAGCTCATCAAGAAAATTAAGAAACAGATTAGCACATAGATATAAGATGCCAAAAGACGAAGATTTGCTTTTAAACTTGAAAGATAACCTAAAATATTTAAGAGAATTAGAAGAAGCATTGAAAGAGTTGTTGAAATAAAATATATGTTTGATACATTAAAATATAACGAATGGCTCGTAATGGGAGACAAAGATTTAAAGGGAGCAAAGATTCTCTATGAATATGATGGAGATAGATAACACTTGCCCATAGATAACAGATAGATTATACTATAACTTAGAAATCATCCCAATTAAATAATAGATTTGAGGTACTCCTATGACAAATGATGAAATATACCAACGTATAATGGTTATGCCTAGTGTTAAAAGTGCAATTGCTTATATTGAAAAATGTAATATATCTAAAGCTGACTTAAGTAAACTATGTAAGAGATATAATATATCTATAGAAATCAAAGTTACTAAAGAAAAAATGATTGATATATTTGTTAACTCTACACTAGGTGTGAAACTAAGAAAGAAAGCAGTTTATAAATATAATAGAAAATAAAGAAGCCCAGTCACTTTGCCCCTTCGCAAAGGTACCTGGTCCCACCCGCAAAATTTCATAATTTCAGAAGTTGTCCTAAAGAAAATATAAATATATAAACAATGTTTATGAAAAATTATCAAAAAGCCAATGCTTAGTTTTTTTAAGCATTGGCTTTAAATTGAAAATTTATATCCAAAAAATCGGTACTTTGATTTTGACCCCAGGGGTGTAAAATTTAATTAGAAATTGTACCTTGCAATACTGTGATACCAAAGGCCCCGGTAACTGAATTGGAGGGCCGTATTACTGCAATTGAGTTTGGCATGACTGATGCAACAGTAGGAAGATCAATTCTAGTTGACCAAACTGGTGGATCTTGAGGATTTGCAAATAGCTGATTACCAAAGCCTCCAATGCCCGGTATAAATATTTCACCAGTATAAATGTCAAAATTACCGAAATTTGAAGGCTGTGGCAATGTTGCCATAAAGCTCACTGCCTGACCTCCTCTGGGAGCAAAATTTACACTAACTATTCCATTTGCACCAAAGGGTATAGAGGTACGAGGAGATAAAATAGTACAGCAGGGATAAGATATAAAGCCTGGGACACAAAGGACATCACCTGGGAATAATACATTTGGATTTGGGATATGTGGGTTATTTGCCGCAAGTGTTTCTATTCTTACCCTGAAAATTTGAGCAATGATATAGAAAGTATCCCCAGGAAGAACGGTATAATGGCCTAGAAAAGCTGGGGGACAGTTCTGTGGAACTCTTGGTTGTTGCCTTAGCATGAATGCTACCTCCATTATATTGATTTCCTATTAAAAAAAGCTGAACCTTAGATAGCTTAACTAATAAAACCTTTAGAATATAATATGATATAGATTTTTATTAGATGCCTAGTAAGCATAGTAGTGATGGCAATTCCTAGAACAGTCAAAATTTGTGTATTGATAACAATTGGAGTACTTCTTGGTATGATAGATTTTAGAAAAAGAGCACTTTAGATTAGTGAAATATCTAAAAAAGTGCTCTTTATATTAATTATTATTAACATTTTAGGGGAGGAAAAATGAGTTAAAAATACTTCTATTTGATTTAGACGATACATTGTTAGATTTCAATGCTATTTGAAAACAGAACCTTATTTAGTGAGGTTAACTACACCTTACGATTTGATTGCCCAACGTAATTTAGCACAACTTGCTCGACTATTGGCACGACATTCTTCTGCTGATGGGCGAATAGGCTCTGGTGCTATTTGGGAATACACACCTTCACGGAAAAAATGTTGAAAAGATTTTTTAACACGGCGATCTTCTCCTGAGTGAAATGTAAGAATGGCAACACGGCCGCCAGTTGCTAAGACACTAGGGAGTTTTTCTAAAAACTCATCTAGCACTTCAAACTCATGATTGACATTAATTCTGAGAGCTTGAAAGGTTCGCTGACAGGATTTTTTAATATCACTATCTTTGATTTTTGGAACATATTTCAGAGCCTCTTTGATGATATTTTTAAGTTGTGTTGTTGTGGTTATATCCATTCCTTTTTTTATGGTAGAAAGAATGGCGCGAGCGATTACTGCGGCATGAGGTTCGTCAGCATTTTCAAGGAGCATATCCTCTATTTCAAATAGTGTCATTTCTTTTAAAAGATCTGCTGCAGAGATACCCATATTCGGATTAAGTCTTAAGTCTAGGGGACCCTCAGCCTTAAATGTAAACCCTCTTTCAGGATTGTCTATTTGCATAGAAGAAACACCTAAATCTGCTAATACAAAATTAAAGAACTCTGATTTTGGAGTAACCTCATTTATTTTAGAAAAGTTCATTTGCTTGATCTCTAAAATATCGGAGCCATAGCCCAAACGTTCTAGACGCTCTTTGGTGCGTGGTAATTCAATAGGATCTACGTCAAGTGCGTACAAGCGTCCTTTTGAATCTAAACATTTAAGCATCTCTAAAGTATGGCCGCCATAACCTAGTGTTGCATCTAAACCGGTTTGACCTGGTTTAATTTGTAAAATTTCTAATATTTCTTTGACGCAAATTGAAATATGCATACCAGCAGGAGTGTTGCCCTTCTGAATAATCTTTGCTACATCATCAGCATATTTTTCTGGCTGTAATTCTTTGTATTTTTCTTTAAAATTCTTAGGGTGAGTGCCTTTATATCGAGGACGCCTCTGATGTTTAGGCTCTTTCTCATCCAATGTGTTATCTGCGCTCATTTTCTTACCTCATTTTCATCATATATTTTTGTAATTTTGTTATAAATTATATGATAGCAGATGCAATTTGTTAAAGCAATACCAACAGTGTAGCCTCTAATTTTCAGGTTAAATGTTTATTTAATGTTCAAAAGTATTTTATTTGTTTAAAGCAGTAAAAAGCTTAAAAATACTTGTCTTTTGAAACTGCTTTTTTCCAAACGAAAGTATACTTGTTAGCACATGCCTCTATCTTTGTACCATCAATAAATATGGTATCTCCTAATATTTCTCCAATCTCATAAAGAAAATTTGTCGTTTCAGCCATAATTGTTTCTGAACAGGGAGCAAAGTGAAGACTACGAAACCTTGCAAAAGTAGAATGATCTGGTACTGGTGAACCATATCATAAGTAAATTAGGTTTATAGCTTTAACCATTGATAGTACTTGGTTAAAGCTATTTTTAATTATAAAAGGCAGTGGTACAAGCAATGCTGTTTTTGCAGAGTATAGTTATTAAGATTTCTTACATATTCTTCAAAAATTTTATTATATAACTTAAAGTGTAGAATTCCCTATCAAGTTTTGTAACAATTAACTTTAGTCCTGTAATTATTGTTTCTTCATTAAAGTTTTCTAGTAGAAGCATAATATTTAACGTATTTAGACCACCATCTTTTGTATCAAAAACTCGTGCTTTCGCTACATACTTGTTTTCCATAGCAGTCAAAATAGCAGATCTTAATTCTTCACTGATTTCCAATTTAGGCATTTCTTCAAAAATTTTGATGCCTGTAGTATTTACATCTAGTTTTTTAGCTTTACTTATATCAGTAGATAAAAATATTGTATTTATAAACTTGGCATCCTTGAAGTTAGCATTTTCTAGTTTCGCTGAGTCAAAAATGGCATTTTCGAACACCGCATTTTTAAAGTCACTATCCTTTAAATTTGTTCCAACAAATTCTGCATATTTAAAGCTGCACTTGAAGAAATTAGTGGATTTAAAATGTGCTCCTCTAAAGCTTACGAAATCAAAAATCGAGCCTGAAAAGTCGCAGTTATAACAGTTGCTTCTCTCTAGGTTTTTGTACATAAAATTTTTATCTTTTTTCTCTATATTATTGTAGTTAAAATTTCCTGTAACACTTCTATTTGTAGCCATGGTTCTCTTCACCTAAGTCCCTTCGTGATATTTTAAATTTAATAGCTTTTTCTGTTTCTTTAAGTCTAAGGCTGTCCTTTGGATCAATAAATAGGCAGGTGTAACCTTCCTCTCCAGCTTTTTCATTCTTTATAAAACTGATACTTTCTGCCTGAACCGGTGCTGGTTCTGTGATACCATTGTTTTTTAATATTTTTACTATATCTTCACTGATTACTAATTGGGTAAAATTCATTATATTCTACCTCCCTTGTTATAGGGTTCCATTTCTATAGTTAAATTAATACATGTGGAAGAAGGTTTTGTAATTAAGAGTATATAGTGTGAGGAGAAAACAAAAATGAGGACATACATAATAAAAGTTTATGTATGTCCTCACTTTTATTTATTATTGAAAAAAATCCTCAATGGTGGTGGCTTCAATATCAGCAATACCTATATATCTAAGAGTCATATCAGAGGTAGAGTGACTAAATAAGTTCTGCAACAAGGCGACATCGTTATGCTTTTTATAATGGTGATATCCAAAGGTTTTTCTGAGTGTATGGGTGCAGATATCATCTAGGCCAAGTTTGCGGCTTGTTTCACTCAGACACTTATGGGCTTGCTTGTTTGTTATAGAACTTTTTCCACCTTGTTTACTTGGAAAAAGCAGCTCTCCTGCAGACATTCCAGATATAAACTTCTGAATTTCTTTGTGAATTTCGGGAGATAGGGCATATTTCAAGGACTTTCCGGTTCTACCTTCCTTTATTTCAATTTGAGACTTGTTTTTCACATCCCAAACTGTAAGATTTATTATATCTGTAATCTTTAAGCCTGTATTTATTGCTATATCAAATAGCAAATAATTTTTATATCCGACCTTAAGTAATTCCGATTTTAGCGTATTAATTAAGTTAATATCCTTTATTGGCTGAATAAGTTTCATATTGTTTCTCCCTCTCAATGGAAGCTCAATTAGAACCTTCTAGCTGCCATACCTTTTAATCATACACTATTCATAAGGATTATACAAATAATTAATATAAATGAGCTAATTAGAAAGAAGCTCAGTTGCTTTGCTCCTTTGCAAAGGTACCTGGTTCCACCCGCAAAATGTAATAATTTCAGAAGTTGTTCTAAAGAAAATATAGATATATAAACAATGTTTATGAAAAAGTATCAAAAATCCAATGCTTAATTTTTTTAAGCATTGGCCTTAAATTCAAAATTTATATCCAAAAAACCGGTACTTTGATTTTGACACCTATTCCTCAGTAGCTGAATGTCCTCATAGATGTCTTAATCGCTTCTAATGTCGCAGGAGATTCAGAAGAGTGCACTAGAAAAACGAACTATTCATTACACTGAAGAACTGACAGAGATAAATGCTGATAACATACAAGAAAAGATATTTAATAGATTTTCAGTGCTCTGTTTATACTAATGTAAGACTATTCACATAATATGGTATCTTCTGTTATAATATTAATATGTAAAATCTCTCAGTGTTCAGGTTCTACACTAGATGCATTAAGGAGTTGAAAATTTTATGAGTTTACCAAAAGAAAAATTAATTACTATTGATGAATTCTATAAAATGAAGGAAAGCACAGATAACATATTAGAATACATAGATGGAATTGTATATATGTCTCCTTCGCCTTCTACAAAACATCAAAGAATATCAGGTAGACTATATGCTAAATTATTTAATTTTTTAGAGGGAAAAGAATATGAAGCATTTTCAGCACCTTACGATGTACAACTGCATCGACAGGACATTCAAGATGATAAAGTAGTAATACCAGATATTTCGGTTATTTGTGATAAAGATGGAATAGAAGATAATAAATATATAGGTGTTCCAACTCTTATAATGGAGATATTATCGCCTTCTAATCAGTCAAATGATTTGGTTGTGAAATTAAACTTATATATGAAATACGGTGTCAAAGAATATTGGATCATAAATCCCATGATTAATACGGTTCAGATATATAGTCTTAATAGTGATGGACTATATGATCAAATTGATGTTGTTAAGAATAGCGGCATTATAAATTCTAGTATTTTTAGTGGATTTACCGTGGATATAGAAGAACTGTTTAAGTAGGATTTGAAATTATGGGTCTCCGTTGTCTGGCACCAGAGATTTGTATACTCTTTTTAAACGGCAACTTAAAAATTCCTAAAATAATTTAATTATAAGCATATGACAAAGCCTTTAATCAGCTATGGATTAGCTTTTACTCTGAGTTAACGAAGAGTTAAAGCTAGTCCATAGCTTCTTTTCGGTGTGAAGATAAGCTGAATAATCTTTATTTATATTTATAGCTATATAAGTAGTCTCAAAAATGATATATCTATAACATTTAGATATATGGAGAATCATACAAACTTTTAACTAATTATGTTACAATATAGTTAATTATTGGACTGAGGGGTGTAATTTTGAACAACTAACAGGCGGTGAAAAAGATGGAGGCTGTTGGTGCTAATTATGATAATGGAAGGTTTAAACTAATACCAGTAAGACCAGACTGGTCTGATGCTACGGATTTGCTTGGCTACAAAAACCTTGTTAAGCAAAGAGCAGTTTAGAAGGGATGAAAGAGCTTTTGATAAGTATGGAGATGTAAATATACCACAAAATCTATACATAATAGGTACTGTTAATATGGATGAATATTTCGATAACAGAACCGTTCTAGTTGGAGCCTTAAGAAATAAAGAACAGTTGGAAGTAAACCTGAAAGGGAATTATAGAAGTGTCAGGATATCAGGTGATTAAAGTAATGTATATCACTGAATTCTTGCTGAAAAACTCACGGATAGTTACTGAACTTTGTATCAAGTCAAAGAAAGAATATAGGTTATGGCAGGAACTTAAGAGAATTAATTCCGATGTTTACACAAAGGTAAATAAAAAGATTGATAGTGATAGCAGAATTGATGGTTTTAATATATGTGTAAATGATGGAGTTATTAATGACATTGCCCCTGGGGCGTAAACAGGATTTGAAAATATAATGTAGAAAGGTTGGTGAATACGTTATTGGAATTGTACCCCTGATATCTTACATGGTTTAATGGATTATATTGTTTTTAAAAATAAGGTAGTTAACAGCAGTGAAGTATTAGGGCCGTAAAATTTTAGATAACGGAGAGTATAGTGAATAGAGAGCTTATAATAACAGTGAGAGATCTAATAAATAAACATGGTCAAGAAATATACACAAATAGTAAGAAATTAAGGGCATTTTTAAATGACTATTATCCAGAACAGTATACAAGAGAAAAAAGATTGATGGTAGATTCGGTAGATCAAAAAATACCTGAGATTATAATTGATTACTCCGGAACTGAGATTGACAACCTAATATACATTAATTTAGTAAAAAAGCTATATGATAACTTAGGGGTGTCTCAGGATTTAGCAGAAATTACAGTACAAGGTTGGTGCCAAATATTTGATAAGACATTTGTGAGGTTTGGGAACATGACGCAAAATCCTATAAATAACCCATGGAGTGGAGGCATATCAAGTAATTCTCAGGGCAGTGGACCTTATGGAAGTAATGGTATGCCCAATGGAAATGTATCTAATGGAATGATGTATAGCAATATGAATAATTCTCAAGTAAGGCCGGGAGTATCAATGAATG
The DNA here is from genome assembly GCF_025398335.1 of Clostridium sp. CX1. GTDB lineage: Bacteria > Bacillota > Clostridia > Clostridiales > Clostridiaceae > Clostridium_AM > Clostridium_AM tanneri. The sequence goes on from NZ_JAODOO010000014.1 coordinate 32,511, forward strand.
CTAACCAACAGGGCTACGAAGGACAAACAGTTTTTATGGATCCCATGGCACAGAATAATAGTCAACAGCCATATAAATCCGGTAACAGTAGGAAAATTATTATAGGAGCAGTAGCCGTAATGATAGTAGCCGTTATTGGAATAATAGGATTTTTTAGTAGTGCTAATAAGGGGGCAGTCAGTGAAAAGAATGTAGCTGCACAAGCAACTACAACTGAAACAAAGACAGAAGGGCAACAAACACCGAAGTCTAGTAAACAGGAACCAGTAAAGGAAAATGCAAATAATAGTTCAAATGTTCAAGGGAAACAGCAGGTGAAAACAGATAACGACAGTAATACTACAAATATAAATACAACAGAACAACAAATAACATATAATTTTTATAAAAATTCAAGGTATGAATTTTCAGTAGAATATCCTGGTATACTGCAACCTCAACAATTACCGGCAAATGGTGATGGAATCCGTTTGTCAACTCCAGATGGCAGTACTGAGCTGGTTGTGTCTGGTATAAATAATGTTCTAAATTATACCTCAGTTTCGCTATATAATGAATTACTAGAAGAAATCGGCAGCGTATCATATAAGCAACATCAGGATAACTGGTTCGTAGTATCCTGGGTAGAGGGCGATAGAATAGTTTATGAAAAATGTGTAGTGGGAAATGGTTCAATTAACTCATTTATTTTTAAGTATCCAGTAAGTAAAAAGGATTATTATGATTCAGTTGTTTCTCATTTGAATTCTAGTTTTAATACACCAGGAATAAATGATTATCACTAGTTTAATTATCTAGACTATTGGAAGAACGTGGAGTTTGAGTTATATGAATTAATGTAGCCTCTAGCTAATGCATAGTTTATCCAATATATTTTCTGTGACAACAACAAATTGTAGTGTTCCACCTAATGAAGTTATTGAATTTGTAGATGATTGTTTAGAGTTTGAAGATCCAATGAAGAATTTTATAAAGAAACTTATTAAAGAATGAAGAAAATTTACTAAGGGGGCTGTTGCACTAAGAAATTAGCACAACAGCTTTTTTCGTACGAGATATTTGTAATTCTTCAAAGGCAACTCTGCACTAAAAAACAGTCCATAAAGTAATATTGACAATATAAATACTTAGGAAATAAATAAAGAAATATTTAAAGTCATGGAAGATATTTATTATATATGTGATATTAAAGCAACCTTAGAAAATGTTGATTCCCTAAATAAAAATGTAGAAGGAGAAAAGGATTTAGTGGTATTTAACCCTCCTTACTCAACAAAATTAAGTGTTCAGGAATTGGCGATGGAAGAACTTAAGGACAGAAAGATAAACAGGATAAGCATGGAAAGTGCATTTTTGCTTAAGGCAATACAATATGCAAAAAAAGGTGGAGTAATTGCTGCAACTATACCATCATCCTTTTTGTTCAATGTATCTAATAAACCAATAAGAGATATTATTTTAGAAAAAATTCAGGTCCTAATGATTTTAGATGCACCAAAGAGAACCTTTGAAAATAGTGCAGTCAGTGTATCAATTATTGTACTTAAAAAGAAGCAAACAAATGGGGAAAAACCTAAAGAGCTTCTTGTGGCTTCTCTAGAGGATTTTCTCCAAACAGCTTAGAGAATGAATCAATAAAGTATATAGAGCTTAGTTGTATAGATAAGGAGACAGGTAGGATAACTAGATTTAATAAAATTGAAAGTAGTGATGCTTCTGCTAGAGCAAGATTTTATTCTAATAAGGGTGATATACTAGTTCCACATATTAAGAATTTTGGCTTCATATCAACAATTGTAGAGGAAGATAACTTAGTTATATCTGATAACTTTGGCCTTATAGTCCCTAAATGTGATATTTATTATTTACTATATTGCTTGGAACATCCTGAAGTTTTAAAGCAGGTTGAAAATTCTTATAGAGGCAGTGGAGTACAAAGAATAGCTTTAAGTGCACGTTTTGGACCGTCATATTCAAGCATTGGCTTTAAATTCAAAATTTATATCCAAAAAATCGGTACTTTGATTTTGACACCTATTCCTCGGTAGCTGAATGTCCTCATAGATGTCTGAATCGCCTCTAATGTCGCAGGAGATTCAGAAGAGTGCACTCAATTCTCCGAATTGAGTGCACTAGAAAAACGAAATATTCATTACACTGAAGAACTGACAGAGATAGCAAGCTCAATGTGAACATCTCGCTATGGGGGCAGACCCCATGGCAGTAACTGGAAGTTACTGCTTGCTACTTATTGTGTATATTGGTAATAAAAGTATTCGAGGAAAAATAGGTAAAGCAGTAAATAAGTCAGATTTAAATTATTATGTACCACAGGCGCCCAGCAATAATGTTATAGAATATGATTGGAGAGATAAAGAAGGGGACAAATTCTGGAATGATGATGCAGTTACCATTGCTAATATATATGAAGCAAAGGGTAATGAAGCGAATATGGTTTATGTTTTAGGAATAGAAAATGTTGAAAAACATGAAGGAGATATGAATACCAGAAATGAGTTATTTGTAGCTTTAACTAGGGCCAGGTGTTGGGTTAAGGTTATGGGAGTAGGTAGTTATAGATTTTATGATGAGTTTAGGAAGGCTATTGAGACTAAGGGGAATTTTGAGTTTGTGTATAAGAAACCTAGTCAGGTTGTTGATGATTTAGAGAATAAGTAGTTATTGTACAAATAACGAATGTATCCCAAATTCTATATTTACTCTTTCAGTAAAGGTATTAGTATAATTATATTGAAGCCAATTTAAAAATGGTCCTTCATCAACTTTGGTGAAGGACCATTTTTAAATTTTATATTAATAAATACAGTAGTCTATTACGTAAAGTTGATAGATAACAAATTTTTTACATTATATGGTATAATATAGTGAATGATTGGTTTTGTAACCATAATTTCACGATTAGTATTCACAAAGATATTGCAAAATATTTAAGGAAGGAAACAAGAGAGTAGGTGGCGGTAACGAAAGAGAAAAGTATTGAGGAAAAAAGCAATGGTGGTTTATTTTCTAAAATTAAGGGATTGTTTGGAAGATAGATATGGGAATTGAATTGATTGAGTAAGAGAAGAATTCTGTAGAACACCATTATTTGACATAAATTAAAATATAAGTACAAAAATTAGGAGAGGTTACTATGAGACAAAAATTAAAAGAAAAGTTTTTACAATGCTTAAATGATGATAAAATAAAAGCTTTAGCTACTGACGAGGAATTTCATTATCAAAAAGCAGTTGAAAAATATGAAGAATTAATGCACCTTCCAAAGCTTGGTGAAACAGAAACTCAGGAACTTATTGAAAAGGTCAAGGAACTTAGAGATGATAATAATTTTAATTATATGAATCTCTTAAATAGCTTTAATAAAGATACTAACACTTATAAAGTGGTACTTTGTATAGGTGAATTAATAGCTTATATAGATTTTCAAGCTGCAAATAAAAAAGACTTTAACAAGTACACAGATACTAGAACAATTGCTAAGTCTTTTGTCAGACAGAATGTTTGGGTATCTAATCTATTGAATTATAAACAATATGAGGATGTAAATGAGTTGCCAGGTGCAGTTAAAAATGCTATTAAGTTCTTAATAAATCCAGAAAAAGTCATTAACGTTTTATCTGAAAAACATAGAAAATTAATTTGTCTTTTTTTATTTCAAGATGCATCTACTATCAATAGATTTGAGGACTTCATTAGAAGTGAAATGGCTGATTTAAATTTATCTGTTGAGAATGAAAAGAATAGAATGGCCTATTACGAAAAATTACTCTACTTTAAGGAGATTAGAAAGTTATGGGACATAGATAGAACTATTTGGAAAATTTCACATGGCAATAATGGTAGTTTTACTGATGAGGAAAGAAAAGAATATTTAAAAAACAAGATTGTAACAGTACATAAGGATACAGGTAAAAATCAAGGTATAAACTTTAGTGAAAAAATGAAAGTTGGAGACTTATTTTATTTATGTTATGGAGGGTCGGAAGTAAAACTTCTTGGTAGAATTACCTCAAATCCTAGAGCACTGCGTGGGACAGAGGATGGCTGGTTAGAGAGAGACTACGAAATTATTAAAGAAAGCTTAAGTAAAGATAGATATAGAGGTGCAAATCTTGGGTGGGCACCAAATTATAATTCTACCTGTATGCCGGTAAAAGATGAACAATTAAATGTATTTGAAAAAGACTTACTTTTACCGTATTTTAATATGAGGGTAGATGAGTTATTGAGTCAATATGGAAATGGGGTAGCTCCTATGGAACCAGAGGAGGATAATGGTAGAATTGAAGAAGAAGCTGAGGAGTTTGGAGTGGATAAATCAATAGATTATTTCGATGAGCTTAACTATATATTATATGGCCCTCCTGGGACAGGAAAGACTTATAACTCAATAAACTATGCTGTAGCTATATTAGAAAGAAAAGAGCCAATAGTTGTACAATCAGATGAATATTCCAGTGTGAAAGAAAGATTTGAGAAATTCAAAGAGCAAGGTCAAGTTTTATTTACGACTTTTCATCAATCTTATGGCTATGAAGAATTTATTGAAGGTATTAAGCCTTGTTTAAATGGTGATGATAAAGCAGATATTTCTTATAAGCTTGAAAATGGAATATTTAAAGAGATATGTAGAAGAGCTTTGGAAAATAAGAAGAAAAATTATGTACTTATAATTGACGAAATAAACAGAGGGAATATCTCTAAAATTTTTGGAGAACTTATTACCCTCATTGAGAAAACAAAGAGAATAGGTACTCCAGAGGAGACATCAACTACTCTACCTTATTCAAAAATTGAATTCGGTGTACCTAAAAATGTATATATACTTGGCACAATGAATACTGCAGACAGGTCTATAGCACTTTTAGATACTGCACTAAGAAGAAGATTTGAATTTATTGAGATGATGCCTGATGGTGATATATTTGCAAAATTAAATAATAACAGCGATTTATTTGTTGAAGGAGTAAATATAAAAAGGCTTCTTAATATGATAAATAAAAGAATAGAAATCTTATATGACAGAGAACATACTATAGGACAGGCTTATTTTATGGATCTTATAAATAATAATAGTATAGATAATTTAGCAGACATTTTTAATAGAAAGGTGATACCTTTATTACAGGAGTATTTTTATGAGGATTACGAAAAAATACGTTTAGTTTTGGCAGATAACCAGGTTCAAGATGAAGAACTACAGTTTATAGGTGTTACTTCAATACCATATAATCTATTCGGCAACCTAGGTGATATTGATTACGTTGAGGATAAGAAAGTATACACAGTAAATAAAGCAGCTTTTTCTAATCCAGAAGCTTATAAAAAAATATACAGCATAAGTAGTGGAGAGGACAATAATGATTAATGGGTATTTCTGCATAATTGAATATGGCTGTCTTTGCAGTGAAGAGTATGCAAAAGCTTCAAGTAAGGGAAATATTATTTTACCTAAGGAGATATTCAAACAGCTTGAAAATTTTGCACTTGAAAATAGTGAATTTCTTACGATAGGCTACAAAAAAGGCTTAGGAAAAATTCTTAAAGCACAAAATTATGTAGGACTTATTCAAACTAAAAGTAATGTAGTTATAGAAATACTTCCTAAGATATACAGTGAGGAAAGTGATGGATCCTATGAAAGGACACGAAAGATATTTTTAAAGATGCTTATGAGTTTAAAAAATACTAGCTTTAAGAGTATTAATCTATCTAGTTTAAAAAGTGGAAAGCTCCCTATCTTTGATGTATTTATTAAGATGTTTCTTGGGGAACTATCAACTCTTATTAAAAAAGGTCTAAAGAGCAATTATATAAGCCTTGAGGGAAATGAGAAGTTTTATAAGGGAAAACTGCTTGTAAATAAGCATATTGCACAAAATATAGTACATAAAGAAAGATTTTTTATAGAATTTGATGATTACAGTAAAAATAGACCTGAAAATAAACTTATAAAAGCTGCACTTTTATTTTTAAAAACAAAAACTAATAACTTCAATCTACAAAGTCAAATAGATAAGTTTATTTTTACGATGAATGAAATAGAAGCTTCTAAAAATATTGAAAAAGATTTAAGCAAATGCACTGGCAGTAGGTTAATGAGCGAATACGATATTATCGTTAAATGGTGTAAGATATTTCTAAAACATGAGAGTTTTACAAACTATAAAGGTAATAATGTGGCATATGCATTGCTTTTTCCGATGGAAAAAGTGTTTGAAAGTTATGTGGCAAAGGCTATGAAAGATAGTCAATATTTTAGAAATTGGGCAATTTATTCTCAGGATAGAGGTCGCTATCTTATTGAGAATCCACAAAAGTTTGCATTAAGACCAGATATAGTTATAAAGCAAAATGACAGTGTATTGATACTAGATACAAAGTGGAAACTTCTAAATAACGAGGCAAGTAACAACTTTGGTATAAGCCAGGGAGATATGTATCAGATGTATGCCTATGCTAAAAAGTATAATTGCGAAGATATATTTTTGTTATATCCTCGAAATGAGTTTGTTATGAATTTGAAAAATGAAATAAGGTTTACTTATGAAGGAAACTTAAAGCTGCACGTGTTTTTTATTGATCTGGATAATATTAGAGGAAGTTTAAAGGAATTAAGTGCAAAAATAAATAAAAAGTAAAATTACGATAACAATGATCTCTTGAAATATAATTATCTTATATAGTTTTAAGGTGAATTTTTGGATAACTAACAGGTGGTGAAAAAGATGGAGACTGAAAAGAAAAAATCAGAGCAAGCTCGATGTGAACATCTCGCTATGGTGTCAGACCCGATGAAAGTAACTGGAAGCTACTGCTTGCTAAAGGAGGCAGCCTAACATGATGATTAGCCCGGAAGGCTACTATGAAGAATATCTCAAAGGAAAAAATAAAGATCAAATTATGAGCGTTATTCGTGGTCTTAAGCAAGCAATAGGTCGTCTTAAAAATATGATGGAAAGCCCGGACTATGGCAAAGAGCCAATTGTGCATCCTAGTGAAGATACCCGCATTCACTGGACTCGTGAATATTTGGACAGAGCCAAGTTAGCCTACGCTGAAGCTGGTGGTAATTATACTTTATCAAAATCAGAAGAAAAGGCTGCTGACTTTGAAATAAATATGGATTTCATCAACAAGATTACTTTTAGCATTGGCGGATACTTCGGTGGTTACCGTAGCTATGTGGTAGAACTATCAGATGGATTGAAAGCCTATACAAAATTATGGGAAGATGAAGAACCACTTTTATTGTTAGATGATGATAACAAGGAGCCTTTCACAAAGGATACTTTCATAGCAGCACTTAAAGATCTCCACATAGGTGAATGGCGAAGACGATATTCAACTATGCGCTTCGGATACACGGTGTGTGATGGTACGCAGTGGGAGCTAGAATTTGAATATAACAATGGCCATAAACCGGTAGGGTTTGATGGTGATAACTCATACCCGTATAACTTCGATAAGTTCCAGATGTTATTTGGCATTGATGATACTGAGGAGGACGAGGATGAATAAATTTGAGCGATTAACAAAATACATACCACTAATCCAAGACGACAAATTTGGCCAGTGGATTATAGATAAGGAAAACGATGGTATACCAGAGCATCGGATCCATATGCCATTTGTTAATTATTCGCAGACGGTGGATTTCTTCCATGAGGACTTATACAAATTCTGCGAGGAGCACCCGGAATATGAACATACCCGTTATGGTGAGACACTCGAAGCTAATGGATTGAAATGGGGTACAGAATCGATGGAAGCTGCTGATGCATCAAGTTTAGATGCCAAATGTGTGATAGCTCTTCTGATGGGAGCTGTACGAGCAGAGCGTTTTTGCGATGGTGCGTTATTAGGATTTTTCAAAAGTGAATGCATATTGTGTTGGCTTCAGCGTTTGAAGGCAATAGATGAAGGTGGTGTTTCTAATGTCGAACAAGAAACTGAGTGAAAAAACATATAAAATATTAGAAACAGAAGGCACTCATACTGTTGCATCAAAAGATACAAGAGGCGCTACACGTGCAATGGAATTTGAGGATGGCACAAATAAGCTTGTCGGCCCTGCAGAACTTGTTGAAGTTGAGTCAAGGACTCCAAAGCGTTATGAAGACTTTTCTACGGGAGGACAGTTGGTTATTGGTGTGGCAGAAATAATAGTGCCTAAAATAACAGGTTATCTAACGGAAAAGGCAATTTCAAGTTTTGATAACTGGTTGAAAAATCGTAGAAAGCAGAATAAGAAAAAGCAATCTGTGAAAAAAGAGTCTATCACAACACGAAAAACAAAAGCTGAGCAGATATTGGAAAGCAAAAATGCAAAGATAATAGAAATGGCTCGGTGTGAATCTCATATACCCTCCACAGAGTTTGATTCCGTTTATGAAGAGTACCGTATAAACATGACAAGTGAGGAAGTCCAAAAGGAACTGATTGATATTTTTATGCTTGAGGTAATACGGGCAAAAAAGATATGGAAAGTTTCTCACGCAAATATTGTAGACGCACAAGATTCTAATGGTGCGTATTTAGAGGGAAAAGTTTTGATTGAACGGCTCAGTAATCCAGAAGTACTGAGTAATATCAATACCTTATTGGAAAGCAAATCGGAATTGCTTGAAGAGTGGGAAACAATAGCGCTTTCTGATATTCTAGGCAGAAGCCTTGTTAAGGATGGACAATTTATACCAATTGAGAGTGTTAGTTTTAAGAATGCACTTACAGTAAGTAGATAGGGGGTGTGGCAGAAGAATGGATATAAAGGAAAAGAACCAAATAGTATATAGGACTGCCTACCGATATTTACATGAAATAAAACCAGAGTAGATCACCAATGATGAATTGAATAAATACTTTGTGGGAGACCGTAAGGATTTCAGCACCTTGGAAGATGTGTTTGAACAGATAATTTATTCCGCCCAGAACTATCAGAGGATGCCTAATGTAATCAAATATCAGGAACGAAGAGAGGGCATTAAAAGTATCTTGTATAATTTTGACTTAGAACGCATCAGTCAGTATGATGTAGAGGAATTGTACCAGAAATTCTGATATGAGTTTGATGTGACTAGTACGGATAATAATTTCAATAGCTGGCATAAATGGACTAAGTCAATAGTAGATGCTGCAAAGTTTATGTCTGACTTTAAGGAGATTGAAGACTTCAAAAGCTTTGTGGCTAAGTTTGATTATAACCTTCTGACAAGGATGCAATGCCATTACTTATCTCAAAAAAGATTAGTGGTTTGGGATTTGCATTGGCTTGCGACTGCTTAAAAGAATTAGGATACATAAACTAGCAAGCTCGATGAGCATCTCGCTATGGGGTCTGACCCCATAGCAGTAACTGGAAGTTACTGCTTGCTAAACTACAATAGTTCTACATAAGTTGGGTGGTACCGCGTACCTTTGTGGGAGCGAAGCGAGCACTTGCTATTAAGCCATCTTTGACTATATCTCTAAAAATAGTAACTGGATTTAATAAAGGGCCTTTATTATCACTATAAGTAGTATTAAAGCCATCTACTTTAATTGAGATAGTAACGCTGACATTTATTTTATCAGATTTATCCTGTAAATTTTCAATCAGTTATAGTAGTTCCTTTATATTTTCAATATTAGTTTTAGGGGTAGGAGAATTCGGGTACTTAAATAATTTTAGAACCTGATTAACGTATTTTTTTGTAAATCCTTTTTTAGGGGAAAGGTGCCTGCCACCAGAGATTTCCGGCTAATGATGATGCTTGCAAAGGAGGTGTTCTTAATACTTATTCTTTAAAAAGTATAGTAGAAAATCAAAATTATCAGCTAAAATTGATAGTTTAAATAGTAAAAATACAAAATGATAATGCTTACAGCACCCTCTAGGAGGTTTTTTTGCGTGCAATTTTTTCCGGAAAGCTTGAGCTAATAGTAAACTCCATTTAGAATTGGTAAAAATCTCATATAAAAACAATAAGGAAGTCATAAAATCTTAGGTATTTATCCAATAAATTGAAGAAACTGGTAAATGATAAAATTTATGCTTCAGCTATGCTTAGCTATATAAATTCTTGTAAATTAAAACTCAAAAATTGTAAATTATAGATAAAGATTTTAGGTTTCAACCTTAGCAAATAAAAAATGAAACATCTAGATAGGGAGAAAAAGATGCTATTTAAAAATTTACCGGAAAATTTTTTTACGCCGTTATCCTGTAAGAATAAAAATATATATTGGGATTGTATTTATATATTATATTCTATCATGAATAGCCGCCTGTCTTTCGGGGTAGAGAGAGAACTAGTGATAGATGAACTTCAGGACTATTTTGATAGCTATGCTTCTGATATTGTGGAGGATAACATAACTGTGGCGGGCAGCAGAGACAAGGCTAATCTGTTTATAAGGAAGCTTATTGATTATGGATGGCTCACCAATGAGACTACCTACAGCCATGTACAGCTTATTCATTTTAACGATTATGCTGTAGAGATTGTAAAGACATTGGATAGAATAGTAAATAATACTAAGTTAGAGTATCAAGGGTATATTTACACCATTTATACTCTTATACATTCAAGTAGTGAAAGCAAGGGTATTTTATTGAACCAGATATTTGAGAATACCGATAAGCTAATAACAGGACTTAAGACTTTAAATTCCAATATTAAAAAATATATTGATGAGCTTACTAAGTATTCTACGGTGGTGGAAATTATGGATATTCTCTTCAATGATTACCGGGCAAATATTATCGATAAAGCTTATCACCGACTGAAAACTTCCGATAATGTTTCTAAGTTCAGACCAGAGATAGTGGAGGCTTTGGAGGCTTATATGAAGGATGAGGAATTTATAAAAATTGCTGCAAAGGAAATCAGCGAAATAAAGGAGTTATCAAGTGAAGATAGTAAGGAAAGAGTTAGGGATATTCTGAGAGAATTGGTGGATGCTTTTCATAATATAGATTTTATTATAGAAGAAATTGATAACAAGAATTCCCAGTATCAGAGATCAGCTATAAACAGAGCTAAGTTTTTGCTTTCAAACAGTGAGGATTTATCTGGTCAAATAAAAGATATACTTCTTTATATGTCTGAGGAGATTGCTGGTTGTGATATAAGTCTTAACACCATTTATTCCTTGGACTATGTAGAAAATTTATTTAAAATCTACAGTCAAGGCTTTGTAGATGAGGCTTCCTTTTATGCACCTGTCGAAGGAAAGAAGGATTTCAAGCCTGAGGCACTTGTTGATATCACTGTTGACTCCAGAAGGCGAAAACAGAAGCTAGACAACATGAAGAACAAATTAAAGGACTCCATGAACCCTGGGAACATTGAAAAATATGTGGCAGAGATCCTTGACAGCAAAGAAGTAATACTAGCTTCAGCTATGCCTCTTAATAATATTGAAGATTTCATAAAGATCATTTACGTAAGGCTTTATGGACAGAGGAAACGGGTGTCCTACAGGATTGTTAACAAGGATGAGGTTAATATAAAGGGATATAAATTCAGAGATTTTGAAATTTGGAGGCTAAAGGATTAATAATCCTTTGGTGCATATAAGGAATACAGGAGGGGTGAATTTGGAGTTTTTAAATAAGTTATCTGCAAGGGAGATGGAAGAATTTAAAAAGATAAGCAATAAGCTACTTAGTGCATGTTTTCTTTGTAAGAAGAATGAGGCAAGTAAAAATGATTACTATTCCATTCTTAGGCATAAGGATGAGTTTAACAGCTACTTCAAAATTTTAGGTTTTCAGGTGGAAATCAATGAGGAATATGGTGTTGTTCAGCTGGTAAATACCCTGAATTTTAACAGAATTCAGCTAAAACTTTTTGATTCCATAATACTTTTGCTTTTAAGAGTACTTTTTGATGAAAAAATCAGGGAATTGTCCCTGGCTAATGATGTAGTAGTGACAGTTGGTGAAATACAAGAGAAGTTTATGGCGTTAAAAATAAGAGATAAGCTTATTGATAAAACTACCTTAAACAACTCGCTAAAGCTGTTTAAAAGGTTTAATATAATAAACAATTTGGATAAGGATCTTACAAATGAAGATTCTAGAATTATAATATATCATTCTATTTTAATGGCTTTGAGAGTAGATGATATCAAGGCGGTTTATGACAAGATAAACATCTATAAGAAAGGTGGTGAAGCCGATGAAGAAATTGAAGAGGATGAGGTTGATTAATTGGCATCGTTTTTTGAATGAAACTATTGAAATAAACAATTCTGTTCTGCTGTCAGGTGAAAATGGAGCTGGTAAATCAACTATTCTTGATGCTATTCAACTTGTGCTTACTTGCTCCAAGAATAATTTTAACAAGGCTGCCAACGAGAACGGTAAAAGAACCCTGGCAGGCTATGTAAGGTGTAAAACTGGTAAGGAGAGCAAACCTTATGAGAGAGAAGGCCAGGTTACAGCTCATATTGCTTTGGAGTTTTATGAGGAAGAAAAGAATAAAACCTTCCTTGTAGGTGCAGTAATAGACTCTGCATCAGAAACCAAGGAGAAGACAGTATGGTATAGAATAGAAAATCAAGGTATAGAGGACGACTTGTTTTTACAGGGCAATAAGCCGAAGAATATCGATATATTTAGAAATACAAACAAGAAGGCACAGATTTTCAATCAAACAGATGCAAAGAAGGATTTTAAAAATCGCTTTGGACGTCTTGAAGATAAGTTTTTTGAACTTATACCTAAAGCACTGGCTTTTAAACCTATTGATGATATTAAAGATTTTGTCTATTCCTACGTTTTGGATAAGAAGGAAGTTAATATTGAAGTCTTGAAGGAAAATGTTAGAAGTTATCAGGAACTGGAGAAGATGCTGAGTATCATAAAAGTTAAGATACAAAAGCTGGAGGCTATTAGTGAAAGTTATGATAAGATAGTGAGTTTTAAAGAAAGAGAAAAAGTTTATGACTACATTATTAAAAGAGCTGATGCGGAGATTTCAAAAGAGAATATTTCAAGGTTTGAATTTAATATCAAAAAACTCAACGATGAAATAGATGCACTGGAAGCCCAGAGAAATAATATACAGAACGAAATTTATGACAAAAATGATACAAGAGATAAGCTGGAATATGAATTGCTGCACAATGAAGAATATTTGGCTATAAAGGATTTGGAGAGTAAGATCAATGCTCTTGAGCCTCAGGTTAAGGAACTTGAAGGGAAGAAAAACAGCCTTCTTCTAGCCGTAAAGGAATCCATTAAAAATACGGAAGCTTTAATGGCAAAGGAAGAAGATTTTCCAGCTGCCATTAGCTATCTTCATGGGGCAAGGCAACTTGTTCAAAATTTTGCAATTTCCTCTGTCAGCGGCATAATTGATGAATTTATAAAGGATAAGCGAGAAAGGGCTGAGGAAGTTTCAAAGAAGGTTTATAAGTCGGAAGCTGAGAAGGATGACTTTGAAACAAGGCTTTCACAGGTGAATAAAAAAATAGCTGAACTGGAGAAGAAGAAGCTTCAGTATAAACCAGAAATCACAATGCTTTTGGAGGAAATAAAGAAAACCTTTAAAAAGGCAGGAAAAGGCAGCGAACCAATGATTTTATGCGAGCTTTTGAGGGTAACGTATGAAGGTTGGAAGAATGCTGTAGAAGGTTATTTAAATACACAGAGGTTTTATATTATAGTGGAGCCAGAGGATTTTGATCTGGCGTTAAATGTATATGAGAACCTTAGAAAAAATAGAGGATTGCATTCTGCAGGCTTGATAAACACAGGTAAGCTAGATGGATATGACAACTGCGGTAATAATACCTTGGCTGCTGTTGTAACCTCTCAGAGTATATGGGCAAAGCGGTTTGCTAATATGATACTTGGAAAGGTTGTTCTTTGCGAAAAAGTTGAAGAGTTAAAGCTTTATCAATGCTCTATTACTCCCGGTTGCATGCTTTATCAAAATCATGTTGCTAGGGCAATAGATCCAAAGGTATATAAAACTCCTTACATTGGAGAAGATGCCTATAAAATTCAGCTGAAGCAGGCTCTGGAGGAAAAAAGTGTTTTAGAGGAGCAGAGAAAAGCTATAATAGATAGCTTGAAGAAGCTTAACAAATATAAGGAACTCTTGGGAAGAGACAAAGAAACAGATATAAAATATAATATAGAAGTTTTGCCAAGGCTTAATGCTAATAAGGAACAGCTGGAAAGTCTGAAAAGAAAAAAATCTGAACTTGAAAAAAACAATAACTTTTTTCAAAAGCAGATGGCTATTGAGGAGTTAAAGAGGGAAATAGAAAAGCTTGAAAAGAAAAAAGAAGATATTATAGGCAAAAAAGGATCCAATGATAATCAAATAAAAAATGAAATTAAGGCAAAGGAGCAGGAAGAGGAAAGACTGGGAAGGCAAGCAGAAGAGCTTAACAATTCGGAAAAGACTCTTGGGGAAAAACTTGAAAAAGAACAAAAGGAGTATGAGGGGATTCTTGCCTCGAAAAAACCTGTGAGAAAGATAAAAGAGGATTATGAAGGAACGAAGAAGAGAACAGAAACCTTGCGTAGTACACAGGAAGATTCCTTAAGAGACATGCAGTATAAATACAAATCTGAGCATGACTTTGGTGCGGAGGCCACCTATGAAGGTGCAAGACTATTTATTGAGGAGTTAAATAAGCTGAAGGGCTCGGAACTTTTGTCCTATGAAGAAAAGGTATTTGAGGCTAAAAAAGGAGCTGAACTTGAATTCAAGGAGCAATTTTTGTCAAAGCTTCAGGAGAATATAAAAAAGGCTCAGGGAGAATTTAAGCAGCTAAACAAGGCACTTAAGTATATCAAATTCGGAAGTGAGTCCTACGAGTTTAAATATTCGGAAAGCAAGCGCTTCAGTAAATATTACAAAATGATTATGGATGATTTTAATATTGTAGAGGGCTACTCTCTTTTGAGCGGGCAGTTCAATGACAGGCATAAGGAAGTAATTGAGGAACTTTTTGAAAAACTTACTTTGGACGAGGAGAACAGTTCAAAAACCCTGGAGGAATTTACGGATTACAGAACCTATATGGATTATGATATACATATAGGTCATGGTGACGGCACAGAATCCTTTTACTCAAAGGTTGCCAGAGAGAAAAGCGGAGGGGAGACTCAGACACCTTTCTATGTAACTATAGCTGCTTCTTTTGTCCAGCTTTACAGTCAAGGCATTGGTACTGAGAGTATAGGGCTGATTCTTTTTGATGAAGCCTTTGACAAGATGGATGACGAGAGAACCACTGGTGTGCTGGAATTTTTGAATAACCTGCCGCTGCAGATGATAATAGCGGCGCCGCCAGAAAAGATTCAATATATAGGTCCTCAGGTTGACAGTACTCTCCTTGCTTTGAAAGAAGATAATATAAGTTATGTAGAGGTATATTCTTATGAAAAGATATGATGAGTTTTTAATTAACAGGCTTTTGGACTCCTATGAAGGCAGCGCACTATACACTGAAAGCAATAAAAATAATCAAAGGATTTTCTTTACTTTTAACAAGAAGAACATTCCAGATTATTTTGATGAAGAATCCACTATTTATGAGGATATAAATCAGATGACAATGGACCTGCAGTACAAAGAATTGATAGAGATTATCTGGAAAAATCGACGGGAAGGTCACATTATAGAAAGAGTTGTTCTAAATACTAATAAGCTTGATGAAGCATATAAATACGTTAAGAGAAAGCAAAAGAAATCTTTGGAGAACAAGGTACTTGACCTACTTCGTAATTTTCCTTCCCAAGATGAGACTGTGGCTGAATTTATATTATCAATGACGGAAAGAATACTAGAGAACAAATCTGTGAAAAAATATTTTGATCTAAATGATTTAAAGTATGTAGAGGAGCTTCTTCTTGCTGTTCAAGCTGTTACCTGCAATAAGGAAGAAATATATTTAAGAGAACTATCGATGAAAGTTTTTAAGAATTCCAAAACCTTGGAGGTTATGGAAGGCAAAATAAAAAATATAATCCTGGGGTTTCATCCTAATAATGAATATCTATTGGAAGTTGAAGATTTGCTTGGTGAATTCAATATACTCAAGAATCCATCCTATGTAATGTTCAAGGGAAGCGGAACAATCAAATTTAAGAACAGCACCATTGATTTAAGTGATTTTGAAAACGGAATGGGTATAAGCAGTAAGGATTTGGAAACTTTGCAATTTGAAAGCTGCCATCAGGTTAAAAGGCTTATAACTATCGAAAATTTAACAACTTTTAATAGGTTCAAGGATGAGGAAGCCATAATTATATATCTAGGTGGATATCACAATGAGAGCAGAAGAAAACTGCTTACGAAGCTTTATGATGCATACCCTAACATTGAGTATTACCATTGGGGCGATATTGATTGTGGAGGTTTTAGGATTTATAGGCATCTTAGGGAAAGGACTGGAGTACCATTTAAACCTATGAATATGGGAGCGGATGTACTGAAAAAATACAAAAGTTACACAAAACCACTTACTGAAGCAGATAGAAAAATTTTATTAAATATGGCAGAAGACATTGATTTTGATGTGTTTGGTGACTCAATAGAAATGATGCTGAAAGATGGAAGAAAGCTAGAGCAGGAAATTGTAGGGTATGATTTATAAAAAGCGGTAAACATCTACGGGAGAGGGGTCTAACCCCATGGCCGCTATAACAAGTAGTGGAGGTAAGCTTTAACTTTTCTCCATTTTTTACTGTTAAAAATAATTCATGTGTTGCAAAATGATAGTATAAATTAAAATTATATATCAAGTCGGAAATTAGTGTATTTATAAAATAAATCTTACAAGCAGGTGAAATCATCGAAGGCAGATCAGGCGGATGGATAGAGGTTAGTGGAGAAGATATACTAGGTAAAAAGTTAGTGGATAAATCAATTTTTAGGCATGGTACAACATTGCCCAAAGATGAAATATACAAATATTTTAGTGCTGTTAACAGTGAGTATCTGCAAAGACGAGAAAATGAAGCTATGGTTTTTAGTTTTGATATGTTTTTAAAAACAATAGCAACAAGTAACAATGGAATTAGGAGTGCTTCAATTAAAATGTCTCCAGATTATAAAAATATAATTACTTTAGATTTTATAGTTGAATTCTATCGTGATATTGTAAAAGAGCCCAAATCAATATATATAAATAAACTACAGTCATTTTCTGAGGATGATTTTTATCAGAATCAGATGTTTAAGGAATACTTCCATTTAATAGAAAATGATGGGCAAATTGATAAAGCAATAGAAAAATATTTTTCTTTTATTCGTTTGCATTTAGATTATAAGGTTGTTAATAACGAAGATAATAATTCAAAAAAGCCAAAATTGGCAATGCCTTATGAAATTTTTGTGCCACTAGATGGAGATGAAAATCAGTTGTACAAGTATTTATTAGTTAATAAATATATTTCGTCAAGCGAAAAATATGTGTTAGAATATATGGAAGTCAATAGAACATATTCAAGTAATTACCAATACTTAATTGGTAAATTAGATGTTTCAAAAGCTAAATTTTATGATATAAACGAAAATGAAACTACTGATTTGCCAAAGAAAAAGTGTAAAGTTTTTTTCAGTAATGAATTAAATCAAATTTTTTTGCTTAATGAATTTAGTAATACTATAAATATACTCAAAGAACTAATTGAGATAAAAAATACGTCCATACTGATAAGAAATTTCCTTTGTAGCAAGCTCGATGTGAACATCTCGCTATGGGGTCTGACCCCATAGCAGTAACTGGAAGTTACTGCTTGCTATATTCATCAGTGAATGAAAAAGGAATTATAAGAGCTATTAAAGAAATGGAGGACTTTTTAGGTGCAATAACGGGAATTGGTTTCCTTGCAAATAGAATATTTGAAATTAATATTCTATTATGTGTTCAGAATAAAGACAGAGAAGATGTGCTAAACAAAAGTGTAAGGTCATTAGAGAGTACCGATGTGAATATTGATAATTTAGTTTACGGTATATCGGGCTTTATAAATATAGGGCAGTTAAGAGTAAAAAATTTAAAAATTGATAGATTTTTTTAGTAATGAAGGATTACCTAAAAAACAAATTAGAATAGCAAGTGTTTAAATATATAAGCACTTGCTGTAGCAAGCTAGATGTGAACATCTAGCTATGGGGTCAGACCCTATGGAAGCAACTGGAAGTTACTGCTTGTTGAAGACTCAGAGAACGATGAGAGAAGAACTATATTGAAGTTAATGTATAAAATTATGTGGAAAGAACTACTAAATAATACAAAAAGATAATATTTATATTTTAAGCAAGATTAACAGAGCAACAAGCCTGAAATTTTAATCATAATACAGATACTAACTATATTCACTAAAGGTAAATTTAGTTAATAATAGGAAGAATGGTTTATATGCAATAAATCACAATAAAATTGACAAAATATTGTAATTTGTTGGAGTTATGTGTATAATAATATATATAAATTATTAATTAAAATTAAGATAAATATATTGAGAATATTAATCATGTTACAAATAAAGTATGGATATGTAGCAATGTAGATAGCATAGGTGATTAATTAGGGTTCTAAATATTTATATAAATCCATTATTTAAAAAATTCAATATTTAGGGGGGACAGTATGTCAAGAAGAACAATATTATTTAATGGAGTATCTGGTTCAGGAAAGAGCACGATAATTAAAACATTAACCGCACCATCATATAGAGATACTTTAACTACGATTTCACCTGCTAATTATCGAAAAGGAACCACGTCTACAAGTGTAAAATACACTTTTGGGGCATTTCATATCCTAAATATAGCAGGAGTTGTTATTAATGATTTTGTTGATGAGTGGACTGAGCACAGTAAGAAGAGAAAAGAAGAATGCACTACAAAAGATCAGCCATATAATGAAAATAAAGAGAGAACAACATTTTTTACTAAGATAAATAATGAATTTAATAATGCACATTATATTCATGGTGCAATGATTGATTTTGATAATGGCGCTTCAAGAAATCAACTTGAAAACATTATCAAATCAATGAAGATTAGTGATGTATTGACTCTAATAAATAAAAGTAAGATTGATGAGTATCTTTTTTGTATAGAAATTAATGTACCTATCTCAAGTGATTTGACAAGTGTGCTTCAAAACCATAACCTTGATCAATTGAGTATAATAGATACAAAAGGTTTGGGACAAGATGATAGATCAAGACACCTTGATTTCTCTAGTATTGATGGAATGATATTCATTAATGATGGTAGTAGGCTTACGGATATTTACCAAAGTGAAATTAAAGAGGATTTTGAAAGTTGCTTAAAAAGTACACCTATATTAATTGCGTTAAGACATTCTTTTGATTTGCCCTTTGAAAGTTTATCTGGTTTTAATAATTCATTATTGGCAACTGAAAATGTTACACATTATATACAATGTCTTGAGAGGTATTGCTCCAACGTCAATAATAATACATATAATGAAATTAAGGAAATTTTACAAAAGTGTGGATTATATAACAATGGATTTGTTAGAAAAATTGTAGACAAGTATGCCTTTAATGCACTTCCACAAGACTACTCAAAAGATAACTCAATGCAAGGTGTATATGCAAGGAAAACAGAGGATTTTTATGTTGCGGCTGTTTTAAGGATGATTGATAGGTGTTTACTGGCTATTGATGAATATATGAATGTATATACTCAAGCAAGTGCAGTACTGAAAATGCAAGGCCAAATCATAAACTCTTGGTTTACAGATGTATCCAAGTATGGATGCGATATGGTAAGACAAATAGATAGTGAAGGTAGATTGAATGCAAAGATTTTAAGGGCGTATCCTGATCAACTAGGTAGATATGGTTGGTTAAGGTATGCATTATCAAATGATAGTTATGAAAAAAAGAGATTAAGAATAACACTTTTCAATATTGTAGATATGGCTATAGATTATAGTTTGGCTAATCTAGTAGATAACAAAATTATAACGGAAGATATAGCTGAAATTTTATCTGTATATTTTTCTATTGAATTAAAAACTAAGAGTTCATGGGTTAGTATGGGATATTATAGGTTGGGAATAAACATAGATAGCTTGCGAGATGCAGTGGATTATCTTGTTGATAAAGAAAAACAGAAAAACTATCAACGCTTTGGGTGGTATTACAAAGCTATAGATAAAATAAATCAAAAAAATCGTTGTGCCGCATCAACAATTTTTGAGCTTTATCTAGGGCTGTTTAGTTCTTTAAATTTAGTTACATTTAATCCAAGTGTTTTAGATGAGGCGATGGTAGTACCCAGGCCTTAATAAAAGCTTATTTGAATTGTTACTATACTGACTAAATTTATTATTACATGGAATTTATTCCAAGAAAATAAATTCGATTTTATTTGCCGCTGATACGACGACAAAATACCGACGACTATAATAAGTCAACAATAATTTGATGAAACTAAACGTCATCAGCACAACTCGAAATCAGGCGTGCAAATAATATATATACTTAATAGTGGATTTCAACTACTGCGCTTCACCTCCACCATACATAAACTATAATTTTGATACAATAGAAAGTCCTTGATTTTGAACCGCTCCCTGTCAAGTGGACAGTTTAAAAATTAAAAGATTTATGGCTTAAATATCTCCAATCAGAAGTTGTTGGAGATATTTTTATGCTACTTTTTCCTGTAAGAACTTTCTGTACTCTACTGGTGTCATGCAGTTAAGACGTTTCTGATAACGAAGATTATTATAATAATCTATATATTGATTGATAGATTCAACCAGTTCTTCATAAGTATTAAACTTCTTAAGATAATACATTTCTGATTTTAGCATTCCCCAAAATGCTTCCATTGGACCATTATCAATGCACCGACCTACTCTGGACATGCTTTGTTTCATTCCAGCCTTATCTAACTTCTTGCGAAATGATTTTGACGTATATTGGTAACCGCGGTCACTGTGAAATAGCGGTTTGGCATCTGGATAGTTCTCATGAGCAATATCAAATGTATCAAAAACAAGATTATTGTTGTTAAAATGACTTACAACAAAAGAAACTATACCCTTATCAGAAAGATCAAGTATTGCACTTAGATAAGCTTTTCCTGAAATTCCGTATTTGAACTCCGTTACATCTGTAAGCCATTTCTCTCCAAACTTACCGGAAGTAAATTCTCTATTTAAAACATTTTTCGCTGTAACCTCTGGCGTAGATTTTATATAATTTTTTCGTGCTTTGCGACATACAGATTTAAGATGCAAAATTCTCATTAATCGCAGTATTCGTTTTTCATTCACACGGAATTTATTTTCACGATTTAACTTAATCGTCATTTGGCGATAGCCTAGAATACCATTTGCTCCTTCATAATTATTCTTAATTAAATCGCATAGATGTTGATTAAACACTTCGTTTTTTCCTGGTATCCTTTTTAGCCATTTATAGTAAGCTGAACGAGATATCCCTGCAATTACACAAAGCTCCATGATAGAACATTTCTTTTTATCAAGAATTTCCTTAATTGCAAAATATACGGTCTCATTCTGTATCTGTCCTAATATCGCCTCCTTTTGATCTCTTCGAGTTTTTTTAACAGTTCATTCTCCAGTTCTATCTTTCGATTTTCTGCACGAAGCATTCGGTTTTCCAATTGCAACTTTTCTAAATCAGACATATCAGCTTCTGATTTTGCTTTACCTCTACGATCCTGTAATGCTCCAATTCCTTTTTCCTGATATTTTTTTATCCATGAATATACTTGCTGATATGATACTTCGTATTTTAGTGCTGTTTCAGCATAATTATTATGATGTTCAATACAGTATTCAACAATAGCTATTCGTTCTTCATAAGTAGTTTTTCTCCCTTTATTATTAACCATATTCACAACTCCTTTAGGTTTTGAATCAGTGAGTTCCATATGGTTATTATACTGCTTAACCCATTGAAGTACAGTAGAAGCAGCATGAATTTTAAATCTTATAGAAATATCTTTATATGAGCCTTCTCCGTTGAGATATGCTGCTACAACTCTCTTCTTAAATCCGGCAGAATAGTTGAGATTAGCACAGTTCATCTCAAATACCCCTTCTCCAAAGGCTTGATATTTATTTACCCACTTTCGAATAGATGATTCATCAACTTTATATTTGCGTCCAATTTTGATATATGATGTTCCACCGGTCAGGTATTCTTTGACAATCATTATTTTCTCTTCAGGTGTAAATTTATTCTTAGACATGAAAATACTCCTCCTATGATAACAGTTTTACTATTTCAACTGTCTACCATAAGGGGAGCATATCATTTCAGGGGCTTTTGTTGTTTTTGAGTGAAAATGTAAGGTTAAATTACAGCATATAGATATAGATATAGCTATTGAAATAAAATAAATACATACCCATAATAGGTTTATATTAAGAGGGGTGCATTTTTAGCTTGGAGTATGCACTTTTTAGCGATGTGAAGGGATTGAAAAATATGCTATCTAGTACGCAAGAAAAATGAAATATAAGGTAGCTTAATCTTAGAAGTAGGATAATGTAAGAAACAAGGTTATTATTGTAAGATTTAACATTAGCTTCACTTTGCAGAGATGTTGTTTTTATACTATTAAGAAGTATCATGTTTAAAAATTAATATTACTACAGATAATAATGCATAGATAGGAGGATATCTATGCATTATTATTTAACACGCGGTGATGAGAAAAATATAAAGAGTTCAATATTAACGCCAATAAACAAACATATAGGATTGGAAGATATTAATGAAGAAATTTATGGATGGGCCATATCAAGAGGTGCCGGTAAAAACAAACAAAAGAATGAAAGATATTCAAAAGAGATGAGAGATGGGGATAAAATAATAATATGGCCTAAAGGGGAGAGTAAAAGGATATATTCAGGAACAATAGTAGATACAATAATTGGAATAGATATACCGAAAAAAATTTGGGGAGAAAGAACAGATTCGAAGTATGATTGTGCTATTTTTATTAAGGGAGTTAAAGAAACGACTATTGATAAAAAAGATTTGATAGAAAGATTAGGTTATAAAGGTGCGCCACAGGGAATTGGAGAGTTGAAGGGCCAGAAGGTAGAAGCAATAAAGGATGTATTAAAGTATACAATAGAAGATAGATTAAAGGAAAATGATATAGATGAAGGAAAAAGTGCATTAATAGAAAAAAATTTAGTGGGTAAATATTGGAACGATGATAAAAATGAGGAGATAAAATGTAGTTGGAGCACTAATTTAAACAATCAAAGCAGTATGGACGATAAGAAAATAACAAAATCTAAAAAAAGTCATAGAATAAAGAATCAAAGTTCTAGAAGCGTAAAAATAATAGGACTTACAGGAGAAAAAAAAGCCAATGAATTTATTTGCGATAATAAAGAAGAAGTACTAGCAAAGCTGGGGATTAGATATCAAGACATAAATGATGTAAAAGTTAATTGGTTTAATACTAATATTGAAATAGAAAATGTTGAAAAAGAATCTGATAAATCAGTAGGAAAGGGTTATGATATAGAAATACTAGTGGATGGTAAGATAGTTAAGTTTGAAGTAAAGAGTAGTTATGAAGGAGATGTAAATGAAATAGTTTTAACAAGAAATGAACTTATCGAAATGAAGGCCAGCAATTTAAATAATAATGAGTTTTATTACATATTATTGGTCAGCAATTTGAAGGTTAATCCACGAATTACTATAGTTAAAAATTTTTCGAAAGAATTTTCAGAAGACTATTTATCGATATCCAGTAAGCATGTCGTATATATCAATAAAATTAGCTCAAAATATATAGTTTAAAAGTAATAACAAAATTAAACTCCTAATATGCTTTAATAATAGTAATTATTAGGAGTTTTAAATTTGATAAGAAAAATAACTGATTCACCGATAAATTGGTATGGAGGCAAAGGTGGTAATACTCAAAGAAAACTTTTAAATAGGATATTAGATTTGATTGACAGTAGCAAAGCTAAAAGATTTGTTGATGTATTTGGAGGAAGTGGAATTGTAAGTATTAATACTAATATTGGAGAAAGAGTATTTAATGACAAAAACTTATATTTAACACATTTCTTTAGAGTTTTAAAAGATGAAAACTTAAGGAATGAGTTTCAGAAAAAAATAACTCTTACTTTATATAGTGAAATTGAATTTGATGAAGCAAAAAAGAGGTTTTTAGAACAAAAAGCATTAAGAGAAGAATTAGAACAATCAAATATAGATGTAGATGAAATAGTGGATTTTTATATTGCTACTATGCAAAGTAGGGAGGCTACTGGAGCAATGGATGCTAAACAAACTTGGAAATGTAAGGGTAATAATAGAAGAGGAATGGCTATGGCAGTAAGTAGTTGGCTTAAAAATATAGATGAGAATTTGCCAGATGTAGTAGAAAAGTTAAGGGAGATAGAAGTAACAAATCAAGATGTATTTGCCTGCTTAGAAAGATGGGATTATGAGGAAGTCATCTTTTACTTAGATCCTCCATACGATATTAATACAAGAAAAGCAAAAAAAGCTTATGGAGATTTTGAATTGAGCAAAGAGGAACATGTAAAAATAGTTGAAAAGTTATTAGTAATTAAAGGACAAGTAATTGTAAGTGGTTATGATAGTGATATTTATAATAAACTAGTTAATTATGGGTGGAATAAAGAGGAAGTATATTTGAAAACATCTACAACTGTTAAAGGTAATAACAATGGAAACCGTAAAGAAATAATTTGGTATAAAGTTAAAAATAGAATATAAAAGTAAACTGTCAACATTGCTTGATATATTAGACCAGTAACTATAAATGTTTTATATACTATATTTAACGCATACTATAAGATGAAAATAACTAAGTAATCTGTATTTTTGTTTGCCAATATTTCAAATAAAAGGTTTTAAAGGATATTTTCCATATATAATTATTAATGCTTGGATTCAATTTATGTCAAAAGTAATAAAAATGCGGGTAGTAATTCTGATGAATGATTTATTTAAAATAGCAATATGTTTCCTAGCACGAGCCACGTTGAGACAGTTGTTAAGCTAGTAAAGAAATAGGCTGATATCAAAGGCTTTGAAGGATTTTATGTAAATATTGAAGTGTGTTTTATGTTCCCTCAGACTTAGGTTTGAGGGAATTTTTGCGTTAGGGGGATGTACAATTACGCAGAAACAAGGATATTTGCGTTAAAGTATAGGTTTTCCGTAATTATATATGTTGGTATATGAAAAGTTAAGGAAATACCGTGTAAGCACTTGATAAAGGGAAGAGCAAATATAACTATAAATTGCATATTGATAGAAAGAATTCATGTTCAAATAGTAGTAAGGTTAAAAAATAAATTCAGTTAATATAATGAAAATTAGGAATTTTTGTGCAAAGTTTTGTGTGTTAGCAAAATGCATAGTAAGGAAATAATGAAAGTGTTATAATTAATATGTATAATAAAGGGAATATATTTAATAAAGATTGCTAAGGTTACCTCCGTATTTTGTTACTAGAATAAATTCAACATAATTCTAAATATGCGAGAGTATGAGGTTACTGGTATTTGATATTTATAGAGATATCAATCTTTATTCTGAGTGATTGGCTAAAAGTTAGGTTGGCATATAGTATTTCATTATAATTTAAAAGTGGCTTTGAATTACTATTTACTTTAAGATAAAAATTTTACGTATGCTTGGAAAGTGGGATGTAAATGAAGTTTATAGATTTATTTTCAGGAATCGGAGGTTTTAGAATTGGTTTTGAAAAAGAAGGATTTGAATGCGTATTTTCATCAGAAATAGATGAAGAATGCAGGAAGGTATATGAAGCTAACTATGGCCATATTCCTTCTGGAGATATAAGAAATATTAATGTAAATGATATTCTGGAATTTGATATCTTATTGGCTTCCTTTGCTTGTGAAACTGTAACACCAATTGATTTTTGGGGAATTAAAAATATAGATGATAGAGTGATGGAAAAATTATTTGATATTATAAGCTTGAAAAGTCCTAAAATAGTGATTATAGAAAATACAGGAGCGTTAGGTATCTTTGATAACAACAAAATGATTAAGTCGATTTTAGAAAAGTTAAATGCAATAGACTATTATGTTGAATGGAAAGTTTTGAATGCAAGAGATTTTAAGTCTGCCGAAAATATAGAAAGATTATTCATAGTTGCTAAGAATAAGCACTATTATAAAGATACATTTAAATTAAATTTTCTGCAAGATATTCACTATAAAGCATGCTTAAGGGGATTTTTGGATAAAGGGTCAAATTTTAAGTATATTGATACGAAAGAATATGTTTTATTTGATGAAGAAATAAAATATGAATCTGGAGAAATATGCAAAGGGATTATGAAAAAATATCAAATTTGGGATAGCAAAGGGAAAATTTATTCTATTGATGGTATTTATCCATATATTTCATATAGGATGATAGATGGATATATATATATTCCGGAAGAGAATAGAGTAAGAGAATTAACCATTGATGAAATTTACAGAATTAAGGGATTTTCAGATAGCTTTAAAAAGAGTGAAAAACTTGGTGAAGCATATAATCAGATTATACAAGTGACGTGTATTCCTATAGCACAAGCTATTGCACGGAAGCTAAAAATAGAAGATGGGATTGAGGGGATTAAAATGGATTGTAATTATGATAGGAAAAATAAAAAATCAATAGAAGAATATGCACGAAGATTACTTAATAGCAGCTTAAATAAATTACATCTTGATACGGAAAATGGAAGGTTCAACAATGAAAAATCTAAAGGAAAATTTGGACAAACTATAGAAGAAGAGTACTTCGGATATAAAGTTAATAGTAGGCAAGAAGCTGACTTTGATGAAGTAGGAGTAGAGTTAAAAGTTTGTCCGCTTAGGACTATAAAACCAAAACCTACTTCCGATAGTTTAAGAGAAAAAATGGGATATTCAGCGAAGGAAAGAATAGTGCTTAGTATTATTGACTATTTTAAATTAAATGATGAAACCTGGGACAAGAATTCATTAATGAAGAAGTGTAAAGAGCTTCTTTTGATGTTTTATATGCATGAAAAAGATGTTGCTAAAGAAGATTTAATATTTAGGATTATCAGTTTATGGACTCCATCAGAGCAAGATTTAAATATTATTAAAAATGATTGGAATACAATTTCTACGAAAGTTAAGAATGGTAAAGCGCATGAAATTTCCGAAGGGGATACAATGTATTTGGGTGCGTGCACTAAAGGAAGTACTGCAGAAAAAAGCATGAGGAATCAACCTAATTCAAATCTTTTAGCACAACAGAGAGCTTTTTCATATAAGAGGTCATATGTAGATTATATAATAGAAGAATTACTGAGAAAAGAACTGTATAGACAATTTAAGCCAGCTAAGGTTTTAAGTAATAAAGATATGCTTTTTGATAAAAAAATTTATAATGTTTTTAATGTAATTTTAAATAAAAACCTTGAAGAAATTATAAATATGTATTCAATTAAGAGAGAGAGAAAAGCTAAGAATTTTATAAGACTTGTAATAGATGATGTTTGTAAAGTAGTTTTTGGAGATAAGCTTGATAACTTTGAAGAATTTAAAAAAGCTAACATTGAAATTAAGACCATTTTATTAAAACCTAATGGTATGCCAAAAGAATCTATGTCTTTTGAGCAAATAAATTATTGTGAAATAGTAAATGAAGACTGGGAAACATCAACTATAAAAGATAAGTTTGAAAATAAGAAACATTTATGGATAATATTTAAGAGCAAAATTAATTTTGAAAAGCAATCAGAGTTAAATTTAGATAATATCGTACTTTGTAAAGTTATGTTTTGGAACATGCCTATATTAGATTTAAATAATAGCATGTACAAGGTATGGGTTGACACCACAAATAAAATTAAAAATGGTGATTATAATAACTTTATAAAAATTAGTGATGGGGAAATTGCACACATAAGACCTAAGGGACAAGACGTAAATGACTTAGCACTTACACCACAAGGTACTATGGAAAGAAAAAAATGTTTTTGGTTGAATGCTAAGTATGTAAAAGAGCAAATTGAGAAAGAAATTTAGCCTGCTTTTTTATAATATAATAGTGAATTATGAATAAAAATTCTTTGAGAAATTTAATTTTTTTCAAATCGATCTTTCTTTTTTGGATAACATATAGTATAATCTATACGTTATGTATGAGGAGGTGAGATTAAATGGAATATACAATTTGTGAATTATTTGCTGGGGTTGGTGGGTTTAGAGTTGGTTTTGAAAAGAGTTATCCACATTGGAGAACGGTTTGGGCAAACCAGTGGGAACCTAGTAAAAAAGTTCAATATGCGTTTGAATGTTACAAGCACCATTTTCAAGCCTCTGGTGGAATAGATGACTTTAGCAATATAGATATTGCTAAAGTTCCGGCCAATCACATTCCAAATCACACAGTATTGGTTGGGGGATTCCCATGCCAAGATTATTCAGTAGCTAGTACTGGTGCTAAAGGAATACAAGGCAAAAAGGGTGTACTTTGGTGGGAGATTAAAAGGATTTTAGAAACTAAGAGACCGCCATTTGTGCTTTTAGAAAATGTTGATAGATTACTAAAATCACCTGCAGCACAGCGAGGACGTGATTTTGGAATCATAATAAACTGTCTTGGAAAATTAGGATACTCTGTTGAGTGGAGAGTTATAAATGCCGCAGAATATGGATTTCAGCAAAGAAGAAGACGTACATTCATTTTTGCAGTACATAATTCAACTAATTATTATGAAGAATTAGGAAGACAAGGTGTGTATGAAGAACTTCAATATTTAGGATTTTTCAGTTCTATATTTAATGTAGAAACTTTTCCACAAGAATCTATCAATAGTATAGATATAAAAGAAAAATATGATTTGGATACACTTAAGATTTCTAATAATTTCAAATTTGAATTTAAAAATTCTGGTATTTATAGAAATGGAGTAATATATACAATGGAAACTATTCCAAGAAATTTGTTAACAGAACATCAAATAACATTACAAGATATATTAGAAAAACATGTAGATAAAAAATACATTTTATCTGATGATGATTTAGAAAAATGGACTTATATGAAAGGGCCAAAAGCAATTGAAAGAACTTCTAAAGAAGGTCATAAATATATGTTCAGAGAAGGTGGGATAGCATTTCCGGATCCTATAGATAAACCAGCACGTACTATGTTGACAAGTGAGGCAAGCAAAAATAGAAGCACTCATGTTGTTTCTGACATTGCAACTGGAAAGTTAAGATTATTAACTCCGTTAGAATGTGAAAGAATAAATGGATTTCCAGATAATTGGACTGATACAGGAATGACAGAATCATTTAGGTATTTTTGCATGGGCAATGCATTAGTTGTAAATTTAATAGAGCATATGGGAAGAAAGTTGCAACAGATAGTAGAAGAGGAAGACTAAGAAAATAGTCTTTCTTTTTTCTATAATTAGAATTTATTTAAAGAACTATATTTCAATAATACCCGATTATAATTTAAAATATTCAGAACTATATAGACAAGCATTATTTATATGTTATAAAATTCAAATAGGATTATATTGGTATAATTATATGAGTTTTATAAGGAGAAAAGTAATGGCAGGATATATAATGAGTTTAAAAAAGCCTAAAAGCAAAAAAATATCTATAACGCAACCTTTAGAAGAGTGCATTAAGAAGGGGGTTTATTCTACTAAACTGAGTAAACCGGAAAATAATATATGGAAAATCCACCATGAAGCCACTATTGCTGATTATGCTACTATGAAAGAGGGGGACAATATATATTTTTTTATTAATAGAAAGATATATGGCATTGGAAGATTAAAGAATATTGAAAATGACTGCAAATTTAGTAATTATTTAGATTCATCTAAACCCATAAATAGTAGATATAAAGATATTAAAAATGAGTTATTAGTTGACTTTGGAGAGGAAAGTGTCGATAACAGATGAATTTGTATATTTGAACCTAATCCTTATTTTTTTATTCAAGGTGTAGACATGGATGATGTACTAGCTTATAATCCATTAAAATTTAAGATGCTGAGGGCATTTTCTAAATTATCTTTTATAAAAATAGACGATGAAGAGAATAAAGCTCTCAGAGATATTATATTAATGCATAATGAAAATTGTTTGAACATGCCTAATTCTAATGATATTTTTAGTTTTGACAATACTATTCATAATAAGATTATTAGTAAACTTAAGAAAAATAATTATAAATTAAATATGGTAGATATCCTTGATGCTTGTTCAAATTCTAATTTATTAGAGCATGAAATGGCTCTTGAATCAGGAACATTACACCAATTAGCAAATAATGATACTAATACTATAAATACATTTGGAGAATGGGATTATATAAGCCATCAAGTAATCGCATCACCATTTAAACCATTAGAATATGTGGATAAAATGGACATATTTGGCTATAAATATATACCAGGATTTCCAGGTACTATTTCTAAGTACTTACTTGTGGAATTAAAAAAAGGAGTAGCTTTAGTAGAGGATATAGAACAAGTTATGAAATATGTTGATTGGATTAACCAAGAATATTCTTTTGGAAATTATTCTATGATAAATGCATTTTTAGTTGCTAAAAGCATAAACAAATCGGTGATTGAAACTAGAGATTCGTTAGCTAGAAGAAATTACCTTATAGGAAGAAGACCAGCTAAGTCAGCTGTGTGGAGTAATCTAAAATTGGTAGAGTATAATTTTGATATAGCAACTAATTCGATAAAGTATACAATCATATAGAAATTAAAAGCATATAAATATATAAGTAAAGACGAAAAAGTTTTGTTATGAGTTAAAGAAGATTAATCTTATGATAATTTAGATTAGTTTCGTAACTATGGAAAAATAGGTAAGAAGATTTATTTTACAGTAAAAGAATTTAATGTATAAATAATTATAATACAAAATCAATAACCACCGATTCTATTGCATCGGTGGTTTCTATCATATCTTCCCTAAAAAATTAGCCTGTGGGACATAAGTAACATTTAATTTATATCCTCTACTATTTAATATCTATGCCTTTATCATTGCAAGTTCAGTATGTACACCAAGTACACTAGCTATATGATTAAATGAAAAAGATTTGAAGGAACTAAAGGAAATATTGGAAGAAAAATTAGAGCTGTACTATAAGGAGAGGATTTCTACTGTGGAGGATAACAAATTAAAAGAGCTTTTTCAATATATTATAAATAGCTATGTAAATGCTCGAAGAAGAGAAGAATTTAAAGGTCATAAATTAGGTGAGATAATAAGAAATCAAATTCCAACTTTCCTGAAAAAGTTAGATTTTATTGATAAAGATAAATATGAAATAAAAGGCTCCATCGGTTAAGGAAACTGGGCAAAGGTTCCTTGGATTGATATAATGAATAAATCCATCACTACCTCAACACAAAAAGGTGTATACGTTGTTTATTTATTTTCTGAGAATATGGATAAGGTATATTTGACATTAAATCAAGGTGTAACTGAGTACGTCAATAATTATAAAAGAGCAGCAAATGAGAAATTACAAGAAAATGCTGATAACATTAGGAAAATGATAGGTTTAGATAATAAAGATATAAAAAGGCCAATATCCTTAGGAGATGGAGATCTAGGAAAATCCTATGAAGCTGGATCTATTACAACAGTAGAATATGATGCAAATAATTTGTCAGATGATAGTATTTTGAAGGAAGATCTGTTATCAATAATGAGTTATTATGAATCGTATGTAAGTAGCATTAATACAGTGGATATAGATATGGAGAGAGAATTAAGTCATAGTGATATTATTAAGCACATACATAAATATATAATATCAAAAGGATACATCTTTAGCCCAGATTCAATCAAAAATTTCCACCTCTCCCTAAAAACAAAACCCTTCGTCATTCTAGCAGGTATCAGCGGTACAGGTAAATCAAAAATCGTAAGGCTATTTGCAGAAGCCATAGGAGCTACTACTAATAACGGCAGATTCAAAATGATTTCAGTGAAACCAGATTGGAATGACAGCACTGAGTTATTTGGCTACAAAAATATAAATGACGAATTTATTCCCGGGCAGCTTACAGAGATAATAAAAGAAGCTGCAGAAAATAATTCTATGCCTTATTTTGTCTGCATAGATGAAATGAACTTAGCTAGAGTTGAATACTACCTAAGTGAATACCTAAGCCTTATTGAAAGCAGAAGAGTGCAGGGAGGTAAGATTGTTACAGATAATATATTTAACAGCAACTTCATTAATAATGAGTATGGCAAATCATATATACCTGAAAACTTATATATAGTGGGAACAGTAAATATGGATGATACTACATTCCAATTCAGTAGAAAGGTACTAGACAGAGCTAATACCATAGAATTTTCAGAAGTGGATTTAAATCAGTTGTTTCTGGATAGCCAAGAAGTTGATGAAGTAACTGGTGAGAATGTGAATAACAGCTTCATCAAAACTAACTATTTAAACATAAATGATATAGAAGAAGAGTATAGAGAGTATGCAGTTTCCATCAATAATAATATAGTTAAAATAAATGATATACTTAAAAAGGCTAGAAAGCATTTTGCCTATAGGGTTAGAGACGAAATAATATTTTATATGGTAGAAAACAAGAAATTGGAACTTTTAAATGAAAATACGGCTTTTGACTGTCAAATAATGCAGAAGATACTGCCTGCCATAAGTGGAAGTGAAGTTATAATAAAAGATGTTTTAGTAGACTTATTTAACTTCTGTTTAGGAAAAGAAGCTGTATTATCAGATATTAATTATTTATAAGACGCTGAGAACTTCTTAAAAGATGCCATATATACTAAAAGTGCATCAAAAATATTAGACATGTTAAGAGGGTATAAATATGATGGCTTTGCAACGTACTGGTTCTAGTAAAACTCTTTTATATATTGAAACTACTGACTTTAAATTATATATAACAGGAAATTTATATAATAAAAAGTTTCAGTATATTAATGCAAATTTTAATTTAGAAGCTCATTTATTTGTAGATAGTGATATATATGATCCTCAGATCAAAACTTCCAATGATGAAGGGGAATTATTTGAAAATAGTGGAGCTGCCATGAGACCTTCCTTTTTTGAGGATGGCATATATCAGATTTTTATAGAAAACTATACAGAGGAAACTTTGGAACTGGACCATATAGATAAAGAAATTACAGAAGGTATAACATATATAGGAAACAATCTAATTGGAAGCTTCGGTTTCAATGGAGACATAGGCCATTCAACTTTTAAAGTCAAGAAGAATAATAAAGAGGTGCTAACTTTTACTATAGAGATATTTCCATCTAAGATGGATTACATGAAGGACTATAAGGAAATATTAAATGAAGTTAATGAAGAAATAGCCTCAATGGTATTTGATTTTTTAGGTAAAACCTTTCAAACTGCTGATTTAAAAGAAATTCCTAACCAAACTGGTATAGAATTCACAGGTATTCTTATGAAAATCTATGAACAGTTAGAAAAAGCTATAAAGAGAATTGAGAGCTACCCTAAGCACGGTGTTATAAATAGGGAAGAAACTAAAAGCGTAGATAGAGCTAAGAAGGTATCTAGAAATACCATAGATTATATAAGAAAACACAATAATAGTCTTATGAAATCTGCTAGGGGGATTATGGAAATTGAAGGAGAGAGGTATACTCCCACTAAGGTAGTTGAGATAAAAAAATCCACAACCTTTGATATATATGAGAATCAATATGTAAAGTTTATGCTTAAGAGCATTGTTATCAGGGTCAAACAGATAAAGAACAATATAGCTAATATGTACGGAGAAGAAAATGAGTATTTTAAAGCATTGACATTAGTTGAAAATAGGTTATTAAGACATCTTAATGGATTTTTTAAGAACATGTCAGATATCCAGGGTAGGAAAAGTATGTCTCTGGTATTTAAAATGTCTAGCGGTTATAAAGAGATCTACTATTATTATGTGATGCTGAAAAAAGGCCTAGACATAAGTGAAGGTCTTTATGAAATGACACCAAAGAAGCTGTGGAAGCTATACGAGATATGGTGTTATATGAAGCTTCACAGCATATTAAGTGAAATGGGCTTTGTAACTGTTAAAAATGGGATAATAGAAACAAAAGATAATGGCATAACATTATCTCTTACTCAAAATAAAGAAGCTAAGACCACATATATAAGCAGGAATGGAAGCAGTGTTGATTTATGGTACAACAAAGTTTATTCTAGGCTTCCAACCTCTACCCAGAGGCCAGATACTGTTCTTTGTCTTAGAAATAATCAAGATAAATCCAGGGTTTACATCTTTGATGCTAAATATAGGTTAAGCATAGATGATAAAAATATTATCGGACCAATGGAAGATGATATAAACGTAATGCATAGATATAGAGATGCCATAGTTAGTGAAATGGATGAAAGCATTCAGTTTAAGTATAATACCTTTGGCGCTTACGTTATGTTTCCCTATTCAAATGAAGAAGAGTTTAAAAGTCATAAATTTTACAAAAGTATAGAAAAAGTTAATATTGGTGCTTTTCCCATGCTTCCAGGCAGCACTAATCTAATAAAGAATCACCTTTATAAAATACTAAATGAATCTTATATCGAATCCCAAAGTAAGCTTCCTACTTACGAGGTGGAAGATGATTATTATAAATTTAAGAATACCAATGTGATGGTGGCTAATGTAAGTGATAGAGAGCATTTAAAGGTCTATATAAAAGATAAATTCTATCATATACCAGCTAAAGTGTTATCTAAC
Organism: Clostridium sp. CX1; assembly: GCF_025398335.1. Classification (GTDB taxonomy): domain Bacteria; phylum Bacillota; class Clostridia; order Clostridiales; family Clostridiaceae; genus Clostridium_AM; species Clostridium_AM tanneri. The sequence goes on from NZ_JAODOO010000014.1 coordinate 67,328, forward strand.
GTTAGATTAGGTGTAGAATACATTGCCTTTTATCAATCGAAGAATTATTTTGGAGATAACTCAGGCGTATATTACTATGGGAAGATAAAAGAAATAGGAAGATATAAGAGAAAAGATTGTGCAGAGTTAGCCCTTAAAAAAGGCAGTGGGGAAGAAGAGTACTTAAGATTTGAATTAGATGAGATATTGCCCGTGGGACCAATATCTACAGTAGAATATGGCGTGGAACTAATAACTTATACTACTATGTATCTACTGAAGAATGCAGAAACTATCCATGAATTGAGTTTTAAAAGCAGAATTGAAATAAGGTTGTATAAGCTTTTAAAGGAAGTGAGTAATGCTAAAGGGTTGAGAATATTGAGACGTAAGGATCATTTTATGCTGGGGGATATAAAAATAGAGATTTTGAATTCTAAGAAGTTGAGGGTAGATGGAAAGCTAGTTGATATTGATAAAATACTGGAGTATTTTAGTAGGCAATAAGCTCTAAGTTAAGCTCTTGATCTTTGGCAACAAAAATAAAGCAGAAGATTTCAGGGATAGCACCTGGTTTTGCTTTATGAATCGCTTAACAGATGAACTTCCGCTATCAAAATTCAGTTACAAAATGTGTAAAATTAAGTATACGATGTTCAAGAAAACATTTTGAAAAAGGCATCAATAACTATAAAAAGAATATAAAACACTAGGTGAATTAATATGGGAGAAAGTAACTTTAGAAACAAAAACATATACACTTATAGACGTAAACAACAAATCATATGAAAGTGAAACAAAAGGAAAATTAGGAGGACACAAGCGTCTAAAAATCTATGGCAGACTAGACTGCCCATCTGCACTGCGCCACATAACAAATGGTAATTATGTAAAACATCGTGTGTTTTTTGCAGATGAAGAAACAGCAATTGCAGCTGGATATCGTCCCTGTGCTCGTTGTATGCCAAAAGAATATAGTGAATGGAAAAAGAATAAAGATAGATGATACCTAATAAAATTTATTAATTAATTTTGCCTATATCACCCCTAACTGTATATATACTAAGTGAAAGGGGTTGATAAATATGGCTGCAACAGCAACAAAGCTACAGACTACACTAATAGTAAAATATATAGATGGTGTAGATCCAAAGGGAAAGGAAATAATTAAAAGTCAGAGGTTTTCAAAGGTGAAAACCAATGCTGCAGAACAGGACCTTTTCGATGTGGCAAAAGAGGTAGAAAAGCTTATAGGGAAAACCTTAGATGAAATAATAAGAGAAGATGAAAGTGGCATTACAAATGTCTAAGGTTAAAGAGCAGAAAAGGTAGGGAACTGAAATTACAGGACTTCTTCTACTTTAGAAGGGGTCCAAGCTAGGAAACTAAATTATTTTTATGAACTATTCCGCCTACAAAGGTGAGAGGTTTTATGTCTATTACTATAAATTTTATTAAAAGGGGGAAAAACTATGGCTAAAACACTAGTTATGAATTTTTTAAATGAAGAAGGAAAGAAAACTGCTATAAGAGTTAACAACATAAGAGAAGATATCACAGATCTTGAGGTAAGTGCTGCTATGGACGTAATAATTCAAAAGAACATTTTTTCATCCACTGGTGGAGACTTAAAGTTTAAGGACTCTGCATCAATTACAGACAAAACTTCTTCAGAGTTATCTGTAAAATAGCGATGAACTACCACTACTTATATAAGCTAGTGGTGATCCAGTAAATACTGAAAATTAGAAAGTTAAAGAATGATAAGGCACAGGCTAATTTACAAAAACTAGAATTGGTTTTAAGTAAATCTACTGTGCTTTTTCTATACACTACATTAGTAAAGAAGGTGGGTTAAATGAGTAGTGAGTTGTTAAATCTTATAGCAAATGTTGGTTTTCCCATAGCGGTATCTATATATTTGCTAGTTAGGTTGGAAGCAAAGCTGGAAGTTTTAACAGTGAGTATAAATAATTTATCTAATGCTATTAAAAGTAATTAGATGAGAAAAAATTGGAGTTTCTTTGACTTTAAAAAAGAGGAAGTAATATGCTAATTTTCGCAGAGAACTTCCTCTTTTATTATTTCAAGGCTATTTAAATCAATTAACATTACATAAAGATTAGCATTAAGAGATTTGGGCTTATTATTAAGTACCACACTATATTCTTTTTGTGAAGTAACCACAACTGTTATTTTCTCATTTGTTTTAAAAGAATTAAGGGTAAGATGTCCTAAAAAATTCAAAAAAATATTCTTATTGACTGCCTCCATAAATGCTACATACCATCTGCGGTAGGAACCATCCTTAAAATCAACTATTAAGGTGAAAAGGCCTAAGTTCTTTCCAGGAGGAGTAATTGACTTTACATTTTCTAGTGAAAATAAATAGGGGGTAAGGGTTTGATGAAACTTTTTTTCTATACTTAGGTTTTTATTGCTGATCTCATCTTTGTTTTCTATGTCATTAATATGGCCAGCAGCTATCATAAAATCCTTATAGGTTACACCATTATGGGCTAGTTGAGATAGTTTAGCTATAGTGGCTGGTGAAGGAGGGGTATCTAGTAATTTACGTAATAATCGAGATATGTGGGCAGGACTTAAGCCAACTTCAGAAGCATATCTTGTTATTGACCTATCACCTCTTGCCTTTTCTAATAAATCTGCAAACTCTTGTTTATTAAAAGTCATATTACCACCTTACCTTTATTCCTTATATAAAAAGTTGTCAATTACATTATTATAATTAAATATCTACAATTATCTATAATTATCTATAATTGTAGATAATTATAATTTATTATATCAAGTACATTGCCTGTAGTCAAAGAATGTTCAAATTATAACCTAACCAAAAGTCATTTGTAATGAAATTATTTATAATATGGTATTGTTCTGCTAAAAACAGATTGCGTTGCATATAGTCAACAAAAACTTGATAAATAAGAAATAATAATATTGACTAAAATTAATAAAAATAATATAATATTATTGTAATAATATGACATATTTAATCTAATATGGGAGATACGGGAGGGAGTCAATGGAAATGAGAGAGTATATCATATATTTACTGGAGAACTATAATAAAATTTCTTGCGACATAAAACAATTGCAATTCGAGCTAGAAACCTTTCAGAATTTACTTCCAGAAGAAATGATTGAGTCAATGAACTTTTCATCAAATTTTGAGAGAAAAGCTCATTCCTGTTCATTGTCAGATAAAACCAGTACAATTGCTATCATATATGAAAAATTATCTCAAAGAGTAAATAAAGAAGCTGAGGAAGAAATCATAAAAAAAATAAAAGCCTCTAAGTATGAACTAGGAAAACTTGATTACTGTATTGGCAGATTAGATCCTAAAATCAAAGATGTTATAAAAGGATATTACTTAGATAAAAAATCCTGGGGACACTTAAAAGGTGAGTTGTTTATGAGTGATAGTGTACTAAATCGAAATAGAAAAAAAGGTATAGATAAACTTGCAGAAATGTACAGCATAGGGATTTAATTTGCCTGGTAAATATAGTGTTAAAAGTTATCAGGGAACTATTATACATAAAGTTTCGCTAGGGGTGGTATATCTACTCCTTTTTTTAAGTTAAAGGTGAGTAGAAAGGTAGTAAAAGGTTAGTAAGTAGATAGGATTTTAGTTGAAAATTGGTAGTACAACAGGAAAAAAACTATGTTATAATTAAAATGTAAATAGTTTACATAAATTTGAAATAAAGTAAAGAATGGTTAGTAAAAAACTTAAATATTATCTATAGCTTCTCAAAAATTTTGAGGGCTTTTTTTATTTTTAAGTTTTAGAAAAATTTTAGTTAATAAAATTGCTAAATAGATGGGGGGTTTTACAATTAGTGAAATGATGCTCATAGAAAAAATTCTTTTAGCTAAAACAGGAGACAAAAAAGCTATGGAAGATATAATAAAAAGCTATACTCCTTTTGTTATAAAGTCTGCAAGATGTACCTTTGTGAAAGGGTATGATATAGAAGACTTGATTCAAATTGGACAAGTAGCCATAATTAAAGCTGTGAATATGTTTGATGTGACTAAGAGTAGTGCCTTTACTGGATATGTTACCAATGCTATTGCTAGAAGCTTCTACGGTTTAATAAGGGACAACATAAAGGAAAACAGCTGCTGTAGCCTAAATAGTGCAAATGAGGATGGTAACCAATTTATAGTTGCTATACCTGCAGAGGAAAATATAGAAGAGGAACTTTTAAAAAAAGAAGAAAAGCTGCTGCTAAGAAAGGCTTTAGATAAGCTGCCAAAAGAGGATTTAGAGTTAATTAATTGGTTTTATTATGAAAATAAGACTTTGGAAAAATATGCAGAGTTTAAAGGTATATGTTACAGAACTGCTATAAATAGAAAAAGAAGAGTATTAAAAATACTAAGATTAAGTTTTGAAGATTAAAAGCTACTATAATTATTGATTTTTACAACAAAACCAATGTGATTGAAATAGTTTTGGGGGGATAAGATTGAACAGATCGCTTGTAGAGGACAATACGGTAATAATTTTCAATCCTAAATTAGCAAAGCTTATAGGGATGAATGAAGCTATAATTTTAAGCCAAATAAATTATTGGTTAGAAAAAAGTACTAATATTATTGAAGGCAGAAGGTGGGTATATAATACTTATGAAAATTGGCAGGAACAAATTTATGTTTTATCAGTAAGTAGTATAAGGAAGGCAATAAAAAATCTTGAGTCTATGGGTATTGTGATTTCAGCTAACTTTAATAAGTGCAAGATGGATAAAACAAAGTGGTATACTATAGATTTTGCTTTAATTCAGCAGTTGTATCATAAAGCTTATGGTAATTGTAATAACTCCAGTGTTACGAAAGAGCAGAAGGACTGCTTAAATTTAGTACAGGAAGAGTTAAGTTCTAACAAAGCAATACCAGAGATTACTACAGATAGTATAGAAGAAGAGGAAGAAGGGGTTAAGCAGCCTGAGAAAGCCAAGCCTAGAGGAGAAGATGAAAACAGAATTTTATCTAAAGGCAGAGAAGAGAACTCAGAAGCCTTTAAAAAAGTAGTTGACTACTACAGTGCTAATATAAGGTTTCCTGGTTCTTATGATTTAGAAAAAATACAGTTTCTCTGTGATGAGTTTAAGAATCCAGAGCTTATTATTCTTGCCATAAAAGAATCAGTGGAAAGCAACGTAAGAAATTTAAGGTATGTAGAAAAGATATTATATAACTGGCAGGATAAGGGGGTAAAAACTTTGAGGGAGGCGGAATTAGTTATTAACAACTATAAAAAGAGAAAGGGGGATAAGAAAAATGAAGGACTTAAAGGAATCAATGGGGAAAATAGAGGGGGTAATTCAAAGAGTCCGAAAACAAATAAGGGAAAATGGACAGGCTATAAACCACCAGAACCAAGAATCTTATCAGACACAAATGAAGATGAGCTTATCTAATCATTCTGATATTAACAAAGAGGAATGTCCAGCTTGTGGGGGAGCAGGTTTTGTTATAAAGAAAAGTTCCAAGTATCAAGATACTATAGTTTTTTGCCAGTGTAGAGAAATGGACAAAGCTCTTCTGATATGGAAAAATTCCGGGCTTCAAATGGAAAGGAATACATTGACCTTTGCTAATTATAAGCCCTATAATGAAGTCACAAAAAAAGCAAAAAACACTGCTATTGAGTACTTTAAGCAGTTTAATAGCATTAGAAACACTAGAAAAAACAGCATAGCTTTTCTAGGACAAGTTGGAAGCGGTAAATCGCACTTGACTGTGGCATTGGGAGTAAATCTCTTATCGAAGGGAATTAAGGTTGTTTATATGTCCTATAGAGATGAAATTTTAAAAATAAAACAAAATATCCTAGATGAAGATTACTATGCCCGTTTTATAGGAAGATACAAAAACTGTGAGGTACTATTGATTGATGATTTGTATAAGGGAAAAATAAATGAGTCAGATATTAACATAATCTTTGAAATAATTAATTATAGGTATATGAATAAATTGCCTATTATTATATCATCGGAATTTAATGCAGAAAGTCTTTTATCTTTTGATGAAGGAGTAGGCAGCAGAATTATTGAGATGTGTAAGAATTATATTGTGCAGATTGAAGGAAAGGAGAATAATTATAGAATATCAAGCTCCATGTGAAAATTATATTGGATTGGCAATAAGAATTTGCAACCCAACCTTGAAAAAATTAAAAAAGCACTGAATGATAGGAAACTTCTATCTTTTAATTATTCCAACCGTAATGGGCAAAAAAGTAGTCGGAAGGTTGAACCCTATCGGCTGGTGTTAAAAAAATCACGCTGGTATTCACAAGGCTACTGCGTTTCCAAGCAGGATTATCGTGTCTTTAAACTTTCTCGTATTTCAACCTTTGAAATTCTTGATGAAATATTTATCCTTGGAGAATTGATAAATATTAGTAATTCATTGCAACACAAAGCCTACTTGTTTGATACCTGATAAAGAGTGATTTCCTTTATTGTATGTATTTTGTTATAATTACGGTAAAGGTAAAGAAAGGTGAATCGGTATGTATGCTAAGAATATACACTACACAGAAGAAGATTTTGAAAATATTCAGGCTAATTATAATGGTAAAGCTGAATATAGTAACGGATATATTGTATTATCAGCTAATACTTCCATTCAACATAATAAAATAATATCAAGGCTAAATTTTAAGTTCTAGGATTGCCTCTTTGCTATAAAATAGGAAGTTGATTCGCTATTTTCCAAGGGTAAAAGATATTTTGTGAAAGATTATAAGGATAAGCTATTTGATATGGAGTATTAAATGGAAGGAGCATAAAAATGAATATAGTTATAAGACAAGAACAAGAAAAAGACATAAGCACTATTTACAGTGTAGTAAAATTAGCCTTTGAAAAGGTAGAACATTCTGACGGTGACGAGCAAAACCTGGTTAACCGTCTCAGAAACAGTGAAGCGTTCATTCCGGAACTTTCACTTGTGGCAGAGTTGGATGGCGAAATTGTGGGGCATATACTCTTTACAAAAATTAAAATTTGTGAAAATATTTCTCTGGCTCTTGGGCCTTTGTCTGTTGTTCCTGAGTTGCATGGCAAAGGGATTGGAGGAAAGCTTATTATAAAGGGACATGAAATTGCAAAAAACTTGGGGTTTGGTTCTGTAATTGTACTTGGACACCCGGCTTATTATCCTCGTTTTGGATATGTCCCTGCAAGTAATTGGGGCATAAAGGCTCCCTTTGAAGTGCCGGATGAGTGTTTTATGGCGATGGAGCTGATCGAGGGGAGCTTAAAAAGTGTAAGTGGTGTAGTTCAATATGCTAAAGAATTTTTTGAGAGGTAATCAGGAAAGCATATTTTTTCTAATGATAATTATGTAAAAATAATCTAAAAGCCAATGCCTAATAATACTAAGCATTGGCTGAAAATTTCTAAATATAAACTCCAAAATACCGGTGCTCCAATTTTGACACCTATCTCTCGATAGGTGGGTGTCCTCACAGATGTCTCAATCGCCTTCAATGCCATAAAAGGACTCACAAGAAGGTACATTTCCTCATCTAAATATTGGACTCCCGAAGTTTAAATGTAGGTTCAAAATAGGAGCTTAGCGAATATTTCAGAAAAAATAATCTATGTACATCGTGCACCCACCGTTGACAATTAGTCTACTAGCGTTACTAATCCAGTTAGCTCAAATCAGGTTTATCCACGGCACTCAGAAGTTATCACTTACCGCTGCTTCCTTCCGGACCTGACGGACTTCATGAGCTTCTGCTGCATGGGACCCAATTCTCAATACCACTTTGATCAGTCAGACCTAACAGATTAAAGTCTAAAGTGGGAATTCAATCCTGCTGTAGCGGATTGCAGGTTACAGGGCACCGCTGGCTCCCCATCTAGCACGAATTCTATCTTTAATTAAGTTATTTCCTCGTTGCTAGATTATAATAACATAACTAAAGTTCTTATTCAAGGGATATATGTTTGGTAATTTAAACCTAATATTCATATATTTTTATAACAGCTTTAATTGAAAGGAGAGTTTCTAATGAAGATTCTTATTATTTGTTCTAAAACTGGAAGTAAGTTTTCACAAACTGAAAATTCTATAAAAACAGATGGATTAGTTGCAAATGAGAGGATTATTCCACTGTTAAAGGAGCTTGGATACATAGACAATGTAGTTCAGATATTAGAACTTCCTAATACTTATCCAATCCTTATAGATGACCCCTTGGAGTATCTGCCAGATAAATTAGAAAAACATGATATAGCTATTGCCATAGGTATACATGAAGATATATTAATGGAGCTGCCTAGACTTATAAGTTTAAGCGAAGGAAAGGCGCTTTTGGTACCATTAGAAAGTAAGGACTGGCTGTCAAAGTGGGTGAGAGATAAAACCATAGAAGAATGCAAAAAGTATAAGCTTGAATATGCCTTCCCTAAGCCTTTTTGCGCCCTTGAATATGGTGAATTTAAAGTAGTAAACCAGTTTATAGAAAAGTTTAAGATAGGTAAGCCAAAGTACAGGCTGTATGTTGACAAAAACAACAAAATAACAAAGGCAGAGATTCTAATTACTACTCCCTGCGGCAATCTGTATAATATAGCAAAGAAACTAGAAGGTAGTATAATAGATACAGAAGCTAAGGATATAGCAGCTAGATACTGGCATGGTTTTTCTTGTCTTGGAGATGTTTATAGGGACGCTGAATTAGGTGATACTGTAGTGCATGTAGCAGGACACATACATTATAATGCTATAGATGAGGCTGAAATAGTAGAAGAGGTAGCAAGAATAGGGATACTATGAGCCATTAAGTAATCTAAAAGAGATTTTAAATATATGAAAACTAGTAATTAATGATTATATTTTAGTTTATATATAGTATAGAGTTATAAAATAAAATTGTATATATTTGAGGTGAGAAATATGCCAGGGGAAATTTTTGAGGGGTTTAATCCTAATGATCCAAGAACAGATGGTGAAACATATTTATTAAATGTATTTAGGAGCAGTCCACGTTTTCATGGGTGGGGAATATTTGAGCAGCCCCATATAAATTCTATGAAGCCAGATTTCATTTTACTTCATCCTGAACGTGGAATTATTATTATAGAGGTTAAGGACTGGAATTTGGATTTAGATGTTTATGAAAATGGTGGATATATTCGGGGAACAGATGGACAAGCACATAAAAAGAATCCAATTAATCAAGTAGAAAACTATAAAAAAAGTATTCTAAAAGCAGAATTGAATAATAGTGTTTATCTTGCTGAGAACTTTGAAAATTACTATGGTTGTATAGAAACTGTAGTATATTTTCATAGAGCATCTAAAGCACAGGTATTAGCTTTCTGTGGGTATGGAAATAAGTATACAAAAATTTGGACAATGGAAGATATTGAATACATTAAAAATGCACAAAACAAGTTAACAGCAATAAAACATACCTACGCATTGGCTATGGAGCATTCAAAATATAATAATAATGGTTTATTGCAGCAGTTAGTAGAAGAGTTAGCCAAGCATTTACAGTATTCAGACTATAATCATGAGCGTAAGCAACCCTATATTTTAAAGGGAGCACAAAAAGATTTGGCGGATCTTAATCCCGGAACTATTCGTAGATGGAGCGGCGTAGCAGGATCAGGAAAATCATTGATTTTAGCAGAAAAAGGTGTAAAAGCATTAAAGGAAAATAACCGTGTACTTATTTTAACCTTTAATATTACTTTACGTCATTATTTAAGAGATTTATGCAGCCAGCAATTTGGAACAGAGAAATACGATGGAGAACGGAAAAAATTACGAAGAGATTTGACCATTATACATTTCCATGAATTATTGAAAGTCATAATGACAGAACATGAAATTGAAGTAGACTTTGATGATAATAGAAAAGAGTTCACAGAAAGATGGATGGGTGCTATTAATGAATATTTAGCTAAAAATCCTAAAAAGGATCAATTTAATTACGATTATATATTAATTGATGAGGGACAAGATTTTAAAGGGGAATGGATTCGATTTATAAAACAATTTTTCACTGGGAAAGGGGAACTCTTTATTGTTTACGACAAAGCTCAAGATTTATTTGAGCACGGCGTGTGGATTGAGGACTCTGAGCAGATTAAGAATATTGGATTTAAGGGGAGACCGGGCAATTTAAAATATACATATCGTTTACCAGAGGGGATTGTCCAAAAAATACATGTAGTTCGTCAGCAATTACATATTGATGGAGAAGATATTTTAGTACCACGTGATAAACAACAGATTTCTTTATTACAAACAGCCTTCTGGTTTAACTATAGGGCCAATTATAATATTGAAAAATTGTATCAGCTTGAGCATCATATAAAAACTTTATGCCAAAGCAATGATTGGGAAGATATTACGATTCTCACAACTAATGAAAATACAGGTGCAGAAATTGTAGAGTATTTTGAGAATAAAGGTATTCGTACATCTCATGTATATGATTTACAGAGGCATAGAGATATTGAACGCCGACGCTCTGAAAAGTGGAGATTTCGTGGAGGTACTGGAAGGCTTAAAGTTAGTTCTTATCACAGCTATAAAGGATGGCAAACACCTAATGTTGTATTAGTTTTAGATTCACCTTCTACAAGGTATGTAAATGGGAAAATTTACTGCGATGTACCAAATTCTCAATCAATAAAAGATGCGGTATTTATTAGTATGTCCCGTGTTAAGGAAAAAGCAACAACAGGAGAGTACTCCTTCATTTGCCTTAATTACTTGCCAGAATATGACCACTTAATGTCATCCTTTGATAATCTATTCTAAAAGATATTATGTCAAATAAACTTATAATTAAGCGATATTATGCAAAAGGGATATCTTTTAAATAAATTAATGAAATATTGTTTATTAAATCTATGCGTATAAAATGTTATCATGTGATAACATTTTATTGAATTTGGTTATAATATACTATATACTTAGCATAAAGCATATTTTCAAGGAAGGACGGAGCTTAATGGCAGTTCAATCAACTATAGAAGAAATAAACAGCTTCCTTGTGGAGGTTAAATCACTTATAGCGGCCGGATATTATGATTTTATTCCTAGACCTAAAAACAATTTAACTAATCTCGGAATAAACTTAAAAATTGCATTAGATATAATATTAAACTTGACATATAAGAACTATTTTAATGGTCCCGAGCAGGATAATAATCCTAGATTCATAGGATTTATATGGGAATTTGGTAAGGATGAAGAACAGTACCAGATATACATAAAATTAAAAATAAAAGACACCAGTAGGGGAAAATTACTTTGCATTATGGGATTTCATAAAGCTGATTTTCCAATAAGATATTCATATAAGTAAGAGAGAGGTGTTCATCTTGAAAAAAGAATTGTTTTGCCATGTCTGTGATGATTATGAGGCTGTTGATATATTAAAAAGAAATGAGATATACAATGTTAAAGATGAAGAAGTAGAAATAGAAGCAGAGCTATGTATTTGTAAAACCTGTGGTGAAGAACTTTTTGACAAGGAATTAGATGAATTAAATATTGAAAGAGCCTTTGAAAAATATAGGAAAATGCATGGACTTTTATTACCTGTGGAAATTAAAGCTATTCGGGAAACCTATGGTTTAAGTCAAAGAGCTTTCTCCAAATTGTTAAAGTGGGGAGAAATTACGATGAATCGATATGAGATGGGTGCTATTCAAGACAAAGCTCATAATAACACACTCATACTTCTTAAAAATCCAAAGAATATGCTAGATATCTTGGACAATAATCCTAGTGTTTTGTCACCATCAAAAGAGAAGCTGCTTAGAGGAAAGATAGCTCAACTGCTATCAGAAAATGCTATATCTGAACTTGAGCATAATGTAGTAGAAAGTGTTAAACATAGAAACGACATTTATACCGGATTTAAATATCTAGATTATGAAAAATTTAAAAGTTTAGTAATATATTTTGCACTAAATGAGATAAAGCTTTTCAAGACTAAACTAATGAAACTGCTTTATTATACAGATAATATATACTTTAGAGAAAAAACAATTTCAATGACCGGCTTAGAATACGCACGTTTGCCTAGGGGGCCTGTTATCGAAAATAGGAATTTGCTACTAGGGCTTCTTGAAAAACAAGGTATTATTTCTATAGTTGAGGATGATGAAACAAACGGTGAATATATTATAGCTGAGGCAGATAGTTCAGATGTATATCTTGATGAAGATGAACTAGAAATAGCTGAAAAGATTAGCAATAAATTTAAACCTTTTAATTGCAGTGAGATTTCTGAGTATTCTCATAGAGAGAAAGGTTGGAAAGAGACCAACACCGGTTTTTTAATTTCATATGATTACGCAAAATATATAACTTTAGAATAGACTTAAAATCCACATAAAGTTTAAAAAAGACAAGTTAGTTAATGTAATTTTACATCTAACCGACTTGTCTTTTTTCTATACATCCTTCAGTAAATTATTAAAAGTACTACGATCACAACAAAGACCACAACTACATCTGATATCACCAAATTTTAGAGAGTAGGCTTGTGAAAGTTCCATATTTGATTTAACTACATTTTTAGCAAAATCCTCATCAGCTTCTGATACCTTATTTAGAGCATTAGCTTTCTCTTGAGTATCTATTACAGCTCCAACCGGAACGTAACTCTTAACAGGGATTCGTACTCCATTTGTTACTATAGCTCCCAAATCAATGTAACAGCCATCTTCCACAATAGAATTAAAAACAATAGCATTAAATCCCACAAAAGTATTACTTCCAACAATACATGGACCGTGAATTAGAGCTCCATGAGCAATACTAACTTCATTTCCTATATAGATAGAATGTTGTTTGTTATTTATTGTAAATTTTATGTTTTTTAAGCCATGAAGAATTACTCCATCTTGTATATTAGTTTTATTTCCAATATAAAATGGTGTACCTTCATCAGCTCTAATTGTCACATTGCATCCAATAAATACTTCTTTGTTTATTCGTACATCTCCAATAATACTGGAAAAAGGACCGATAAAAGCAGTTTCATCAATAGTAGGATATGTGCTAATAGGATTAAAAGAGGTAGGAGGGTTGCTTGTAACAAAATATGAATATACATTAGTTGGTCCTACAGGATTATATCTAATAATTTTATATTTACCCATCTTATATCTCCTAATAATTTATTACTCTATGTAATATTGTGAAGTCAGGTTATCAATATTCTTATTGGTTAAATAGCACTAATGTATTCTATGAAAAAATATTGATTATGTTACAGAATTTATCCGATGATTACCCATTCTAATACTTCCTCGCACGGTGTGAAAGTGATTCACAGAAAATCAAAGATTTTGGTTCTCTACTTTTCTCCAAGGGAAACATTAAAGCAGTTCCGTCCCTGGAATTGTGAAAGATTCACTGTATATGGAAGTGGACACTTGTTACCAACCACGCTGAGTCCATTTTCAATTTGGATTAGTCCATTATTATAAAATCAAATTTTATAAATATTGTTGGCATTACAGTGGTTTCGTAATATTAATTATAAAAATCAAAAAAGTATAAATAAACCAAAATTGACTGAATAGAGTGGATAATGAAATTTATTATTTATATCTTGAATTTATTGTAATTATTTATTTAAATATGATAAATAAAAGCATTATTATACTAATAATACGTTAATTATTTTAATAAACTATTGATTTTTTACCATAAAAGTGAATATAATGAATTTATGATTATATAGAATTGGAATGATGAGAAGTGAAATTGGAACGGTAGATAAAAGGAAAGTTATTTTCATGGGAAAGAGAGAGGGTTAAAGTGTATAAGGTAGATTTAAACTGTGATTTGGGAGAGAGTTTTGGTCCCTATAAAATAGGAATGGACGAGGATATATTGAAATTTATTACCTCCGCAAACATTGCCTGTGGATTTCATGCAGGAGATCCAGCGGTGATGAGGAAAACTGTAAAGCTTGCTCTGGAAAATAAAGCTGCAATAGGGGCACATCCAGGACTGCCTGATTTAGTTGGTTTTGGAAGAAGAAACATGAGTGTTTCACCCCAGGATGTCTATGATATGGTAGTTTATCAAGTTGGTGCTCTAAGTGCATTTGTCAAAGCAGAAGGGGGAAAAATGCAGCATGTAAAGCCTCACGGAGCACTATATAATATGGCCGCTAAGGATCAAGGATTATCTCAGGCAATAGCTAAGGCTATTTACAAGGTAGACTCACAGCTAATATTATTTGGTCTTTCAGGCAGTGAACTTATAAAGGCAGGGGAAGATATGGGACTTCGTACCGCTAGTGAAGTTTTTGCAGATAGAACTTACCAAAAGGATGGTTCTCTCACCCCAAGAACTAGAGAAGATGCTCTTATTACAAATAGTGAAGCTGCTATTTCACAGGTAATAAAGATGGTTATAGAAGGAAAAGTACATTGTCAGCAAGGTTTTGATATTCCAATAAAAGCAGATACTATTTGTATTCATGGAGATGGTGTACATGCTTTAACTTTTGCTCAAGAAATTAATAAGCAATTAAAAGCCTGTAATATTGACGTTAAAAACTTTGAAGAAAGTTAGTAAAGTAATTAATTTTAAATTCACATATAGTTATCAGAATATAATTTATTGTTTGAAAGGAGAAAAAATATGTTTACGTTAATTGGTGTTGTAATTGTTGTTGTTGGTTTCGCACTGCGCTTTAATCCTCTTTTAGTTGTAACTGTTGCTGGGGTTGCTACAGGATTTGCAGGGAACCTTCCTATAGCAAAGATTCTCACAATTTTTGGAGAATCTTTTGTGAAAAACAGATATTTATCATTATTCATCCTTACCCTACCTGTAATTGGATTATTGGAAAGAAGTGGTTTAAAGGAACAGTCCCAGGTACTAATTGGCAAGATAAAAGCAGCTACTTCTGGACGTATTTTGCTTTTGTATCTTTTTATAAGGGAGGCAACAGCTGCTTTAGGGCTGACAAGTTTTGGTGGACATGCACAGATGGTACGTCCTTTAGTGTCTCCAATGGCTGAAGCTGCAGCGGAAAACAAATTTGGTCAGTTGCCAGAGAAAACTCGTAATAAAATTAAAGCCTTTGCTGCATCTGCGGATAATGTTGGTGTATTCTTTGGAGAAGACATATTTATAGCTTTTGGGGCTATTTTACTTATAAAAGGTTTCTATGATCAAAATGGTATTAACTTAGAGCCTATACATATAGCACTTTGGGGTATTCCAACTGCTATTGCTGCCTTCTTAATTCATGGTACTAGGCTTATATTACTAGATAGAAAAATTAAAAAAGAAATAGAGGTCTATGAACTTGAAAATGAAAATAAGGAAGTAAAGGAGTTGAGCTAGCATGATTATAAGTCTTGAGTATATTTATTACATAGCGGGAATTTTCCTAGCTTTAATTACTGTTTTAACACTAAAGGATAAAAAGAATCCTAAACGAATTAGTTCTGCTACATTTTGGGGGCTCTATTCATTGACTTTCCTATTTGGAAAGGTTATTCCACCAATGTACATGGGAGTTATTGTAATATTAATAGCTGTTATTGCAGGAGCTAACGGCGTTGGAATAGGTTCTTTTAAAGAGTCAACTGAAAAACAGCGAAAAGAATCTGCTAGAAAACTTGGAAATTCATTATTTTTACCTGCACTTTTAATTCCTATTGTTACAATAGTAGGAACTTTGTGGGTGAAAAATATAAAAATAGGTGGATTATTTTTATTAGATAATAGTAACGTTACTATTGTTAGTTTAGGCTTGGCTTGCTTAGCTGCTTTATTTGTAGCTTTAATATTAACAAAGGAAAAGGGAATGCAGGCTATTAAAGAGAGTAGAAGATTAATAGATACTATAGGTTGGGCTGCTATTCTTCCCCAAATGTTAGCTGCATTAGGTGGACTTTTTACAGTAGCTGGAGTTGGTACAGCTGTTACGAAGCTAGTTAGTGGTGCTATTCCAGTGGATAACAAATTTTTAGTTGTGGTGGCTTATGCAGTGGGTATGGCTTTATTTACAATGGTTATGGGAAACGCCTTTGCAGCATTTCCTGTTATTACAGGAGGTATAGGTCTACCTTTAGTGGTACATATGCATGGAGGTAATCCAGCTGTCCTTGCTGCAATTGGAATGTTCTCTGGTTATTGTGGAACACTGATGACACCTATGGCCGCTAATTATAATATTGTACCGGCAGCATTACTAGATCTACCAGATAAAAATGGTGTTATTAAAGCACAAGTACCAACGGCTTTATTGTTATTAACAGTAAATATATTTTTAATGTACTTTCTTGTTTATTAAGAATTCTACTAAAGATTTTCATAGTGGTTAACAGCAGAAAAGTCATGTTCATGTGCCTGTTACCACTAATGCATAGAGGTGACAAGATGATGAAAAATGAATTAGGAGCTGAGATGTTTCCACTTGGTGAATCAGGAATTCTCATTGAATTTGGAAAAGAGATTCACCCAGATATACATAGAAAAATAAAAACATTAGCAAAATACCTTGATGAATATCCCTTTACGGGAATGATAGAATATGTGCTATCCTTTACAAGTATTACAGTGTTTTATAATCCAATTGAAGTTAGAAAGATAAAAAGAGATTCTGAAAAAGGTAAGCTTTCTTATGAAATTGTTGAAGGTATTTTAAAGGGGATTTTATCTAAACTTAATGATTCTGGAAACACTAGAGCTAGAGTGGTGGAGATACCAGTTTGTTATGGAGGGGACTTTGGACCGGATTTAGAATATGTGGCAGAATATAATAAAATTACTGTAGATGAGGTAATCAAGATACATTCAAGTGCTGAATACCTTGTTTATATGATAGGCTTTGCTCCTGGCTTTCCTTATTTAGGTGGAATGTCTGAAAAAATTGCAACGCCCAGAAGAAAGACTCCCCGTACTTTGATACCACCGGGAACTGTAGGAATTGCAGGTATGCAGACAGGCGTTTATCCTATAGGCACTCCAGGCGGTTGGCAGCTTATTGGAAGCACACCCTTAGAATTATTTAGACCTAATGAATGTCCTCCAAGCCTTCTTCAATCAGGGGATATTATAAGGTTTTGTCCAATTTCTTTCAGTGAATATGAGCAGTATAGGAGGGAGCAACAGTGAGCATAAGAGTTATTAGTCCAGGTCTTCTTACAACAGTTCAAGATTTAGGGAGATATGGATATCAGAAATATGGAGTTATAGTTAGTGGGGCTATGGATTCTTATTCTCTTAGAGCGGCGAATATTCTAGTAGGAAACAAAGAGGATGAAGGGGCACTGGAAATTACATTAATGGGTCCTTCTTTAAGTATAGAGAAAGGCACTCTTTTTTCTATTACAGGTGGGGATTTATCACCAACCATTAATGGAGAACCTGTTCCTATGTGGAGACCAGTTTATTTGAAGGAAAACAGTGTGCTGAAATTTGGGGCTTGTAAATCTGGTTGTCGTGCATATTTGGCTGTGGCAGGCGGTTTTAATCTTCCGGAAGTTATGGGAAGCAAAAGTACTTATCAAAGGGCAGAAATCGGTGGTTATAAAGGAAGGATGCTTAAAAAGGATGATTTACTACAGTTTGGCTATCCTTCAGAGGAAGCTTCTGATATTATAAAAAAGCTAATAGAAAAAAGTTCCTCTAATTCTTTTGCAGCAGCCAACTGGTATTTAGAAGGGGAACTTATAAAGAAGAATTTTGATTATATCACTGTTAGAGTTATGCAGGGCAGGGAATTTGATAAATTTACTTTAGACAGTAAAAATAAATTTTTTAATTCTGAGTTTAGTATTACAGCTCAGTCGGATAGAATGGGCTATCGTTTGTCTGGAACAACTTTAAATTTAGAAAAGCCTTTAGAAATGATTTCTGAAGCTGTTTCTCTTGGAACAATTCAGGTGCCACCAGATGGGAATCCAATTATACTTTTAGCAGATAGACAAACTACTGGAGGATATCCTAAGATCGGACAGGTAGCTTCTGTAGACATTTCAAGGATTGCACAGCTTAAGCCAGGAGATAAGATTATGTTTAAAGAAATCTCCCTAGGGGAAGCGGAAGAACTATATATTGAAAGGGAAAAATATATTACAAGTTTGAAAATAGGAATTAACTTAAGAATATGAATAAAAACTCCTTCACAATAAATTTAGTAGTAAATTTGCTGCGCTCATTAGGTAAATAAATTCTTTGAAATTTGTTTTGATGTGGATAAAGCATATTACAATAGATGGCAAGCCTTATGCTAAAGGATTAGAATAAGACTTGCCATTTATTGTTTAGTATTCTACTAGAGAATCTACAGGCACCTCTTGTAGTTTATCAGGCTGGTTAAGAGGATATATATAAGCCATTTTTTTGCCTTGGTTTACGTTTTGAATGTAAACTGGTGCTCCGTCATAAGTTACATTAGCCATATCTGGTGAAGAAACGATTTCATTTGCACGTTCTATATCCATATTAACAATCTCCTTTAGTGTTTTTTTATCAAGTATATCTTTTACACTAAATTAGTGAAATATTCTTTATTACTAATAACATTCCTTTGACAAATCAATGAGCTTTTCCATAAGTTTAGCTTTTGTCTCTTCTGGGAACACTTCTAAGCCTAAAAGATTAGAAAATGCTATGCCGTCACAGGCAAAACTTATTACTAGTGCCATAGTAGGATCTTTACATTCATTAATCTTATCAAACCACTCTTTACGTTTTTCTAGTACAGGATGAAGAAGATTTTGATTTGAGGCAACTGCAGCAAGGATACCGTACATAATGTTTATGTCAAGTTTGCACTGATTGAACTGTTCATAAATAAAAGGCATCAGCCAATTACAGGGAGAAGTATCGGATAGGGTTTTTTCTCTTTCAGAAACCTTGGATTGAAAGGAGTCAATATAATTCTCCACAAGTCCTTTGATTAATTTATCCTTGCTTGGATAATGATGGAGCAGTCCTCCTTTACTTACTCCAGCTTCTTTTGCAACTTCATCTAAGGTGAAACAATTTAAACCTTTTTCCGCAATAACTTTATTTGCTGCATCAAGAATTCTTTCTTTAGTTGAACTGTTCATAATATTAACTTCTCCTTTCAAAAAAATTAACAATTTTCCGTCTTTAATAAGGCTATAATTTATGTTATATTATAATCATTAATTAATACCGTCTGGACGGTATGTTAATCTTATCAAACTAAAAAATCCTTGTCAAGGAAGTTGGTGGGATAAAGTGGATAATATGGATAAAAGCAATAAATGAGTTTTAAGGAGGAAAGTATGTTTAAAAATAAAAAGCAATTAGCAAGTTTTTTTGTAGTCACTTTAATTATTACGTTAATGATAAATATGGCAATAACTTGGTACTCTAGATCTGCTTCAAAAGAAATAGACTATGGTACGTTTCTTACTATGATTCAAAATAAGAAGATAGAATCAGTAAAGATTGAAAATAATAGACTTTTAATAACTCCAAAAATTGATGAGAAATCTTCAGTTAGTGATAAGAAAATTTACTACACAGGAGCTTTAAATGATCCTGAGCTTGTAAACAGGCTTCAAGCTGCTGGAGTAAAATTCTCAACACCAGTTAAGGATGTACAGTCACCTATTATGACCTTTATACTTTCATGGATATTACCTTTTGCTATGTTCTATTTTCTAGGAACACTGATAACAAAATCTTTAGGCAAAAAAATGGGTGGCGGAGGTGCTATGTCTTTTGGAAAAAGTAATGCAAAGGTATATATTGAGAAAAAGACTGGTGTTACTTTTAATGATGTAGCTGGACAAGAAGAAGCAAAGGAATCACTAAATGAAATAGTAGATTTTCTTCATAAGCCATCAAAATATACTGAGATTGGAGCAAAGCTGCCTAAAGGAGCATTATTAGTGGGCCCACCAGGTACCGGTAAGACATTGCTTGCCAAAGCAGTAGCAGGAGAAGCCAATGTACCATTCTTTTCTTTATCCGGTTCAGGTTTTGTAGAGATGTTTGTAGGAGTTGGTGCTTCTAGAGTCAGAGATCTATTTCAACAAGCGGAGAAAAATGCTCCTTGTATCGTCTTCATCGATGAAATCGACGCAATAGGAAAAAGTCGTGATAGTCAGCTTGGTGGAAATGATGAACGTGAACAAACCTTAAATCAGCTTTTAGCGGAAATGGATGGATTTGATTCTTCAAAAGGTGTTGTAATACTTGCCGCAACTAATAGACCGGAGATACTAGATAAAGCTCTTTTAAGACCGGGAAGGTTTGATAGAAGAGTTATTGTGGATAAGCCTGACCTTAAAGGCAGAGAAGAAATACTTAAGGTTCACGGAAAGAATGTTAAGCTTGACAGTAGAGTGAATTTAGGAGAAATAGCATTAGCTACAGCAGGTGCTGTAGGAGCAGACCTTGCCAATATGGTAAACGAAGCGGCTTTAAGGGCTGTAAGAATGGGTAGAGATGAGGTTAGGCAAGATGACCTATTCGAAGCTGTGGAGACTGTTATTGCTGGTAAGGAAAAGAAAGACAGGATTATGACAGAGGAAGAAAAAAGCTTAGTTGCTTTCCATGAAGTAGGACACGCACTTGCAGCAGCACTACAAAAGGAAACACAACCGGTGCACAAGATTACCATCATTCCTAGGACAATGGGAGCGCTAGGTTATACAATGCAGATGCCAGATAAGGAAAAGTTTCTTCACTCTAAGGATGAGCTAGTGGAGCAAATAGTAGTTCTTTTAGCTGGTAGAGCGGCGGAGGAAGTTGTCTTTAACAAAATAACTACAGGAGCTTCAAATGATATTGAAAGAGCTACAGACCTTGCAAGAAAGATGGTAACTATGTATGGTATGTCAGACAAATTTGGTATGATGGGACTAGAATCTATTCAAAATACTTATCTAGATGGAAGAGCGGTTCAGACTTGTTCTACTGAAACTTCCACAGAAGTTGATAGAGAGGTTCTTCATATTATAGGTAGTTGTTATGAAAAGGCAGTAAATCTTTTAAAAGCTAACATGGAGGCACTTTGTAAGATTTCAGCTTATCTTATTCATAAAGAAACTATAATGGGTGATGAGTTTACGAATATATTAAAATCCATACCTAGATAAATATAAGAGGCCTCACAGAATGCACATGTATGCATCTTATGAGGCCTCTTTTTCTTCTTTGGATAAATTAGTGATGGCTTTATTACAATGTTTCTAAAGTATGGTAACAAGAGCTGATTTTATAACATAGGATGTATATAGAGAAATAATGAAAGGAAAAATTCACATGCTATATAATTATTATAGGCAATGTCCTGCAAATCATTATCCTTACATCATACAACCCGGTGATACTTTAAATATTATTGCATACAGACTGGAAGTTAGCGTTTCAAGAATAATCGCTGCAAATCCTGGAATAAATCCATATAATCTAAGAATAGGACAAATTCTATGCATACCGGCCTGTCCACCAAATCATGTTCCAAAAATAATTCAACCAGGGGATACCCTATATAAAATTGCACAAACATATAATGTTACAATTGATAGTATTTTAGAAGCAAATCCTGGTATTGATCCTAATTATCTTAGAGTAGGTCAGCGTATATGTATACCGTCAGCTTGTGCTTTAGAGTCTTCAAATTATAAGGAAACTATAGCAGCTATGCAGACAGACATTAATATGTTGAAGGAGGATAGTAGTGTTCAGAAAGCTGAGGAATCAAATTATGGAAGCTCAACGAGAACGACCCGTGCATTAAAAGTAACGGATGGAGAACTGCAGTTTGACGCTGCACCTGTAACTTTTTCTGAGAATTATAAAGGACACTATACAGTTGGAAGAAACTATCCTTATTATACTGATGCAGCAATGGGAGGTCAAAGAGGTATAACTGTGAAGGATAATTTCGGAGTATGGCATACTTTCGGGTACCGTGTGACTTTACCTGAGTAAAATATCGTAGATATATCGAAGGTTATATAAGAGTATAGTTTTACCATAGTTGCATGTACCAACCGCTGTACGAAACTGGAAAACTATAAATAAGCTTGGTGAATTAGCGAAAGCTATGGGAAATCTTTAGTATAGGATGATTAGCAATAAGATAAAATAATTTTATTGCAATCATCCTATGTTTTTTGAAGTAACTATCTAAAAAGCTCTATCCAATATCTTTGAACTATTTCGCCATTTCTTAATATATCTTTTCATTTCCATCAACTTTGAGGGTTAAAATTATTATTTAAAATACTATTGACCGAATCGGTTTATAGGAATATAATTAAATCAACATAAACCGATTCGGTTTACAAAACTTAAGAGGTGAGTTTTATGGAAAAATTTTTTAATTTACCTGAAGATAAACAAAAGACAATTATTGATGCCGCACTTAAGTCCTTTGGTACAAATGGATATAAAAAAACCTCAGTAAGCGATATTGCTGCTGAGGCGGGAATTTCAAAGGCAATGGTGTTTCATTACTTTGGTACAAAGAAAGCGCTATATCTTTATTTAATTGAGCTATGCGGCGACATTATTATGAAGGAAGTTTATGAAAAGTTTGATTATACCGTTACTGATTTCTTTGAAAGAATTAGGCTTTCATCTAATATTGAAATTTCAATTATGAAGCAGCATCCTGCCATGAGGTCTTTTTTAATAAGTGTGTATTTTGAAAGTGATGAGGAAGTAAAAGAGGACATAAAAACTCTTTTAGCAAAAGGAGAAGGCTTTAGAAATAAAATTGCTTTTGACGGAATGGACTACTCAAAATTTAAGGAAGGTATTGATCCAAAGCTGGTTATGAAAATGCTTCTTTGGCTTACTGATGGGTATATGAATCAAATGTCAAAGGAAACAGAAGTTGACTATGAGGCCTTTTTCAAGGAATTTGAGGAATGCATGGACTTACTTAGAAACAATTTCTATAGGGAGGAATAATTATGAGTTCATATGTGTTAGGCTTTCAACAGATTGATAAATCAAAGCTTCCAGTAGTTGGTGGTAAAGGTGCTAACCTTGGGGAACTATCTAAAATTGAGGGGATATCTGTTCCAGAGGGCTTTTGCATAACTACTGAAGCATATAAAAGAATTGTTGAGAACAATGAAGAATTTAATACATTAGTTGATAAATTATCTCTCTTAAAGGTGGATGATAGGAAAAAAGTCGGTGAACTTAGTAAAAAAATTCGTGAAAACATTGAAGAAATATCCATTTCAAAGGATATTGTAGAAGAAGTATCCAAATATCTTTCAAAGCTTGGTGAAAAAAATGCTTATGCCGTACGTTCAAGTGCTACAGCAGAGGATTTGCCACTGGCTTCCTTTGCAGGACAGCAGGATACCTATCTAAATATTATGGGAAAGGATGAGATACTCAAGCATATCAGAAAATGCTGGGCGTCACTGTACACAGACAGAGCAGTGATTTATCGCATACAGAACAACTTTGACCATCGTAAGGTCTATTTATCTGTGGTGATACAAAAGATGGTTTTCCCAGAGGCTTCAGGAATAATGTTTACTGCTGATCCTATTACTTCAAACAGAAAGGTTACATCCATTGATGCCAGTTTTGGTCTTGGTGAGGCTCTTGTATCTGGTTTAGTTAACCCGGACATCTATAAAGTCAGAGAAGGCAGGATACTAGACAAAAAGATATCAACTAAAAAACTAGCCATCTATGCACTGGAGAAGGGCGGCACAGAAGAAAGGGAGATTGAGGCTGGAAAACAGAATACACAGACCCTTTTGGATGAGAAAATTATACAGTTAGCTGGCATGGGCAGAAGGATTGAGGCCTACTTTGGTTGTCCACAAGACATAGAATGGTGCCTCTATGAAGATAACTTTTATATTGTTCAGAGCAGGCCTATCACTACACTTTATCCTATACCACCAGAAGCTAAAGATGGAAAGAATCATGTGTATATATCCTTTGGACACAGACAGATGATGACTGAGGCTATGAAACCATTAGGAATGTCCTTCTTCCAGACTTTATTCAAAGAGATGGTAAGCTCTACCATGAGTGAGATGGGTGGAAGGTTGTATATAGATGCATCTAGTGAGATTTCCTCGCCCCTTGGAAGAATAACTTTTATAAAAGGTCTTGATACGGTAGATGTTCTAATGAAGAATGCCTTAATTAATCTTACAAAACGAAAAGATTTTATTAAAACACTGCACAAAGGAAAAACAGCCATGGGTGATAAATCAATGTGGTTAAAGTGGATAAATCTTACCATAAAGGACTATAGAGCAAACGACCCCGCTATAGTTGAAGACCTAATGAGTACTAATAAGACTTTGTTGCTTGAACTAGAGCAAAGTATTATCAAGTTTTCTGGAGACGAATTGTTTGAGTTCATTAATAAAAGTTTAAAGCAAATAAAGAATACTATTTTTCATAGCTATGGAGTAGTTTTTGCGGGAACCTACGCCTCTTACTGGTTAAATAAAAATATTGAGAAATGGCTAGGTGAAAAGAATGTAGCAGACACCCTTGCTCAGTCTGTATCTAATAATGTCACATCTGAGATGGGCCTTGAGCTTTTGGATGTTGCTGATGTGGTAAGGCAGTATCCAGCAGTGATTGAATATTTTCAGCAGCCAAAGGAAGAGACTTTTTTTGAAGATTTGGCAAAGATAGAAGGTGGATTAGCTGTTACTGATTCAATTAAAGCATTTCTTAAGAAATATGGTATGCGCTGTTCTGCGGAAATTGATATAACTAGGACGAGATGGAATGAAAGACCAACAATACTTATTCCAGCTATCCTAAGTAATATTAAAGCCTTTGGGCCAAATGCACACAGCGTAAAATTTGAACAGGGACTTAAAGACGCAAAGCAAAAGGAGAAGGAAATCTTAGGTGGTCTAGAAAAATTGTCTGGTGGAAAAAGAAAAGCCAGGAAGGCAAAGAAAGCAATCAGTGTTTTACGTAATTATGCTGGTTATCGTGAATTCAACAAGTACATTCTCATATGGTTTGAATGGATCATAAAACAGGCATTTATGAGAGAAGCTGATGTTTTGGTTAAGAAAGGAATAATACCTAATAGAGAGGATGTTTACTATCTAACTTTTGATGAACTTAGGGATGTTGTTAAGACAAATATATTAGATTACAATATCATAACTAAAAGAAAAGAGGACTATGAAGTTTTCGAAAAGCTTACACCTCCTCGTGTAATAACCTCCGAGGGAGAGATTATACCTGGTGAGTATAATACTGATAATATACCTGAGGGTGCTTTAGCAGGAGTACCAGTTTCATCAGGTGTTGTTGAAGGACGAGCAAGGGTTGTTTTGAAAATGGAAGATGCCAATATAGAGGAAGGGGATATTTTGGTTACAACCTTTACTGACCCTAGTTGGACTCCACTCTTTGTATCAATTAAAGGCTTGGTTACTGAAGTAGGTGGTATGATGACCCATGGGGCCGTTGTTGCAAGAGAATACGGTCTGCCTGCAGTGGTAAGTGTTGAGAATGCTACAAAATTAATTAAAGGTGGACAGAGGATAAGGATTAATGGAAAAGAAGGATATGTAGAAATCCTATAATGGACAAGTTGAAAATATGCAATTATGAAAGAGCGACTGAGCCGAGTCGCTCTATAATGTTAAAAAGACTGGAGGCGGTAGGCTATGAAAAGGGATAAGAAAGCTTTGAATATGAATTTCATATTGCTTATGTTTGGAAGGATGATATCCGATACGGGAACTGGAATTCAAATGGTGATTATGCCCTTGTATATTATCGATTCGGGAGGATCCTCAGCTACTATGGGGTTGTTCTCTTTCCTATGTTTAGTGCCAGCTCTCCTAATCTACCCCTTTGCTGGAGTACTTGCAGACAGGCTTAATAGAAAAATCATCACAGTAGCAACTGACTTAGTCAGTGCAGCGGCAATAATGAGTTTGGCCCTTGGTGCATATTGGGGCAGGATGAGCCTGACTTTGCTGCTATGGATGCAGGTTGTAGTATCTCTTTTGTATGGCCTATTTGATCCAGCTACTAAAGGAATGCTGCCTCAATTGGTGGAGGAGGAAGAACTTACAAAAGCAAATTCTAATCTTGCAACGCTTAGGATCTTAGGTAGCATATTAGGTCCAGTAATTGGAGCCACATTGTATGCAAAAGTGGGAATTACAGTGGTATTCTTTATCAATGGAGTATCATTTTTGATGTCGGCAGGCAGCTCGCTGTTGATTAGGTATAAGCACACAAAACGAAAGTCAGACACTAATATGCCAGGATTTATAGCGGATTTCTCTGATGGCATTAAATTTATTATGGCTAACCCAGTAATCCTTAAACTGTGTATTTTTTTCCTAATAATATATGCCGTTATCCAGCCAATATTTTCAGTTATATTACCTCTGTTTTTTAGAACCCAGTTGGAATACTCAGACACACAATACGGTTATCTGCAGATGATAATTATACTAGGAGCACTGCTAGGTAGCGTTCTGATAAACCTGCTATTTAGTAAAGAGAAAGAGATAGCCAAATCACTTGTAAGTGGCAGCAGTTTGCTAATGTTTTCAATATTGGCTTTTTCATTTCTATTGTTTCCACATAGCTTATTTGTATTAGGGAGAGGCAGTATTTTGTACTTTAGCTTACTGTCTGGGGTTCTTGGACTGTTAAGCGTTGCTATTATGTTCATAAATGTTCCTGTACAGACCTTTATACAAAAAGCAACTCCCAACGAATACATGTCTCGAATGTTTTCTATTGTTGGAATGATTACAAAAGGTGGAATGCCTTTAGGTGCGCTAGTATATGGAATCATTCTTAACAGGGTGCCTGTACATTGGACCGTAATAACAGCCACCTTGCTCATTATGTTAGTTTTGGTTGCATTTATGATTCCAGTATTGAAGAAGCATGAACTTTAAATAGGCTGCTTTTCCTGCTGAAAATTAAATCACCATTCTCTTCCAGGATCATCTGCCATAAGGTTAACAGTTCCTTTTGGATATAACACAGAATAATGGCTCAATAAAGGGTTTGGTTTTTTGCTTGTAGGCTCTGGAAATACAAGCAGTATTTTAAAATTATTATTTACTACATAACCAATTATTTCTTCACCCTTTACTTTAACATCATAGGAAGGCTTACCGAAGACTTCTTTTACTTTAGAAAGGGATACTTTCTTTATTTTATCATCAAAGGACCTAATTTCGAATATTTGAGAGCCTTTATTAAACCCAAAAGCTAAATTATGCTTTGTATATGTGGCATAAGTTCCTTTAGCAGCAGAAACCCAATCTGATTTGTCAGGTTTTCCCCACTTTTTCTCTATATCATCAATAACAGTAGTCTTAGCCGGAAACTGGCAGTTAACAACTTTTCCTTCCTTAGCTAATTCCATAATATTTAATAAAATAGTTTTTGAAGAATCATCTTTAGTAGGGGATTCTTTAGAAGCATTATTGGAATTAGGGGATGAGGTATTAGTATCTGAAGCAGAGTCGCTAATATCGGGTGACTGATTAATATCCGTACCGTTATTATTAGGAGTGTTTCCTGTGGCATTTTCTGTTTGTTTAGTAAACTTAGAACATCCTGTCATTAGAGTAATAAATACAATAGATGCAATTATCAATTTTATAGAAAAACCTTTTTTCCATAAAAACATAATATAGCCCTCCTTGTGAACTTAATGTTAAAGATAACCAGCAACATTAATAGTATCACTTAATTAGACGAAAGTATAAGCGCTTTTGTTTCACAGAAATATTTTTTTGTTTTCAAAATTTGATCTTTGCTTATTCACTTAGAAGGAAGTAGCACTTATGGGAATGTCTCATATACTAATATGATGAGATTTATAATCACAGCAATATAAAGGAGTATTACATGTATAATAAGCAATTTTTCTCTTGTCCTTACTACAGGAATCAAGCTGCTTACCCTTTCTTTAATGCACAGTGGAGAGTTAATGCACAAAAGTTTGCAGCTGTTAGTGGTACCGTTACGAGAATTGAGGATTTTAACTTAGGTCAAGATGGTGCATCAGCAGGTTGCTATAAATTAATGTCGCTAGAAAGTAAGGATGTGGGTCCTGTAAATTTTGTGATATCCACGGAAACTTACTTTGTAGATCATAAAGTGGTTGATGTAGGAGACGAGGTAACTGGATTTTATGATGCAAATGCACCTGCCATTCTTATTTATCCTCCTCAATATCCTGCAATTGTTATAGCAAAAGACACAGAATATGAAAAAGTTGCGGTAGACTATTTTGATAATCAACTTATAAGCAGCGATGGAAACTTGAAACTAAATATAGCGCCATCTACTGAGATAATTCTCACAAATGACCAGCCCTTTAACAGATACCCTGGAAATAGAAATCTAATTGTTGTCTATGGACCTACAACCAAGAGCATACCTGCTCAAACTACTCCATATAAAATTATTGTTCTTTGCTAAATTAAGATATGCTAAGTGAAAAACTATCTTAATGCTGCTTATACACTTATCACAGACCAAATTCCTATAAAAGAGCAAAATAAAACCTTAAAGATATTCCGTATAGAAATGATTTTGATAACTTATAATAATTCTAGAAAATTTAAATTTCACTCTATACGGAAGAAGGGGTTAAATTGCACAAAAAACCGAAAGTAGTCAGGTCTATTTTATTCACACTGTTGTTAACCTTTATTTCATCTTTGCTATTATTAAATAAAGGTGTTCTAGCTGAAGATTCTAGCGGTAATACTGTAAATCTTGTGCTAGATGCAATAAATTACAACGACATACTACCAAAAAACTTTCGAAAGACTACAGACCTAAAAGTCTTAGAAAGTAAGAAGGATCTAAACTTAAAAGGATTAGATAAGTTGAATATTTCTGGAAGTCAACAATTTTCAGGAAACAATCTTCCTCTTTTAGTTAAGGCCATTGGAACTTCAATGCCTATAACTGTAATGGATTTAAGGCAGGAGTCCCATGGATTTATCAATGGATATGCAGTTAGCTGGGCTGATGCGAGAAACAATGCTAACGTAGGTTTAACAAAGGAACAGGTTCTATCAGATGAAGCTAATAAACTAAAAAGTATTAAATTAAATGAGCCTATTAGTTTTTATAATCATCCAAAGGTAACAATAACTCCAACAAAGGTTCAAGATGAAAAACAGCTTGTTACATCCAATTCTCTATCCTATAATAGAATAACCGTTAGAGATGGTGGAATACCTACAGATGACATGGTTGATTATTTCATTGAATCTGTAAAAACTCTACCTAAAGATTCTTGGTTACACTTCCATTGTAAGCAGGGCATAGGAAGAACTAGTACTTTTATGATTATGTATGATATGACTAGAAACTATAAAGAAGTTAATGCGGATAATATTATAAAAAGACAAATAGCATTGGCAAACTATAAAGAAAGCACTGAAGAATCTTTTTATAGTGATGAAAGAATGAATTTTTTACAAAAGTTTTATGAGTACTGCCAAAAAAATGGAGATTCCTTTAATGTAAAATGGAGCCAGTGGAAAAAGTCTTCCAGTACTAGCAGCACAGCGGCTTTTTCTGCTAGTCCTACCTTAGAAAATACTTCTAGCTATATAAAAAATTCAATAACTCCTACGTCTTTGTATGTTGTTTCTCAAGATTCAATGACACCTAGTGAAAGAACAATGGTAACTACCCTTCAAGGGGTAGTTAATAACCATTGTTCTTCTCAAATATATACACTTAATTCTTCCCAGCCTGATTATAAGATATGGCTTCAGGACTTAAAAGATAATTATAAGGTTTCTTATAAAATCCTTTCAGATCCCTGGGAATTACTAACCATATATAAAGATTACATAGATGGATATGTGCTTTATAGTAAAAAAGCACAAAAGGATCCCTCAATAAATAATGCCTGTTCTCTTGCTTCGTTAAATAAAGCTATAGCTATTGATGAATCTATAGAATCTAAAGTAAGGCAAAAGGGCATTACAAAAATTATTGGAGATTGTAGAAATACAGGTGAGAGTTGGGCTTATGATAACCTATGGAACAAAGGATTAAATCATTCACTGGTAATTCAGCTTTCTCCTGATAAAGCTAGTCCATTAAGAGATTATGCTGTAATGACAAAGTCCTTGGTATTTTATGAGGATAGTATAAAAGATACAGCTCTAAGAGATAGGATATTTTCTTCTATGAAGGATAATGCTATATGTTTAGGTTGGGGTCCCGATGAATTTACTAATGTAAGCACAGCATCGAAACATGGTGTAAGTGTAGTTGCTGCAGATTGGTCATATAACTTAACTACATTAAGTGCTTTTCCCTCATTACCTGTCACTAAAAAAACTTCATTAACAATTCCTAAAGAAGATAATGTTCATTATGTAACTTTCATCATGTCTGATGGAGATAATCAGCAGTGGAATCTTGGAATTAACTATGGTTCTTCTAAATGGTTTGGCTTTCCTAATAAAGATAAGCTCAATTTAGGATGGTCTATGAGTCCTTCTTTATATTACCTGTCTCCTACTGTTTTCAACCTATACTATAAAGCCATAAATACTAAAAAGACTAACAATAACTTTATTGTTTCACCTTCTGGAAATGGATATATGTATCCAAGTAAATTTAACAGTAATAAATTAAACAGTTATATTAATACATTAAATGATTATATGGAAAAATTGCAGGAAAAGTATGTAGCAATTATAGACGATTCAGCTTTTAATAAAATTGACCTTTGGGATAAGTTTACTGAAAAATCAAATATCCAAGGATTATTTTATCTGGATTACCACAGGCACGATAACTATCATGGAAAAATTTTATGGTCTAATAATAAGCCTTTAGTTTCCTGTAGGGATTTGCTTTGGAGTGGTATTCAAAATGAAGATGAATTAGTAAGAAAAATTAATGATAGGGTTAATTTAGGACAAATTGATGTTACTAGTCCGGAGGCTTATAGCTTTGTTTATGTTCATGTTTGGAGCAAAGGTGTTAGTAATGTAGAAGAAGTGGTAAAAAAGTTAGAACAAAATCCTACAGTAAGAGTAGTTACTCCTGAAATATTTATGAAATTGATAAAAGAGAATGTTAAGCACTAGGATTTCTGAAAGGAGTATCAATTCCATAACTTTAAAAAATTTTAAGCCAATGCTTAATAACACTAAGTATTGGCTTAAAATTTTTTAATTATGTTATACCAAAATTGGTGTTATTTATTGGCAAATGTTGTTCGTTAATTTATAATCATATATGGAGAAAATGTTAAAGGCAACAACAATATTGTCATTTATTTTTAAAGTATTAACAATTTGCGGGGTAATGGATATACTAAAACAAATATATGTTGCAAAAATAAAAAGTTTATAAGACTTAGGGGGGGCCTATCATGATTGAAAATGAAATATTAAGAAGGTACTGTGATGAAATTGCACCTGTGTTTATAGCAATGTTGCCTAGAGACAATCTAGTGTTCTGTATAACAGATGAAGAAACAGTTTGTATTTACGAATACCAAGGCAAAAACTCTGCTAATCAACAAGTAAAAGGCAAAGCTATGAGAGAAGTTATGCCGCCGTATATAGCTCAAAGTTTTGAAAAGGCACTGAAAGGAAATGTTATATCAGAGACAATAGACAAAAGCATAATGGGCATGTCATTTAGAAATTATATATCACCTATAAAAGATGGGGAAAAGGTGATAGGATTATGCATAATATGTCTTGTAGTTGAAAATGTAAATGTATTGCATAATATTAGTGATAATTTAGTATCTACATCAGAAGAAATAGTAGCAACATCAGAGGAAATAGCTAACTCAGCAAATGAATTGTCAAAATCTATAGAAGACCTAAGAGGATATAGTGACGATGTGACAGAACAAATAGGAAAGACTAATAATATTTTACAGTTCATAGAAGAAGTAGCATCCCAATCAAATTTATTAGGTTTAAATGCTGCTATTGAGGCGGCTCGTGCAGGGGAGCATGGTCGTGGTTTTTCTGTTGTAGCTGAAGAAATAAGAAAGATGGCAACTAACAGTAAATCATCTGTTACAAAAATAACGGATATACTGCAATCAATAAAGCAGCAAAACGATAGAATGTCTGATAAGATAAATGACATAACTGAATTATCCAGCCAGCAGGCAGCTTCAACAGAAGAAATAACAGCTTCAATGTCTAGTCTGACAAAGTCAGCTGAAGACTTAAATAATATAGCAAATACACTGTAGAATATATATTCAGTCAGTGTTAAATTGAAAGTTAAAAAAGTAATAATAGTAAATAAAAATTTTTGGAGATGTCTTAAAATGCACATATATGTATTTTGAGACATCTCCTTTTTTCATACCTAAAAACAAAGAATGCTGTCGCACTTAGAAATTTTCTAATTATGGGAGGGCCTAATTTTCATGAAATACCTATTAATAGGCCAGTAGCTCCTGTACATAAAAAAATCAAAAGGATATAGTGCCTGCTTGATTAGTAATAAAACAAGATAAGATGGTACGGTTAACCTCATATGTGAATAATATGGTAATTAGATAAATAATAAAGATAAGAAGTAACAAATTTAGTAACCTAAACCTGTAACTTTTTATTAAGCCATGTAATCATTGAAGTTTGGGGGATAACAGTATGAAAAAAACAATTTATAATATCTTCTCTAATATGATATTTCGTGGTCGTAATGAAGCTAATATCAAAGTAAAAGCAATTACATCAAGGCAATTTCCCTATAAAATTGAAGTTATCGCTGAAAATTTATATGTACCTTGGGCCTTAGCGATGAACTATGAAGGTAAGCTATATTTTACAGAGCGCTCTGGGGCAATTAGGATTATTGAAGGTGGCAAACTTTATCCGCAGCCACTGATAACATTTAGTGCACCCTTTGTAAGTCAGGGAGAAGGCGGCTTGATGGGCATTGCTCTAGATCCAAATTATTCACAAAACCATTATATGTATGTTATGCATTCATATGCAGAAGGTAATCGAATCTATAATCGAGTTGTCAGATTGATTGAAAGCAACAATAGAGCATCTATTGACCGAGTTCTTCTCGATAAAATTCCTGGGGGCCAAATTCACAATGGAGGAAGGCTAAAGATAGGTCCGGATCAGAAATTATATGTAACAACAGGAGATGCAGGGAATTCTGCATTGGCACAAAACCCAACAAGTACAGCTGGGAAAATACTGCGAATAGAATTAGACGGCAGGGTTCCTAAAGATAATCCAATTATTAATTCACCTGTTTATAGCCTAGGTCACCGAAACCCACAAGGTTTAGCCTGGAATTCAAAAAATGTCTTGTATGCATCGGAGCATGGACAGTCAGCACATGATGAGATAAACATAATACAACCAGGAGCCAATTATGGCTGGCCTCTCGTTCAAGGATCTGAAGACTCCAAGGAAGTTATTATACAAAAGCCCTTGATACACAGTGGAGAAGATACATGGGCACCCTCTGGTATTACCTTCGTAAATCAAGGACCATGGCAAGGAAAATTACTGGTTGCTACTTTGCGTGGACAGCAACTACTAGCTATCTCGTTGAATGAAAAAGGAACGGTAGTGAAGAAGGTAGAATCATGGCTCCGGAATGAGTATGGGCGTTTACGTGAGGTTATTCAAGGGAAAGATGGATCACTTTATCTGACAACAAGTAATAGGGATGGCAGAGGGAATCCTGATATAGCTGATGATAAAGTTATCCAGCTCATTCCGAAATAAAGCTATATTTATAGGACACATTCATTTATTTGAACAACAATAAAATCCGTTAAAGTATAGAAAAATAGTAGGTAGGCATTAGGAGTCCTTTTCTGTTTTTCGTGACCAGTGTCACGGCATTGGAAGCATTTTCATGATAGAATGAATGAAAAAAGAAAATGTGCGAGGAAACTATGAAAAAGAAAGTTGGAATTATAAACTGTTTTGAGGTATCTACAAGATGTTCCGGTTCTGGCTGCTTTAAGGCTTTTAATAATAAAGGAGATTCATTTGAAAATTATGATGGTGAAGCAGAATTAGTAAGTTTTGTGCATTGTAATGGTTGTAGTGAGGATTCAGTGGAGCAGGTGGTGGCAAGGGCACAAAGGATGAAAAAGGTTGGGGTAACCACAATACACTTATCATCCTGTGTAAGATCTAAATGCTCTTTTTATAAAGAATTTATAGACGCTTTATCAAAAGACTTTGAAGTCATTGGTTATACTCATGGCAGTGCAAAGAAAAAAACTTAGTTAGAAACTAAATGCCGAAGTTTTGGAATTTTTTTTGAGCTAAGCTAAAGAAGGCACAACTGCAGCAATTTCTATATTAGTCCCTTCAGTATAAATATAAACTGAAGGGACTTTTAGCAACTTGCAATAGTTGTGCTATAGGTTTTTTATGTGACATTACAATATAGGTATGCATAAATTATTCTATTAGATAATACATTTTAGAATAATATGGATGAAGCTGGGTGTTTAGCATATAATAATTATATAGCTGTATTGTACTTGGTTGGCATTATTTATATAATGGAAAAGGAAAGATGAAAGGTCCGCTGCTATAAATAAACAATAAGATAGTACAAGCATCTTTAAAAGCAAAAGATAAATAAAAAAGAGGAGGAAGATAAATGCATAACGAAAAGACTGCTGGTGTAATATATACAGCTGCTGCATATATATTGTGGGGTATTTTGCCTATATACTGGAAATTAATAGATAGCGTATTTCCAATAGAGATTTTATCTAACAGAATTCTATGGGCCTTTGTATTTACAGTTATAATTATTGCAGCAACGAAACAATGGGAAGAGTTAAAGCGTATAATAAAGGATAAGAAACAAATGTTTTACATAT
Source organism: Clostridium sp. CX1 (assembly GCF_025398335.1). Taxonomy (GTDB): domain Bacteria; phylum Bacillota; class Clostridia; order Clostridiales; family Clostridiaceae; genus Clostridium_AM; species Clostridium_AM tanneri. Next base: position 102,195 of record NZ_JAODOO010000014.1, read on the forward strand.
TTATTGCATCAATTCTTATCGCCTTTAACTGGGGGTTATATATTTGGGCTGTTAACTCAGGCAGGATTGTAGACGCCAGTCTAGGATATTATATTAATCCATTATTCTCAGTGGCTTTGGGAATGGTGTTTTTTAATGAAAAACTGACTTATTGGCAGAAGGCTGCTCTTTCTATTGCTGCTGCTGGTGTTATAATTAAAACTCTGCAATATGGTAGAATTCCGTGGATTTCTTTAGGACTAGCTGTTTCCTTTGGACTATACGGTGCAATGAAGAAATCTGTTAAGGCTAGCTCCATAGTTGGCTTAACTCTTGAAACAACTATGCTTACTCCCATTGCTGCAGCATATATAGCATCAAGGCATTTTAGTGGAGTAGGTGCTTTTGATAAGGGAGGCACGGTAGTAATCCTTTTACTTATAGGCTCTGGGGTAGTTACAGCTATTCCACTGCTGCTTTTTGCAAGTGGAGCAAAGAGACTACCTATGTCACTACTTGGCTTTATTCAATATATCTCACCAACAATTAGCTTGATTATTGGAGTTTTTCTCTATCATGAAGCTTTTACAGTAGTTGATATGATAAGCTTTGGTTTTATATGGGCAGCATTAGCTATATATTCTGTTCCACAAATGGGATTGATTAAAAAACATAAGAATGTAGAACCAGTTGGCTAAATGAATTTGGACTTAAACCGATAAGTATACTTAAAGCTAAAAGCCAATGCTTAACATACCAAGCATTGGCTTTTAGTCTGTCTAATTCTGTAAGTTAGATAGACAGTGAAATAGCTATTCTACTAATTCCTTTTGAGAACCATCAAGGTGCATTCTATAAAAAGAGTTAACAGTATAGGAGCTAGGATCCATTGTGTAATAATAAATCCATTCATCATCTACACTTATTCCAATTGCATTATCATCGCTTAATTTAATATTTTCAGAGCCATCTACCTTGATTTTGTATAAATGGCTGTCCTGCTTGTCTACATAGTAGACCCAGCCATTTGATATATTGTAGTACCAAGTTTCTATATTACCGATACTGGTCTTTTCACTACCATCAGTTCTCATTTTATATAATTTACTATTTGATGTGAAATAAACCCATTCACTGTCAATAATATAACTATGATTGTCAACATATTCATCACTTACCTTTGTCTTTCCGGACCCATCTAAGTTCATCTTATATAAAGTATTTAGTTCCGCTGTATTTTGATAATAAATATAGTTTCCTGATACAGCTGCAGAATAGATACTGTCTTTACCTAGAGCAACCTTATTGGAGCCATCTGTATTCATTCTAAATAAAGTACCATAATTATAGTTTGTAACATAATAAATTTTATCACCCACTACCGTTAAATAGCTGCAAATATCATCATTATTAAGTCTTGTTTCTTCTGTTCCGTTGACTCTTGTTTTATAAATACCATTTGGACCATCATGACTAGCATACCTGGAAAAATAAATCCAATCATCAACTACATTTATATACTTTCCAAATTTGTTACTTAGTTTTATTTTTGAAGTACCATCTTTTTTGTATGCATATATGCTGTCAGATTTTTCTCCAGCGTAGGATATACCAAATGAATAATAAAGCCAGTCTCCTTGTTCAGCTACTGATCCGCCATTTTTAATGTTACCGGAAGTATTTCCACGGGTTCTTAAGACATTTGAAACTCTTTCATCTGAAAGGGCTCCCCTTCCGCCTAATATTGTAGTCTGAGATATGGATGATGATTTTGAAGCTATAAAATTCTCAGTTGCCTGTCCAGAATAATCACTAACCATCACAACACAGGATGAATTCTTTGCAGCCAGCACTGAACCAGCTAAGGCATCAGGAAAATTTTCACCGTTAGCTATATAGATTTTATTAAAGTTCAGTTCACTTTCAAACTTCTTTAATACTGCAATATTAGTATCATATCTGCTGTCCCCATATAGTCTTTCAGCATTAGGGAGGGTATCAAAAATATTATCACTTACAACATCATTTCCGCCAATTACATAGGTTTTGGTGATATTCCCCTTATTTATGTATTTACTTATAGAATCAGGCAGCTTGTCTGTAGGAGTGAGTATTATAGGCATAGATTTTTGAGCTGCGATTGGTGCCATAGACATTGCATCAGGAAAGTTTTCACCATTGGCTACTGTTAATTCTCCCTTAAAATCAAGTTGTTCTGCAACCTTAAGTGAAGTTTCATACCTATCTTGTCCAAAAAGACGTGTGGTTTCAATATTTAGTTGAGAAAGTCTTTTTTCTACATCACTTGGTACAACACCAGTACCACCTATAATAAACATTTGCTTTACATTTAGTCTTCTTAACTCATCTTCAACTCTGTTGTCTAAAGTTGCACCAGGATTTAATAGTATAGGTGCATTATATTTTTTAGCAAGTGGAGCTGCACTAAGGGCGTCAGGAAAATTTTCGCCGTTAGCTAATACAGCATACTCTGAACCACCAGCCCATCCATTTTTAGAAATTTCAATGGCAGTATCATATCTGTCGCTACCCCAGATGCGCTGAGTGTTGTTTGATGCCAATGCTTTAGTTGACATAGAAAAGGTTATGCCAATAGTACATAGCACAAGTGCTAACTTGTTATTGAACATTTTATTTCCTCCAATGTTAGTAAATTTTTTAAAATATTGTTAACCTTATTATAATATAAAAAGGCATAACATAAAAAGATTTAATTAGGTGCAGGGTTGGTGTAATGGAACTGATATAAAGATAAGATTAAAATAAGCGCAAGATATTCTTTTTAAAACATCATGGCAAGTACTGATTTATTGCATGGCTTTGGAGGGTATTATCCCATTTGCATAGAATTAGTAATATTGGAATATTGTATAAAAGTACCTAAAGTTTGCAAGGGGGATATGTGCTATGTATAAAAAGACATCAGTTTTTATTTGCGGATTAATATTAACATTGGGGGTTTCTGCTACCTCAAATGTTAAAGCTGCTTCCGCTATAGAAACTAAAAGACTATGGGGAATTGACAGATATGTAACTTGTTCTGAGGTTGTAAAAGAAGGCTGGAAAACTTCAGATTATGCAGTAATAGTTAATGGGGAAAATTTTCCTGATGCTTTAAGTGCATCAACTTTAGCTAAAAAGTATAATGCACCTATTTTGCTTACACAGTCTAACTCACTGGATTCCAATTCGCTAGAAGAGTTAAAAAGGTTAAATGTTAAAGAGGTTTTTATAGTTGGTGGTGACTTTGTAGTAAGTACAGCTGTTGAAAATTATATAAATGACTTAGGAATACAGACTACAAGGTATAGTGGGCTGGATAGAAATGAAACCTCAGTAAAAGTAGCAGAACAGATAGGAACTGATAACGGAATTATTGTAGCTATTGACAGTGACTTTACAGATGCACTTTCGGCAGCTCCTATTGCAGCTAAATTAAATATGCCTATTATATTAGTTCCTAGAGATGAAGTTCCTGATTCTGTTAAAAGTTTTATTTCAGCCAACACTATTTCAAAAACCTATGTACTTGGCAGCAGCGACATAATCAGTGATGCTGTAGCTTCTAAATTTCCAAAGGTGCAAAGGATAGTTGGAGCAGATAAGTATGAAAGAAACATAAATATTATAAACACTTTTAAAGATAAAATAAGCTTAGACAATGGATGTGTGGCTTACTCTGAAAAGTTTGCTGATGCTTTAAGTGGCTCCGCTTTAGCCGCTCTAAATGGCAATCCTGTAATTCTAATAGGTGATAAGCCTACAGCAGTTACTAAAGAGTTCATAAAAGCCAATAACTTCATTAAATTAAACATCTTAGGAGGGGAAGCTGGAATTACCCAGTCAACTTTAGCTGACTTAACAGATTCTACCATAGGTGATGATGACAGTAGTACAACAAACAATAAAATTGTTTTTAAAGACCAGTATTTTGAAGAAGAAGTAAGACGTCTTGCAGGTAAATTTGGTATAGATCTTTACAAGGAGGATGTTAAGAACATTACAAGTCTAAAATATAACCTTGAAGTAAATACAGAGGATTATAAAAAAATAAGAGATATTACCGGTATTGAAAATTTAACTAATCTAGAAGAGCTGGAGCTTATTAATAATGAAGTAAATACAAGCAGTTTAAAAAATTTAACTAAACTAAAATCTCTTAACCTACTTAGTAATCAAATAAGTGACATAAGCTTTTTAGAAGGACTAACTAACTTAAATAACCTTGATTTAAGCTGTAACAAAATTACTGATATAAGTGCATTAAATGGATTAACTAATTTGAATAGGCTCAGCTTAGAATTTAATACAATTAACGATATAAGCACACTGAAAGGCTTGACTAATTTAAAAGAGCTTAAATTAAGCAGCAATAAAATTAATGACATAACTTCATTAAGGGGATTGTCTAATTTAGAATATCTTTACTTAAGTAACAATGACATTAGCGACATAAGTTCACTAAAAGAATTAACTAGTTTAAAGAGCATTGGACTAGGTACTAATAAAATTAGCGATATAAGCGGATTAAAGCAGTTAACCAATTTAAGTGCAATTGATTTAGATGAAAATAACATTAGTGACATAAATGCACTGAAAGGGCTGACTAAGTTATCCAACGTTTATTTGAACAACAATAAAATAAAGGATATAAGCCCATTAAAAGAATTGACTAATGTAACTGTTCTTGATTTGACAAACAATAACATTAGTGATGTAAGCCCATTAAAAGGATTAAATAATTTGACTAAGGTATATCTAAAAGGAAATCCAATTAGCGATTCTGACAAAGAAGCTTTAAAAAAAGCATTACCTTATTGCAGAATTATCTTTGAATAAACTGTAGGCTTTTTGCGTTAGGTAATAAAACCACAAAAACTATTATGAGGTGATATAAGTGATTATTGAAGGTGTTAGCTATCCTTCTGATTCTGAAGCTAAGAAAACACTAGTAGATATTGGTTTAAGAATATACCAAAAAGGCTTTGTAGCAGCAAATGATGGAAATATAAGCTGTAAAGTTGGTCCCAATACTATATGGATAACTCCTACCGGGGTTTCTAAAGGTTTTATGACTGAGGACATGATGATAAAGATGGATTTAGATGGAACAATAATTGAGGGAAAACTAAAACCATCTTCTGAATATAAAATGCATTTCCGTGTTTATGAAGAAAACCCAGATGTTATGGCAGTGGTGCATGCCCATCCGCCTATCGCCACTTCCTTTGCTATTGCAGGAATTAGTTTAGATAAGCCGATTCTTCCAGAGGCGATTGTTCAGCTTGGTTCAGTGCCAGTAGCTAAGTATGCAACTCCTGGCTCACAAGGAGTTCCAGATTCAATTGCACCTTACTGTAAAAGTCATAATGGTGTACTTTTAGCCAATCATGGTGCATTAAGCTGGGGTAAAGATATATATCAAGCTTTCTATAGAATGGAGTCAATCGAATATTATGCTGGCGTGCTTATGTATACAGGTTATGTTATTGGAAAGCAAAATGAATTGTCCGCTAGCGAAGTTGAAGAACTATTGGTTATCAAAGATAACTTAAATAATTAATGATTCAAAAAACTGTAGATGAATTTGTATAAAACTAATTTATCTACAGTTTTTTAGCCATTAAAGCTTAAGTAAAAGCATTATTGTTTCTGTAATATTATGTAGGGTATATTAATATACATTAAATTAGGTAAATAATGCATAAATAATGTATATAAGAAAAGGGGGATAAAATTCTATGAAAAAGCTATTAGCTTTGGTACTAACAGCGGTAATGTGTGCATCCTTATCTGCATGTGGCGGCACAAAAACTGCAGATACATCCTCATCAGATTCTGCGCCAAAGGCAGGGGACACAGCTTCCTATGCTAAGGCTCTAAAGGGCAAAAGAGTTGCAGTTGTTCGTAACCTTGCAGCAGGTGATCATACTCAACAATTTTTAGATGGCTGCGTATCAGAGGGTAAGGCACTTGGTTTTGCAGTTGATACCTTCGTAACAGATGGTGATGATGCCAAAGCTCAAGAAGTTACAGCTCAATGTATTCAAAAAGGATATGACGGAATTATAGTTTCCCATGCTCAACTATCCTATGCCTATAATATGTTAAAACCTGCCATAGATAAAGGAATGAAAGTAGTTACCTTCGATAGTATGCCATTTAAAGATGGTGATGCAAAAGGTCAATTACTTGAAGGTGTAACTTCAACAGCACAGGATGATAGTGCTTTAGCAAGCTTATCACTGGGATTTATGATGGAAGAGTTTGAAAAGAACGGTGGAAAGTATCCTATGAAAGTGTTAAAGACCTTTATGGGACCTGGAATACCTCCTCTAGATAGACGTAATGTTGTTTATACAAAATTAGAACAGGAAGGCAAAATTAAAACCGTAGAAGTTATTGCTCCATCAGATACAGCAAATGCTCGTGGTGATATGACTAACAAAACTGCTGCTATTTTACCTAAGTATCCAAAAGGATCTGTAGATGCTATTTGGGGCTGCTATGATGAGCTGGCAAAAGGTGTATTACAGGCATTAAACGATGCTAAGAGAACAGATATCCCTATGTATACAATTGATATATCCAATGATGATATTCAATTAATGCTTAAAAATAAAGAAGTATGGAAATCTACAGCTGCTGTTGACCCTAAATTAATTGGTATCGTTGACACTAGATTATTAGCTATGAAATTCTTAAATCTAGAAACTCCACAGTATTTTAACTTAAATGCAAATTTAGTTAAAACCACACAGTTATCTTCAGAGGTTAATATGACAAATCTTAAAACAGTTATTAATGGATGGGGAGATCCTAATTCAAAAGAAGGTGCGCTTAAAGAGACTTGGATAGACGAAGTAAAAAAAGCAAATGGTAACTAAATTGTAAAAGTGAAAACCATTACTTAATTTATATGTGAGGGTGAAGCAAATGGATAAAATTAAACTGGAAATGAAGGATGTTTCTATTGAATTTCCAGGAGTTAAAGCTTTGTCTAATGTTAACTTCAACCTTGAGGGAGGAACAATCCATGCACTGATTGGTGCCAATGGTGCAGGCAAGTCAACTTTAATGAAAGTACTAGCCGGTGCCAATTCAAATTATACAGGAGAGATTTTTATAGATGGGGGACCGGTTGAAATCCGATCCCCTAAAGATGCAAAGAATCTCGGTGTTGAGATTGTGTTCCAAGAGGTAGATACAGCTTTGATTCCCTATCTTACTGTTGCAGAGAATGTTATGTTTGATTCTATTGTAAACAAAATGGATAAAAAACATCTAGTTGATTGGAAAAAAATACGGGCAACAGCTAAAGAGACTTTAAAAAAGTTAAATGTGAACCTTGATGTTAGACGGTTAACTTCAGACTTGACCTTGTCAGAAAAACAGATGGTGCTTATTGCTAGGTGTGTAGTAGAAAAATGCAGAGTGTTGATTTTGGACGAGCCTACCGCTCCTTTATCCGATTCAGAAACAAAGGAACTTTTTAGAATTGTTCGTCAGTTAGCAAAAGAAGGTGTATCTGTAGTATTTATATCCCATAGAATTAGTGAATTGTTTGAGATCTGCGATTCAATCACCATAATGCGTGATGGTCAAGTGATTAGCAGTATGCCTATTACAGAAGAATTAGAGCAGAGTAAAGTAGTTGAGTTAATGCTGGGGCAAAAGCTTACAGACCAATATATAAAAAAGCAGGTTCAAATTGGGCCTGTATTATTAGAAGTGAAAAATCTTACAGAGGTAAATAATCTGGTTAAAAACATAAACTTAACAATCAATAAGGGAGAAATAGTTGGAATAGCAGGGTTAGTTGGCGCTGGAAAAACGGAGCTTTGTAAAACACTATTTGGTGCCTTAAAGCAAAAAAGCGGTACTGTAAAGTTAAATGGAAAAGAAGTTAGATATAAAGATCCTAGTGGAGCAGTAAAATGCGGCTTTGCCCTTGTACCGGAGGAAAGGCGAAAGGAAGGAGTATTAATTACTGATCCTATATATCGAAACATCAGCATTGCAGCCATAAAGAAATATGCTAAAGCTTTTTCTGTAGTTGATAAAAACAAGGAAAAAAAGGATGCCCGTACGATGATTAGCAATCTAGGAATTAAAACCCCATCGGAGAATCAAATAGTTGCATTACTGTCTGGAGGCAATCAGCAGAAGGTGGTCTTAGGAAAATGGCTGAATTCTCAGTCGGAAATTTATATTTTTGATGAGCCTACAAAGGGTATCGACGTGGGGGCAAAACGGGAAATGTATGAACTGATTGAAAGGTTGGCGGCACAGGGAAAAGGCATATTATATGCAACCTGTGAGTTTCAAGAAATACTATCCATCGCAGACAGAGTGTATGTAATGTTTGATGGGGAGATTATTAAGGAATTGGACAACATTTCAGATGCCGATGAGAAGGAGCTGTTATATTATTCAATGGGAGGACAATCAAATGAAAGAAGAAATAGTTGAAGATAAGAAGAAAAGCAAATCCTTGATGAAGTTTATTACTAAATGGGGTACTTTTATAACAATAATAATACTATTTATATTCTTTACCTTTGCCAACTGGAACAGTGCTAAAAATTCAAGTATTTTCTTAACCTATGATAATATGATAACCATTGTAAGAAGCATATCAATCACAGCCATAATTGCAATAGGCTTGACTTATTCATTAACTGTCAATGGAATGGACCTGTCAATTGGTGCTAATGCAAACTTTGCAGATTTCTTAGTTATGTCAATGTTTGTTTGGTACAGCATGAGTATAACCACCTCTATTATTCTTTCTATAGTAATTTGTCTAGTTATCGGATTAATTAACAGTTTTCTAATAGTAAAAATGAAGATACCAGATATGGTTGCAGCCCTATCTACAATGTTTATGTTTCAAGGGGTAGCAATGACCTATTCAAATGGCGGTGCTATTACTGAACGTATGATGATGAAAAGCGGCCAGGCTGCTTTAGGGTTGGTGCCACCTGCCTTTAGAGCTTTAGGTAAGGAGCCTTGGATTATTGTAATTATGTTTATAGTAGTGTTATTTGCACATTTCTTTTTAAACTATACCAAGTATGGAAGATATATGTACGCAGTTGGAGGAAATCCGGAAGCAGCAAGATTATCCGGTATTCCTGTTAATAAATATAGAATACTAGCATACTTATTGTCTGCAACCTTTGCAGCCCTTGGAGGTATATTGATTGCTGCAAGAGTTGGTACTGCTCAGGTTAACGCCGGTGCTGCTTATTTAATGCCTTCAGTTGCAGCAGCCTATATTGGTTTCTCCGTTGCCGGAGCTGGTAAGCCTAATGCATTAGGTACCTTGGCAGGGGCGGTACTAGTGGGTATGCTGGAAAATGGATTAATTATGATGTCCGTTCCATATTATGCTATGGATATTATAAAGGGTGCAGTACTGGCAATAGCTTTAGCACTTACTTATGCCACTAAGAAAGATAACTAGAAAAAAATTTAATATACCTAAGAAAGGAAAGGTGAAAGATTATGTCTCGATTTGATGCTTATTTTTTAATGAAAACTGAGGATGTAGGAGAATATGTTCAGGAAAAGCTTCATTATTTTGAGGATGATGCCAAATTAGAGGCTAAGGAGATAGGCGATGGCAATATAAATTATGTGTTCAGAGTAAAGGATACTAAATCCGGCAAATCCATTGTTGTAAAACAGGCAGCAGAACAGCTTAGAATATCAAAGGAAATGAAGCTTTCTACGGATAGGGGCAGAATAGAGGCAAAAATACTGCAGCTGCAGGAAAGCTATGCTCCAGGCCTTGTTCCCAAAGTATATCTTTATGATGAGGTAATGTGTGCAATTATTATGGAAGATATGGTTGGATATACTATGATGCGTACTGGATTAGTAAACCACGAAATATATCCAAAGTTTGCAGAAGATATAACAACCTTTATGGTAAATACCTTGCTGCCTACAACAGACGTGGTTATGAACCATAAAGAAAAGAAGGAATTAGTTAAGGAATTTATTAATCCTGACCTTTGTGAGATTACGGAGGATCTAGTATATAGTGAACCATATATTGATTACAATCATAGAAATAATGTATTCCCGCCGGTGGCAGAGTTCGTTCAAAGGGAATTGTATGAAGATAAAAAGCTTCACCTTGAAGCAGCTAAACTAAAATTTGATTTTATGAATAATGCTCAAGCTTTAATTCATGGAGATTTACACACAGGCTCTATATTTATAAATAAGGAACATACCTTTATCTTTGATCCTGAGTTTGCCTTCTTTGGACCTATAGGATATGACGTAGGCAATGTTATTGCTAATATGTTCTTTACTTGGTGTAATGGAGATGCAACTATTGATAACAAAGAGGAAAAGGAAAAATTCTGCCGCTGGGTTCTTGATACTATAGAAGAGATTGTAGATAAGTTTATAGCTAAGTTTAGAGCAAAATTTGAAGAGAGCGTAACGGAAATAATGGCTAAAAGAGAGGGCTTCCTGGATTGGTATTTAGACACTGTTTTAGCAGACACTGCAGGGGTTGCAGGCCTTGAATCTATAAGAAGAACTGTAGGTATGGCAAATGTTAAGGATATTACTACCATTCCGGATGAAGGTAAGAGAGCTAGGGCAGAGAAAATGGTAATTACCTTGGCTAAAAATTATATAATTAATAGAGATAAATTCAAAACTGGAGCGGATTACAGAAGGGCTATTAATGAAGTTATTGAAATGTATAGATAAAAGCCTTGCTGCTATAACTTATATAAAGGAAGGAATAATAATATGGATAAGGAAAAACTAATTACAGAGTACGATACAGTGGCTTTAGATGATGAAAATAATGCCTTAGTCATTATTGATCAAACAAAGCTTCCTGGAAAAACAGAAATACTAAAACTTACAGATATAAAAGATATATGGGATGCTATCTATTTACTTAAAGTTAGAGGAGCACCGGCTATAGGTGTTGCTGCTGCCATTGGTGTATACCTTGCCGCTGAGAAGGTTGATACAAGTGATTATGATAATTTCTATAAACAGTTTAGTGAAGCAAAAAGTTATCTAGCATCTTCAAGGCCCACAGCAGTTAACTTATTTTGGGCACTGGACCGTATGGATAAGGTTGTAAAAGGAAATAAAGACAAGTCTATTTCAGAAATTAAACAATTACTTCATGATGAAGCAGTTGCCATAAGAGAAGAAGATATTTGGGTATGTAAGCAGATTGGAGAGTTTGGACTAACCCTTGTTAAACCTGGTGATGGTATCTTAACCCACTGTAACGCAGGACAATTAGCTACAGTCAAATATGGAACTGCAACTGCACCTATGTATTTAGGTCATGAAAGAGGGTATAATTTCAAGATTTTTGCTGATGAGACAAGACCTCTTCTTCAGGGAGCAAGACTTACTGCCTATGAATTAAGTGAATCTGGACTTGATGTTACTTTGATATGTGATAACATGTCTGCTACAGTAATGAAAAATGGCTGGGTTAACGCCATATTTGTAGGCTGTGACCGTGTAGCTGCTAACGGAGATGCCGCTAATAAAATTGGAACCTCAGTAGTAGCTACCGTTGCAAAAAGATATAACATACCTTTCTATGTTTGTGCTCCAACCTCTACTATTGATATGAATACAAAGACTGGCGCTGATATTAAGATAGAAGAAAGACCAGCGGAAGAAGTTACAGAAATGTGGTACAAAGAGCCAATGGCTCCAAAGGGAGTTAAGGTATTTAATCCAGCCTTTGATGTTACTGATAATGATTTGATTTCAGGTATTGTAACTGAATATGGAATAGCTACACCGCCATATGCAGAAACATTAAAGGAGATATTTGAAAAAAAGAAAAATCAAAGATAGTTTTTTAATAAAAGTCCAAAAGGGGCTGTCGCATTAGCATAAAAAAATATGCTAACGCGGCAGCG